>DLMJ01000021.1 GCA_002479255.1 Candidatus Binatus soli | reverse complement strand
AACTTATGCAGAGGTTCCCTAGGAGATAAATCTCGTAGACTCCGTGACGATAACAATAATCCAGAAGTCCAGCAGTGACTTCCTCGACAAGGTCTGGACCCGTTCGCTGAGATAACTCGGATTCGCTGAAGAAACAGAACCGGCACCTGAAGTTGCACTGCAAAAAGGGGAAATACTCCACATATACGGGAGCGCCGATGAATTTCCGGTCGCTTTCCCTACGATTATCGACAACCCTCCACCCCGCGGGCACTTCAGATATTAAACATAGATGCCCGTCACTGTAGGCGCACAATCCGAGGTGTTCGTGTCGTGCAACCCGGAAAAGCGGCGAAGATTTTCCCATCGCCGCACCGTCCGTTTAGGATGGACAGTGGCTGTTTCCCTTGGCAAGGAAAGCAAAGAGCGAAGAATTAACGGAAACTCGCTGTTTAATGAACTTGACCGGGATTGCAGCGCCTCGTCCCGCCGTTTTGATATGCTTCTCTGATCGGCCGCGCTTTTCGGTGGTCGTTGTAGTTTTCTCTGCTGTTTGCATGTTCGCCTCCTCTTCCCGGCCGTAGTCTAAGCCGACATTAGGCGGAATTTCTGTTTTGAAACCCGATTCAAACTAGTACCAAGACCACGCAGTTTGCAAACGCAAAGTTTGAGCCCGGATTTGAGTCCAAAGGCTTTCCAAGGCACCGCAACCGGCGCGTTCTGCTTTGCCTTGGTACGGAAACACCGAAACTGACTCCTTTCCCGACCGCGTTCTCAGGCACTCATCCCTTAGCTGCGCGCTTTTCCTCCTCGCCAAAAACACCCCGATAGAGCCGTGTCCTCAGGGGCTTAACCATTCCTCAAAACTTTTGGTTGATAATATTCCGCGTAAGCAACAACCGTGAGTTTCTCGTACCCGTAGCGACCCGGCGTTTGTGTTCCGCCGGAGCTGACGGAGGGAACTTCCGACGAATGGCTTCGACTCCATACCAGGGCAGAGGGTTCCGCCGGCCGCCGCGCAACTATTCGCAGCTCGATCTCTTCGCCGGCAGACCAGCGGATTTCACCAGAGCGGCGGAAGAACTTACCACCCCAGAACCGGAGGCCACCGATGCACGACTCGAACCGATTGGGCCAGATGATTCTCAAGCACTGGCAGACGCATCACCCGAAGATGCTGGCCGAACTCCAGAGCAACCATCAACTGGAGCAGACGCTCCACGAAACTCAGGAGCGGGCAGGGGACCTCCTGTACGAACTGATCTCGGTCTGGAAAATGGACTACCAGGCGGCGTGGGAGACGGTGACGCGCGAATGGACCTTCCCGCCGAGCGAGGACCGCCCGCCGCAACGATCGTTCGCGGACTCGAGACCGAGAAAGAAGAAACACCCGCCCGCGACTTCCGGATAACCTCAGCCCATCACATCGGCGAGGGCAGCCTCCGGGAAAAAGCCCTCGCCAACATCGACGCCATCCGCACCCTCAAACTGATCGAAACAGAAAACCGCGACGCGACCGAAGCGGGAAAATCCATCCTCGTCCGCTACGCGGGATGGGGCGCGATGCCGGGTGCCTTTCGCCCGTACCCGCCGCAGGAATGGCAGCCGGTCGCGAACCAACTCCGTGAACTTCTGACCAAGGACGAATACGAAGCCGCGCGCGCCTCGACACCGAACGCTCACTTCACCTCGCCCGCTGTCATCGAGGCGATGTGGCAGGCCATGCAGCGCGGCGTTTGGCAGAGGGCGAGAAAGTCAGGCACTCATTAGGTTTCGATCAACGGGATGAACTAGTTCATCCTGCCCCCGCCGGATTTGGCGTGCTATGCGTACGGTATGGTCAACCGCCAGGATGTCCCGTACTCGCCCGGCTCGCCCGAAGTCGGGCGAGCCGCACTTGCGGCAGGAATAATTTTTGACGGAACGAAACTAGCCCTAGAGCGTAGCCGTCACAAAACCACAACGGAAGGTAGAAATTGTTCTTTTCCGCCCAATTGGCCGTCCACAATCGCGCCCACGCTGGCCGCGTTGGGTTTTCTTCGCCGTGACGCGAAGCAAATCCGCGTCGCTGAAAAGAATCACGCCCGTTGCGCTCTTCAGGTTGCCAGACTCAAGCTGTTTCTCAACGGGGTTTGAGCTGGGAGATGTAGTACGGACGCATCGAGCGCAGCGCGCGCATCTGATGATAGGCGAGTTCGTCGGCGGGGTAACGATGCTCGGGGCCGAGCACGCATCCCGCCCGCGCGTGGCATTGCGGCGTGCAATCCGCCTCGACTTCGACGCGATGCGTCAGGCATTTGGGGATGTCCCATCCCGAATCTGCCCTTACCGCGCCGGCCGGGCACGCGGGAATACAAGTGCGCGCGGTGCATCGGGGGCACGGATCGAAGCCGACCGCGTCGCCCGGTGAATCAAGCTCCTCGTCGAGCAGGAGCGCGGCGCGAAATGCGATCCACGGTCCATATACAGGATGCACGGTGACGCCGAGGATGCTCGGCCCGGCGACTCCCGCGACCTTGCCCAGCTCGATGAAGTTGAGCGTGCGGCCGCTGTTCATGAACGGGTAAACGGTGGTGCATCGCGCGCCCGATGCGCGAAGGGGGCCGGCCACGTCGCGCTCGACAACTTCGCGAGTGAATTCGTCGAGCGGATTTTCAAGATCCCACCATCGCGGATGGCGCGCCGCGTGGGATTTGAGCGCATCCCAGAGCGCGCCGCCGCCATTGCCGATGACGACGATCGAGCGTGCATGGGGATCGATCGCCGAGGCGCGCGCAATTCCCTTGATAGAGGCTTCGTTGTCGTAGCGCGCCACGGGAGTCGCCGCGACCAGATTGAGTCCGTGCGGCGCGGCGGCGTGGCGGATTTTATCCAGAGTCGATGACACCAGTTCAAGTGTATGCGACCGGATTGAGCCAAGCGATCTTGCTAGGCGATCTTGTAGGTGACGAGCGCGTCGGCGATGAGGGCGTCGGACGCGTCGGCGATTTCGACGCTCAGGCTGGCGATGCGCTTGCCCGTCCGCTTCACCCGGGCGCGGGCGGTCAGGTCGGAATTCACGGCGAAGCCCGTGTAGTTCACCGTGATCGAGATGGTCGCGGTGCGTACGGTCTCGGCGAGAGTCCACACCGCGGCGCATGCAGCAACGTCGGCCAGCGAGGCAATCGCGCCGCCGTGAATGGGAGCGGTCCGGCCGCCTTCGTTGAGCAGCCGCAAGTCGAATGGCATCCGCACCAACGCCGCGCCGTCGGCGGCGGATTCGATCTTCAGCCCGAGCATCGCGGCGAACGGCGCGCTTTCAAGCGCCCGGACAAAGCGGCTTCGATCGTGATCGGCCACTATTCTTGCAAACCAAGCGCGTCGGGCAGTTCCGCGAGGTCCGAGATGACGATGTCGGGCGCAGGAATTCCCTCGGGCAGCTCGCGATCGCGCGTGCGAATCCACGCCGAATGCATCCCGACGCCTTTGCTGCCCAGCACGTCGTCGAGCGGAGTATCGCCGACGAACAGGATATCGGCGGGCGCGAGCCCCATCAGGTCGAGAATTTTTTTGAAGATGAGCGGGTTGGGTTTTCGGTAGCCGGTGTCGGCCGAGATAATCACGGCGTCGAAGAGCTCGCGGATGCCGGTGTCATGCATGATGAGGTGGCCGGTCTCGGAATCGTCGAAGTTCGAGATCAAGCCGACGCGCAGATGCCTGGCGATTCTTTTCATCGCGTCGATTCGCGGCTTCGGCGCCCAGGTGACCTCGCGCACCCGTCCCATGTGGATTCGGCGCAGGCTTTCGGCCAGGGGCGCTGCCCGGTCCTCGTCGACGCCGAGCAGTTTGAGCGTGCGCGAGAAGCGCTCGAAGCAGGTAGTCTCGATCGCGTCCGCCTTCGCTCGCTCGGTGAATATCTCGCTGTAAACCGATGCGTGTGCCTCTGCGAAGGTGTCGCGGTCGAAGCGCTCGCCGAGCGCCGTTTCCAGCGCGGAGAAGAGCAGGGGAGTCGTGCTTCGAATTTCGCGCCCGCGCCATTGCATGAGCGGCAGCGCTTCGACATTCCAGTTGACGAGCGTGTCGAATAAATCGATCACGACCGCCTTGTAACGATGCTCAGCCACGCGCGGTCAACGCTCCCGAAGTGCCCACGATTGCGGCGAGATTCAACAGCAGCACGGTGCCATTGAGAATCACCGACATGTGGTGCAGCCGGTCGAACTCCGCCTTGCGGGCAGCGTCGGGATTTGGATCTTCGGTGACGCTGCGGATGGCGTCGGCTCGCGGCAGAATGACCGTGCCGGCATAAAAGGTAATTCCGAGCGCGATTGCCAACGCGACCGTGGTGGCGCCCCACCACATCCGCGGTCCGCGCACGGCGGTGAAATACACCGCGAGGATGAAGCTCACCGTTCCCGCGACGTAGCCGAGCATGTAGTAGCGCGGGAAGATTGCGCTGATCAGCTGGCCGGCCTCGGCTGTCGGCAGACGCGTGAAAACCGCCGGCGCGGTGAAAAACGAGAAGAAAACGATTCCGCCGAGCCAGCATCCAAGTGCGGCCAGGTAAATCGACAAAGTTAAAATCATTTGGCTGTCAGAATTCCTGCTGTTCGCTGGTCAGTTGAGCCAGCGGTTCGGCGCGCCGGGCAGCGGCTGGCGCTCGGAAAATCCACTGTTGATGCTGTGCCATGCGACGACGCGCGGCTCGCCGAACTGCCAGCATAGGAAAACAACTTCGTCGTCCGCGTCATAGGGAAAATCAATCAGCCCCATCTCGATATCCTTGAGGATGCATCCGAACGATTCGATTTGCGCGGCGGCGTCGGCCATGTTGGTCGCGAACGACCGCAGCTCGGGATAACGCCCGACGATTTCGTTCATCGTGCAGTGCAGGATCGAGGGATCGGTGACCGATAATTCGTCGATCCGTGTGCGCAACGACGTCGCCTGCATCTGCAGTTGGCGCATCAGAATTTCCAGACGCGGAATCAGCTCGTTGGCTTCTTCCTCGCTGAATAGCTTATCGAACCCAATATTAGACAATGTTTCCTCATCAGTAGCGCGAGCCGGTCACCGTGATTAACTTCTTATCCAAGAGGTGACCTTGTCCGCGCCACAACTGTATATTACGGTGAAATTTGGGTTGCGTGGAAGGCGTGGCGGGGTTTGCCCCTACGAGGTTCGATTGACCTATGGCAGATAAACCCAAAGGGGAAAAACGTTTCGAGATTGAAGAGGATCTGAGCAAGGCCGAGATTCCCGAGATCCTGCCGGTGCTGCCGTTGCGCGGCATCGTGATTTTCCCGAGTCAGATTCATCCGTTCCTGGTTTCGCGGCCGTCGTCGCTCAAGTTGATCGAGGACTGCGGTCAGACCTCGAAGGTGATCGCGCTGGCGGCGCAAAAAAACCCGGAAGACGAGCAGCCCGCGCCCGAGGGATTGTTCCAACTCGGCACCGCGGTGCGCATCCTCAAGATGTTGCGCTATCCGGATCAGAGCGTACGTGTGCTGGTGCAGGGATTGGCGCGAATCGAACTCGGCCAGTTCACCCAGCGCGAGCCGTACTTCCTCGCGCACGTGAAGCGGCTCAACGAGCCGGTTTCCTCCGACCGGGAAATCGACGCGCTCCATGCGCATCTGGTGAGCCAGTTTTCCAAGTTCGTCTCGCTGGTGCCGTACCTGCCCGACGAATTGCAGGTGATGGCGATGCAGGTGAAGGAGGCCAGCCGGCTTGCCGACATGGTCGCCTCTTATCTGAAGATTCCGATCGAAGAGGGGCAGGATCTCCTCGCGACGCTCGACGTTCGCGCGCGGCTGGAAAAGCTCATCGCGATTCTGGGCCGCGAGATCGAGATGCTCGAACTCGGCCATAAGATTCAGTCCCAGGTTCAGACCGAGCTCAACAAAAATCAACGCGAGTATTATCTGCGCCAGCAGCTCAAGGCGATTCAGAAGGAGCTGGGCGAGGGCGACGCGCGCACTTCCGAAGTCGAGGAGATCGAAAAGAAGATCGAAGAGGCGAAAATGTCGCCCGAGGCGCGCAAAGTCGCGGACAAGGAACTTGAGCGCCTCAAGATGATCCCGCCCGAGTCGGCGGAGCACACTGTCGTGCGCACCTATCTCGACTGGCTGGTCAGCCTGCCGTGGGGCGCCTCCACCGAGGACAATCTCGACATTCGCCACGCGCGCCAGGTGCTCGACGAGGACCACTACGACCTCGAAAAAATAAAGGAACGCATCCTCGAGTTTCTCGCGGTGCGCAAGCTCAAGAACGACACCAAGGGACCCATCCTGTGCTTCGTCGGGCCTCCGGGCACGGGCAAAACCTCGCTGGGCAAGTCGATCGCGCGCGCGCTCGGCCGCAAATTCGTGCGCCTGTCGCTCGGCGGCATCCGCGACGAGGCCGAGATTCGCGGCCATCGCCGCACTTACATCGGATCGTTGCCGGGCCGAATCATCCAGGGGCTTCGCAACGCGGGCTCGAACAACCCGCTGTTCATCCTCGACGAAGTGGACAAGCTCGGCATGGACTTCCGCGGCGACCCGGCGTCGGCGCTGCTCGAGGTGCTCGATCCGGAACAGAACAACACGTTCTCGGATCATTACCTGGACGTGCCGTTCGATCTTTCCAAAGTGCTGTTCCTGACCACCGCCAACGTGCTCGACCCGGTTCCGCACGCGCTGCGCGACCGGATGGAAGTGCTCGAGCTGCCGGGATACACCGAGGAAGAGAAGCTGCAAATCGTGCAGCGGCACCTGATCCCCAAGCAACTCTATGAAAACGGACTCGGCGATCGGAAGATCGAATTCTCTGAGGAGGCGCTGCGCGAGATCATCCACAGCTATACGCGCGAGGCCGGGCTTAGAAATCTCGAGCGCGAGATCGCGCGCGTCTGCCGCAAGATCGCGCGTTCGATAACCGAGGGCGAAACGGCGCCCACGATCGTTTCCGGAGCCGACGTGCAACGCTATCTCGGCGCGCCGCGCTTCTTTTCCGAGGTCGCCGAACGCACGCAGGAGCCGGGGGTTGCGACCGGGCTGGCATGGACGCCCAACGGCGGCGAGATAATGTTCATCGAGAGCACCCGGATGTCAGGGCAGAAAGGTCTCAACCTTACCGGCTCGCTCGGCGACGTGATGAAGGAATCGGCGCAGGCCGCGCTTTCTTACGTGCGCACCCACGCGGCGGAGCTGGGAATCGCGCCGGACTTTTTCGAGAAATCCGACATCCACGTTCACGTTCCCGCCGGAGCGATTCCCAAGGATGGGCCGTCGGGCGGCGTGACGATCGCGGCGTCGCTGGCGTCGTTGCTCAGCGGCCGGCCGGTGCGATCCGACGTCGCGATGACCGGCGAGATAACGCTGCGCGGCAAGGTGCTGCCGGTCGGCGGAATCAAGGAGAAGGTGCTCGCGGCAAGGCGCGCCGGGATCAAGACGATCATTCTGCCGCGCCGCAACGAGCGCGACCTCGATGACATCCAGCCCGAAGTGCGCAAAGAGCTCGAAATGATTTTCGTCGATACGGTCGATGAGGTCATTCGGCACGCGCTGCGTGACGGCGACGCCGTGCAGGCTGCACCCGCGCCCGCACCCGCTCCCGCGGCGGAGGCGGCGGCGCCCACTCCCGCGGCCGCGCCCACGCCGGCGGCGGCGCGGACCGAGCGCACGGTCCTGAACTAATCAGCTCGGCATAATTTGGAAAATGATGCGCTGCGATGTTGGAACGGTCCAGCCGCAGCGCGTATGTTTTTGACGGCCACCGGGCCCGCGGAAATCTGATCTCGTGAAGATAGCGATCGTTGCGGCGGAAGCCGCTCCTCACGCAAAAGCCGGCGGTCTCGCCGACGTGATCGGCGCGCTGCCAGGGGCATTGAAGGCGGCCGGCGAGGAACCGTCGCTGATCGTGCCCGGTTACGCGTCGATTGTGGACAACGTCGAGAATTCGCCGGTCGTGCGCGATATCCCGATGCGATTCGGTACCGGCGTCGAACGTTTTTCGGTGTTGCGTGCGGCCGATCAGCATGGCGTGCCGATGTACCTGATCGATCATCCTGGATTTTTCGCCCGGCGCGGAATCTATGGCGAGAACGGCAACGACTATCCCGACAACATGCGGCGCTTTGTCTTCTTTGGCCGCGCCGCCGCCGTCGCAGCCGCAGAGATAGTCGCGCCGGACGTAGTACACGCTCACGATTGGCATTCGGCCGCCGTGCCGATTGCGATGCGCGCCGACAACGCTCTTCGCCCCCGGTTCGAGAAGGCGCTCTCGATCTTCACGATTCACAATCTTGCCTTCCAGGGTATCGGCAAACGCGAGGACTTCGCGCTGCTCAATATCGGCGCGCCGTATTTTTCGGTCGATTACCTGGAATTTTACGGCCACTTGAATCTGATGAAGGGCGCTATCGTTCTGTGCGACGGCGCCTCAACCGTGAGCCCCTCCTACGCGCACGAAGTGACTACGGACCCGGAACTCGGCTTTGGACTGGAGGGGGTGCTCCGCGACAAGGGCGAAGATTTCGTGGGAATCCTCAACGGCGCCGACTACAATGAGTGGAATCCCGCCACCGACCGCGCCATCGCCGCGACTTACACGCCCGCGAAACCCGACGGCAAGCGTGCATGCGCGCGCGCGTTGCGCGATTCACTCGGTCTGCCGAACCGCGAGCATTGGCCGATGGTCGGGATGGTCACCCGCATGACCGGGCAAAAAGGCGTTGACCTGCTCGGAGACGCGCTCGACGCCGTGATGCACCTGGATTTGCAACTCGTCATGCTCGCGAGCGGCGATCCGGTGCTCGAGAAATTCTTCAAACAGGCAGAGTCACGCTACCCTGAAAAACTTCGAGCAATAATCGAGTTCAACGACACGCTCGCGCATCGAATCCAGGCTGGCAGCGACGCTCTCCTGATGCCGTCGCGATTCGAACCGTGCGGACTCACGCAGATGTACGCGTTGCGCTATGGCACGGTGCCCGTGGCCCGCGCCACCGGAGGACTGCGCGACACGGTAAGTGACTTCGATCCCCGGCGCGCGACCGGCAACGGTTTCGTATTCGACAAGTTCGACGCGGCTGAAATGGTCGCGGCGCTAGGCCGGATGGTGGCGACGTTCGGGGAGCGCACGACGTGGCGGCGGCTGATGCAAAATTGCTTTGCGGCGGATTTCTCGTGGGAGCGGGCTGTTGGGCAATACGTCGCGTGGTTCACGCGGCTGCGAAAAGATCGCGGCCTCAGCTAGAATCCGGCCGTGGCAACCGCGCCTCGCGAATATCTCGTTTACGCCGACGGCTCCTGCATCGGTAACCCGGGGCCGGGCGGATGGGGCGTCGTGGTGCAAGATCCCGATGGCGTTGTGACCGAACTTAACGGCCACCATCCTTCAACCACCAACAACCGAATGGAATTGATGGGCGCGATCGAGGGTTTGCGCGCGACCGAACGCGGCGCCCACGTTGTTATCCGCAGTGACAGCAGGTACGTCGTCAATTCGATGATGCTTCATTACAAGCGCAACAAGAATCACGATTTGTGGGAACTGCTCGACGCCGAAACGGCGGCGCGACGCGTGCGATTCGAATGGGTTCGCGGACACGACACCGATCCGATCAATAATCGCGCCGACGAACTCGCCATGATGGGTGCGAATGGCCGGCTGATCGCCGATGGAGCGTTGCCGGAGAGGCCGCGGACGCGACGTATCGCGCGAGGCTCGAAGACCGACGACTCAGCCGAGACCGCCGAGCTCGCGGCGCGGCTCAAGCCCGGCGAATCGATTCGCGAATGCACGGCCTGCGGCGCGAAGTTTGTCAGCCTCGGCGACGACAACGAAAACGACTTCTGCTCGCACGCCCGCTGCCAGCTTGAAGCACGCCGTGGCTGAAGCGATCGTTCTCGTTCTTTTCGATGGCGCTGGCGGAATGGGCGTTACCAGATCGACGGAACCAACGCGTCCGTCTCGCGCATGTAGGCGTCGTACTCTTCGCCAAATAGCGCGCGCATCGCGGCCTCTTCGGACTTCATTCGTCGACTCAAGAAAATCGCTCCGACGATCAGCGTCAGGATCGCGGTGATCGGCGCTCCGTAGATGAGCGGCCATCCGAACGTTACCAAATATGTACCCGCGTAGATCGGATGCCTGACGTAACGATAAAAGCCGCGCTTGACGAGCACCGGATGCTCGGCCGTTCTGCCCGAAGTAAAAAATCCGAGCTGAACGCGCGCGCCAAGCGCCAGCCACATCCCCCACAGTGCGATCAGCAGTCCAAGCGCGCTGACGAATGCGGGCGCTGAGCCGCCGTAAAGATAAGTGCGCTCGAACGGCGCCGCCGCAAACGTCACGAGGATTGGAAGCTGCACGGCGATCCGCTGGCTGAGTTCTTCGTGTGCGGGACTGTCCTCGGCGTCTTCGCGCACAATCAAATCGGCAAAGCAAAAGCCCGCATATGCCGCCAGGTATGCGAGCACATAGTGATGCTCGGCAAAGTAGGCGGTGATTCCGAGTCCCATCGCGATCGCGCCGACGACGGCTGTCAGGAAGATCGCCGCCTCCGCGAAACGCAGCGCCAGGCTGCGGATGAAATGCGGATGCGCGCCCGGCGCGGCAGCGTCGGCTGCGAGCAACGCGGTGGGCGGCTTCAACCCTCCGGTCGCCTTGCCGTTGGACTGGGGCGCGTCCTGATTCATTTCACTCGCCATCACGCCACTTTTGCAGATGTATTGAGATGATCAAAGAGGGACCAAGCGAGAGCCGAGCCGCAGTGAGATAGGTGCAGCTGGCCGATTGCGCTGATTCGCGAATAAGGAAATTTACCGCGAATATCGAAAATTGGCGAATTCTCTCTCGCATTCTGCTACCGCACTTAAGATATTGAATTTGAAGCATTTTTTATAGCGTGAACTGCTTCGAGTGAGTGGTTGGCTGGAAAAAGCGTCGTCAAATCGAGAGCTTTAGACTGGCACGTGAGTTGCGTTATCCCAGTCAGTAACTGAATACGGGAGGACCTGAAAATGAACGCAACGACCAACGAAGCAAGACTCGCGGGAATCGCATCGATCGACCAGACGGCTGCCGTCAGCGATGTGACTCGGCTCGCACAGTACAACATGCTGAATGAAATCCCGGGCGCGATTTTCGGCATCATCACCGTCGTGTACATCCTGGGCTCGCTGCTCGCGCTGGCGTGAAATCGTCCGAAGAAGCTACGGTAGGGGACGCGGTGGCGGGCTCACCCACCGCTCGCGATACCATCGTGAGTGACACCCAGATGACCGCGGCCGCCAGCATGATCGTGAACCATGCCATCGCGCGAATTCGCCGCAGCATCGAGTTCAGCTGTTCGACGGTAAACGCCTCGCCGTCGCCGTGTGCGGCCACCTCTTCCTGCCGGCCGATTCTGAATGCCAGTCCGAACGTGATGTAGGTCTGGATCAAGATGAGAACGAAGGCGAGCGCCAGCTTCAGCTCGAGCGCCGAACCGATACGCGCGAAGTAGTCGAACTTCATCGACGCTTTCAAGTCCGTCAGGCGCGTCGCACCGCTAATCACAATAACTCCCAGCACCGCGATCGTGAACGGGTTGTAGAACTTGAACCCGGCGATCAGGCTCGCGCGCCGCGCCGCCTCGTTGGGCGCGGTCTCCGCGGCCGGGATCAGCATATAGATGACCGCGAACTGCGCGCCGACGTATGCCGCCATCGCGCACAGATGCAGCCACGTCAGGAATTCGCTGCCGATCATCGCGGTACCGCAAGCTCTCTATGACAGGGAGGCATCACTGGCGCGCAGCCCGCTCTTGCACTGGATCAAACGACCGGGTCGAAATCAAGCGCGCCGGTGCGCGCGAGCCGCGCGTACCTTGAGTCCGCGCAGGATGAAGTTCGGCATATGCGCGAAGTCATCGCCGGCCGGCTTCTTGCGCTTCCAGCCAGCGCTCCGCGTCGATCGCCGCCATGCATCCCGTGCCCGCGGCTGTGACCGCCTGACGATACACGCTGTCGGCGACGTCGCCGGCGGCGAACACGCCCTCGATGTTGGTGTAAGTCGATCCCGCTTTCACTTTCAGATAGCCGACCTCGTCCATCGCGAGCTGGCCTTTGAAGAGCGCGGTGTTTGGCTGATGACCGATCGCGACGAAGACGGCGTCGGTCTTGTGGTCGGTGGTCGCGCCGGTCTTGAGATTTTTCAACCTGACGCCGCTCACGCCGTTTTTGGG
This sequence comes from Candidatus Binatus soli, assembly GCA_002479255.1. GTDB lineage: Bacteria > Desulfobacterota > Binatia > Binatales > Binataceae > Binatus > Binatus soli. The sequence continues at coordinate 121,915 of DLMJ01000021.1, read as the reverse complement.
GTCGCCAAAAATCTCGTCGATTGCCGAATCCCAGATGAACGCGATCTTCGGATTGCGGCGCGCGCGATCCTGCACGATCTTCGATGCACGCAGCGCGTCGCGGCGATGCACGATCGTGGCTTTGGTGACGAATCTGGTCAGGAAGTTCGCTTCCTCCAGCGCGGTATCTCCGCCGCCAACCACGATGGCTTCCTTGTCTTTGAAGAATGCGCCGTCGCAGGTGGCGCATGCGCTCACGCCGTAACCCATCAAGCGTTTTTCCGATTCGATTCCGAGCAGCTTTGCCGACGCGCCGGTCGAAATGATCACGGCCTCGGCCTTGACCATTTTGCCGTCCACCATGAGTTCAAAAGGCCGCTTGCCCAGGCGCGCCTCGGTCACTGCGCCGGTCATGAAACGCGTGCCGAAGCGAGTCGCCTGGCGCCGGAACACGTCCATCATCTCGGGGCCCTGGATGCCATGCTCGAAGCCCGGATAGTTCTCGACCTCCGTGGTGATGGTGAGTTGGCCGCCGGGTTCATTCCCCTCGATCAGCCGCGGACTGAGATTGGCGCGCGCGGTATAGAGCGCCGCGGTTAGTCCGGCGGGACCGGAACCGAGGATTACGACCTTGTTGATTTCGTCAGCCATATAACCTGCCCTGCGCAATGGTTTGAGATGTTTTGTTGAACTGGGAATCAAGAGTTTATTGTATATTCGCGCGCGGTCAACATAAGCTCTAACCACTTCCTTACAATGGCGGGCAAGAAACAATCCCAAAAGCCGCGCGCCGTCTCCGCGCGCCTGACGCATCTCGATGCCCGCGGGCGAATCCGGATGGTCGATGTCGGCCAAAAACCGGTAACGCGGCGCGAGGCGATCGCGCGCGGCCAGGTCCGGATGGCGCCGGCGACCCTTCAAGCGATAGTTGGGGGGAAACTCAAAAAAGGCGAGGCGCTGGCGGCGGCGCGCATCGCGGGAATAATGGCGGCGAAACGCACGCATGAGATGATTCCGCTCTGCCATCAGATCCCGCTCGAAGTCGTCGAGATCGATTTCACGCCCGATTCTTCCAACTCTGCACTGCAAATCCAGGCGCGCACAGTCACCGACGCGCGCACCGGTGTCGAAATGGAAGCAATGGTCGCAGTGAGTGCGGCGGCATTGACGATTTATGACATGGCCAAGGCTATCGATCGCGCGATGGAAATCGGCGCAATCCGGCTGGTCGCTAAACGCGGCGGCCGCAGCGGCGACTTCGCCCGCGCCGGCGAACAGCCATGGCCGGCGCGGTGAGCGCGCCAATTGCGCGCGCGGTCCTCAAGCGCGGCAGGGAAGGACCGGTCCGCGGCGGAAATCCGTGGATCTTCTCGCAAGCGATCGATCGGATTGAACCGCGCTCGATCGAAGCCGGCGCTCCCGTCACAGTGCACGACGCATCGGGCGTGCTGCTCGGCATGGGTTACTGCAACCCTGCGACCACGATCGCGATCCGGATGCTGGCGTGGGGAGAGGCGCCCGCAATCGAAGAGCTGGTTGCGCGCCGGCTCGGCGGCGCGCTTGAAATCCGCCGCCGTTTCATCCGCGACGATACGAATTCGTACCGCCTCGTGAACGGTGCCGGCGACGGGCTGTCAGGCGTGGTCATCGATCGATTCGACGATGTCCTCGTCGTGCAAATCCTGACCGCCGGCGCGGACCGGATGCGCGCGACGATTGTTGCCGCGCTGGGCGAACTGCTTCATCCGCGCTCGATCATCGAACGAAGCCACGGCGCGGTGCGAAAGCAGGAAGGCCTCGACGACTACGCCGCGATTTTAGCCGGCGAACCCGTGACCGGGACGATCGCGGCCGAGAACGGAATTAAAATCAAGATAGATTTCGAGCACGGGCAGAAGACCGGCTATTTTTTGGATCAGCGCGACAACCGCGCGATTGCCGGCGGGATCGCGTCCGATGCGCGGGTGCTCGACGCTTTCTGCTACCAGGGCGGATTCTCGCTCGCGGCGATTGCGGGCGGCGCCGCGCGGATCGTCGCCGTCGATACGTCCGCGCGGGCACTCGAAATCGCGCGGCAAAATCTCGAACTGAACGGGTATGCCGCCACCGCCGTCGAGTTCGTTCACGGCGAAGCCGGCAAGTTGATGGCCGAGACGGCGGATCGCTTCGATCTGATCGTGCTGGATCCGCCGCCGCTGGCGCGCAGCCGAGGCGATGCGGAGCGCGCGGGCCGGCTATACGTCGAACTCAACTCGGTCGCGATGAGGGCGCTGGCGCCGGGCGGACGTCTGATGACGTTTTCGTGCTCGACGCATTTCCGCGCCGAGGATTTCGTCCGCGCCGTGCGATTTTCCGCGTCCAATGCCGGCCGCAATCTTCGCTTGATTGCGCATCTCGGCCCTGGCCCGGACCATCCTGTGCTGCTCGGTCACGCAGAGGGCGAGTACCTGACGGGCCTGTTGCTGGCGGATCTGTAATCCTGCTCAAAAGCCCCAGCAAGCAACATGTTGCAGCGTTTGGCACCGTGACCTGCAAGATGGCGAGCGCTCTCGAACGCCACATTCGCTTCGCAATCGCACTTGTAGCGTCCGTCACTGGCTCCCCCTCCAGAAGCTTCAGAGATTGCATTCGCGATAACACACGGTGTTCCCAGCGGCGGTGGGAGGAGTCCGTTGCGCGTCTGGTGGGCGCGGTACGGAACCGCAGTGGCCCGATTCTTCGCGCGCAAAATGCGACTTGCCAAGACCCCGGGTTTGCTTGAGTATAGAGCAAATTTTTCCGCGGGATCGGCCGAATGGAGCGAAACCTCCGTGCATACAGCTTAATCAAGACCCTATTTGCTCTAATCGCGCTCGCGACCGCTGCGTGTCATCGGCAAGTTGCACTCCCGCCGTTGCCGCTTCCCAATATCACGCTGACCGACAAGTTTTTCGATGTATGGCCGACCAGCCCGACGCGCGCATTTGTCGTCGGCGATCGGGGCAAGGTGCTGTTGACCGAGGACGGCGGCCGTCATTTCAAGCGGATCGACATCGGCACCAGCCTGGGCATCTTCGGAATCCAGATGGCCGACGATCAGAACGGCTACCTGTGCGGGCAGGACGGCCTCGTGATGCGCACGCGCGACGGCGGCAAGAGCTGGGAGCGGCTCAACTCGCGAACCCACCTGTTCATTTTCGGCCTGTCGTTTCCCGACGCGCTTCATGGCTTCTTTGTCGGCGACCGCGCGCTGGTGATGAGCACGACCAACGGCGGCGAGAGTTTCATCAAGCGCCAGTTGCAGCGGCTTTTTCCGCAGGAGCTGGCCGACTACGCGCTGCCGTACGAGGAGCCGATTCTGTACAGTGCGAGTTTCCTCGACGTCGATCACGGATGGGTGGTCGGCGAGTTGGGGCGAATCTGGGCGACCGAAAATGGCGGCAAGAGCTGGGATGAGCAGCAGCAACCGCTGGTGGCGCAATGGAAACGTCCGCTCGGACCCGGCGACGATCCGCGCTTCGCCGATTTTATCCTGCCGACTTTATTCAGCGTCTCGTTCCGCGATCAAAAGCATGGCGCGGCGTGCGGACTCGAGGGATGGGTGGTGCAGACCGACGACGGCGGCAAGAGCTGGCGGTTTGCCCATCAGTCGGACCAGCCGGGCGCGGAGCCTGACACGCTGGTGCCGGGAGCGGTGCAGATTCCAGCGCGCGATCCGCTGTTCTCGATCGATCTGTTTGCCGGCGACCAGGGAATCACTACCGGACTGACGGGCGCCGTGCTGCGCCTTCAGTCCAACGGCGCATGGGCGCATGATCCGACCGTGCCCGCGATACCGTTCCCGCTCAGCCAGGTGCGGTTCTTCGACGCGCAGCACGGATGGATCGTCGGCTACGGCACCATCCTTTACACCGAGGACGGCGGCAAGACCTGGCGCTTGTGCCAGGGTTGAGCGCAAACGCGCGAGCACGGGGACTGCGGACAACGCAATGACCTGGTATCGTTTTGGTGAATGGATTCTGCGCCGGCGCTTCATCGTGTTGGGCGTCGTCGGCGCGCTCACCGTATTCTTCGGCTACTTCGCGGCGCAAACCCAACTCGTTACGAGCTTCGGCGAACTGCTTCCGCAGAACCATCCGTTCATCCAGGTCGCGCACAAGTACGACCAGTACTTCGGCAGCGTCAACAACGTCACGATCATGATCGAGGCGAAAGAGGGGACGATCTACAACACCGCGATCATCGGCAAAATAGTCCGGATGACGCGCGACATCGATCTCGTTTACGGCATCCAGCACGGCTCGGTGCGCTCGATCGCGACTTCCAGCTATTTCCGCCCGCTGGCCGGCGGCGTGATTCTCAATACCCCCGTGCTGCCCAACGGCGACGTTCCCAAGACCGCCGGCGAGCTGGAAGAACTCGAGAGCAACGTCCACAAAAATCCCGGCGTGATTTTCGGCCGCTTCGTCTCGCTCGACGACAAGGCGGCGGTGATCGAGGGCAGCTTCCTCGAGACGCGACTCGACTACACGCGCATCTTCGACGAGATTCGGCGTATCGTGGTGGACCCGGAGCGCGACGCGTCGGTGCATATCTACTACGGCGGACAGCCGATCCTGTACGGATGGGTGTATCACTACACGCCGGAATTTCTCTGGATTTTTGTCGCCACGGTGCTCGCCGTCTGGACCCTGCTCTATCTTTATTTCAGCGATTGGCGCGGTGCGCTGCGCCCGACGATCTCCGGCGTGATTTGCGCCATCTGGGGCCTCGGCTTCATCCGGCTGCTCGGCTTCGGACTCGATCCGCTGGTGCTCGTCATCCCGTTCCTGATAACCGCGCGCGCCGTCAGCCATTCAGTGCAGATGCACGATCGGTACTACGAAGAGTTTTACCGCCTGCGCGACAAGGAAAGGGCCATCCTGTCGTCGTTTTCCGAGCTGTTCGTTCCGTCGCTGTCGGGAATTCTGGCCGATGCGTTCGGCGTGCTCATCATCCTGCTCGTGCCGGTTCTGTTTCTGCAGAAACTCGCGATCACCGCGAGCTTCTGGATCGCCGCGATCATCGTGAGCGAGCTGATACTCAATCCGATCGTGTACTACTACCTCGACCCGCCGCGCATCGACGTGATCGAGCGCCGCGAGCATGGCTTCTTCAAACGAATGCTGCAGTCGATCGCAAGGCCGATGCTGGAAAGATCGGGCCGCATCGCCGCGTTCGCCGCCACGATCGCGGCGATCGCGATGTGCGCGTTCTTCTGGTCCGGACTCAGGGTCGGCGACCCGTCGTCTGAATCGCCCATTTTGTGGCCCGACTCGGCGTATAACCGCTCGATGGCCGCCATCCAGAGCGAGTTTGGCGCGATTGAGCAGTTCGTCGTTGTAGCGGAGCTCGCCCGGCGCGAATCGCTCAACGATCCCAAGCTGTACCACGTCATGGACGAGTACGAGCGCTACATGGAGCGCGATCCGGCGGTTGGGCGCACATTCTCGGTTGCCGATCTGCTGTCGAACGGCGGCTCCGCGCTCAGGGAATTCCAGCCCAAGTGGAACGTGCTGCCGACCACCACGCGCGAAACCGGACAGCTGCTCGGCGGATTGCTGGCCGGCGCGTCTCCGCTGTCGACCGCCTACATCATCACGCCACGGCGCGACGCCACCCAGATGACGGTGTATTCCAAGGATCGCGAGGGCGAAAACGTCCAACGAATCGTGTTGCGCACCCAGCGATTCTTCGACGAGCCCAAGCATCGCGTGCCCGGCGTGACGTTTTCGCTCGCCGCCGGAATAATCGGCGAGCTCGCCGCCGCCAATCAGGAAATCATCGACAATGATCTTTTGCTGAACGTACTCGCGTTCGCCACTATCTACATAATAATACTCATAACCTATCGCTCGTTCATGGCGGGACTCTATTTGCTATTCCCCCTGGCGCTCGCCAACGCTGCTATTAATGCCTACATGGGCGCACATAACATCGGTATCAACATTAATACTCTGCCGGTAGTCACTGTCGGCGTCGGATTTGGGATTGACTATTCCATCTACATAGTAAGCCGGATTATCGAAGAACTCGCCCTGGGCTGCGATCTCAAGCGCAGTACCTATACTGCTTTGATCACCTCGGGAAAGGCCGTCGCATTCACCGCGCTGACGCTGGTCGCGTCGGTTCTGTTCTGGTACTGGTCGAGCATCCGCTTCGACGCCGAGATGGGCCTGCTGCTGGCGGTCTGGATGTTCGTTTCGATGCTTGGTGCGATGACCATTCTGCCCGTCTTGATCGTGACTTTCGATCCCGCCTTCATCCGCCGCGAGAAGGAACGCGCAGTCGCATCGAGGCGCCCCGACCTGGAAAGCCGCACGCCGGCCGCATCTTCATCATCAACAACTCTCATGAATAATCTGATTGGGCGCCCGCGATGAAACCCGTGGTTCATTATCGATGAACTCAGGCCCCATGATCCGCGCCGAAGGTCTGCGCAAGCGTTACGGCCACCGCGTCGCGCTCGACGGCGTGTCGTTTACCGTCAACGCAGGCGAGATCGTCGGCCTGCTCGGTCCCAACGGCGCCGGCAAGACCACCGCGCTCTTGATTCTGTCGGGCGTGATCGCTCCGGACTCCGGCCGCGCCTCGATTGGCTCTTACGATCTCGCCACCGCGCCGCGCCTGGCGCGCCAGAGGCTGGGCCTGGTGCCGCAATCGCTCGCTCTTTACCCCACGCTCACCGCGCTTGAAAACCTCGTGTTCTTTGGACGGATGGAGGGGATGGCCTCGCGCGACGCTTTGAGCCACGCCCGCACTTTGCTCGAGGAAGTCGGGCTGGGCGATCGCGCTGACGACGTGGTAAACGAATTTTCCGGCGGCATGATGCGCCGGCTGAACATCGCGTGCGCAATGGTGCACTTTCCGGCGGCGCTCATGCTCGACGAGCCGACCGTCGGCGTCGATCCGCAATCGCGCGGGCGGATCTTCGCGATCGTCGAGGCGGCCGCGCAAGCCGGCGGCGCGATCCTCTACAGCACGCACTACATGGAAGAAGCAGAACGGCTATGCAACCGAATCGTGCTGATCGATCACGGGAAAATAGTTGCGCAGGGCACCGACCGGGAACTGATCGCATTGGCGGGAACCGAACCGCGGATCGAAATCTTGACCAAAAAAGCGCTGCTGCCCGGATGGTCCAATGGGATCGCGGGCGTCGGCGAACTGCCGGGGGATGCCCTCGACGGCTTCGCGGCTGCGCTCACGCTGCGCACGCTCGACCAGGTGCCCGACGTGATTCGCCGCGCCGGCGAGATTGGCGGCGAGGTCGTCGAGTTCCACGTCCATCGTCCCAATCTCCAGGACGCTTTCCTGAAACTCACCGGCCGCGCGCTTCGCGATACGCCATGAACATGATGCGTCCCACGACCAACGGCCGGGTTGCTTGAGGCGATGATGCTGCGCGCGGTGTGGCTGACGATCGGCAAGGAATTCCTGCTCATCCGGCGCGACCGCATCGGCTTGTTCATGCTGCTGGTCGCGCCTATCGCCGTCATCGCTGCCGCCGGTTTTTCGCTGGCGAAAATTTTTGGCGGTCGAACCGCTCCGCGCGGCGAATACTCGGTGGCCATTCTCGACGAAGACCACGGCGCTGTCGCGCGCGCGATCCTCGACGCAATCGCGCATCGGCCCGAGCTCTCCCTCATTCATTCTTCGAGCCGCCTCGACGCTCAGCAGACCGTCCGCGAGCGAAACTTGGCGGTGGTCGGAATAGTCATTCCTCCCGGAACAACCGACGCGATCGGACACGGCCGCGGCGCGCAGCTCATTCTCTATACCGACCCGGTCAAGTACCTGCAGACCACGGAGATCGAGCTGACGCTTTCGGAGTTGTGCCGGAAAATCAGCGCCGGCGCCGCCGCCGAGGCGCGGATACAGGCCGCCGAACAAACTCGCAACTTGACCCGTCAGATCGAGCAAGCGCGCGAGTCCGTCGCGCAAGCCCGCGCCGGAGCCGCGCGCCTCGCCGCCGCGGCTGCTGCATCGCGCGCTGCGCTCGCGGCGCGGATTCGCGCGCAGTTCGAGGCTGCTTTGACCAACGCGCGCGATAAAACCAAAGCCGCGCTCGACGCCGAGTTGAATCGGATCCAGCGCAAGATCGACGCCGACGCCGCCGCGCAGCAGGCGAAACTCAATGAGCTCGAGGATTATTTGAAGCGCCTCGACATCGCGCACGCCCAGTTCGAGACCTGGTTCGGCCAACTCAAGCAGCTTGCCGGCAGCCACGCCGCCGACATCCCGCCGCCGCCGGCCATCCCGACTCTGCCGGCCGATCTGGATCTCGGCGCAATCAAGCTCGAAGCCGGCGCGGAGATCAAGGATGCCCGGGCCAGGCTCGAAAGCGCGCTCACGGTTGCGCCGATCGATCTTAATCTGCCCGAGCTGCCGGCGATGCCAAAAATCCCGCCCGTCAACATTCCTGTCCTGCCTCGAATCGATTCGAGCCGCGCGATTCCCGGCACGCTCGGCTACACCGAGGTCGATCTGGCCGGCCGGGAAATCGGTGCGGTCGCGGGATTCAACGCGTTCGATCTCCAGGTGCCGGGTTTCGCCGTGACCTTTCTTTTGATCGGAATGTTGATGGGCGTGTCGTTGGCGCTGATCGACGAGCACGATTGGGGCACGCTCGAACGCCTGCGCTCGGCGTCGGCGCCGCTGTGGACTACGCTCAGCGGAATGTTGCTTGCCCGCTTCGTGGTCGGCTTCATCCAGATGGCGGTGCTGTTCGCCGCCGGATACGCGCTGTTCGGAATTTCGCTCGGCCGCACGCCGGCCGCGCTGATGATGCCCGCCGCGGCGATCGCTTTCGCGGGCGCGGCGTTCGGATTGGTCGTTGCCGGAGTGGGGCGGACGCGCGACGCCGTTCTGCCCGTGGGCGCAATTGTGATCATGACAATGGCGGCGATCGGCGGATGCTGGTGGCCGATCGATTTCGAACCCGCCTGGATGCAGCAGCTCGCCCTCGCGCTGCCGACCACGTGGGCGATGCGCGCCTTTAACGATTTGATGATCCGCAACCTCGCCGCGTCGAGCGCGCTGGTTCCGGCCGCGGTCAACTTCGGATTCGGAATTATCTACACTGTGGTAGGCATCGCAATCGCGCGTCGGCGTTTCGGCTGATCGCACTAAAATGGAGCACTTGCCAATTGAAAAAATCCGCAACTGAGTTTCACGCCGTCCTCACGCACGCACTGATTGCGATGGCCGGCGCATTCGCGCTGATTGCTTTCGGACCGTGCGCTGCCGGCGCAGCCACGATGCGATTCAAGATGGACGTTGACCGCAGCACGGTAAGCGTGTCGGTCGCGGAACCGGCCGCCTTCATCCGCGGCAGCGCCACCGGGACGTTTCGCATAATCGACGGCGCGGTGAGCGCCGATCCCGCCAACATCCCGGCCAGCGCGAAGGCGAGGATACTGATCGACGCGACCAGCTATCGCAGCGATAATGCGTCGCGCGATCGAGCCGTCACCGAAAAATCGCTCGAGGCGGACAAATTTCCCACCATCGGATTCGAGAGCAACAGTGTCGTCGGCGTCGTGATGACCAGTGGCCACGAAGGCACCGCGATAGTATCCGGCTTCCTTACCCTTCACGGCGAAGCGCATGCCATGACCATGTCTGTTCATGCGACGCTCGGCGCAGATGGCGTCTTCACCGGCGACGGCGAAGTGAAGTTCAATTATGAGGAGTTCGGCGTCAAGGTCCCCGGCGTTCTGTTTGGCGCGATTCTGGCCGGCGATGAGGCGACGGTTCGCTTTCACATCGTCGCGGTCAATGCCGCAACGCCCGCTCCGGGCGCCTCGCCCGCCGCGGCGACTGCGCCTTCGCAGGCAACTTACTAATGGTTTTCGGCAGCCACCAGCGGGCGGCGCTATGGCAGCCAATCGCAAAGATGCTAGGTTTCCCAACGTACCGGGAGTTCTCAGCAGCGAGAGAGGGAAAGGAGCCTGCAGCGTCACATGTCATTCAACGAATACGCTTCCTTCGACGGCCTGGCCCTGGGCCGCATGGTGCGCGAGCGCAAGATTACGCCGGCCGAGCTGATGGACGCGGCTATTGCGCGCGCGGAAAAACACAACGCGAAGCTCAATGCGATCGTTTTCAAGGATTACGATCGCGCGCGCGCCACGGCGCGTACGCACGAGGCCGGTGCTGTGCCGTTCGCGGGCGTGCCGATGCTGCTCAAGGACATTCTGGGCGACTGCGCCGGAATGCCGACGCGCTCGGCGTGCGCGTTCATTCCGGCCACGCCGATGCCGGCGGACTCGGAGGTGGTAGCCCGCTACAAGCGCGCGGGCTTCATCCCGTTCGCCAAGACCAACGCGCCTGAATTGGGAATTCCCCCCGTAACCGAATCGCGTCTTTACGGGCCGGCGCATAACCCGTGGAACCTCGAGCGTACGCCGGGCGGATCCAGCGGCGGCTCAGCCGCGGCGGTCGCGGCAGGAATCGTGCCGGTCGCGCACGGCAACGACGGCGGCGGCTCGATTCGAATCCCCGCAGCGTGCTGCGGATTGGTCGGACTCAAGCCGACGCGCGGACGTATCTCGCTCGCGCCGACTCTCGGCGACGTTCTCGGCGGCTTGGCGGTCGAGCATGTGTTGACCAGAACCGTCCGCGACAGCGCGGCGGCACTCGACGCAACCGCGGGTCCGATGCCTGGCGATCCATACTTCCCGTCGCCGCCTATCCGCCCCTATCTGCAGGAAGCGTCGACGCCGCCCAAGCGGCTTCGAATCGCGTTCTCGGCCGTGAATCCGCTGGGCGGCGCCATTCATCCGGACTGCATCGAGGCCACACAGCGAGCGGCAAAGCTGTGCGCGGAACTCGGACACGAGGTCGAAGAGGCGGTGCCGCAACTCAATTACCAGATGCTCGCGCAGCTCTTCGAAACCGTTTATGCGGCGGGAGTGGCGCTCTCCATCGAGGCGACGCGCATGCTGACCGGCGCCGAGCCGACGCCCGACAAGTTCGAGACCTTCACGTGGAACCTGTACGAGCGCGGGAGGCAGGTGTCGGCGTCGCAATATCTGATTGCGCAGGCGATGCTCCAACAGGCCGCGCGTCAGTTTGCGACATTCTTCGAATCACACGATCTGTTCCTGACGCCCACTTTGGGTCAGCCGCCGCTGCGGATCGGCACTATCGACTTCATGAGTCCGGCCACGAAGCTGCTCGACGAGATTGCGAACTTTGCGATTCCATGCCCCGTGTACAACATCACCGGGCAACCGGCGATCTCGCTGCCGCTCTATTGGAATCGCGAGGGCTTGCCAATCGGAGCGATGTTCGGTGGGCGCTACGGCGACGAAGCGACGCTGATCCAGCTCGCGGGCCAGCTCGAACAGGCACAGCCGTGGATCGGTCGTAAGCCGCCGGTTTGGGATTGAATGTTCAGATACGCGCGCGGCCGGGTCGGAAAGATCTGACGCGTTGAAATTACGATCCGAACTCGGAACCAGCAGGGAGCTTCCCGCCGAGATGGTGCGCGCATCGCCAAAGATTCATCGGGCGATTCTGGCCGCCGCTGCATGCGTGCTTTGGTTCGGCGCGTCCAAGCCGGTTGCGGGGGCGGCGACGACGGCCGCCTGTTCGGCCTCCGAATCGAGCGGCGAATATTGCGTGGGCGCATCCAAGCGCGAAATCACGCCGACCTCGCCGGTCTATCTCGGGGGTTACGGCTTCGGTCCTGTCAGGCGATCGACCGGGGTCCGGAGCCCCATCTACGCGCGTGCAATCGCGATCTCGCGCGGTGAACGGACCGTGGTTTTCTGCGCGATCGACACGCAAGGGCATTTTCTCGCCTACCAGGGGGACGACGCACCGTATGGCTCTGCGGACATCCGCCGGCGCGTGTCGAAAGACACAGGCATTCCCGAAGGCGCCATGATCATCGCCAGCACGCACGATCATTCCGGACCCGACGACATTGGAGTATGGGGTGGCGTACCAGCGGAATACTTGAAGTTCGTTGCCGATCAGACAGTCGCCGCAATCGAATCTGCCATCCGCGCCGAACGGCCGGCATCGCTGTACTCCGGCGAAATCGATACCGCGCCGTCCCATCTCCTGAGAAGCATCCTCCCCGGGTATCCGCTCGACACCAAGCTGCGCGTGCTGTTCGCCAAGGGTTCCGACGGCGCGCCGTTCGCGACGCTGATCAACTTCAGCGCGCATGTCACCGCGCTTGGCAAGGACAATACGCTGATCTCGCCCGATTGGCCCGCCGCGGCTGTGGGAGCCGTCGAGAAGGCCAATCCCGATTCGACGGCGCTCGTGATGGTCGCCTCGGTCGGGCGCACCCAGCCCGATCTGAACGCGATCGGAGCACGCGGGCCATTGGCAGCCGAAAGCTACGGCGCAACCGTCGCCAGGCTCGCCCTCCAAGCGGAGGCGGATGCGGTGAAAATCGACGGCCCGATCGCGACCGCCGAAACAATCCTCGAAGAGCCGGCCGACAATCCTGTGCTGGCGGGCCTGATGATCAACGGAAGGGCCGGTGTCGATCGCGTGATGCGCTCGAACCGCGAACCCTATATGGCGGACAACAAAAGCAACATACGCACGCTGGTGGGCGCGGTGCGAATCGGCACGCTCTTCTTTGCCGCGGTGCCGGGCGAGTCTTTTCCCGAAACGCAACTCACGATGGAAGCGCGCGTGACCGCGCAAGGGCACTACCTCTTCTCGCTTGCCGAGGATCAGCTCGGCTACGATCCGCCGCCTTACGAGATGGGCATCGTTGAGTACGTAAGCCCACTCGACGAGGGACTGTTCATCATCAATCCTCATTTCGGCACCGACGTTACGCGCACGCTGCTGGCCCAAGCACGCGAACTGGGCTTCCCCGTCTCCGACACAAGCTACACCGGCGATGAGGGCCGGGAAGCACGCGGCCCGGCCGATTCAATCGAGGGGATAATCGGCAGCGCGGAGGAACCGATCGTCAGGCCGCTTATCCTGCTGACGCTCTGGCTGGGATACGACCGCTTTCACTAAGCAGGGGTGACCCCTGCACCCAATGTTAAGGCCGCGCTCCGTTGTCGCGCGCGGCCACTGCCGCGGGCGCGGTCTCTTAATACTGGCAGCCGTGCCAACGGCCAGGGGTGACCCCTGCACCCGATGCTAAGAAAAGATGCGGCCTGACGGCCTGTTAGAACTTTTTTTGTGTCATCCTGAGCGCAGCGAAGGAACCCGGTTCCTTCCTGGCCTCGCCTCACGCGGGACGAGGCCGACGCGCGTCCGATGGCGTTGCAATTACGGCGCATTTTGCGAAACAGGGGTTATTTCCTAGGATCCAGAGACGAATGTTTCACGTGAAACGTTTTTAGTTCAGGAGAACGAAAGACGAATCGCGCTTTCCGATTCCGTCATCCCGAGCGAAGCCGAGGGACCCCGGATCCGCGAACATTCGCGCGCAGCAGCTTTCGCTCAGAATGATGGTATGGACCGCGCTTTGCTGCTAAGCCAGACCCTTCAGCAACCTTTTTACAACCAGCGCTGGCTTCCTCAACTCGTGCTCCCAGATTCTGACCACCGCCCAGCCGTCGCGAGCAAGCAGCCGGTTAACGGTACGATCGCGCCTGCGGTTGGCTTGAAGCTTGAGTTCGAGCGAAGCTTCCTCTTTTGTCATTTCGAGCGCCATCCTCAGCGCGAGAAATCCCGGGCGCGGATTTGGCTCGGAAAGGGTAAGAAGGTACGGCAGCGCTCAGAAACGCAGCGGAAAAATCCGGGACTTCTCGCTACGCTCGGAATGACAAAGTGGAAGACGCGCGCTTGAAACCCCGGATGGTATGGTACCCATCTGATGGAGTACGCCAGCTATGCGCGCCTCTTGGATCCGTGGTCCAGCATTCCGAGGCGGGTTGCACAGTTTTCGCACACCAGCGCCCGCGATGAATCCCACTCCTCTATCTCATCGCCGATTAACGGCTGGTAGAAATCGCGGAACACCACCATTACGATCCGGCCGCACGGAGTGCCGCCAAAGCTTTCGGCTTTGCAGCGGATTACCGAAGCCCAGCCTTCAACCAGTGTTTCGACGTGCTGCGCCACCTCGGCAGCCGATTTGAAGTCACCCGCTTGCTTCTCTCTCATTGTCGCTTCTCCTCTGCACGGCTGTAAAACGAGGCGCGCCACAACTCCGCATGGAGATCCAGTTTGAGTTCCAGCGGCGGCGAAATCGTAAAAATACGCGGTTCCCTCGCGAACAAGTGGACCCGATAGATGCACCAGTCCTCAGGGCGCTCCTTTGCGACGTCACACTCATTGCGGGTCAGGAAGAAAGGGGTGCGCGCGGATCCGTTGGTGGTTTTCACCTCCAGCAATCGCTCTCCTCCGGTCGTATTGAACGAAAGGACATCATAGCCTGCGCCATCGCCTTCTTCCGCGGCGACCCATCGCACCCTCTGGCTTAGGTCTGAGCGGCCAACTGCAGCGAGTCGTCGGCGCTCAAGATTGTAGACAAACTCTTCGCCGGCCTTGCCAAGAGAACGATTGCGATGATCGCGCGCGACCGGATCAAATTTCCGGACAAGGCGCTTTAAACCCTCTGGAATCCGCTCAGGAACTGATACGAGCGGTGGCGGCGCGACAAAGATTTCAGTTGGCAATGCCGGCGGTGTCGGTGAAATTGGGACAGATTCGAGAACATCGGAGTGCTTCGTGAGGTAACGGTCAATCGCATCGAAGATCGCGCTTTGGTAGTTCCTCTTGGGTCTGTAGCCGGGAATCCACGGCAGGCCCAACTCATCCAACACCGCCGAAATGTTCTGGTACTTAAATTCGATGGAATGGTGCGTCCGGCCTATCCGAGCCATGAGGCCCTTGCTGTGGCTGGATTTGACGTACCGCTGTCCAGAAAGGTTGGCCGCCAGCATGGCGAAATAGTCGGCGACAATCGCATCGAGTTCATCGCTCTGCCAATGCGTCCCAAACTTTGCTTTGGAAGCCATTTCTCTCCCGTCATGATCTTCAAGACACTCTTGGCGCGTTATCCGACGTGAACTGGCACGCAGCCGAATTGTTTAAGCTGCTTCACGAACTCTTTGGCTTCGGCCAACGATTTGCAGGGCCACACCCAATGCTCGCCATTTTCATCTTCGTAATAGATTTCTAGAGCCATAGCGGACAAAGCCTCACACGCACCGACACCCTGCGCTTTCGAACGCCAGCCGCGTCCCGCCGATTCCGCAGAACAGGTCGATGAAGGTCGGTTGCGCGAAGTTTGCTGATCCCATCGCCTCTTAGGTGCCCCTGTACCTGAGGATCGGAAGAATCTTTGTTGGCGGCCACCACTCCACGATTTGTATTCTCGTCTTTGCTCACGGCATTGCAAGGCGCAGATTGGGCCGTTGCCTGCGGCACTGATGCGGACCGCTTCGCCATTCACCCTCACCTTGTCCCGCTGCGCTCGGCCGCCGTGTGCTCGTGGCACGTCCCGTGAAATAACGGGCGAGGCAAGAGCCGGGATTCTTCGCTACAGCAGCTTTCGCTCTAGAATGACACAACAGCAGAGCACATCAGTTTCCCCCTGAAAAAGTTCTAACAGGCCGTCAGGCCGCATCTTTGTTTTAATATTGAGTGCAGGGGTTACCCCTGCCCAAGGATGCGCGAAACCCACGGTGGGTTTCGCATACAATTAAGTTCTCACTTTTGCTATTCTGCGCGCGTCTGGGAGAGTCAGTGCAATGAGTACTCTGCAAGAGGCGTTCGTCCCGGACGAGCGCACCATCTTCGATTGGATCGAGACCGTCTTTGCCCGCGGCGTGCGGCGGCCCGGGTATGCGGCCGATCGATGGACCGAGAATTTCTGCCGCGAAAAATTCCTCCAATTCGGACTGGAGCAGGTCCGGCTCGAGCCCGTGACGCTGCCTTACTGGGAGCCGCTCGAGTCGGCGATTATCGTGCGTGCGGATGGCCGCGAGTCGCGCATCCCATGTTTCTCCCTGCCGCATTCGGCGGCGACCGACGGTGACGGTCTCGATGCACCGCTCGTCCAGTGGCGTGACGAAACGCCCGGCGCCGTCCGTGGCGCGCTCGCTCTGGTCGATGTGCCGCTGATGCGTGCTCCGGCGGATCTTCCCCTGATGCTCGCAGGCGCCGTGACACGCGAAGCCGATACCAGTTGGCGCCGATACGATCCGGCTGGCACTCTTGCCGGGGCAACCCAGGTGCTGCCGTTCAGCCATCAGTTGATGGCAGTTATGGACGCATCGATCGCGGCAGGGGCGGTGGGATTCGTAGGGGTGCTGAGCGATTACCCCGGCGACTCGAACCGGTACTACGTCCCCTACGATGGCGTAGCCCGCGCGATCCCCGGAGTCTGGATCAGCGGCAGCGACGGCGCGCGACTGCGGCAGCTGTGCGACGCGGGTCGCGTGCAGGTCACGCTGATCAGCCGCGCGATCCGCCACGACATCACCAGCTATAACGTCGTTGGCGAAATCCCGGGCGCCGACGACGACAGCGTCATCGTCGGCTCCCATCACGACGGCCCGTGGGCGTCCGCCGTCGAGGACGCGTCAGGCGTATCGATGGTCCTGGCGCAGGCCAGCTACTGGTCGCGCATCGCGCCGGCCGAGCGCCCGCATCGCCTGGTCTTTCTCCTCAACGCGGGGCACATGGCCGGCGGGGCCGGAGTACACGCGTTCATCGACCGGCACAGGACGGAACTGGCTCGCGTGGTGCTCGAAGTCCATCTCGAGCACGCCGCCATCGAGATGGTCGAGCGTGACGGTGGCCTGGCAGCTTCCGGACATCCGGAGCCGCGCTGGTGGTTCACGAGCAGGCTCGCATCGCTCGAGGCTATCGTGCGCGAGGCGATCGTCGCCGAGCAGCTCGAGCGGTCGCTGATCCTGCCGCCCGAAGTCTTCGGCCCATCACCGACCACCGACGGCGGCCCCTTTCATCTTGCCGGCGTGCCGCTGGTCAACTTCCTGACGGCGCCCTTCTACCTCTTCGACGCGATCGACACGCTCGACAAGATTCATCGCCCGAGCTTGGCGCCCGTCACCCGTGCCGCTATCCGCATCATTGCGTCAACTCACGGGGTGAGTGCGGGCCGTTGGCAGGGGCAGGGGTGACCGCACGCGCGCGGCGCGCGTGCAGTGGGGAAGGGGGGAAATCACTTAATTGTATGCGGAACCCACCGTGGGTTCCGCACCTCCTTGGGCAGGGGTGACCCCTGCACCCAGTGATAAGAGAAAAGAGAAGATGCGGCCTGACGGCCTGTTAAAAGGGGTTAGGGGAGAGTGAAAAGTCCGATTACAGCGCGCCGGGTTTCCCTTTCTTGATACTGGCCAGCCGTGCCAACGGCGGATCGCTCGCCTCGATAACGCGGCGCAACTAGACTTGGCGCATGCGGGGGTTCACTTCATGAGCGCCGATCGCGCCCACGTTGCCGCCAATACCGATCGCTTCTCGGGTTTCGCCGAACTCTACGACAGGTACCGGCCGAGACCGCCCGAAGTCATCGTAGATCTCCTGACGCAGCTAGCCGCAAAGCCGCGGCCCGTGGTCGTCGATCTCGGCAGCGGCAGCGGGCTTTCGACCCTCATCTGGACGCGATGCGCATCCGAGGCCGTCGGGGTCGAGCCCAATGCCGACATGCGCGCGCAGGCTGATGAGCGCCGCGTGGCCGACTCCGGTGCGGGCACGGTCAGGTTCATCGAGGGGCTCTCGACCGCGACCGGCCTTCCCGACCGATACGCCGACATCGTGACTTGTTCGCAGTCGCTGCACTGGATGGAGCCGAACGCCACATTCGCCGAGGTTGCGCGCATTTTGCGCGACAACGGGGTGTTTGCCGCTTACGACTGCGACTGGCCGCCGACGCTCAACGCTGAAGCCGAACAGGCCTACAACGCATGCCGAGCAAAGGCGGAGGCGCTCGAGCGCTCGCGACGCCTCGCGCCCGAGGTCCATCAGTGGAACAAGGGCGGGCATCTGGAAAGGATCAGGCAGAGCGGGCGGTTCCGTTACGTGAAGGAGGTCGTGCTTCATCACGTCGAGAGCGGAGGCGCGGAGCGGCTGGTCGGGCTCGCGCTCAGCCAAGGCGAGATCGCTACGCTGCTCAAGCACGGCATCGGCGAGGATGAGATCGGGATCACCGCGTTGCGTGAGGCGGCGCGCCACGCGCTCGGCGACGCTGTCGTGCCGTGGTTCTGGAGCTACCGGCTCAGAATTGGAGTGAAATGACCCAGCGCGCGCACGCGCGCAGTAGGGAAGGGGGAATCACTTTATTGATGCGGAACCTGTCTTAGCCGCGAAGGGTCGTCGCGCTCGATCGAACGCGCGCGCTAGGAATTGGCCCCAATGCCCCAGTGCAGAGCGTTACGAATCAGCGTCTGGTATTCCGGGGTCTCCCACGAGCCGCGGAAAACCATTGGAGTAGTTCCTGAAGGCTCGACGCTCGAATCGACAAACGGCTGAACGTTGCTTATCGGCGAGTGACAGTGGCCGAGCGCGATGTAGGTCACTCCCCCCATCCCGGTCTCGCGCGTGTATCCGAGCACGCGGGTTTTGCCGTCGGGCATCAGCGAAGTATCGTGGTCGTAGACGAAACCGAATCCGGGCGGCGATGGGTCTTTTTCGAGCAGAGTCGTGAGCAGCACATGGCTGTTGGCGGGGTCCTGAAGCTCAATGAGATAGAGTTCGTCCATGACATCGAAGGATGCCGGCAGGCCCTGAGTAAGGGCATGCTCGCGATCGGCTACGTCGACGCGAAACTTGCGCACCGGGGGATGATTGAGAAAAAAGCAGCCAAGCGTGTCGTGATAACTGCCCTTCACCATTTTTCGGACGTAACGCTTCCCGCCCACTGGCGCAGCCTTTCCGCCGCTGGTGCCGTGAAGCGCGAGCCATCGGCCTCCCGCTTCGAGCCAGTTGCGAATGAAATAATTCTGTTCGTCACTGGGATACGGCCCGGCGACATAGGTGATCATCAACCGGCTGCCGGGCAACCATTTCGCGATATCGGCGAAATCATTGCCGCTGGTCGTAAGCACCTGCGAGTTCTGTTGCAGAAGGCCCAGGATGCGCAGCCGCACGAAATCCATGTCATGGCCGGCGAAGGAACCAGGAGGAAATCCTCCCGTGATAAGATGGACTCGAATCGGGGTTGTCATCTTGGGATGGATTATAGCGGAGGAACGCCCGCCGCCGCACTCTTATCGACGCGCGACAATTGTGCGAATTCGTACTAGATCATCAGCGAGGCTGATGCCGCTGACGGCAAACTGATTGGAGGAGATGCGCGATGAAGGCTGCTGTCTATTATCAAAACGGTGGTCCGGAGGTTCTCAAGTACGAGGATGTTCCCGATCCCGTATGCCATCCGAAAGGCGTTGTGATCCGCGTCGAGGCGGTGAGCATCGAGGGCGGCGACACGCTCAATCGTTGGCATGGAGCACTGCTCACCAAGCCGCATGTGGTTGGCTACCAGGCCGCTGGCGAGATTGTCGAGGTTGGTTCGCAGGTGACCAACCTGCGGGTCGGCCAGAAGGTAACTACCGTTTACAACTTCGGCTCTCACGCCGCGCTGCGAGCGGTGCCGGCCCGCAACGCATGGCCGGTCCCAAAAGGATTCGACGTCAAGCTTGCGGCAGCGATCCCCGTGCCGTTCGGCACCGCCGACGATTGCCTGTTTGAGTACGGCCGGCTCAAGGCGGGAGAAACGGTTCTGGTGCAGGCGGGCGCGAGCGGTGTCGGCGTTGCCGCAATTCAGCTCGCCAAGCGGGCAGGCGCGACAGTGCTCGCGACAGCATCGAGCGATGAGCGGCTGGAACGGCTGAAGCCGCTCGGCCTCGATCATGGGATCAACTACCGGACCGATGACGTCGTAAAGTCGGTCATGAAAATTACCAATCAGAGGGGCGTCGATCTCGTTGTTGACCCGGTCGGCGGCGCGACCTTGCAGGGCAGCCTTCTATCGCTTGCCTATCGCGGCCGCGTCTCGATGGTCGGCGCGGCGGGACGCGAACCGATGACGGTGGACGTCTCCCCGCTGATGGCAGGCAACCGCTCTTTGACGGGAGTTTTTCTGGGTGCCGAAATTGGCACCGAGCGCGTGCACAATATGATCCAGCGCCTGATCGACGAGATCGCCAGAGGCGAATTCAAGGTCGTGATCGATCGAACCTTCCCTCTATCGGAGGCCGCGGCAGCCCACGCTTACATCGAGAGCCGGCAGGCAGTGGGCAGGGTTCTTCTGATCCCTTAGGCTCACAATTTTCGCGGATTCAGTTCGCGAAGAATGCCGGCGGCTGGAATCGCGCTGAAGCTGTCGATAGGGCCATTTCCTGAAAGCCGCGGGTCCGTGCAATAGTCGCAAATTAACGGCGTCGCATAGCGATTAGAAACCCGTTGTCGGAGTTCGCCGCGCGACGAGAGTTTTGCTAGGAGCATGGTCCATGGCAGATCCCGATTTCAGTCAGTTCAAACTCGTGCCGAAAGGCCATTCGTTCGAAGAATTCCACCAAGGCCAGGTTTTCGAGCATCATTGGGGGCGCACGATAAACGCCGGCGACAATTCGATTTTCACCACCGCGACGCTCGCGCATTGCCCGCTGTACTTCAACGCCGAGTATGCCCGCGCGCACGGTCATCCCGACGTGGTGGTTAATCCGATGCTGGTCGCGTGCACGGTGGTCGGCATTTCGGTCGAGGATTTGAGCGAAGCGGGCGGACCGTTTCTCGGCATCAACGGGTTGGAATTTCACCGCCCGGTCTATCCGGGCGATACGCTGACCGCGCGCAGCACCGTCATCTCCACGCGCGAATCCGCAAGCCGCGGCAACTTCGGAATCGTCACGTGGCGTACCGAAGCCCGCAATCAGCGCGATGAACTCGTCATCAGCTACGAGCGGACGAACCTGGTCGCCAAACGCAGAGGAGCGCCACAGTGAGTTACATGACCGACGAGCGGCGGATGATTCAGCAGGCGGCGCGCGATTTCGCCATGAACGAAGTTCTGCCGCTTGCGAACAAGCTCGATCCCGAACAAGGCGATATCCCGATGTCGTTGCGGGACAAGCTTGCCGAGATGGGCTACTTCGGAATCGTCATCCCGGAGGCGTATGGCGGACTTGGCCTGGGGGCGTTCGAGTACGTGCTGATCACCGAAGAACTCGCGCGCGCATGGATGAGCGTCGCCAGCATAATCGCGCGCGGCAACGGACTCGGCGGCGGTTTCACGGCGGAGCAAAGGCGCCAATATCTGCCGCGGATGGCGCGTGGAGAATTCCTCGGCGCGGCTGCGCTGTCGGAGGCAGAGGCGGGCTCAGATCTCGCCAACGTCTCGTGCAAAGCGACCCGCGACGGCGATGGCTGGATGCTGAACGGCAGCAAAATGTGGTGCACGTTTGCCGACGGCGCGGATTTCATCTCGGTGCTGGCGCGCACCAAGCAACCGTCCGATCCACACCGCCGCCACGAAGGCATCAGTCAATTCCTCGTCCTCAAAGAACGCGACAAGTTTCCGCCGGGGCTGACGGGTTCGCCGATTCGCAAGATCGGCTACTTCGGCTGGAAGACGTGGGAGCTGCACTTCGACAACTTCAAGCTGCCGGCCGACGCGTTGCTCGGCCGCGAGCGCGAAGACCGCGGCGAGGGCAAGGGATTCTACGGCGCGGTCAGCGGACTCGAGGTCGCCCGGGTGCATACCGCGGCGCGAGCGATCGGGCTTGCACGCGGCGGACTCGAAGACTCATTGGCATACGCGCAGACGCGGGTCCAATTCGGGCAGCCGATCGGAGAATTCCAGGCGATTCGCTTCAAGCTGGCCGAGATGGCGACCGAGATCGAAGCCGCGCGCCAGTTGACCCACTTTGTCGCCACCGAAATTGACGGCAGGCGGCGATGCGACAAGGAGGCTTCGATGGCGAAGCTGTTCGCCTCCGAAATGTCCGAGCGCGTCACCAGCGAGGCGATTCAGATTCACGGCGGCTACGGATACACCAAGGACTTTCCGCTCGAGCGCTACTGGCGCGACGCGCGTCTGACCAAGATTTTCGAGGGAACTTCCGAAATCCAGCTGCGGATTATCTCCGATCGTCTGCTGCCGAGAGCGAGAAGGTGAAAAGGTAAAAAATGAGCGCATCGATCTCGAAGCTGACCGGCGCCGGCAATTACTTCGAAGACTTCGAAGTCGGCGCGAAATTGCGTCACGCACGCGGCACCACCATCGGCGAGGTCGAAAATCAGATGCTCACCAAGCTCGTGCTGAACACCGCCGACAGCCACTACAACGAGCATCGCATGCGCTCGACGCAATTCGGCCAGCGGCTCGTCTTCGGGTTGGTGACCGGCTCGGTGTGCATCGGGCTGGCGACGCAGGACACGGGCGAAAATGCGCTCGCCGAACTCGGCTTGACGGGAATCAGGTTCACCTCGCCGGTCTTTCATGGCGACACGCTGTACGCCTATAGCGAAGTTCTTGAAAAGCGCGACGCCGATCGCGCCGACGCCGGCATCGTCCGCTTCAAGCATTGGGGAACCAAGCATGACGGGACGATCGTCTTCGAAGGCGAGCGCACGGTGCTGATCAAGCGACGCTCGCATTGGGGCAATCGTTGAACGCGCGCACGGGGCCGTTGTCGGATGTTCGCATCCTCGATCTGACGCAGGCGCTGGCCGGTCCGTACTGCACGATGCTGCTGGCTGACCTTGGCGCCGACGTGGTCAAGGTCGAGCCGCCCGGCGGCGACATGAGCAGAAGCATCGGACCGCATCCTGCCGATCGAAAGGGCTGTGACTACGGCGGTTACTTTGCCAGCGTCAATCGCAACAAGCGCAGCATCGTGCTCGACATCAAGACCGACGCCGGCCGCGCCGCGCTTTTCAGGCTCGCGAAGACGGCGGACGCGGTCGTCGAGAATGCGAAGGTCGGCGTGATGGATCGCGCGGGAATCGGCTACGAGCGGCTGCGCGAAATTAATCCCGCCCTCGTCTATGCCGCGATTCGCGGCTTCGGAGATCCGCGGACCGGCCTGAGCCCGTATGCGGATTGGCCCGCGTTCGACATCGTTGCGCAAAGCATGGGCGGGTTGGTCGCCGTCACGGGTCCGCAAGGCAGCGCCGGCTACAGAGCCGGCCCCGCGGTCGGCGACATCTATCCCGGCACGCTGGCCGCGCTTGGAGTGGTGTCGGCGATTCATGCAGCGCGTCGGACCGGGCAGGGACAATTTCTCGACGTAGCGATGTACGACGCGGTTCTCGCCCTGTGCGAAATGATCGTTTACAGCTACGCGGGCGCCGGCGTCATCAGGGAACCGGCCGGCAACGGGACCCCGGTGCTGTGTCCATTCGATATTTTTCCCACGCGCGACGGCGCCGTCGCCATCGCGGCGCCCGGCGAGAATCATTGGAAGATTCTGTGCGATGCGATCGGCAGGCCCGAGCTTGTGAGCGACGACCGCACCCGCAACGGCAGGAGGCGAGTCGCAAATGCCGATTTCGTGCGCGGCCTTATCTCGGAGTGGACGAAAGCGCATAGCACGCGCGAAATCGTAGCCGCGATCGGCGGCAAGGCGCCGGTTGGCCCGGTCAACAGCGCCAAGGATATCTTCGAGGATCCGCATCCGAGGGCGCGCGGCATGCTGATCGAGGTAGAACAGCCGGGCGACAATCCTCCACTGGTGCTGGCGGGATGTCCGATCAAGCTGACGGGTACGCCGTCGGGGATTTACGCGCGCGCGCCGCGCTTGGGCGAAAATACCGAGCAGATACTCGCTGAGGCGGGAATATCAATCGCGCACAAGGAGCAATCATGACGCTTCGACTAAGACGTTCCGAACTTTCGACGCCGGCTTCGAGTCCCAAAATGTTCGAGAAGGCGATGGGGACCGCGGCCGACATGGTTTTCCTCGATCTTGAAGATGCCGTCGCGCCGTCGCAGAAAGAGGCGGCGCGCAAGAACGCCATCGAGGCGCTCCGCAATCTCGATTGGGGCAAAAAGATTCGCGCCGTGCGCGTCAACGGTGCGGACACGCACTGGGCGCATGACGATGTGATCGAAGTTGTCGAGGGCGCGGGTGACAAGCTCGATATCATAATCGTCCCGAAGCCGAAGGCGCCGCGCGACATCTGGTTCTTCGACACGCTGCTGACCCAGCTTGAGACCAAGCTCCATCTGAAGAACAAGATCGGCCTCGAGGCGCTGATCGAAGAAAGTGCGGCGCTCGCCCGCGTCGAGGAAATTGCCGCGTCGTCGCCGCGGCTGGAGGCTCTGATCCTCGGCTTCGGCGATCTTTCGGCGAGCCAGGGCATGCGCTTCGGCGTCGCGTCCGATCCGGCAAATCGATATCCCGGCGATATGTGGCATCATGCGCGCGTCCGCATGATCACCGCGTGCCGTGCCAACGGCATCGACGCAATCGATGGACCCTTTGGTAACTTCAGGGATCCGGAAGGCTATCGGCGCGAGGCCACCTGGGCGGCGACGCTTGGCGCGGTCGGCAAGTGGGCAATACACCCGAGCCAGATCGAAATCGCCAACGACGTGTTCGCGCCGACGCCGCACGAAATTGAAACCGCGCGCAAAATGTCCGAGGCCTACCAGGCCGCCACGCGCGAAGGCGCGGGCGCTGCCGGCGCGGGCGGGATGCTCATTGACGCGGTCGCGGTGCGAATCTTCGAAGGCGTGCTGGAACGCGCTCGTCTGACCGGTCGCGCCTAGGCTTCGCGCCGCGTCACGCTGACTTTGCGGTCACGCTGACTTTGCGCGACCGCGCCGCATTTGCGCAGCCTCTCCAAATCCGAGTCGGCGAAGCCCCAGTCGCGCAACGCTTCTTCGCTATGCTCGCCCGGCCTTGCCGGCAGGCGCTGAATCGCGCTCGGCGTCCGGCTGAATCGGGGCGCCGGCCCCGGCTGCGTCACGCCCCCGTGCTCGACGAAAGTTCCGCGATGCCGATTGTGCGGATGGCGCGGCGCTTCATCCATGCTGAGCACCGGCGCGAAACAAACGTCGCTGCCCTCCATGATCTTGCACCATTCGTCGCGCGTCCTGGTGCGGAACAGCGTCTTCAGCCGCTCCTTCATCGCAGGCCACGATTTGCGATCGACTTGACCCGGCAGATTCTCGCCCTTGAGGCCCGACAGCCGGAGCAATTCCTTGTAGAACTTTGCTTCGATCGATCCGATCGCGACGTGCTTGCCGTCCCTGGTTTCGTAAACCTCGTAGAAATGAGCGCCCGTGTCGAGGACGTTGTCGCCGCGTTCGTTGTTCCATAAACCCGAACCGTGCAGACCGTAGATCGCGGTCATCAACGACGCCGCTCCATCCACCATCGCGGCATCCACCACCTGGCCCTTGCCGGATTTCTGCGCCTCAAGCAGCCCCGCGACCACTCCCAGCGCCAGGTAAAGTGCGCCGCCCCCGAAATCGCCAACCAGGTTCAGCGGCGGAACCGGAGCCTCGCCCTTGCGCCCGATGCTGTGCAGCGCGCCGGACAGCGCGATGTAGTTGATGTCGTGACCGGCCGCATGCGCCAGCGGCCCTTCCTGTCCCCATCCCGTCATGCGTCCGTAGATCAGGCGGGGATTGCGCGCGAGGCAGCGGTCGGGACCCAGGCCGAGCCGCTCGGTTACGCCGGGACGGAAGCCTTCGATCAATGCGTCCGCTTTCTCGACCAGCCGCAACACGGCCGCTGTCGCTTCGGGCCGTTTGAGATCGAACGCCACCGAGCGCCGCCCGCGATTGAGCAGGCTGTATTTCGTTTCCAGCGCGATGCCCAAGCCCGCGTCCGTCGCGCGATCGATGCGTAGCACGTCGGCGCCCATGTCCGAGAGCAGCATCGCACACATTGGTCCGGGGCCAATCCCGGCCAGTTCGATGACGCGATAGCCTGACAACACTCCCATAGTTCTCACCTCACCGTCGGCGCGATTGAGCCGGCGCGATTTGACGCACAACCTTAACACAAGCCGCGCGCCGACCCGCTGATCGGTACCCCGTTCTACAGGCGGTCGCGATGATCGACTACTTCAGCCCGCGAACCTTCTTATTGGCTTCCCGCCCAAGACACTTTTGCAACCACGCCTGCACGTTCGGAGTCGACGACAAGTCGAGCTTCATCATCGGCGCCCAGCTCATGACGGCGGCCACGTTCAAGTCCGCGATCGTAAAGTTCTTGCCGAGCAGATATTCCTTGCCCTTGAGCGATTCCTCGAGCGCGTTCAGCGGCGCCTTCAAAGTTTCGACGGCAGCCTGCGCGGCTTTTTCGTCACGCTGCTCGGGGGGATTCATTACTCGATTGCGCAAGAGCGTGATGAGATGCGGCTCGACCTCGCTCATCGCCCAGAAGCTCCACTTGTAGATGTCGGCGTGGGCGGCGGGGTCCGGCGGCCACAGCGAATTCTTCCCGTACTTTTCGGCCAGGTAGAGATTGATCGCCATCGATTCCCAAACCACCACGCCGTCGTCTTCAAGCACCGGCACGTGCCCGTTGGGATTGCGTTTGAGATTCTCGGCCGACTTGGCTTCGGCCGTCGCAATCGGAACGTGCTCGTATTTGACGCCGAGTTCTTCGAGAGCCCACAAGGACCGAGCGCTGCGCGATCGTGAAGTTCCGTAAAGTTTTGTCACTGTGCTTCCTCCAATGATCGCATCTTACTACCAGCGATCAGGTTCCATTCAAGCGCGAAGAACCCGGCTCGCACGAACGTGGCCGGCCACATCGTGTCGCTTGGGCCGGCGATTCCCTGGGCGGAGAGCAGCCGGAGGGTGAGCGGGCGTTTGACCAAAACTGGCGCGTGGGCTATTGATAATGATTCTCATTGTCTTCTAGTATGTCAAAGTATCAACCAACCCTCTGCCGGGGCGCCAGATCGGCGGCCATTACGACGCCGATATGGCGCGCGCTCACGCTCGCATTCTCGCTGGCGCTTGCCTTCGCGTCCCCCTGTTCAGCCGGCACGCAACAAATATCCGGCACCGTCAGCGACGCGCTCGGCCGGCCGCTGGCCAAGGTGAACCTCGAATTACGCACCCAGAGTGGCGCCGCGGTCGCCCGCGCAACCACCGACCGGGCCGGACGGTTCCAAATCGCTCCCGCTGAGCCGGGCGTTTATTCGCTCGTGGCGATGAAGCCCGGATTCAAGTCCGCAAACAAAATTGTCGGCTTCCCGCCGAGCCGCGAAGAGCCGATCTTGCTGAGCCTTGATGCTGAGACCGCGCTAAGCGTTCCGGTCCAGGCCAGTCTGATGCGTGCGCCCAATGGCGTCTCCACGACAGGCGCAAACAAGTACACCGTAACCGCACAGGACATTTCCAACCTGCCGCGCGGCGACAACACCAATCTCACCGACGTATTGGCGCAGATGCCCGGCGTCGCGATCGATCAAAATCAGCAAATCCACATCCGCAACACCGAAGGCCCGCAATTTCAGTATCAGATAAACGGCGTCACGGTGCCGCTCGACATCAACACCAACCCACCCTTCCTCTCGATGATAAATCCGATGTTCATCAAGCAGATGAGTCTCCTCGATGGCATCTTGCCGTCGCGCTACAGCTACGCCACCGGCGGAGTGCTGAACATCGAGACCAAAGACGGATGCGACAAGCCCGGTGGCAGTGTCAGCATGTACGGCGGGCAGCGCAACACGGTTCAGCCGAGCTTCCAGTACGGCGGATGCGACGGCAAGTTCAGCTACTACCTAAGCGGACTGTATAGCCAAAGCAACTCCGCGTTCAGCTCCGCCACGCCGGCGCCGGATGCAATTCACGATCATACCAATCAGGGTCAGGCATTTGGTTTCTTTGCCTACGATTTGAACCCAACTACCCGGCTGAGTCTCATCACCTCGGTAGCTGCAAGTGACAACCAACTGCCCAACCAGGCCAATCTCACACCTCAATTCCAGCTATCGGGTGCCGGTTTCGAACCGTCGGCCGATATCAACTCCTATCTCGACTTTCGCGACTATCTCGGCATATTGGCGCTGAATGGAGCGCCTGCGCCCGGACTTTCCTACCAGCTCGCATATTCGGCCCACTATATCTCGCAGGCCTACGAGCCCGACAATGTAGGCGAACTTCTTTATCAAGGCGTAGCGTCAACCGCCTTTCACAGCGATCTCGACAATACTCTGGAGGGTGACCTGACCTACGAGCTTGGCAGCCACACACTTGGCACGGGCATCTACCTTGGTGAATACGGGGTGGAGTCCGACGATAACTCTCGGGTGTTCAAAGTCGATTCCGCCGGCCATCAGATAGGGCCTCCTTTCGTCCCGGTCCGGGTAGTCAACAATACCAACAAGATCAATCTGGTGTCCGGCATCTACCTGCAAGACACCTGGCAAATGACCGAGAGACTACGCGCCAATGTCGGCGTGCGATGGGATCGTTTGAGCGGCTTTACCTACAACAATCAGATCGATCCCACAATCAATCTCGTCTATTTGCTACGGCCCGACACCACGCTCCATGGCGGGTTCGCCCGCTACATGCAGGTGCCGAGCTTTCAGGGAATCTCGCCGGGGGCGCCTGCCGCGTTTGCCGGCACGACAGGCCTGGCGGGAACCGGGACGGTCACGCCCGAAACCGAAGACGACTATGAGTGGGATGCGGGCGTGGTTCATCAACTGGCGAACCACATAACCGTCTCGGAAGATGCTTTCTACGAATACACCAAACACTACCTCGATATTGGACAGTTTGGGGTAGTGCCGATTTTTGCACCCTTCAACTACAAGCACGGCTACATCTGGGGCACGGAAACCGCGGTTACGTACAGTGGTGCAAATTTCTCGATTCATGCCAGCACCACCATCGGCAGGAACATGGAGAAAGGTGTAGCGACCGGGCAGTTCAACTTCGATCCGGAAGAGCTGGGCTACATCAACCGGCACTACATCGTGCTCGATCATCAGCCGCTTTACGGCGCCTCAGGCGGGATCACCTATCGATGGAAGCCATGGGTTTTCAGCGCCGAAGCTCTCTATAGCAGCGGTTTGCGGGGAGGCTTTGCCGATTTGGAATCGCTGTCGCACGTGGTCCAGGTTGATCTCAGCGGGCAGAGAAGTTTCGAGGTGCCATCGATCGGCGAAGTGAGCAACCGGATCACGATTCTTAACATCTTCGATCGCACCAACCTGATCAGGCCGACGACGGGGATTGGGGTTTTTCAAGCCGCTTACGGTCCGAGAATTACCGTTTATGACACTCTGACAATCCCGCTCCCCGCGTTGAACCTATGATTACGGGTTTCCGTTTTCACTGAGCCCCGTCAGCAGATTGGCGCTTGGAGTTCCCGACTGCAGCTCCTGGACAGGGTTGAGACCGTCATAGAGAAACTCCGTCGCGGTACCGGCGATGGCTTTAATCGCGCGACGGCCGAACGCTGGCAGCGGCAGAGGAACGAAGAACCAATTTGCGAGAGAATCTGGTGAAGGCAAACGGAAGCGCAGCGAGAGGCGGTATAATCACTAGAAGCACGACATCCGAGAGACGACGAGGGCGCCAGTGGTCAACTCCGAATTTGCGATAAAGGAAATAGACTAAGGTCGCCAGCCAAAGCCAGCTGCAGAACCACATCCACGCGATTCCGAGCAACTGTACTCGGTATACAATCCGGTCGAAAAGAGTTCCCCCCACGGCGTTCATCTCAGCGCGACGACCTCTCCGGATGATAGCAGCAAGGAAGCTGTCGTAACTCGCCAGACGTTCTCGTGTTTCTCCAGTTTCAGGTTCGCGATTCCACGATCCTTCGCTCCGCTCACCGCAATCCTAAACATGGCAGATGTGCCTCGGCTACCTGTTGAAAAGTGGTACCATTTCATCGACGTTTCTTTGACAGTACCTAGCTTGGCTGACACTCCTGCATCGGCCCGGACAAAGTGGTCTGCCGCCGCATAGGCTGCGGTATTTAAGGTGCATGCCTTACTGACAACCGTGACTACAACAATCAGACATGCTAGGATACCATAGCCAACGAGCAGACCTTTTCCCTTTGACAGTGCCATACTAAATTACATGTATACTCCGAATTGTATGCCGATGCCTCCGCTGTCCCCAAAGCCCCATTCCCGCCTTAAATGGTAGGGGCGGTTCAGCGTCTGCCGGTTCCCAGGTCGTCCGAATACCCGGCCTTCAGGCGGGACCATTGGGCGGTGGGACGTCCATCGGTACGGGTAACCTGCGTGCCTTCAAACCGTTGTGGCCAGCCAGTCGGCGAGTCCTCCCACGTCTCCTGCCGCCCGTAGACGGTCAAGTCGAGCAACCGGTAGCTGTTGTCCATCGCCTCGACGCCGCGTCGCAACCTTAACCGATCGCGAGTCCGAACAGTCGCAGAAACCCGCCTGTTCGCCTAAGCTCTCTCTAATAAAGAGAGGCTAGGAAGGATTCGGGATTCTTCGCTTCGCTCTAGAATGACGCAAAAATCAGACTCTCCTCAGCGTCGTTCAGGCCTGCTTCTGCAGAATATGAACGACGCAGACGGCGCCGAGGCCCACCAAGTGAGCAAGGCCTGTCCTTGCGTTGGGCTGTTGGCGCACGCCGGCTTCGCCGCGCAACTGGCGCGTGATCTCGGCGATCTGCCCGGCGCCGGTCGGACCGATCGGATGGCCCATCGCGAGCAGTCCTCCTGAGGCGCTTACCGCGCAGCGGCCGCCTATATCGAACTCGCCTGCGGCGATCGCGCCCGCAGCCTTGCCCGGCGCACACAGCCCCATTGCCTCCACGTACAGTAGCTCTTCGATCGTGAACGCGTCATGGAGTTCAATCAGATTCAGGTCGCCGGGTCCTATGGCGGCTTCGCGATAGGCCTGCTCGACAGTTTCGCGAGTCAACTCTGCGTCAAAATTTTTCGCGCCGGGGTAGATCTGCTCGGTTTTCGTGACCGACGCGATGACTCTGACTCGGCGCTTGCGATCGATCCCGAGTCGCGCGATCGCATCGTCGGAGGCGACTATCACCGCGGCTGCGCCCTCCCCGATGGGGCAGCATTGAAGGCGCGTCAGCGAGCCCGAAATAGCCGGGCCGGCCATCACTTCTTCCAAGGTTTTTGCCTTTTGGCGCTGCGCGTAGGGATTGTTTGCGCCGTTGCGATTGTTCTTGACCGCGACCATGCCGATCTGCGGCGCGCTCACACCGTAGCGAGTCATGTACTCCTGCGCGAGCAGGGCGAAATGGGTGAAAGGCATCATGCGAGAGCCGACCAGATCGCGCATTCCGGTCTTCCCCGCCGCCATCGCGATCGGTCCCGGCTTGTCCACTCCCAGCGCGAGTGAAACATCGGTCAAGCCGCTGGCGACATCGATGCACGCCTGGCGAAATGCGGTCGATCCCGAAGCGGACGCGTTCTCAACCTGGGCCATCGGAATTCCGGTCGCGCCGAGATGGCGCAGCATCGGTCGCGAAGCCGCCATTCCGATCAGCGCCGTGCCGGTGTAGGCCGACTCGACCGATCGCCATTCAAGGGCAGCATCCGCAAGCGCCTCCCGCACCGCGGTAAGGCCGAGCGTCACGTACGGGGTTTCACTGAGGCGCTGATATCGATGGAGGCCGATGCCGACTACATAGACCGGGCGCATATCGCGAAGGTTCTTTTTCATTTGGATCCCTCTGCCTTGGCGAAGCGCAGCTCGACCATCTCGTTACCGGCCTGATCGGTACTGGCCGTAACGAGCACGCTCTTCATGCGATCGCCGATGGCGAGGCCTTCGTCGGTGCGGTTGGCAAGCGTGGAAGAAATGGCCGGGCCGTCATCGAGGACGATCAGGCCGATCGTGAACGGCGCCTCGATGTCCCTGCCCATATGGAGATGAACGGTTGCGTACGAATGAAGCGTGCCGCGTCCGCCCAATTGTACTGCCTCGAGCTTTTCGGGCGGCGCACCGCAGGACTCGCATCCATAACGCTGCGGGGGAAAGAAGACATAGCCACAGGAGCGGCATCTCCCGCCGTTCAGGGAAGGATTGTCGGCGGAGTCCGGCGAGTAGAGTTCGGAATGAACGGCGGTTCGATTGGGCATGATGGCCTCCCGCGCGAGATGGTAGGACGAAGCTTTGTCCCTGGCTAGAGGCAAGGACAGGGAAGCCATCGGTTCGGATCGGAGGGCGCATCGCGCCACGAGGGATGGCGGGCGCCGCGCTCATGCTCGATGAGGTTCGGGTCCTGGAGACCCTTGAGCGGGGTCGCCGGCTGCGCTACTCAACTACAGCCGCGACTTCAAACCAGATGGCTAGATACGCTGTTAAATCTATTGCTATCTTGTTGAAAAGGCGCTGACGAAATACATTGCGGGTCTCAAAATGCAAATAATGGACGGGAATGAAGCGGCGGCTTCGATTGCCTACCGCCTGAGCGAAGTAATCGCGATCTATCCGATCACGCCGTCGTCACCGATGGGCGAATGGGCCGATCAATGGGCCGATGAACTCCGCACTAACATCTTCGGCACGGTGCCGAAGGTGATGGAGATGCAGAGCGAAGGGGGGGCCGCGGGAACGCTGCACGGGGCGCTTCAGGCGGGTGCGCTGGGAACCACATTCACAGCGTCGCAAGGCCTTCTGCTGATGATCCCGAACATGTACAAAATCGCCGGCGAGCTTACCGCGTGCGTGATTCATGTCGCGGCACGGACCGTCGCGACGCACGCGCTTTCGATCTTCGGCGACCACAGCGACGTGATGGCGGCGCGCGCGACGGGATTCGCCATGTTGTCGTCCGA
The DNA here is from genome assembly GCA_002479255.1 of Candidatus Binatus soli. GTDB lineage: Bacteria > Desulfobacterota > Binatia > Binatales > Binataceae > Binatus > Binatus soli. Next base: position 89,240 of record DLMJ01000021.1, on the reverse strand, counting down.
CTCGGTTCAGGAAGCCAATGACTTCGCGTTGATTGCGCATGCCGCGTCGCTGGAATCGCGCATCCCGTTTCTGCATTTTTTCGACGGTTTCCGGACTTCGCATGAGATCAACAAGATTCATCCGCTGTCAGACGACGATCTGCGCGCGCTCATCGACGCGAAATTCGTTCGGCAGCATCGCGATCGCGCACTCAGCCCCGATCGTCCGATGCTGCGCGGCTCGGCGCAGAATCCGGATGTCTTCTTCCAGGCGCGCGAGGCGAACAATCCTTTCTATCTCGCCTGCCCGACGATTGTTCAGGACATCATGGATCGCTTCGCGCGGCGGACCGGCCGCGGCTATCGGCTCTTTGACTATGCCGGGGATCCTCAAGCGGAGCGGGTGATCGTTTTAATGGGCTCGGGCGCCGGCGCGGCCGACGAGACGATCGAGCGTTTGCTCGCAGGCGGAGAGAAGGTCGGCCTGCTCAAGGTGCGCTTGTTCCGTCCCTTCGACAGCGCCGCTTTCGCCGCGGCTATCCCGAAAACCACGCGCGGGATAGCGGTGCTCGATCGCACCAAGGAGCCCGGCAGCACCGGCGAGCCGCTCTACCTCGACGTCGTGACGGCGCTGAGCGAGGCGCGGGCGGCGGGCGCCATCGACGGCAGATGGCCGCGAATCATCGGCGGGCGATACGGTTTGTCGTCGAAGGAATTCACTCCCGCGATGGTGAAAGCGGTCTTCGACGAGCTGAAGCGGGAGACCGCCAAAAATCACTTCACGGTGGGAATCCACGACGATGTGACGCATTCGAGCCTCGCATTCGACCCGGAGTTTTCGACCGAAAGCCCGCAGACGGTGCGGGCGCTGTTCTATGGATTGGGATCGGACGGCACCGTGGGCGCCAACAAGAACTCGATCGCCATCATCGGCGAGAAGACGCCCGGCTATGCGCAGGGTTACTTCGTTTACGATTCCAAGAAGGCGGGCTCGATCACGGTGTCGCATCTGCGCTTCGGGCCGGACCCGATCCGTTCGACATACCTGATCAGCAAGGCGAGCTTCATCGGATGTCATCAGTTCGCGTTTCTCGAACGGATGGACATGCTGGCGGCCGCGGATCAGGGAGCGACGTTCCTTCTCAACTCGTCATACGGTCCCGACGAGGTGTGGAACCATCTGCCGCGCAAGGTGCAGCAGCAGATTCTAGACAAGGAGCTTCGCTTCTTCGTCATCGATGCGTACAAGGTGGCGCACGATGCGGGCATGGGCGGCCGCATCAACACGATCATGCAGACGTGTTTTTTTGCAGTGAGCGGGGTGTTGCCGCGGGACGAAGCGATCGCGGCGATCAAATCCGCGATTGAGGATACCTACGGGAAGCGCGGCGAAGCGATCGTGCGAAATAACTTCGCCGCGGTCGACACGACGCTGGCGAATCTGCACGAAGTCACCGTCCCCTCATCGGTGAGCAGCACCATAGATATTCTCGCGCCGGTGCCCTCGATTGCGCCGGCGTTCGTTCGCGACGTGCTCGGCACTCTCATCGCGGGCCGCGGCGATTCGCTGCCTACCAGCGCTCTGCCTCCCGACGGTACCTTTCCGACCGGCACGGCCAAATGGGAGAAGCACAACATCGCCCAGGAGATCCCGGTCTGGGATGAGGAGCTATGCATCCAGTGCGGGAAGTGCGTGCTGGTCTGTCCGCATGCGGTGATTCGCGCGAAAGTTTACGAGCCGAGTCTGCTTGGCGATGCGCCCGCGTCGTTCAAGTCGTCGCCGCCGCGATGGCGTGGACTGGAGGCGATGCGATACACGCTGCAGGTAGCGCCCGAGGATTGCACCGGATGCCGACTGTGCGTCGAAGTTTGCCCGGCGAAGAGCAAGAGCGAGGTCCGGCACAAGGCGATCGACATGGCGCCGCAAGCTCCAATCCGGGACGTGGAGGCGAAGAACTGGGACTTCTTCCTGTCGATCCCGGAGTTCAATCGAGACAGCCTCACGCACGCGCAAGTTAAAGATACGCAGCTGCTCGAACCGCTATTCGAATTTTCCGGAGCGTGCGCAGGATGCGGCGAGACGCCCTACATCAAGCTGCTCACCCAACTCTTCGGCGATCGATTGCTGATTGCGAACGCAACCGGATGCTCCTCCATATACGGCGGCAATCTGCCGACCACCCCTTACACCTCGAATGCCGAAGGCCGCGGGCCGGCGTGGTCAAACTCGCTGTTCGAAGACAACGCCGAATTCGGGCTCGGGATGAGGCTCGCGCTCGACAAGCGAGCTGACTACGCGCACGAACTGCTCCGGCGGCTTGCGAGTCAAATGGGCGAAGGGCTGGTCTCGGAGATCCTCGAGGCGGACCAATCCACCGAGGCAGGCATCGCATCGCAACGCCAGCGTATCGCCGAGGTCAAGCGCCTGATTGCCGGCCTCGAAACCAACGACGCGCGCGACCTGATGGCGATCGCCGATGCGCTCGTGCGCAAGAGCGTTTGGCTCGTGGGCGGCGACGGATGGGCGTATGACATCGGGTTTGGCGGACTGGATCACGTCCTCGGTTCCGGAATGAACGTGAACGCGCTGGTGCTGGATACTGAAGTGTACTCGAACACGGGCGGACAAATGTCCAAATCCACGCCGCGCGGCGCGGTTGCGAAGTTTGCCGCCGGCGGCAAGCAGACCGCCAAGAAGGACCTCGCGATGGAGGCGATCAGCTACGGCTCGGTGTATGTCGCGCGCGTGGCGATGGGCGGCAACGACTCGCACACGGTCCGCGCCTTGCTCGAAGCGGAAGCGCACGACGGGCCCTCGCTGATCCTCGCCTACAGCCACTGCATCGCGCACGGCTATGACATGGCATTCGGCATCAACCAGCAGAAGAACGCGGTGCTCTCAGGTTATTGGCCGCTGATGCGATACAACCCGGCGCTGCAAAAGGAAGGCAAGAATCCCTTCCAGCTCGACTCGAAGGCGCCGAGCATCCCGCTCAAGCAGTACGCCTACCAGGAGGCGCGCTACACGATGCTCGCGCGCAGCAATCCCGAAGCTGCGCGCGAATTGCTGCGGATGGCGCAGGACGATGTGGAGCGCCAGTGGCGTGTGTACGCGAACCGCGCGGCGATGGCCGGAACGGGAATCCGGTCCTCGCAAGCTGCCACCGAATCGGAGACCGCCTCGGGCAAGTCGGCAAAAGAAGGCAAGTAATGATCGACCTAGCGACCAAATACCTTGGCCTCGTCCTGAAGAACCCCATCGTCGCTTCGGCCGGGCCGCTTTGCGATTCGATAGACCGTATTCGGCGTCTCGAAGATCACGGGATTGCCGCCGTGGTGCTGCCTTCGCTCTTCGAAGAGCAACTCACGCTGGAAAGTGAGACGCTTGACGCGGATCTCTCTCGCGGCTCTGAAAGTTTCGCCGAATCGCTGGGCTACTTTCCCGACCTGACGACGTACAACTTAGGCCCCGACGGCTATCTGGAGCTGATTCGCACGGCCAAGGCGAGCGTTTCGATTCCCGTCATCGGCAGCCTCAATGGGGTCTCAGCCGGCGGTTGGATCCGCTATGCGCGCGAGATTGAGCAAGCGGGCGCCGACGCCATCGAGTTGAACCTCTATTCGATTGTGACCGACCCGGAACTCACCGCCGGCCACATCGAGCGGGCATACACCGAGCTGGTTCAGGCGGTAAAACAAAGCGTACGGATTCCGCTTGCGGTGAAGGTGTCGCAATTCTTCAGTGCTCCCGCCAACATGGCAAAACAACTCGATGCTGCCGGCGCCAATGCGCTGGTGCTGTTCAATCGCTTCTATCAGCCGGATTTGGATCTCGAACAGCTCGAAGTCGTGCCGAGCCTGACGCTGAGCAGCCCCGAGGAATTGCTGCTGAGGCTGCATTGGGTCGCGATCATCTTCGGCCGCGTCGGCGCCGACCTGGCGATCACCGGCGGCGTCCATAGCGCGCAAGATGTGTTGAAGGCGGTGATGGCGGGCGCGCGCGTTACGATGATGACCTCGGCACTGCTGCACAACGGCATCAAGCATCTCGGCGTCGTCCTGTGCGATCTCCTGAGCTGGATGGAAGAACACGAGTACGAATCCATTCGCCAGATGTGCGGCAGCATGAGTCAGCGCAATGTACCCAACCCGGCGGCCTTCCAGCGCCCCAACTACGTGCGCGTGCTGAGTTCCTACTCGCTGCCGAAAAATCTTTAACCCGGCGGCCGGCTGCAAGCGGGCAGCAAGCGATCCAACCCTTCACGAATTCCCGGGCCGTCGGGCAGAAGGGAGCGGCGGCTTAAGGCTCCAGCTCCACACGGGTCGATTCGAGAAATCGGCTCAGCATGTTGAAATAGCTGCAGCACAGGATGAGTTCGGTAGCCTGGCGCACGCCGTAGCGGTCCATGATTGAGGCGAGCGCCTCGTCGCTCAGCCGCACGTCGCGGCTGATCTCGTCCGCGACGCGGCACAGCAGGTTTCCCTCGGCATCGAGCCGCGTGACGGCGCCGTCCGCCTTGATCGCGGCGATCTCGTCGTCGGTCACGCCAACGCTCTTCGCGACCGCTACGTGGTGCGTCCATTCGTAGCTCGATCGCGTAACGTGTGCGACGCGGAGCACCGCGATCTCGCGCTTGCGCTTGTCGAACTCACTGCGGAGCAGAATCGACATCGCGAAGTTGACGAGCGGCTCGAAGCTCGCTGGCGCGTTCGCCATCATTCGGAACACGTTCAGCGGCGGGAGCTTGCCCAGCGTCGCAGCGATTTCCGGCGTGAGCCGTGCTTCGTCGGGCAGCGGAATCTTCATGGTCATGGGCAGTGTACCTCGCCTTGATTCTTTTACCCCGGCCCGTTTCATTTGTCAGGCGCCGAGCGGATTGACGCGCCGGTAACACGATCGAGCGTCGCTTCTGCCACTGAGTATCCGTACAGCGCGTCGACGTATGCTGCGTCGTCCTCGATATAGAAACGCTCCGCGTCGGTGAGCTCGATTATATTGCCGAGACCCGCGTTGTAACGCTTGTCCGCCAGTTCGAGCTGCCCCGAAGACGCAGCCAGCGTTGCTTCTGCCTGATGGATTCGCTCCACCGAGGTCTGCAGCTCGAGGTAAGCACTCTTTACGTCGAGCCACACGCGCTGCTCAAGATCTTCGATCGAGTAGCGAATGGCGTTCTGGAGGGCCTTTGCTTCCTGGACCTGATGCTCCGTCGCGAAGCCGTTGAAGATAGGCCACGTCACTACTATTCCCGCGTTGAAGTTGTTCGCCGCCGGAAGACCCGCGCCCATCGCGCTGTAGCCGGCCGTCGCTCCCACCGAAGGAAAATAATCGCTGCGGGCCTGCTTGACTTGCGCACCGGCCGCTTGCGCTTCGGCTTCGAGCGCGCGCAGGTCCGGCCGCATTGCGATTGCGGAAGCGAAGAATGACTCGAGACTCCCTGAAACCTGCTTATAAGTGAGCACGTCCGCCAGCTCGTAGTCCGGTGCGTTGCGATCTATCGCCATCGCATTGTTGAGCGCCACCCGGGCTATGGCCTGCTGATCGGAGGCCTCCAGCAGGTCGGTTTGCGCGCGTGTCAGCGCAGCCTGCGCTGTAAGCACGTCGATCTGGGGAGTGAGGTTGGCGCTGGCCTTCACCTGCGCGGCATGCAGCTGCTCGGAGCGCTGCTCGATCTCCTTCTGATAGACCTTTACCTTTTGCGCGGCCGCCAGCAGCGCGAAATAGCGTTGCGCTGCTTCGAAGGCAAGATCGAGTTCCGTCGACTGCGCCTGAGACAATGCCGCATGCGCTTCTTCATCGCGCTGCTCGATCAGGCCGCGAACCCGTCCGAAGTCGAATAGGTACTGCTGCACGGCCACTCCGGTCAGAAAGTTATCGGTGGTCGAAAAGCTTTGCCCGGCATTCGCCGGTGCGCCGTGCAGTGTTCCGGTGATGCGCGGGATGAACCCCGGATTGAGATACGTGGTGTTTCCGATCGGATTGTCTGTAGAACGCAGGTATTCGCCGACGCTGTACACCTGCGGCAGAAGCGCTGCGCGAGCCTCCCCCACGCGCTCGCCCGCGGCGACGGCCTCGGATTTCATCTCCAGTCCGCGCGGATGGTTGCGGATCGTCAGTTCGATTGCGCGCTCGAGAGTGAGCTTCTCACCCGGCTGCAAGGTCTCGAGCGCCCAGGCGAATTGCGGAGTGGCTATAGTCAGTAGGCAACCTGCGAACACAACTGCAGTTCTGATAATCGATTTCCGCATAGTATGTCTCCGATACTCACTGGGTTTTTGCAGCCATGTTCGATCGTTCATCAGGCTGGGCCTTCTGCTCTACGATATTGACTACTTCGTCCGGAACTATTGAAGGATCCAGAGTCGCCACCACCGTTTCTCCGCCGCCAAGACCGTGGACTATCTCGACGCTGTTGCCGGTATTGATCCCGACCGTTACGTCCTGTCTCCGCAGCTTCCCGTCCTGCGCGATCATTACGTATTTCCCGCCGGGCGAATCGCCGATGGCCGCCTCGGGCAGCTTGAGCGCGTCGCGATGCCGCTCGAGTTCGAGCGTCACATTCGCGTACATCCCGGGATAAAGCTCATGGCGGGGATTTTTCAGGTCGATTTCGGTCAGCATGGTGCGCGTTCCCAGGTCAAGGGAGTTCGAGTAGCGCGCGACAGATCCCTCGAACGAGCGTCCGGGCAAATCTCGCAGCGTCAGCTTCGCGGGCGTTCCGCGCCTGATCGATCCGACTCCGTCCTCCGGCACGTAAACATACGTGCGCATCGTGTCGATCAACGCGAGACTAAGAACCGGCGACGTGCCGCCATTGGGATGCGCCGAGCCCTGATCCGGAGCGGAGGTCGTCTGCTCTCCGCCGGCCTTGATGAGCGCTCCCGGATCGACGAAACGGCCCGTGATGACTCCGTCGAACGGCGCGACGATTTTGGTGTACGAGACCATCGCTTCGAGCTCGTCCATTTGCGCCTTCGCCTCGAAATATTTGCCATGCGCGATATCGACGTCCTGGCGCGCGACCAGCCGCGGGTCGCTCTTCCAGACTTGCTCGAGGCGCTGATAGGTGAGGTGCTGAACTTCCAGATCGGCCCTGGCGCGTGCGAGTCGCTGCTGAAGCTCGGGAACTTCGATTTCGGCAAGCACCTGCCCGTTCTTTACCCAATCGCCCTTGTCAACTGAGATACTTTTCAAATAGCCAGTAACCTTCGCATAGAGAGTCGATTGGTATAGCCCGACCAAATCTCCGGGCAACGTGATCGAACGGATCATGTCGCCGCGCTGCGGCCGAATCACCACAACCGTGCGCCGCGAATCGTTCGGTGCCTCGTTATGCGCACGCGAGCATCCAGTCGCCGCCGTTAGTATGCAGACGGCCGCGATTGTGCGGCCAAGAAACTTATTCATTTAGATACCTGCTGACGACGGCCGTAGAATGTTTCGTAGAGTGCAGGGACCAGGAACAGCGTCAGCAGCGTGGAGACTGCCAGTCCGCCGGCGGCTGCGCGCGCGAGCGGAGCGGAGGCTTCCGATCCGGCGCCCAGCTTGAGCGCCATCGGCATCAGGCCCACCACCGTCGCCAGCGTTGTCATCAGAATCGGGCGCATCCGGATTTTCGCCGACTCCACGATTGCCAGGCGGAGTTCCTCCCCGCCACGGAAGCGCCGGTTGGCAAAATCCACCAGCAGGATCGCGTTGGACACCACGATCCCGACCATCGCGATGATTCCCATGAACGACTCGATATTGAGCGTGGTGCCGGTGAAATAAAGCGTCCACACGACACCGATCAGACCCATCGGAACCGCGAACATTATGATGAAAGGGTCGAGGAACGAGCGGAACTGCGCCACCATCACGAGGTAAAGCAGCACCACCGCCATCGCGAGGCCGTAACCGAAGCTGGAAAACGATCGCTGCATCGATTCAACCGAGCCGCGATATGCGATTTCAGTTCCCGCCGGCAATTTGAGGTCGGCCAGCGCCTTCCGCACCGCCTTCAGCGCGCCGCCCATGTCATCGGTGCTCGGCGCAACCAGCACATCGACGACGCGTTGAATGTCGTAATGGTCCGCCTCGGCGGGATGCTGCTCGCGGGTTATGGTAGCGACGTTGCGCAGCAGCAGTGCGTCGGCTCGCGAATGGTCGCCGCCGCTGCTTCGCACCGGGATGTTGCGCAGCGTGTCGAGTGAATTGATCTGATCTTCATAGTATTGCACGGTCAGGAAGTAATCATTGCCCGTCTTCGGATCGATCCAGATTGACGGTGCGATCATTTGATTCGAGGTGAGCGCGGTGATCACGTTGGTGACGACGTCGCGCTGGGTGAGACCCAGCCGCGCGGCTTTCACCCGGTCAACGTTGATCTTGAGCGTCGGATAGTTCGATTCCTCGGGAATGAACGTCCCGGCGACTTCCGGCAGGCCTTTCACGCGCGCATCGACTTTGCGCGCCAGGTCGAACAGCTCGGAGTAGCGTTGGCCGCTCATCTGTATATCGATCGGCGCCGCCAGCCCGAAATTAAGCACCGAGTCGATGATGCTTCCAGATGAAAAGAAGGTGCGAATTTCCGGAAGACGCGCGGGTAGAATCGCTTTGAGCTTCGCGACGTAGTCCCAGGTCGAGACGCGGTGCTCGTGCTTGAGCGCCACCATCACGAAGCCCGAATCGCTGGCCGCGTTTGGCGAATAGATCGCCGAGAATTCCGGCTCCAAACCTATATTCGAGACCACCGTCGCGAGTTCAGCCGGCGGTATCACCTCTCGAATCGTGTTTTCCAGACGTTCAGCCAGTTGCTCGGTGAGCTCTATGCGCGTTCCGAGCGGCGCGCGGAACTGGATGACAAACTGACCGGCGTCCGTTCTGGGGAACAGTTCGGCGCCGAGCAGAGGAAATGCGGCCATGCTCACCGCAAAGAGAATCGTGGCAGCAACGATCACCGCGCTTTTGTGATTGAGCACCCGATCAAGCAGACGCTCGTAACGTTCCGCGAAGCGGTCGTAGCTGCGGATGAACGCGGCCAGAAAGCCACGGCCGGTGCCTTCTTCCGCCTCGCGCGCCGCGTCCGCCGTCAGAAAATACGCGCAGTAAACCGGGATCACCGTCATCGAGACCACGTACGACGCCAGCATCGAGAGGACCACCGCCAGCGACAGCGCGCTGAACAGCGACTTCGCTACGCCGAACAGAAACATCACCGGCGAGAAGACGATGACGGTTGTGATCGTCGAGGCAAGGACCGCCAGCGCGACTTCGTTGGCGCCGTCGCGCGCGGCGTCGGGCGGAGCCTTGCCCTGGGCCAGATGGCGGTTGATGTTTTCGAGCACGACCGTCGAGTCGTCAACCAAACGGCCGATTGCGAGCGCGAAGCCGCCGAGCGTCATCACGTTGATGGTGGCGCCGCTCATGCGCAGGCCGAACGCGCCGGCAAGAATCGACAGCGGGATCGACAAAAAAATCGCGACTGTCGAGCGGAAGCTGCCCAGGAAAATCAGGATCATCAGCGATGCGAGGACGGCGCCCGAGGCAGCCTCATGCTCGAGGCTGTCGACCGCCGCGCGCACGTACGCGTCCTGCCCGAAGATCGCGTTGACGCTCATCCCGTTGGGCAGACCGGCGATTCTTTTGATCACCTGGCCGACGCCGTCAACGACCGCGATCGTGTTGGCGTTGCCCTGTTTCATCACGGCGATGTACACCGAGCGCTGGCCGTTGATGCGCACGATGTTCTGCTGAATCTGCGCCGCGTCCTCGACGTGCCCGACGTCGCCCATGAACACCGGAGCTTCACCGGCCCCGACCTTGACCGGCACCTGATCAATATCGGTCGGGTCCTCAATCATGCTGTTGCTATAAACGAAGTAGTCAGTCGAGCCGATCTTCGCGTCACCCGCCGGAATGATGAGGTTGGCGTCGTTGAGCGAATTAACGACGTCCATCAAGGTCAGCCCGCGCGCCTGAAGGGCGTCGCGATTGACGTACGCCATGATCTGCCGCTCCTTGCCCCCGAACGGCGGAGGCACCGACGCACCGGGCACGGTCGCGATCCAGTTGCGGATGTTGTACTGCGCCTGGTCGTGGAGCTGCGCCTCGTTGAATCCCTTGCCCGCCACGGTCACGAGCGTGACCGGCAACGACGATGCGCCGGATTTCAGGACGAGCGGCGGCAGCGTACCGGGAGGCAGATGGCGCAAATTGGCCATCGCGAGGTTGCCCAGCGAGGCGGTCGCGGCGCTCAAATCAACGCCCGGCTGGAAGAAGACCTTGATGATGCTGACTCCCGGAAGCGATCGCGATTCCATGTGTTCGATGTCGCTGCCGAGCGTGAAGAAACGCTCGAAGCGGGTCGTGATGTCCGCCTCCATATCCAGCGGCGGCATCCCCGGATAGAACGTGGCCACGACCGCGACCGGGATGTCGAGAGTGGGAAAGACATCGACGGGCATGCTGAGGAATGCCGCGACACCCAGGATTATCGTGAGCAGCGCGCCCACGATTACGGCATGCGGATTGCGCAATGAAAAACCAGGCACTGTAAATGACCTCGCGCGATTAGGGCTGGAGCGAACTCCAGCAATGTTTCCGGATCAATCCCGCCGGGTGTACGCAAACTTAAGCGGCGACGGGAACGCGATCGCCTGATCCAGAGGCTAGAGCAGCGGGTCGGGTGCGCCCGAGCGCGAAGGCCCGAGCTTGAAGTGTTGGAGGAGACGGAAGGTCGGGACTTCCGAGGCTATTGCCAGGGGGAAGAAGCCCTTCGCGACATTCTCGATAATCACCGGCATCGGAATCGCCGGCTGCGCATCGATATGCGCAATCTTCTCCACGCCACCGGTCTCAGGGCCTGCGACGAATGTATGGCGTACGATATTCTGACGTATCTCGGTGGCGCCAACGTGTTGGCCAAAGTGATGAGCCCTGGCAGTGGGAAAGGAAAGAAGCATTGCCACGCTTAGGATGCACGCCGCCGCACGGAGAGTCGTGGCGATTGCTCGTCCGCTCGATTTCAGAAAATTTCGCAGCACTTCGAGGTTAAGGATAGCTGCCATCCCTCGAAGTCACAAGAATGGCTGCGGCGACGGCGCTGTGCAAAGCGGGGGCCGGCGCGAGCATTTCGCATGCTCGCGCCGGCCCTTCCGATTGGTAGCTAATATCTGAACTCCATGTGCAGGAAGAATGCGTGGGTGTCGCGCGGCACCGCGTACGGCACCGCGGGCTGCGTCGCCTGGCCCTTTGCCACGAGTTCGGGGTACGTGAACTGGTGCTGGTAGTACATGATGGCCTGTGAGTCCAACGACACGCGCAGGTACTTGTTGATAAGCCACTGCACGCCCAGGTCATAGCGCTGGAAGTCGAGCGGGTCCTTCTGTACGCGCGTGTTGGGCAGAAACTGTTGGAACAGGCCGAAGGCCGTAAACGGCGTGTGCGGGATATCGTAGTGACCCAGGAAATCCCAACCCATCTGGACCGCCTGAGTGTTCAGAATATCGCCGACCATACCGTACCAGCTGCCACAACTGCCTTTAACCTTGCACGGTCCGGTGCTCGGCGCCGTTCCATAAGGGCTCGTGACACCGATTGCGTCGGAAGGCCCGCTGCCAGAGAACAGGTTGCTGCTGCTGAACGCATTGTGACCGTAATCCCACTCGCCGATGAGGCCCCAGGTATCGGCTGTGTAGTGCGCCAGCGCCGCGGCGCGCGCGATATGCGCGCACGCGCTGTTGTTTGGTGTAATGGAATTATCGTCTGGCGTGCACGAGTTTTTGTAGCCGAAATCGTAGAAGCCGGTGAGACCAAAGCTGTCGTACCGTGACTTGGCGCCGAACGGATTGATCGTCACGCGACCCATCACCTGCTTGGTTGCGCTCTGCTCGAGGGCATGGAAGCTGGCATCGTCGTACACGCCGACGTCGTAGTCGGCGTATTGAATCTCGTTAACTTTGATCGGCCCCTTCATCGAAGCGCCGACCTGTGCCGAGCTTATGCTCGTATAGTTCCACGGCGTCAGGGCGGTATAGCGGAAGCCCCAGAGATGCTCTTCCCAATCGACGAGCGGATTCGGCTGCTGGCCGAAGGTGAATTGGTCATCGCGCATCGCAGGGACTTTCAACACTTTTTCGAAGAAGGTGTTGTAGTCGAGATACGCGTACTTCAAACGAAGTCCGAGGTTTCCATCATTGGTCTGGGCCCATCCGCTGTTTTGGCCGACCGTGTCGCCGCTGCTCGCGGTGCACTTAACTGGCGAGGTCGCCGTGCATTTGGCGCCAGTGTTAACCATCGCGTACATATCGGGCGTAATACGCATCGAAACGTCGTCAACCGGCGTGAACTTGAGGTCTATATAGGTACGGTTGATGGCAAATTCGTTGAAGGTACTGTTCCCTGGGCCAGGCCACTGCTGGTTGGCGTCCATGAACTGTGGACCGAACCCGGTGTGCGACCAAAAGCCGTAATATCCATACACCAGCGTGCCGATCGAGATCTTCTTGAACCACCGGTCGCCGAACTCGCGCGCGAACGGCTGAATCTCGGAGACCTGCTTGGCCATCTCGGCGTTCCACTGCTGCTGCTGCGCCTGTTTGGCGGCTTGGTCAGCCTGCATAGCGGCGCGTTCCTGATCCAGTTGCGCCTGCGTCTGCTGGGTGACTCGCCGCTCGACCTTGCGCTCGATCTCTTCGGTCGATCCGGCGGGGATGTACTCGCCGAGCTTGACGCAGTGCTTGCATCGCTTGGTGTACACCTGCCCTGTGCCTGGATCGGTGTACAGCGTGATCGTCTGTCCATCCGCGCTCCGCGCCGGCATCGGTGTGATCGCGACGGCGCCGAGCGTCAACGCCGCGCCAAACATCGATAGCGCAACCATTCGTATCGTTTGTCTCATCATCGTCCTCCCTGGACTCTCCTATTCCACGATGCGAAAACTCCCGCCGGCCCGAACCGGTTACGGCGAGAACCTTAGGACGCCAAAGGCCCCCATTCAGTACAGGAAACCGGCGTCCATCCTCCGCGGCAGGCGCAAACTAAAGAGGTGACGTTACGACATGATGAGTCGATTGTTACGGACGCGCGAAATTTAACGCCGCAAGGCGTCAAAGATTAGCGGAAATTCACAGCTCGGGAGCGGAGCGAGCGCGGATAATCTGTCCCATCTGCGCGGTGTCGTACGCGCATAACTGGCTGATTTCGTTCGCAAAGCGCCGCGAATTCAGAGCGTCGAGCATCGCCTTAATCGGCGTCGATTCGGCCTCTCGCTGCATGATCACGAGGTCGTAGCGCTCGTCTCGATGCGGAAGAAAATGCAGTCCGTAGGCATTTGCCCCCAGTCTGATAGTGACTCCGGCGTCCGCCAGTCCCGCCGCGATTGCAGCTGCGACTTCGAGATGGCCGCCGACTTCGAATTGGTATCCTGCGATGCGCTCTGGCTGGAGGCCGAGCTCGCCAAGCGCCTGGTCGAGAGCTGAGCGCGCTCCCGAGCCATCTTCGCGGTTCACGATTCTGAGACCGGGTCTCTCCAGGTCGGCGAACCCGCGGATCGCCAGCGGGTTGCCGGGCGCCGTCGCAAGCCCCAATTCCCACCGGGCAAAGTTCACGACTATCGAACGGCGATGGCCCAAAGCGCGGCTGATCGGCGCCAGGTTGTACTCGCCGCTCTTTTGATCCCGGAGATGCACGCCGGCCACGTGCGCGCGGCCATTGACTACTGCCCGCAAAGCTTCGCGACTCGAGCAGGAAAGGGCCACCGCGTGGACCGGCGACCGCCGGCGCGCGAGCCAGTCCACCAGAATCGCGACCGCCGGATCGCATCCGGCCATCAGGAGTGTCGAGTCAATTTCATCCGGCAGTTGAAACGTGGCGACGTCGGCGCGATGTCGCCTCGCACGCTGCAACACGCCAGCCGCGGGCACGAGCGTGAGATGCGTGGCAGGTTGCGCCACGGCCACGACTCTTCCGCCCACGCGCGCGAGCGCGACACGGGATTGCGAGCGGGCAGGGGGGCGTCGCTGGTCGTCGAACCAGGTGGCGTCGACGAGCGTTGAGGTCTCATCGTCGATTTCGCCGAACAGCGATTCCACGCTTGCGCCGAGCTCGCGCGCAAGGCGAATCGCGATTGCGACACCCGGATGATAGGCGCCCGCCTCGATCGCGCCCAACGCCTGCCGCGAGATTCCCGCGCGCCTCGCCAGTTCGGTCTGCGTGAGATCCCGCGCCATTCGCGCGCGCGCCAGAGCCTTGCCAATCGATGCCATGATACTTGTCAATTCGCTCTTAATATGGCATAAAACCGGACTATGAAAAACCTTGCAACCTGGTTCACCCTGCCGCGTGCGGTCTGTGCAATAATCGTTGTGGCCGTCGCGCTCACCGCGGCGACGCCGTGCCGAGCACAAAGTAGCTCGTCGTTTGGGTCTGCGATAGCGGACTACTTCATAAACTGGTTTCCACGTGTCACTGAAATCCAGAACGAGCAGCCCCACTGGGTAACCCCGCTGGTGACCGTTACCCCGCGGCTCGAAGAGGAGGTGCGCTACGACCAGTTATTCGAGTCGTCGAAAAACGGCGTCGCGACTAACAACTTCGGCAACGGCAAGGGACTGGAGCTCATCCCGTTTCAAGCTACTGAAATCATAGTCGGGATCCCGCCGTACCTGAACCGCAACACGCCGAAGAACACCGACGGCTTCGGCGACTGGCCGTTTCTGGTCAAGGTGCGGCTGCTCTCCTCCAACGAGGAGCACGACAACTACATCGTCACCGCCTTCATGGGGTTCAGCGTGCCGACCGGCTCGAACGTCAACGGCAACGGGCACGGGCTCTTCACGCCGACGCTGGCGGCCGGCAAAGGCTTCGGCGACTTCGATGTCCAATCGACGCTCGGCGTCACCTTCGCCGCCGGCGGTCACGCCACTCTGGACCGGCTGGGGATGCCGGTGGCCTGGAATACCACCTTCCAGTATCGCCTCTTCAAATATTTCTGGCCGGAGTTTGAAACCAACTACACCTGGCAGTCGTACGGCGGCGACACCGGGCACAGCACGCTCTACCTCACGCCTGGGATTTTGATCGGACGGATTCCGATTCACGACCGCGTCGGCCTGACGTTCGGCGCGAGCTACCAGGTCGCGGCGACGTATCATGAGAAATACAACCACAACCTCATTCTGACCGCGCGGATTCCGTTCTGAAATGCGGCGTCCGGATTGGCGAGCGATTTGCAGTGATTGAGCGCCGGCGATAGAGTCCGGCTCCGGCCGACAAACGCATCGAGGCCCCATGCTCACATTGGCAGGGGCCAAAAGTCACGTGAGGAGAAAATTTCTATGGCACTCAGCGCTCGCAACCATCTAAAGGGCGAAATTACCGAGGTAGTTCTTGGGACCGTTACCGCGCTCATCACTGTCAAGGTTGGCGACAATATCATCGAGTCCGTTATTACCAGGAAGAGCGCGGAAGAACTTCACCTGAAGAAGGGCGACAAGGTGGCCGCCGTCATCAAGGCCACGGAGGTCATGATTCAGAAAGGCTAGCGCGGCATTCGTGCGTCGAAAGCATTTGAGAGTCCGTTGAGCGGCTATGCGAGCATGCGATGCGTCGGCGCCAGCAACACTTCGGTCGCGATCCCATGCGGACACGCTCCTGCGCACGGCTTCGCATCGCAACTGAGACACGCTGCGGCGTTCTCAGAGAGCATCGCGTATTCGCTCCGCGCAAGGCGGATATCGCCGTAGTCTCGGGCGTACATCCGCGTGCGCATCACGTCGGCGATCGGCACGCCGTAGGGACATGCATTCGCGCACTCGTTGCACGCGGGACGGCACTGCGAATCACCGTTGAGACTCGCGTAGCGATTCAACAGCCGCAGGTCATCCGCGGCAGTTGCGCGCGCTCCCGACGCGCCCAGGTATTCGTCGATGAGCGGCAGGCTCGTCATCGAGACGATCAGCGCGTCCACGTTGGGATTCGACAATACCCATCGAAACGCCGCCTGCGAGAAGGTGGCGCCGCCGGATTCATACGGGCGCATATCGTTCAGGCGCGCGCCCATCAGGGTCTTCATCACAACCACGCCGACGCCGTGGCGGTTGGCCTTTTCCATCAGGCGCGGCAACTCGGGCTGAATCGCGACGAAATCGAAGTTCCGCGTGAAGCGCTGGTAGAAGCGCGGGTCCTGGCCGAAATTGTGCGCGCACAGGATTACGTCGCAGAGGCCGCTGTCGATCGCGTAGTCGAGGCATTCGGCGAGATTCCCCGCGTGGCCCGACATCCCGGTGAACCGAATCTTGCCCTGGCTGCGCGCCTGGGAGACGAATTCGTGCCACTCGGGATTTTTCAGCCGCGCCGGATCGTTGACCGCATGGTTGAAGTACACGTCGATGTGATCGGTCTGCAGGCGGCGCAGACTTGTTTCGAGCGCGGTCATCATCGAACCGCGGCTGTCGTCCGCGCGCGCCATCGTCTTCGAGGTCAGGAATACCTTGTCGCGCTTGCCCTTGAGCGCGTTGCCTATCGTAGTTTCCGATTCGCCGTCGGTGTACGTATCGGCCGAGTCAAAGTAGTTGATCCCGCAATCAAATGCGTGACGGACCAGGTCTTCCTTTCCGGCGGTCAGGCGGCTGGCGCCGAATGAGATGTCAGAAATCTTGAGACCGGTGCGGCCAAGCGTCGAGTAACGGCGAACGTGCGCAGCCGCCTCGACCGATGCGCTGGCGACGCCGGCCAGCGGCAGGATTGATACGCCCACGCCGGCAAGCACGCCCCGTTTCAGGAATTCGCGTCGTCCAATGATCGATCCGTCGCGCGATCGTTTCATCTGAGCACCTCGCGGAGCCGCGGGGCCGGTCCGTCGCGGCCAGCGCCGATTCTACCGCCAAACTATCGCCTGACGCGAGACGCATTCGCTCATTTGAGGTCGGCTTTGCGGCGGTAAAGAAGAATTGCTGCGCCAGACGACACGCCGATCGCGACGAATGGGTAGGGAACAAGGTAGGCCCACGAGTGCTCCTGCATCACCGCGGTGCCGTCGTACTTCAGTATGAACAGGGGCATGTTGATGATCACGTACGCCGCGTAAAAAATCCCGATCGGCAGCGCAAACTTGCGCATCGCCATGATTCCGTACACGTACACGGCGAGAGTGATCCTGAAAATCCGAGCGACAATCATGTTGGGCAGGCCCGAAAGGCGCGTGCCCAGGAAGACGAAGCCGACGCCGGGATGATCCGAGAATGGCTTGCCGAAATTGGAAATCGCCATCAGGGCGAGCAGCATCGCGAAGATCGTCAGAGTGGCGCCGCGCGACTTTATCGCCACCGTGGATACCTCCATAGGTGATTCATGTGAGATCGGCGCGGCGGCGACGCAGAACGATCGCCGATGCGAGCGGAACGCCAATCCCCACGATGGCGGCGGCAAGGTTGGCAGCGAGCGGCTGCGCGCTTTGGTTCTTGACAGCGAACAGAGTCATGTTGAGCAGCACCCAGAGCAAAAAAATGTACGCGATCGGTAATGCAAACTTCCGCATCGCCCAGATGCCATATACATAGACCAGGAGGAGGAACCCAAAGAGCGGACCCATGATCGCGTTGCCGGTGCCGGTCAGCTTGGTGCCTAGGAAAACGAAGCCCTCATTGGCCTCGAGATGAAATGGTTTGAGGAAGTTGGATATCGCAAGAACTGCGAACAGCAGCGCGAAGATCGTCAGAGCCGCGCCGCGTGGTTTCTTTTCCATCCTGGTACCCCTGGTTTTCGAGCTGGCTGCGCTACATCCTAGTCGGCGGGCGCGTGAAACGCATCAGGTCTTGCATATACATATTGAGACTTGATTGGATGCGCGGGGATCGATAGCCCCTCACGGCATCGGATTCGATCGAGCAATGTGGCGATTCATCGCGGTTGTGGCGCTCGCAGCGTGCGTATCATGGCTCTGGAAGCCAATTTGCGCCTTCGCTGAGACTAATCTGGTAAAGAACGGCGACCTTACCGCCGGCTTCGACGGCGCGCCGGCTGATTGGTACGCGCTGTCTTCCGACAGGAAGCTGAGCAAGTTTTCATGGACCTATACGCCGGCCGAGGGCGGCGCGCTTGGAATCTCCAATCTGAATCCGAACTATGCGAGCTGGCATCAGGCGCTGATACTACGGCCCGGGATTTACGAAATCAGCGCCGAAGTGAGCGTGGAGGGTGCGCAGCCGCATGCAGGCGGCGCGAATATAGCCGTCAGCACCTACGACGGAATCAAACTCATCTCGACACATCTGCACGGCACGACGGGCTGGCAGAAACTCTCATTCTTTCTGAAGGAAGATCGATGGGGCGATTCGACTGAATTGCTCTGCCAGCTCGGTGTGGCGGATTTCCCGGACACGGGCCGCGCGTCATTTCGCAATATCAAAGTGATCGCCGTTGCGAGTCCGCCGGTGAGCCGCGCGCGCGAATTCGATCTCGCCGCAATTCGCCAACATTACAAGGACCAGGCTCTTCAGCCCGATGTGAGAGGCTCGATCCGTGCGATGGGCGTCGTATCCGGCCTGATCCTGCTGGGGATGCTGGGATGGGCGCTCGCCGTAATCTGGCGGCCGGGGCTTGCGGCCGGGCGATCGGCGTGGATGCTCCCTGCCGGCCTCATGCTCGCGATCACCGCGGTCAAGTTTGCCGCGCTATTTCATTTCACCGGCTTCTACTGGGACATCTGGGCGAAGACCAATCGCGCCTTGCTGGCCACCGTTCTGGGCCCCTCACGAATTTACGATCCCGGTCTGCCGGTTGACGCCTATCCGCCCGGGTCGCTGTACCTGCTGTGGCTCTCAGGGTGGATCGGCAGGTTGATCGAGCCGACCGCAAACGGTTTCCGCGTGATCGTCGAGACGCCGCCGTTGATTGCCGATCTTTTCATCGGTCTCACGCTGTACTTTGCGGCGTGGCGCGACGGACGCGGCTTGCGCGCCATCGTGGTAATGATGCTGTTCGCGCTTAACCCGGCGCTTATCTTCGATACGGTGGTATGGGGCCAGAGCGATTCGATCGTCGCGCTGCCGATGATCGCCGCCGCGATCCTGATCCTGACCGGCCGCTATCGGCTGGGATGGAGTGCGGCCGCGATCGCGATCCTGGCCAAGCCGCAAGCGATCGCATTCACGCCGCCGCTGGGACTGTGGACGCTGTGCAACGCGGGAGTCGGCGAATGCGGATGGTCTGCGGGCGCATTCTTCGGCACGGCTGCGATTGGAATCATCCCGTATCAACTCGGACATTCGTGGGATTGGATAATCAACGTATATAAGGATCTCGGCACGCGATTCAGCGACGCTTCGGTGGGCGCGTTCAATTTCATGGGGCTGATCGGCGGGATGAACACGCCCGACACGGACAAAATCTTCGGCGGTGTTTCGTACAGCGCGTTCGGCCTTTCGCTGACGTGCGCCGTTTACCTGATCGCGTCGTATCTGATCTGGCGCGCGCGGTCCGCCGGCGGCGCGATGCTCGCGATTTTCGTCGCGCTATTCGGATTCTTCATGTTCGCGCCCCGGATGCATGAGCGATATCTGTACTACCCGATCGTATTTCTGATTCCGATCGCGCTGGAGAGCGGCTTTCTCACTTCGATCTTCGCCGTCGTAAGCGCGACGTTCCTGTTCAACCTCGTCTACATCAAGCATCTCAGCGACACCTCGTCATATTTTCCCGACCATCCGAACGCCGCGCTGATCGCGGCTGCTTCGATCAACCTGGCGGTCTTCTTCGCGGTGACGGCTTATGGATTGATCCGCACTCCTGCGCCGGCAGGCAGGGGTGAGCAGGGCTGAGCCCTGCACCCGACGTTAAGGCCGCGCCCGCCGTTGGCGGGCGCGGCCCCTTCCAACGGCTTAATACTGCGCTGCCGTCGCCACGGCGTCCCTGTTAGAAGGGTGATGGGGGAAGGGTTCGCCCTTATCTCGCCCGAGTTAGGATGTTGCGTTCCGAGCGACTTCTTGCCCGGTTCTCCTAATCGCGGCGTGGCGCGCGGTTCGCGCCACGCCGAATTTTACCATTAGGGCCGCCCCGTCTCCGCCGGCGGCACTGAAGCGCCGGCCAAAGTCACTGAGACGGTTTGCTTGCAAGTCTTTCCGTTGGAGATGAACTTTCCGGTGATCGTCAATTGCGCTTGCATGGCCTCGGAGCCCTCACCTTTAGGCTCAAAGGTAATCTTATAGGCGCAGGAACGGCTGCCACTTAGTTTAGGATTCGTCGTGCAAGTGCCGGCCTTCTTGCCTTTGTGGACTTTAAAGTCGTCCGCCTGTTTCATTCCACCCGAATTACTGATGGCCGTCGTCAACTTGAGCGTGTCGCTGAGGTTGTTGGTGACGGTAAGAGATTTAGTGGCCGATTGTTTATCGGGGACAGTCCCGAACGCGAGGGTGCCTGCGGGACTGGTGCTTAAGTATATGTTCACTGGGCACTTTTCAGCCGGGGTCGGCGTGGCGGTTGGCGTCTTGGTCGGCGTCGCCGTCTTGGTTGGCTTCGCCGTCGCGGTCTTGGTGGGCGTCGCGGTCCTAGTGGGCTTCGCGGTCTTGGTCGCCGTGGCAGTAGTGGACGGCGTGGGTGACGCGGACGGCGTTGGCGTCGGCGTTGTAGTCACCGTCGGCGTGGCGGTGGCAGTAGGCGTCGGCGTGGGTGTTGCCGTTTCGGTGGGCGATGAGGTCTCGGTTGCGGTAGCAGTCGGACCGGTCCCTGCCGCACAGAAGCCTATGTTCCACGAGGGTCCCGTCGTGTTTCCCGCGGGCGCGGCGCAGCTTTTGCCGCCCGCGGCGTCGTCGTACGCGTAGGCATAGACCGAGGGGCAGGCGTTGTGGAACAACTGATAGTAACCCTCAACACTAAATGAATTGGATGGGCTGCCCGCGGGGCCGGTTTCCCAATCATAGTTATGGGCTAGACAACCACAGGTGCCTTCGCTAACTCCGGTGCAGCATGAATATGGAGTGGCACTGCCGGTACAAGATGAATTGCTAATATTCCAAGACGGACAGCCGCACGTCACGTCAGCCTCCTCAGACGTGCTGGTTAGGTACGATGGGAATTGATTCGCATTGAGGGGTGAATACCCATAGAAACCTGGTAGCACGCATCCGTAGAGGTTGGTCCAAGTTGCGTTTGTAGCACCAGTATTCATGCAGGTGGCGGGGGAGCCGCTGCAGGCGAAGCCGGGCGGGCAGTCACAATTGCCGGTTCCGCTTCCGGTGCAACACGCAAGCGGCGTGGATGCGGCCGTACAGACGCTATTGGAGGTACTGGATGTGCTGCAAACGCACTGGCCGCTCGTGCAGGTCAGAGTTTGCGTCGCCGGGTTTAATTGGTTATAGGGGCATTCGGTAGTCGTCTCGCAAAGGAATGGCACGTTTCCGCCGCAATTAAGCACTGTTGGACCCGTAACGGCACAGGCCTTGTTCGGTGTATAGCAGCCCACCACCTTGCCGTCGAAGACATCCTGCAATTCGGCAGGACAGGATGTATAAAGGCTGTTGAAATTACTGCAATCCGCGCCGGGTGCCGCACATCCGGCCACGGAAGTGCCCGCAACCGGCGCCATCGACATCCCGATGTTGAAACCGGAAACCATGCTTATATCGTAGGAATCCGCGGAGGTATCCGTACCGGTGGCGTACGGCGGCAGCAATGTCATCTCAGCCAGCGTCGAGGGTGGAGGCGGGCCGACGGTGCACTCCACATCGCCCTGGCAGCCCCCGGTCTGGCAGGACAGGCTGGTGCCACCCGAGTAGGTACATCCCGAGCGTCCCCAGAAATTGCCGCCCCATGTGGCCGCGAAGTAGCACTTACAATTGCTTGGAGCCGTGCAGGTGCCTGTCCCCGTCCCGGTGCAACACGACGGAAAAGGGCCGACGCAAGTGCCGGCCCCACTCCCGGTGCAACAGGCATATGGCGAGCCGTTGCCAGTGCATGCTGAGTTATCTGGAGTGTTGGTGCAAAATGAATTTTCCGTGCAGGTGCCCATACCAGTCCCGGTGCAACACGAATAAGGCGTGGCGCTGCCGGTGCACACTGAATTCGGATCGTTGCCTTCGCCAGCAAGGCAAAGGTCGCCTTGTACTTGACTCGGAAACATGCCTGAGGTCGGTCCGCTGCTTTCGCAAGCGTTGCTGATGCAATTCGAGTTTTGGGCGCAGGCGGCCCCAAATGCGTCCGTTCCTCCGGTTGGCCCCGTTCCTCCCGTCGGCGCCTCGGGAACGCAAATTTGGGCTTGTCCGCCATTCGCCGGAAGGTCCCAACCGGAGGGCGGCGCCGGGGTGGCTAGCGGGGTGGGTTGGTAATAATCAAAGAAACACTTGTAAATCGTGTTTCCGCTTTTACCCAGGAATCCGCCATCCACACACGCCTGATTTGGGCCACAGTCGGGAGCATTCTGGGTGCCGCGATCTGAGCAGGTGATTTGGCACAATGTGCTGTTGTCGCAGGTCGTACCCGGAGCGCATCCGTAGTTGTCATTGTACACATTTGTGGGGTCGGGGCAGGTTGGAGGTCCTCCTTGGGCGGCGGAAGGATCCTCGGCGAACCACACGTCATAACTGCAGTTGTTCGTCAAATTCAGCGCGCGGTAACCCGCAGGGCAGGTAGCGGCCGCGGCCGGCTGCGCGAACGCCGTCGTGGAAAGCGCCGCGAAGAGAAACAGGAGCGACAACCCGAGCGCCGCGATCGCGATCGGCCGTCGCCGACAGCTCTCGCGACACGAACGGAGGTCGGTCAGTGATTGTTCGGTCGATACGTAGTCGGATGTACTACGCTGCTGCCGGCAGTCCGTCCCTGGCATGCCCTGTCCTCCCAAGTGACGCAGATGGCTGCTTTTATCGAGTATTCGACCGCGAAACAACCAGTGTCCTCACGGTTGACGGAGCGTAGAACTCGACTAGTGGTCATCGATCGCGCAAGATTGAAATTCAGCAGCGCCGACGATGCCTCAGCGAATTTACGAAACTTCGAAACGGCTCGGACCGATTAGTCACGACCAACTGAGCCGCGCGCTGACCCGGTTCGAGCTGGGCGATTTGCTGACGGTCGCGCCCGTGCCACTCGGCCTTTTCGGGCAAAACCTGTTCGTTACCTCGAGCGTCGGTGAGTTCGTGTTCCGCGGAGCGCCGCTTGGACCTGCCCAGTTTCCGACCGAGCGCTTCTTCACTCGCCTGCTCCACGAGCGGACGAGCGTGCCCGTGCCATGGCCATATCAGATTGATGATTCTTGCGACTTTTTTCCCTGGAGCTACGTGATCATGCCCCGGATGCCGGGGCTGCAGGTCACGGACCGCAAGGTGCGACGCGACCTGACCGGCGCCGAGCTGCGCGCGATTGCGCGGGCGATGGCATACAACCTCGTCGCGATGCAGCAGGTCACAATGCCTTGCTGCGCGCGCTACGATCCGGACCGGGATATTGTCAGACCGGTGCCGGTAAAGGATCACGCCGATTGGCCCTTCAATAACGGCTACGGCGAAGTGATTCAGCCGCCGTCGCATCGCGAGCTCGTCACCGCGCGCATCCGCCGCATCCTCGAACGAGCGCATACCGCGAGCGATCGCACGACAACGGCTGATGTCGAGTGGGCCGAAGAATTGATCGAACGCGCGGACGCCGCGTTAGCAGTGCCTTTTACTCCGTGCTTCACGATGGAGGACTACAAGGAAGGCAATGTAGTACTGAGTCGGACACCCGATGGATGGCAGGTCAGCGGGGCCTTCGACTTCATGGGATGCTATTTCGGCGACGGCGAGACCGATCTGTCGCGGATAACGGCCGAATATTTCGATCAGGATCCGGAGGTGGCGCGCGAGTTTCTGGCCACCTACCTGCAGCTCCGCGCACCGCGATCCGGTTTCCGCGAACGCTTTTCTCTCTACATGCTGCTCGACCGACTGATCATCTGGGAATATATCCAGCGCCACGAGGTCGAAGTCGCGAGCAAGATGGGAACCCTGCGCGACTGGGCCGAACGATATACCCAGGTCGCGGGATGACGACGCAAAAAGTATCCGATCAGGATTTCAGGAACTTGAGCATCAGTTCGTTGACGCGATCGGGGCGCTCCTGATGCACGAAATGCCCGGCGCCCGGCACGACCTCGATCTTCAATCCCTTCGGGAACAGTTTCTCCATCCCGGCGAGCAACTCCGCGCCGATGCATCCGTCGTCGCACCCGTGAAGCATCATCGCGGGCACGTTGATCGGCGGCGCCATCGCGGCCGCCAGCATTTTCGGATCGACCGGCATGCTGAGCACCGGCCCGAGCGTGGCGCGATAGTAGCCGATGGCCGCCTCGAGCGTGCCCTTGGCCCGAAAGCATCGCTTGAGCGCTTCCATGTCGTCGGGTGCCCATTTCCAGCCCGGCGACCAGTCAGCCCAACACTTTTCCAGGAACGCGAAGTCGTTGAAACTCACCGCGGCCTCGGCAATCGCAGTCTGGAAAAAGAACATGTACCAGGAGCGGCGCTGCTGCGCGTAGTCGGTCACGATCGCTTCGAAAAATTTCGAGCCGTACGGGACTGCCGCCGTGACGAGCCGGCTTACGCGATCGGGCGATGCGGCCGCGGCGCCGTATGCCGCCACTGCGCCCCAATCGTGGCCAAACACGATCGCATCCTTGTAGCCGAGGGCGGCTATCAGGGCGAGCGCGTCCTCCGACAGTGCGGGCGAGTCGTAGCGGCCGTCGGGCGCGGGCTCGGTCGGCGAGTAGCCGCGCATGAAGGGCGCGACGCAGTGGAATCCCGCCGAGGCCAGCGCGGGCATCTGATGGCGGAACGAATGAGCAGTGTCCGGGAAGCCGTGCAGGCACAGCACCAGCGGTCCTTCGCCCATCTCGAGCACCGTGAAATTGAGGTTCGACGCGCGTACAACTCGTTGCTTCACTTGTGATGGCATAGCAGCTCGATTCATAGCGCACGCTTTCGCCAATGACAAAGCACGCCTGGCCGTGTTCATGCGATCCGATGTAGCGCAGAGCTTCGATATCCTGTAATATATTGGTTCGCAACGGCCCGCACATGGCGCCCTCTGCCTTACGATCGAGGGCATCCCGGTGAAAAGTGAAAATGTGCTGATGCTGGCGGCATTCAGGAATGCGCCCGCAGGCGCGCCTGTCGCCCGAAGCATCATCATCCGTGGAGCCAAACAGGCGTGTGCGGCGGTGTGGGCGAATATTATTGGGAGAGACGAATGGCAGCAGCTTTCACGAAGACGAGCACAACGGAAACAGAAAAAACCACAAAGATCGCGCCGTGGAAGATGCCATGGTGGCACGCCTCCTCGGCGCGCGACCTTTCGATCCTGTTCTGGATTTGCCTCATTCATATTACCGCCGCGATTGGACTGGTGCTTTATCCGATTCCCGGATGGCGTGTGTTGCTCGGAGCGATAGCGCTCGTATTCATCGGCGGATTGGGCACCACGGTCGGGTACCATCGCGCGATCACGCATCGCTCGCTCACGCTGAATCCATGGGCGCGCGGAGTGCTGATTTTCTTCGCGATGCTCAACGGTTCCGGTGCGCCGACCAGTTGGGCCGCCGGCCATCGCCTGCATCACGCCAAGGCTGACACCCCGGACGACATCTCGAGCCCGATTTGGGGCGGTTTCTGGTGGGCGCATCTACGATGGCTTTGGCAGGCTGACGAGCCGTCGGTCGATCATTACTGTCCCGATCTCAGCGGAGTTTCGTATCGGGCCTGGCGATGGTTCCAGACGCCGATGCTCGCGCTCTCATACCTCGGCGGTTTGTATTTCAGTCCGGCCGCATTTTTCTGGCTGGGCGCGATCCGTTTGTGCTTCGCACTGCACGCGCAATGCTTCGTCAACAGCGTTTGCCACACCGAACCGGGCGTCACGGTGGGCCAGGATTCCAGCCGTAACGTAAAATGGCTCGCGCTGATGCATCTGTTGCAGGGCGAGAACTGGCATCGTAACCATCACGCGCGCCCCGGTTCCGCCCGTCTCGGATGGAACTGGCGCCAGCCCGACGCCGGTTACGTGCTCATCCTGGCGCTCGAGAAGCTCGGCCTCGCCACCGACGTTCGCCATGGCATGCCGAGGGGCAGAGGCAGCCACGCCGACGCGAAAGATCCGCTGGGCAGGGGCGATATCCTTGATCCCGCCGCGTAATCGACAAGCGCAAAGGGTCTTTTTTCGTGTAACCGACGGTTCCGCCGTGCGTATTCCTTGTTAGAGGAATGCATATGAAAACCGCCGGCTTCATCTTTGCCGCGATCCTTTGCGCAGTCATCATGCTTGGGACGGTAATGGCAGCGGCCAACGCAGGCATGACGCAAATTGCGTCATCGTCTATTGTAACGATCCTATAATTTCTTCTTCTTCGCGCGAACTTGCCGCAGGCCACCGCGATTCACGATCCATTTTGAGCAAGCTCCTGAGCCCCGCAGGGATCTGCTCGCCGACGATCAACGAAGGCAGCTCCATCTTCGCTTCCAGATACGAGTAAATAATTCCCCAACCTTCCCCTCCCTTCACCAAATGGTTCAGAACGTCGATATCCCGCTCCGGCGAGTTGTCCTGCACAAGGGCCTGCCGCGCCTTAGCCGTGCGTATTCCTTGTTAGAGTCATAAGCGGACAGTCCGCAGTCAGCGGCGGACAGTCTGCAGTCAGCTTAGGACAGTCCGCAGTCAGGTTAGGACAGATTGCCGCGTATGCCGTAGCGATCGGAAGAATAATCCGATGGCACGCGTGGTGCTTTGTAGGAGGAATGCATATGAAAACCGCCGACTAATAACTTTATAGCTCGAACTTGCAGTCCTAGGGGGGCAAATCAATGAAAGGGCATTTCAAAGGCGTGAGTGTCGTCGCCATCTGCGCCCTGACACTGCTGACGTGCGGCTGGCCCGCCTTCAGTGCCGACTCGCGAATGTCGCCGCTCATCACCGCCGCGATCGACAAGAATGCGCTGATCACGCTCGCGGGCAATACGCGCCCAGAAGCGACGGCGGCCAATGATCGCGGCGCGGTTGCGGACGACGTTGCGATGGAGCACCTGATGCTCCAGTTGCGACGCGCGCCCGAGCAGGAGCAGGCACTCGAAAAATACCTCGATGAACTCGAGGACCCCAAATCGCCGAACTACCACCACTGGTTGACCGCGCAGGAGTTCGGAGAGCGCTACGGACTGGCCGGTCGGGACCTCGCGAAGATTACGGGCTGGCTTCAATCACACGGCCTCACCGTCAATGCGGTGTATCCCAACCGCATCGTGATCGATTTTTCCGGGACGGCTGGCGAGGTGCGGGAGGCCTTCCATACCGGAATTCATCGTCTTGAGGTAAATGGCGCGGCGCATATCGCCAACATGAGCGATCCGCGGATTCCCGCCGCTCTGGCGCCGGCCGTGGTTGGCGTCGTTTCTCTCAACGACTTCAGACCCCGCGCGATGAATCAGCCGCGCCCCGCGTACACCGTCGATAGCGGCACGCAACTGGTCATACCTGCGGACCTGGCCACCATCTATGACTTCAACCCGCTGTTTGCGGCGGGTTATTCGGGCCAGGGACAGACGATCGTGGTCGTCGAAGACAGCGACGTTTACAGCACCGCGGACTGGACGACCTTCCGTACAACATTCGGCCTTGCAAGCGCCTACCCGGAGGGCACCTTCACGCAGGTACATCCGCCTAGCAGCGCGCCGAACAACTGTAGCGACCCGGGCGTCAATGGCGACGACGCTGAGGCGGCCATCGACGTGGAATGGGCGAGCGCCGCGGCTCCCAACGCCGCGATCGAACTGGTCTCGTGCGCCAACACCGCCACCGCGTTCGGCGGGTTCATCGCGCTGCAGAACCTGCTCAACGCCTCAGGAACGCCACCGGCGATCGTGAGCGTCAGCTATGGCGAGTGCGAATCGGAGACCGGCGCGGCGCAAAACGCGTCCATCAATTCGTTGTATCAGCAGGCGGTTGCGGCGGGCGTGTCGGTGTTCGTGTCGTCGGGCGACGAGGGCGCGGCCAGTTGCGACGCCGGCTCGACCAATGCGACCCACGGCATAGGAGTCAGCGGACTCACCTCGACGCCATATAACGTGTCGGTGGGCGGCACCGATTTCGGCGATACGTTCGCCGACACGAACAGCACCTACTGGAGTACGAGCAACGGGATCAACGACGGTTCCGCGCTTTCTTACATTCCGGAAATTCCCTGGAACGATTCGTGCGCCAGCAGACTGATCTCCAGCTTCCTTGGTTATAGCGCCGCCTACGGCTCGAGCGGCTTCTGCAACAGCTGGCGGGGCGAAGAGGATTTCCTGGACATCGTCGCGGGCAGCGGCGGCCCGAGCGGCTGCGCCAGTGGAACGCCGTCGAGCGATGGCGTCGTCGGCGGAAGCTGTGCCGGGTATTCCAAGCCTAGCTGGCAATCGGTGCTCGGCAACCCGAGCGACGGCGTGCGCGATATCCCCGACGTCTCGCTGTTCGCCGCCAACGGAGTCTGGGGCCACTACTATGTGGCTTGCTATTCAGACTTGAGCAATGGCGGTGGTTCCTGCTTGGGTGCGCCCGATACGTGGGCGGGATTCGGCGGAACGTCGTTCTCCGCGCCGATAATGGCCGCGATTCAGGCGCTGATAAACCAAAGGACCGGGAGCCGTCAAGGTAATCCGAATCCCAGCTACTACTCGCTCGCCAATACCGAGTACGGCACGACCGGCAGCGCCTCGTGCAACTCGACGCTCGGCAACGGTGTCGCCAGCTCGTGCATTTTCTACGACGTGACCCAGGGCGATATGGACATGAACTGCACCGGCACACAGAACTGTTACACTCCATCGGGCACCTATGGCGTGCTGTCCACCTCGAACTCGGCGTTTTATCCCGCGTATCCGGCGACAGTTGGATGGAATTTTGCCACCGGGATCGGGACCGTCAATGTCCTAAACCTTGTGATGGCATTCGCCACGACCGCACCGACGCCCACTCCGACTGCCACACGGACTTCGACGGCTACACCGACACGGACATCGACGGCTACACCGACACGGGCATCGACGGCTACCGCGACTGCCACACAGACTTCGACGGCATCTCCGACTGCGACGCCCACTCCGACTGCCACACGGACTTCAACGGCTACACCGACACCCACATCGACGCCAACCAGGGTTCCCGAGTCGCTGAACGTCACACCGTCGGCGAAGAATTTCGGCAAAGTGAAAGTGGGGAAGGTCAAAAGCGTAACGCTGACGCTCAGCAATCCGGCCAAGAAGGGATCGCCGATCGTCTTCGGGAACCCGATGATGACGGTCCCGGCGACCAGCCCGCAGGTATTTGGGTTTCCGGCGAGAGTCACGAACTGCCCCGCGCAGCTGCTGCCGAAGGAAAAGTGCAAGCTCAACGTGCAATTCGCTCCGGCATCGCAGGGTGCGACGTCCTCCGCGGTAACCATCTTTGACAACGCGGGTAACGCGAACCAGGTGATCAAATTGCGGGGTACTGGGGAATGAGCAGGACACGAGCTTGAGCCGTTTTATTTAGGCGTGTCCCTATGCTTTTGTAAGCGAGGCTCCTCACCAATCTGGCGGGCTAATGGAGGACGCATCGTGTCGATACTCTCGGAGTTCAAGCAGTTCGCAATCAAGGGCAACGTGATCGATCTTGCGGTCGGCTTCGTAGTCGGCGCCGCGTTCGGGAAAATCGTTACCTCGTTTACCAACGACATTCTTATGCCGCCGATCGGCCTGGCGCTCGGCGCAGTCGATTTCTCCAACCTGTTCATCAATCTTTCGTCGAAGCATTACCCGACCATCGCGGCAGCGAAGGCTGCGGGCGCACCGACGCTGAACGTCGGATTGTTCATCAACACGATCATCGACTTCCTGATAATCGCGTTCGCAGTCTTTCTACTCGTCAAATGGGTGAATCACCTCGTCGGCGAAAAGCCCGCGCCATCCGCCACCAAGGAATGTCCATATTGCCTGAGCGCGATTGCGCTCGGCGCCACGCGATGTCCCCATTGCACGTCGGAACTGAAGGCGGCGTGAACAGTGAACAACATCTCCCGGCAGTGAAAAAGTGAAAAAGTGAAAAAGTGAAAAATGCGGAGGCGCACGCGGACTTGCCGCGCGCGGCTGCGGCACTGAGACGCCGATATTTGTCGCTACTCGCCGGCCTGCGCGACGTCGGCCATCGCCTTCGCCGCGCGCGCGCAAACCTCGCTCAGGACTTCGTCAGTGATCACGGTCGAGAGCGCGATCATCCCGCGGGGTGCGAGAAACAAACCCTGGTTGAGCGCCGCCAGATGGAAGTTGGCGATCGCGCGGGCGTCCTCGCGCCCGATCGTCGCGAGCGGCGGCTCTTTGAGGAAAAACACGTTCATCAGCGATCCGTAATGCCGCACGGAAAACGGCAGCCCCACCTGACGCGCCGCGCGCGCCAGCTCGGCGGCCAGCCGCTCGGCCTGCTTGGCCATCTTGTCGATTCGCGCCTGCGTCAGCTCGCGCATCGACACGACCCCGGCCGCGCAGGTGACCGGATTGCCGTTGAAAGTGCCCGAATGAACGATCGAGCCGCGATTGCGCGGATCGAACGCCGACATCACTTCTTCGCTGCCGCCGAGCGCTCCGACCGGAAATCCGCCGCCAATGATCTTTCCGAACATCGTCAGGTCCGGCTTGACGTCGAAAATCTGCTGCCCGCCGCCTTCGGCCAGCCTCAGCGTGATCACCTCATCGACGACGAACATCGCACCTGCGCTATGCGCCGCTTCGGCAACGCGCCCGAGAAATTCGGCCGGCGGCTCCACGATGCCCCCTGCGCCGAGAATCGGTTCGAGAAACACCGCCGCAATCTCCGCACCGCGCTCGTACAGCAGCGCCTCGAACACAGTCGCCTCGCCGAAGTCGGCGAGCATCGTGCGCTCGCCGTCCTGGCCGGTCAGCCCGACTTCCAAATCATCGTACGATCCATGATAGCCATAGCGCGCCATCAGGATGAGCTTGCGGCCGGTAAGGCGCCGCGCGACGTGTGTCGCGAGCATCCCGGCCTCCGTCCCTGAATTGCAAAATCGCACGCGATCCACAGATTCGACGCGCTCGCACAGCAGAGTCGCCAGCTCGATCTGCGCCTCCGATCGCGCCGGCCACGAGCTGCCGTCACGAACCGCCTTGCTCGCCGCCTCGACGATCGGCGGGTAAGCGTTGCCGTGAACCAGGCTGGTGGAGTTGCCAAGCAGATCGATGTACTTGTTGCCGTCAACGTCCCAAACGAAAGAACCTTCGCCGCGCTTGAGCGTGAGCGGGTAGGGCCGATGGTAGGCGCTGGTGCGGGTGTCCCCGCCGGGCATCACGCGCTCGGCGCGCTTGGCGAGTTGCGCGGATTTTTCGGTCGCGGCGCGATAGTGTTCCTCGATACTGTTCATGGTCTCTTCCCCCGACTCTTCATCGTCTCATCCCTCTGATGAGATATAACGAGCGTTTGCGCGCCCGCCGGCATTGTATTCCTCCATCATTTGCGGGTATCTCGCTGCCGCGAGTCAAGCTCCCCGCCGCCGGCAACGCCACGGACACACACATTATCGTTTATTCCGGCTGTTCGAGTGCGTCCTTCTCTCCTGGCAGAATGTTGAAAAACTCAGCTCAACTTTTCGATTTCGTGTCGCCGTATTGCAATACCTGTACCTTCTCGACCGTGATCAGCCCCGAGCCCATCATTTTATCGAGCACCGGCATGAATGCGTCGTGTAGCCGCCGCAGATTACCACCATCACGAACTGCCGCGCCGGCGTTCCGACCAGCAGGCGCGAGTCGGGGCCGGTCAGCGTCGCGAAAAATCCGATCACCAGGCATCCCGTGATATTCACGAACATCGTGCCGTACGGAAACGTGCCGCCGGTGAGCGTGGTAATCACTCCCGAAAAGAAATACCGTCCCATCCCGCCGAGCGCACTGCCAATCGCAATCAGGAAATACGCGAGCGCCCAGGAACCTCCAGACACTTACCCGGCCGCCGATTGCGCGAAATGGCCGTCGTTCGCCGAGTCCGTTCACAATCAGATGAAAATAGATGAGTCCGGGGTAAGGATGCCAACGCGATCGTTCCAATTGGTTGTCGCGTCTGCATCTCCACCGCCCCCGCCTCCGCCAAAAGTTACGCCTCGTTGCCGCCGATACCGACGTGATTCTCCAGCGCGCGCACTCGCCGTATTATTTCGGGCAGCCGCGTCAGCGCGGCCGCGTAGCGGCGCCACTTGCGCACGTCCACCGCCGGGATGCCTCCGACGATCGCATCGTCTTTCAAGCTGTTGTGGATCCCGGATTTCGCCACGACCATGACGCGATCGCCGATCGTCACGTGATCGGCGCATCCCGCTTGTCCGCCGAACAGGCACCATTTGCCGATTCGCGTCGAGCCCGAGATTCCCACGTGGCCCGAGAATCGCGAGTACTCGCCGATTTCGCAGTTGTGCCCGATATGCACCTGATCGTCGAGCTTCACGCCGCGATGCAGCACCGTCGCCCCCATCATCGCGCGATCGACCGTCGAATTCGCGCCGATCTCAACATCATCCTCGATTATTACGCCGCCGACCTGCGGAATCTTGATCAAGTCGCCCTTTTCCTCGACGAACCCGAAACCGTCGGCGCCGATTACCGCGCCGTTCAAAATCGTTACCCGATTTCCAATCACCGTGCCTTCGCGAATCGAGGCCTGGCTGTGCGCGGTGAAGCGATCGCCGATGCGCACGTTGGGGTAAATCGTAACGTTCGGATGAATCACCGCATCGCGCCCAATCGTAACGCCCGCACCGATTACCGCCGATGCGCCGATCGCCGCGTCCGGACCGATCATCGCGTCGGGCGCGATCGAAGCCCGCGGATCGATTCCCGGCGCGGGCCGGTACGGCGGGAAGAAAATCTCGAGCACGCGGGCGAAGTCGGCGTATGGATTCGCGCTGACAAGCGTCGCGCACTTCGCGCCCGCCGCAAGCTCGGCAGTTGTGATTGCCGCCGATACGTTGGATTGCAGCGCGGAGGCGTACTTCGTGCTCGCGACGAAGACGATCATGCCGGGACCGGCGGCCTCGATTGGAGCCGGCGCGAAAATCTCCACGCCGCCGTCACCGCGGATTTCGAGTCCCAGCTTCGATGCGAGTTCCTTGAGTTTCATCTTGATGCCCTGGTTTTCCGGTGAATGAAAGTTTTCAGTCTTCGGTATTCAACGCGACGCGCGCGCCGCGAGGATTGCGTCGGCGAGCTCCGCCGGCTCGATTTGCGTCAGGCAGTTGTAATGACCGAAGCGGCAGGTGCGCGCCAGGCACGGACTGCATTCGAGCTTGTGGTAAATCACGCGCGTCTTCGGCCCCAGCGGCCCGGTGCGATTCGGATTGGTCGATCCGAAAATCGCGACGGTCGGGATTCCCAGCGCTCCCGCCAGATGCATGCATCCTGAATCGTTGCCGATGAACCCGTCGCACAGCGACAACAATGCGATCAGCTCGCCGACATTGGTGTGCCCGGCTGCGATCATCGCGCCCGATTTGCTCGCCGCCGCAACTTCTTCGCACTTCGCGCGCTCCGACGACGCGCCAACCAGCACGACTTCGGCGTCCTCGCGATGCGCGATCAAATCGATCAACGCGCCGTAGCTGTCCGCGGGCCATTCCTTGGCCGGTCCGTAGGCCGACGCGGGAGCGATTGCAAAGACCGGACGGCCGGGACGCCTGCGATTCGCCGCGAGCCATTCCCGCATCCGCTCGCGATGCGGTCCGTGGACGTCGATTGCCAAATCATCGGCGCGGGTGTCGGCAACGCAAACGCCCGTCGCGCGCACCATCGCGAGCCAATAATTCACCTGATGGCCGGTAACCGCTTCGGGCGGCGGCGACGCTTTCAGCGTCAGCATCGCGCCGCGCGCATCGGCGACAAATCCGGCGCGCCGCCGGATTCCGGCCATCGCGATCCACAACGCCGACTCGAAACTGTTTGGAAACAACACTCCCAGGTCGAATCGCCGCGAGCGGATTTCTCCGACAATTCTGCGGCGATCGAAAAACCCGGAAAGACCGCGCCCAACCGAGTACGGTATCACCTCGTCGAGCCATCGGGCCCCGTCAAAGAAGCTCGCCAGTTCCTTCTTGATCAGCACCGCGAGATGCGCGCCCGGCCACGCGCGGCGGATTGCTCGAAGCGCGGGCGTGCTCATCACCAAGTCGCCCAGCCAATTGACCTCCTTGACCAGGATGCGGCCCGGCGGAGGCTCGAGCATGAGCGCGGGCGCCGACAGCGCCGGCGCACGCGAATCAAGCGCCTCGTGACGCCGACTATTTTCCGATTCCACGCTAATAATTGCCCGCAGCGCGCGTTCGATCCTGCCAAAGATTTCATCACGCGCGCGCCTCCAAATAAACCCGCGCGAATTCTGGAATCTGGCGGCGCGCACCGCACCGCGAAAACGCCCGCAAAACTGAAGCGGAGCTCGCGTCGAAGTGCGTTCATCGCCGCGCTAGAGGAACATCGCACCTTCGCCGACGATCGCGCATCGGCCGCCGATTCGGATTGCGAATGCGCCGCTGTTTTTGCGCACGACCTCGACGCGAATCTCGCTCGGCCGTCCCATCTCGACGCCTTGTTGGATCAAGAATGAAGCCGAGGGTGCGGGTTTGATCAATCCGTATGTGGCTGCGTACGCGCCGAACGGAGCCGCGGCGCTTCCAGTCGCCGGGTCCTCGGGAACTCCGTCTTGTGGTGCGAACATCCGCGATCGAGCGGAGAACTCGCCCGACTCGTTCGCGACAAACATATAAAAATAAGACGACTGCTCACCCGCCTTGAACAGCGCCGCGAGCGACGCCTCGTTGGGAGCGCATTTCGCGAGCGCGTCGAGGGCACGAAGCGGGACAAAGATGAACGGATTGCCGGTCGAGACACTCTGCATTGGCAGATCGTCGCGAATGTCCGCGGCGGAGATTCCAAGCGCCTTCGCGACACGCCCGCGATCGCGACGCTTCGCGCCGAATTCCGGCTCGCGATGCGCCATCCAGACAAAGTCCGGCTTGCCGCCAGCACTCGCGATCGTGACGGTCACCAGCCCGATTCCGAGTTGCAACGTCGCATCGACATTCGCCGACTCGAGCGCGATCTCGCCGCGACTCGCGAGCACCCATGTGGCGCCGACCGTGGGATGCCCGGCCATCGGAATTTCGCGCCTCGGCGTGAAAATCCTGACGCGCCGCGCGGCGCGGGCAGATTCGGCCGCCATCACGAACGTCGATTCACTGAAGTTCATCTCATGCGCCAGCTCCTGCATCTCGCTCGCGCTGAGCGTTGCCGCGTCGGTGAAGACCGCGAGTTGGTTGCCGCCGAAAGGCCGCGACGTGAAGACATCTACGAGGGTGAACGGAATTTTCCTGGACATCCGGCGATTGTGCCGCGGCGGCGCGCGCGAGCCAATCGGGAATTCAAATGAAAAGCGGCGATCCGTTTGGGGACCGCCGCTTCGACAATTTGAAATCGCCGCGCTTACTTGCCGACGATAAACACGCAGCTGGTGGTGCCGCTGCCGCCGATGTTCAGCATCGCAAATTTCTTCGCACCCTCGACCTGGTAGTCGCCCGCGCTATCCGTTATCTGCCGATGGCAATCGAGCATCTGGCGCACGCCGGTCGCGCCGACCGGATGGCCCGCGCCTATCAGCCCACCGCTCGGATTGATCGGCAGCTTGCCGCCGAGCTCGATCACGCCTTCCTCGACCGCCTTCCACGATTCGCCCGGCTTGGTGATTCCAAAATGATCGATCGCCATGTACTCGGAAGTGGTGAAGCAGTCGTGCGTCTCGATTCCCGAGAGCTCGGCGGCGGACGCGATGCCCGCGCGCTTGAAGGCGTCGAGAATTGCCTGGCGTGTATGCGGCAACACGTAGGCGTTGTCCCTGCTCTCGGCGACCTTGGTGTCGAATTCGATCGGCGCCGTGTGATGGCCCCATCCGAGGATGCGCGGAATGTCGGCGAGCGTCTTGCCGTTGCGTTTGGCCCACGCGCGCGCAAATTTTTCCGACGCGAGGAAAAGCGCGACCGAGCCGTCCGTGACCTGCGAGCAATCGCTCACTTTGATCCGGCCGCCGATGCGCATATTGAATTTGCTTTCGTGCTGCGCGTGACTCTCGCTCATGAACCAGTTGCGGGTCTGCGCGTTCGGATTGCGCTTTGCGTTGGAATAATTCACCGCCGAAATATGCGCGAGGTGTTCATCCTTGAGGCCGTAACGCTTGTCGTACTCGTCGCCGAGCCGGCCAAACAGTTTCGGAAACGGGAATTCGATTCCC
Organism: Candidatus Binatus soli; assembly: GCA_002479255.1. GTDB lineage: Bacteria > Desulfobacterota > Binatia > Binatales > Binataceae > Binatus > Binatus soli. Next base: position 52,978 of record DLMJ01000021.1, on the reverse strand, counting down.
TTGGCTTCGCGCTCGTACCACGCCGCGGTGCCCAGGATGTCGCCGCCGGTGGTCGAATCGACGGTCTTCATTTGTTCGACGCCGACCACGCACGCCAGGTCGTAGCGCGCGGCTTCGATATCGGCCGACGCCGCGATCAATGCGATCGAGCCCGACGCACATGCCGCTTCATGACGGCTCGTCGGCAGCCCGGAGAAAACGGGATCGATCTCGAGGAAAAATGCGCCGATATGGCCCTGCTTGGCGTACAGCTCGGCGGCGAAGTTGCCGACGTGAGCAGTTTCAACTTCGCGCGGCTCGATCCGGGTAGCTTCGAGCGCGCCCAAAGTTGCCTCGCGCATCATCGCCACGAAATGCTTTCCTTCTTTCGACCAATTGCGGGCAAAGTCGGTTTGCGCTCCGCCCAATACGTACACCGGCGCTGCTTTTGTCATCGCGCGCTCCTATCGGTCATCGAATTAAATCATCCAACAAAGGTCCGGCCGTATTCGAGTATGCCGCCGGAGAACATTCTAGCACCGCTCGCCGCAGCTTGCTCGACGACCGCCGGGACCGTCAGTTTCAGCTTTTGCAGCATCGCCACCGTGTTCTTCGCGCCGAGCAAATCGACGATCGCCGTGGGCGGCGCCCAGTTGAAGCCGTACGACATGATAGTGTCCACGTCGGCCGAACTCGCGGCCACTTCGCCGACGCGGTTCAGCGCGTAGCTGACGTAACCGAGCACAACGCGGCGGCATACGTCGGCATCCGCGCCCTTGGCTTCGGCGAGGACCTTCAACGCCTCGCCGTAGCGGCCCACGTGATGCAACTGTTTCATCTTTTCGACAAATTCGATCGGTGCGGGTTTCTGGTAGTTCTCGTGCCCGCCGGTCTTCGGATCGAGCACGAAGACTTGCTTGCCCGCGCGGCGGTAGAAGCCGCCCCGCTCGGGCGTCTTGTCGCCGAGGCATCCCTTGTGAAGCGCGACATTCATATACGCGGGCATCGCGAAGGACTCGTGCGCCTCGTCCTCGCAGTTGGCATGGACGTTGTCGACGATCGCCTTGTGCACGTCCCATCCGACCATGTCGACGGTCGCCAGCGGCGCCATCGCGCGCCCGGTATGCGGCCCGATCAAATAGTCTATAAACGCGACGCCGTGTTCTGCGGCCAGTTGCGCCGTTTCATTCAGCACCTTGAAGCCGACCCGATTGCCGACGAACGCGGGCATATCTTTGCTGACGATCACCTTGCGGCCCAGCCGTCTCGTCAGCATCGCGACGACGCCCTTTACCACCGCCGGATCGGTATCGGGTCCTGGAATGACTTCGGTGCCGACGATCACCTGCGGCGGATTGAACAGGTGGACGCCGAGGAAATTGCGGCGAAATGAATCGCTTCGTCCGCGCGCCATTTCCGCGACTGACAGTCCCGAGGAACCGGACGCCACGATCGCGTCGGGACGCCGGCTCTTGTCGATCAGCTCGAAGAATTGTCTTTTGAGCGGCAGATCTTCGGCGAGCGACTCGAAGATAATAGCGGCCTCGCTAACCGCGCGGCTGAGGTCGGTGTCGTACGCGCCCAGCGAGATCCGCTCCGCGATCGCTTCCGCGCGCGCGTCGTTCTGCGCGTCCGCTAATCCTTGGGCTGCTTTGTCGGACCTCCGCGCCAGCAGCGTGACGCTATATCCTCCCCCCGCTAATACGCATCCCGCGCCCGCGCCCATGGTGCCGTTGGCGCCGATAATTACGACCTTGTTGTTGTTGGCCAAGCAGCTCTCCGGTCCTGGCGGAATTATGGTTTCGTCAAGCGGCACTCCTGCCGCCGAGCTCTAATGCGCGCGCGATCATCCGAACTACCGCGCCTCAAAGCGCGGGCGCTCAAAGCGGTGTTGGGTCTCATCGAGGCTGCTTTGCAGCGCTGCGCCGTCGCAGCCGCGGGCCGCAACAGATGCTAGCCGAGGGCGGCTATCCGTGCCAAGCAGCGTGCGGCGGGCGAACGGCGTCCGCTGCTCCGCGAAAAAATTCCTGGGTCAAGGTTCATGCCATACTCGCCCTGCCGTGCCGATCAACTCGTCGGCCTCATTCGGTCCCCAGCTGCCCGCCGGATACTCGGCCATCGGCACGCGCGCGCCGTCGCTCCACGAATCCAATATTTCCTGCACGAACTCCCACGACTTCTCGACGAACTGCGCGCTGGGGAACAGCGTATGGTCGCCGTCCATCACGTCGAGCAGGAGTCGTTCGTATCCGTCGGGCGAGGCGCCGTCGCCGAACGCAGTCTTGTAGCTGAGATTCATCCGCACCGGTTGCAGCACCAGGTCCAGCCCCGGCCGCTTGGTCATCACGTCGAACGAAAAACCCTCGTCGGGCTGAATCCGAATCGTCAGCGCGTTGGCGGGAACCGCCGAATCGCGATTGAACAGAATTTGCGGCACGTCCTTGAACTGCACGTAGATCGAGCTCGCCCGCCGCTTCATCCGCTTGCCGGTCCGGATGAAAAATGGCACCCCCGACCATCGCCAGTTGTCAATATATGTCTTCAGCGCGACGAACGTCTCGGCGCGCGAATTGTCGGGGACGCCCGGCTCATCCATGTAACCGGCCACCGGCTTGCCGTCTGCGTCGATACCCGCGCCATACCGCGCCCGCACCGTAGTCGCGCGCGCATGCTCCGGCGTGATCGGACGCAGCGTGCGCAACACGTTGAGCTTCGCGTCCGTGATCGCCGTCGCGTCGAGCGACACCGGCGCTTCCATCGTCAGCAGCGACAGCGTTTGCAGGATGTGATTCTGCACCATGTCGCGCAGTGCGCCGGCACAATCGTAAAACGCCGCGCGGTTACCCACGCCTTCCGCTTCCGCCACGGTGATTTGCACGTGATCGACGTTGCGGCTGCCCCACAGGCGCTCGAAAATATTATTCGAGAAGCGCAGCACCAGCAGGTTCTGCACGGTTTCCTTGCCGAGGTAGTGATCGATCCGGAAAATCTGCGACTCGTCGAGATGCTTCACCAGCACGCGGTTGATTTCGAGTGCGCTCGGCAGATCGTGGCCGATTGGTTTTTCGACGACGACGCTTGAGAAGTTCGGCGCATCCGGCGGACTGATCAGGCCGGCCTGCGCAAGCCGCTCAACCGACTCGCCAATCGCTTCGGGCGGGATCGCCAGGTAGTAAACGCGATTGGGCGGGAGACCGCGGGCTTTTTCGATAGCTTCAAGTTTCACTTTAAGTTTTGTGAAACCGTCGGGATGGTCGAGCCCGGAGAGATAGTCGAGGCCGTCAGCGAACGTCGCCCAGCAACCCTCATCGACTTTCAGGCGCGAGAACCGGGCGGTCCAATCGTGCGCACTTTTGCGGAACTCGTCGAGCGACATTTCGCGCCGCGCAAATCCGAGCACCGCGCTTTTCGCCGGCATCATGCCCTGGCCGCATGCGACGAGATTGTACAGCGCCGGAATCAGCTTGCGCTTGGCGAGATCGCCCGACGCGCCGAATATTACCACCGTGCACGGCGGCGCCGGTTGGGCTCGTTGCATGGTCAGCAGATTGTCCATCTCGCGGCCCTCCTTATGAGATTGCCAGGCGCGTGGCCCCACTGGTAACTCCAAGCGATGATTGATAAGTGTGACACGTTCCCCATCTTCATGAAAAAGCTGCTCGCCCAGAATCTCCGCATGACTTCCGACTGCAACCCCCGGCGCGCATCGCTCATGAAAACGACAGCCAACTGATGGCGGCAGCGAAATCTTTGTCCGCCGCCTCGGAGCCCGCTCCGCTCGGCCAATGGATCCCGGTAGTTCTGTGGGGCGCGTTGATCTTCACACTCTCGACCTCGGCGTTTACCGCCGCCAACACGGCCAGGATCATCGACCCGATCCTGCGATGGTTGCTTCCCGTAATGACCGCCGCGTCGATTGACGTATGCCACAACCTGATTCGCAAGGCCGCGCATTTTACCGAATACGGAATACTTTTCTGGCTGCTGGTCCGCGGTCCGATGGCGCGGCGGCCCTACCTGGCGTTGTTGCTTTGTGTAGTGTACGCGCTGACCGACGAGGGCCATCAGGCGTTCGTGCCCGGTCGCACCGCGTCGCTATATGATGTCGCACTCGACTCGACCGGCGCGCTCTTCAGCCATTTCCTGACCACCGCAATCGCCGAAATCGCGTAGTAAGCTCTTTGATGACTGATAAGTGTGGCACGTTCCCGATCTTCATGAAAAAGCTGCTCGCCCAAAATCTCCGCATGACTTCCGACTCCACCCCCCGGCGCGCATCGCTCATGAATACGACAGCCAACTGATGCCGGCGGTGAAATCTTTATCAGAGGGCGCCTCGGAGCCCGCTCCGCTCGGCCAATGGATCCCGGTAGTGCTGTGGGGCGCGTTGATCTTCATACTTTCGACCTCGGCGTTTTCCCCCGCCAACACGGCCAAGATCATCCACCCGATGCTGTTGCTTCCCGGAATCACCCCCGCGTCGGTTGACTTTTGCCACAGGCTGCTTCGCAAGGTCGCCCATTTTATCGAATATGGAGTGCTTTTCTGGCTGCTGGTCCGCGGTCCGATGGCGCGGCGGCCCTACCTGGCGTTGTTGCTTTGTGTCGTGTACGCGCTGACCGACGAGGGCCATCAGGCGTTCGCGCCCGGTCGCACCGCGTCACTATATGATGTCGCACTGGACTCGATCGGCGCGCTCTTCAGCTTTTTCCTGACCACCGCAATCGCCGAAATGCGTAGCAAGCTCTTTACCCGGGCGGTTCCTCAATCGCTGAGCTGATCCGATCGACCCGCCCGAAGAACGCGCGCAGATTTTTCATGTCGGCGGGAATTTTCAGATCGCCCGTGAACGCCAGGTAGAACAACTGGCCATAGAGCGCGAAATCCGCCAGGCCGATCCTGCCGGTCAGAAACGGCATGCTCGCCAGTTGCTCCTCGAACGGCGCGAGAGCGGCGCGCGCGCGTTCCCAGTTGGCCGAATGCTCCGAGATAGTTCGATCGACGAAACCCGCGCCGTACTTGCGCTCGCGAATCAGACGCCATAGCGCGGCGCGATCCGCACCCTCCCGGATGTGAATCGCGAGTTCGTCGGCGAGCGCGACGCGATACAGCGCATCCTCGAGTTGGTTGTCGATGTAATCGGCGAGGACGAGATGCATCCCGCGCCATCCAGCGGGGAAAATCGTCGGCTCGGGATAAAGCTCCTCGAGTCGCATCGCGATTCGCGCGGAATCGACGATGGTCTCGCCGTTCTCGAGCGTGACCGCCGGCACCATTATCTGGCCCGAGGCGAGGAGCAATTCCTTGCGCTCCAGGTAGTCAACCTCGACGACTTCGAACTCGACGCTCTTGAACGCCAGCAGCTTGCGCACCTTGGCGCAGAACGGGCTGCCGAGAAACTGGTACAGCTTCGCCGCCATTATCGTCCTCCAAGTGCGTGGATTACGTCGTCGAGGTCAAGCCCGGAAATCGAATCGCGCACGACGTCGGCCGCCGCCAGATCGGCCGCCGGTGCGCTATGGCATAGCGCTATCACTTTCATGCCTGCGCGGTGCGCCGCCTCGATTCCGGCCCGCGTGTCCTCGACCACCACACATTCGTCCGCCCGGATCGGATCGCGATCCCAGTGGATAAATCCGAGCCGGTCAAGAGCCGCGATGAAAGCGTCGGGCGCAGGCTTGCCGCGCTCGACGTCCTCCGCCGCGATAATGTCGAGAAACAACTCGCGAAGTCCGGCACGGCGAAGAATCGCTTCGGCCTCGGCGCGCAGCGTACCGGTCGCGATCATCAGCGGAAACCGTCGCGCGCAATCGCGCGCGAACTTCCCGGCGCCCGGGTAGAGAACCTCGCGCTCGGCAACCATCGCTTGATAGACGACGGTCTTGCGCGCGATCAGGCTCGCGATGTGTTCCTCGCCCGCGTCCATCCGATTCTCGCGCAGCACCATGGCGAAGCAATCGTGATCGTTAAGTCCAATCAGCCGCGTGAAGTATTCGTCACGTGGGATTTCGATTCCTTCGGGCCGCAAAACTTGGTTGAAGGCCGCGAAATGCAACGGCTCGGTGTCGACGAGGGTCCCGTCGAGATCGAATATGACCGCGCGAATCATTCTCGAACTATGATTTACATGCCCGCCCCGCCCTTGGAAGCGGGCGGGGCGAGGATCGCGGTGCTCTCGCGCTGGCGCGTGGTTGATCTTATCGGTTGGCAAGAGCGCCGGGCGCGTCCGGCGCTTCAATAGCCCTTTGACGTAGCCGTACGTAAGTAGTAGCGCTCGCTTGCATGGACACCAAAGACGCGGGCCGGAAGGGCGGCCTGAAGAAATGGACGAAGGTCAAGAGCAAGCGCCAGCGCAGCGAGATCATGAAGCGCGTGCGCCGGGGAAGGAAGTTCACCAAGCCGCGGAGCGGTCGCGGCCACGGCGGCGGGAAACGCCGCAAGGACGCAGGCCGATGAACTTCGTCGTGGTTGATGTGGAAACGGCAAACCCCGACCTGTCGAGCATCTGTCAAATAGGCATTGCATGCTTCCGTGACGGGAGGCTGAAAAATTCGTGGGAGTCTCTTGTCAACCCCGAGGATGAGTTCGACCCTCTCCATGTTTCTATTCACGGCATCGACGAAGAGAAGGTTAGGGGTTGTCCAAACTGGGCCGCGGTCTACCCAGAAGTGAGTAGGCTTTTACAAAGCAACATCGTAGCTAGCCACACGCCCTTTGATCGCGTTGCCTTGCACCGAGCGTGCGAAAGATACCAACTCGTTCATTCCGAGTATCGGTGGCTTGACTCTGCCATGGTGGTCAGGCGCGCATGGCCGATGTTTTCTCGCTCAGGCTACGGTCTCTCAAATGTGGCGGCGGAGTTTGGAATTCAGTATACGCCGCACGATGCCCTACAAGACGCTTGCTGCGCGGGCGAGGTTCTTCTTCGAGCAATCGCGGAGTCCGGTATAAGCATTGATGCGTGGCTTGAGCGGGTAAAGCAGCCGATTAACCTGCCGGTACGGACAACCACTGAGCTCGCCAGTCCGCGCCCACCAAGGGCTTTGCCGAGGCCTGCGCCCGCAGTCGCTCGTTGTGGAAATCCAGAAGGACCACTTTTTGGCGAAGTACTAGTCTTCACAGGCGCCTTGTCAATGCCGCGCCATGAGGCGGCTGACGCAGCGTCCGCTGCGGGTTGCGAAGTCGCTACCAGCGTGAGCAAGCACACGACCCTGCTTGTGGTAGGCGACCAGGATATTCGCAAACTCGCGGGCTACGAAATGAGTTCAAAGCACCGCAAAGCTGAGGAACTGATGTCCCAAGGTCAGAACATTCGGGTCATCACCGAGAGCGACTTCAAGCGCATTACCGATCTGGTAAATGGATAGATGATAGCGAAAGGTAACCCGGTCCCTTCTGGTCTACCAAACTGCGCGCGGTGTGGCGCGGCGGCGCTTTTTCCCAATGCCCGTTTCTGCGGCCATTGCGGCGCGCCGCTAACCGGCGGTCAATCTGACTTGCCTGACTGGCAGCGGCCGGCGCCGGCCAAGTATCACCACGTCGTGATGAGCCGGCGAGCGATGAGCTGTCCCGAGTGCGGTTATCCGATGATGTGGGGGTTCAAGAAGGTCTGCCGACAATGCGGCGCGCAATTGGTGATGGTGCCACGGCTCTTCCATCCGTATCACGTGCGGGTGTTTGTAAAGGGGCCGCGTGCCGCGCTCTACGAGCTTGGCGTCGATCTGTTCTGGCTCGCGGTGATGCTCGGCGTGTTTGTGCTGATCGGTAAGGCGCTCAAGTGAGGTGATCGCGATGGCAACGAATCCGATCGGTGCCGCATTCACAAGCTGTCCGCGCTGTGGCGCTGAGAGGCGATCGCTGCGTTCGCGCTTCTGTTCGCGATGCGGATTGCGGCTTTCAAGCGAGCGGGCTTTGAACGTCGCCTGGTTCGTTTACGAGATTGGAGCAGTGCTCGTGGCCCTGATGTCGCTCGGACTGCTCGTATGGTTATTGCGGGTTCTGTGGTTGTCGAGGTCGGGGTTGTGGGAGTTCTTGAAGTGGTCCTGGAGTTGAGTGGGCACTGATTTAGGAGGCTCCAATGGCGCGCAAAGGCGGAAAGGATCGAGGAGTAATGGAGTGGCCGCAAGCCTCCGGCAAGTGGTGGGCTTCCTACGCTGGGGCGGACGGCAAGATGCACCGCGGTCTCGCTCGTTGCGGACCCAGGGGTTATCGGTCTGCCGCGCCCAGGTTTGAATCCATCTTGCGACCCTGACCGCAAGATACAAGGGGTTACCCCTGCCCAAGGGGGTGCGGAACCCACGGTGGGTTTCGCATTCAATTAAGTGATACCCGGCTTGGGTTCAAATCGCGCACCCCACACGTGCACGCTGACCGGTTCGACCTTGACGATTGGATTTTTCTCGGGCGTCAGACTCATCGCGCGGTACTGCAGATATTTGTCGCGCAGATGACGTATCGCGAGGAGGTATTCTTCGGCGTCTTCGACCACGCGGGCATTTCCACGAATCAGCACGTACGCGAGTTGCGACCAATCTTCTTCATAGTGATCGATCACAATGGCGACGCGCGGATTTTCCGCGATATTGCGCATTCGCTTGAGCGCCAAACCGGTTTGACGCTTGGGTTTCTCGTCGATCGCGAAGTAGATGCGCTCGCCGTCGAACCAGTAGCAGAGCGGGACGTTGTGCGGAGCGCCGACGCCGTCGGCGGTCGCCAGATGGGCGACGCGGGCGCCGGCGACAAACTGCTGCACGCGCGGATCGGCAAGCCGAGCGACCATATCGTTAAGTGGAGCGGCCGGAACATTTGCCGCGGTGCGTTTCGCTTTCGTTGCCATCACCGTTTCTCCAGCCGCGCTTTCTTGCCGATCTTTTTCCAGACGGTCGAGCGCGCCGCGCGCGGCACGCGCGAGCGACTCGTCGGAGCGGTCGGCCGCCGCGGACGCGAGCGCGGTCATGGCGTCCTCGGTTGGGCTTTGAATATTGCCGAGCGCCGAGGCTGCGGCGCGGCGCACGCCCGCATCCGGATCGGATTTGAGGCATCCGAGCATGATTCTCGCCGCCGCTTCCGGCGCATCGCGCATCCGCGACAGCACTGCCAACGCCGCCAGCCGCACGTGAACATTCGAGTCGTGCACGGCGCGCTCGACGACGGCGAACAGTTCAGGGCCGGCGATACGGAGGTCGCGGATGCAGTAGAGCGCCATCTTGCGCGCGTTGCGGTCGGTGTCGGGATCGGCAGCGAATTTGAGCAGGCGCGCGCGAATTTGCTGGAGATTTTCGCGTCCGAGGCGGACCATCAGGTCGGTCGCCGCCCACCTGACATCGCCGTCGTCGTCGGACATCGCCTCCCACAGCGCGTCCGCGCACTCCATCGCAAACGCGCCTGCGCCGATTTGGCCCAGCGCGAACGCGCCAGCCCATCGCACGCGGCGATTGGCGCTTGCGATTGCCTCGCGAAGCTTTTCAGTGACGACTGGGTTGCCTGACCCGGCAATTGCTACGAGTTCATCGATCGCCCGGCGTTGAACGGTTTTGCGCGCGTCGCCAAGTTCCCGCATCAGTTTCCCGACTAGGGCTGTGTCGGTTTGTTTTAACATTGGGTGCAGGGGTCACCCCTGCCTTTCAATTTACACCCGCGATAAGGCGCACGAGATTGGACAGTTCGCCCGCGCCGAGAAAGAAATTGCTGTTGTTGTTTTCGTTGTCGCCAAATGTCTTCGCGACTGCGTGCGAAACCGATGCCAGGTCGAGCGGGCGGCCGCAAAGTTCGCTTTCGAGTTCGGCGACAGCCGGCGAATTGGCGATGAAATCCCCGCTCAGCCGCACTGCCTCGATGGCGCCGTCGGCTTTGAGCACGACGGCAGCCTCGATGGCGCCGAGTTGCGATGCAATTCGATTCCTGAGCGTCGGCGATGCTCCCGCGACGGGTGGGTGTATCCAGTTTGAGATGTCAAGCCCGCCTCGTTGCCCGCGGTGATCCGCCTGGGCAGATTCGATCGCGGTCAACTCGCGGCGTCGAGTCGGGCCGAGCGAACTCCGGTAGCCGGACGCGATCGCGCCGGCGAGCTCGTCGAAAGAGACGTCGCGAGCAAGCTCGCGCACCACCTTGGTGGCGGACGCAGCGTCATACATGCGGCATGAAAGCGCGCCGTCGGGGTCGATGCGTTCCAAATCGTGGACGAGTTCTTCCATTCCGCGATTGTGCGCAATCGCCGCCTCGAAAAGCATCGCGCCCGAAGCGTCAGTCTCGAAAGTGCACATGGCAATCTCGCGCTGCTCGACGGTTATCGCGTCGCGGCCGGGGTAGAAACAATCGATTCCAAGCGCGCGCATCCCGGTCAGGAGGCCACGAGCGTAGCGATTCATGATCTGCTCGGGTTTCAGGTTATTCAGTTTTTTCGCTGGCGCGGTGTCCTCTTTCAGCAGTGCGGTGCGAGTCGGAAGAATGAGCGCAAGCCCGAGCCATCCATTGCCCGCGCCGACGACGCGACCACCGGTCAGACGCCGTATCACGTTGATTCCGTCGCGCTCGGGCGCTCCGCCAAATGCATGATAGCGGCCGATCGAGATGGAACGGCCCGGCGACGCGTAGATGAGCAGGACCGGCGCTGTCTGGCGCGTGGCGATAGCGTCGAGAAAGTGGAGCTCGAGACCGATGAGATCATCGGGAGCCAGCGCAGGGGCGACGATTACGTCGAGATCGGGCATCGAGCGATTATAGCAGGGGCGATCGCCATGGGCGCGGGACCATCCACCCTCCTGAAACTCAAACTGGGTTTCGGACTTCCTGTGTGATTAAAGCAAAAGAATCGGCGCCGCCGCGGGATGCGGACTTCGGACCGACAGTGTTATCTCGTTTGCCAAACTGATCCGCGATGCTGTAAGAACGAAAAAGTTATAGCGCGTTTAGATAAAAGGCCAATCCGAGGGCAAAAATGACACGTTCAAATTTCCCGATCATGCTCGCGATCCTGTTCGCGCTTTCGATTCTCGCGATCGCGCCGCTCTCCACGCCGGCGTGGTGCGCCGACTCACCCGCGATAGCCAAGGTACTTGCTTCGCCGCCCGCGGCGGATGTCGGCACGACCACCAAGTGCGCCGCCTGCGGAATGAAGCTTCATGTGAAGAGCGACACGCCCGCCGCCGAGTACGCGGGGAAGCGTTATTACTTCTGCGACAAGGAGGAGCGCGACTCGTTCATCGCGCACCCCGAGACGTACCTGCATAAGGCCGCAGACAAATGACCGGCGCTCTTCTGTCACCTTGTTGAAGGAGAGTTAGGTTTCTCAACCGGCAATTCAGAAGAAGGACTCGGGTCCGCAGGCACCGCTCGGGATGATGACACAAAATAAGAGCAGCCGGCGTCAGCTACGCAAAGATCCCAAGGGGGAGTGGGAATCGAAAAGATGCTAGTCTAATCGGGCCGGAGTGAGTCGGGCGATCGCTTCCTGAACAGGGAAGAGGAAAGTCCGGGCTCCATAGGGCAGGATGGCCGTTAACGACGGCGCGAAGCGATTCGCGGAAAGTGGCACAGAAAATACACCGCCCGAAAGGGTAAGGGTGAAATGGCGGGGTAAGAGCCCACCGGCGCGCGAGTAATCGTGCGCGCATGCCAAACCCCATCCGGAGCAAGACCAAATAGGAGGCTGAGCGGCCCGCTCTTAAGGCCTCGGGTATGGTCGCATGAGCCGGCGAGCAATCGACGGCCTAGAGGAATGATCGCCGCCCGCAAGGGCACAGAACCCGGCTTACAGACTCACTCCGGTTTTTTCAGTGAACGTGCTTTTTCAATGAACGTGCAATGTGCCGGCGTCGTGCAGGGTGCCGGAATCGGCGGAACAGCTGGCGCAGAACAGCCGGCCTTGTCGAATGCATCCTCTCTCCTGGCGCGCGCCTGCGTGGGGCACCGGAACAATCGCGGGGAGGGAAACCTAACTGCTTCCCTTGAGCGAAGGGGAACCGTCGCCTTGATGCGGGCGCGGGCGGGCGCGCAGTCGCGATGCAGCCGCCTCGAGCGGCTTCAGAATCGCGGTGCCTGAGGTCACGTAGCGGGAGATTCGCCAGAGTGCGGCCAGGTCGCGCACGCCGGCTTCGATTTCGGGCGCTATCGCGAGCTTGACGCCGGGCGGAAGTTCGCGCGCGAAGGCGGCGACGCGCTCGATCTCGTCGAGGGTCCGGTCGCGATACTCCTCGAAGTGATGGATCAGCCGCCCGAATCCGTCCGCATCCCCATCGCCTCTCGTGAGCGACGATCTCAATTCCGAAATTTCCGCGAGATGACTCAACGGACGCTCGGCAGAATCCGCGACGGCCGACCAGGTGCGCTCATCGAGGAACCGATTGATCACTATCGCGGCGAGCTTGAGTCCCTCGGAGTCCATCTGGCCGAGCAGCTCGCGCGCCTGGCGGATGCGATCGGGTTCCGTCGTCGTCACCATCACGAACCGGACGGCAGGCGAATGCAGCAGCGCTTCGGTCTTGTGCAGGCGGTCGACAATTGCGTCCATGCTCTCGGCGGCGGCTGCGAAGAAATCCGTGATGGTCGAAAGCACGTTGGCGCCGACAAAGCGCTCGAGCTCACGCACGACAAATCTCGCCGCCTTGCTCGCGACTTTCATCGCAATCCGCCCGGCAGAGAGCGACGGCGTAAAGAGCCATCGCGCAGTCCGCGAATCGAGCAGGCGAATCAGCCGCGCGGGTGTCTGCAGGAACTCGAAGGAGTGCGATGCGGGGGGAGTGTCCACGACTTCGAGCTCGAAGGCGCCGGTCTGATGAAGATCATAAAGTTGCTGGAGCGCGGCGAAGGCTTCGGAGCCGGCGAACTCGGCGGTCAGGCTTCGGTAGAATGGATTGTCGAAAATCCTGCGGCGCGTCGCCGGGTCGGCGATAAGGCGCTCGACGATGGCGTCCCAGGCGCCTGTCACGTCGAGCATCATCGCGGAGAGCCGAAGCTGGCGGTCAAGTCCGGCCGCGGCAAGCTGCCGGCCGCCGATTCGGGTCGGCTGGCCGCCGAGGTGCGCTAGGCCGAGCGCGTCACGCAGGCGCTCGGAAGGATCGACGGTTATCACCGCGGTGTTGAGATCGGCAGATGCGCCCGCGAGTCCGAGCGCGGCGGCGATAGTGGTCTTACCGACGCCGCCGGTGCCGAGCAGAATCGGGATCGAGCCTTTGGTCAGCAGGTCTTTCAAGCAGCAACTCCATTTTAGGGTCACGATAGCAGGCGCGGCGAAGGGGCGCATCGCAGGACAAGGGTTGTCATCGGGGCGGTGTAAAAGTGCGGATAGTCGATTAGACGGTCTGACGAATGGGGAATAGAATCCTGGCGGGGAATCAGGGGTGGAATTGATTGTTGCATTGATTGCCGGCGTGGCGCTCGGAGCGCTGATCGGATGGCTCTTTGCGCGCGCAAACGCCGCCGGCGCGATCGCAACGGCGGCGCAGGAACGCGCCCAGCGCGAAGAACTTGCGAGGGCTCTTGGCGAACTGCGCGACAAACTGGCGATAGCGCAGTCAGGAAAAGTCACAGCAGACACGGAGCTCAGGAACGCAAAAGAGAGAATCGAGCAGGAACGCACGCTGCTCGATGACGCGGAAAAGAGACTGACTGACACGTTCAAGTTGCTTGCGGCCGATGCGCTGCGCACCACATCGGACGACTTTATCAAGCGCGCCGACGAGAAGTTCCGCGCCGAGCGCGAAACGGCGGGGAAGGATTTCGAAGCGCGGCAAAAGTCGATCGATGAACTGGTCAAGCCGGCACGGGAGTCGCTGACCAAGCTCGACGGCGAACTGCGCAGAATCGAGAACGACCGGCGCGAATCGCAGGGGAACCTCAAGTCTCAGCTTGAATCGCTCGGCGCACAGACCGGCAGGCTGGTCGACGCGCTCAAAACGCCTGTGGTCCGAGGCCGGTGGGGCGAAGTTCAGCTTCGCAACGTGGTGGAGATCGCCGGAATGACCGACCATTGCGACTTCTTTGAGCAGGAAAGCGTCACGACCGATGACGGGTGGCTGCGGCCCGACATGGTTGTGCGCTTGCCCGGTGGAAAGAATGTGGTGGTCGATTCGAAGGCACCGCTGAAGGCTTACTTGGAGGCACTGGAGGTGGCGGACGACGCGGCGCGCAGGATTAAGCTCAAGGAGCACGCATCACAGATCCGCAAGCACGTCGAGCAGCTTAGCTCGAAATCGTACCAGGACGCGCTGAAACCGACGCCGGAATTCGTCGTTCTGTTTCTGCCGGGCGAGATGTTCTTCAGCGCCGCGCTGCAACAGGACCCCGCGTTAATCGAGGACGCTGCCGCGAAGAAGGTCGTGCTCGCCTCGCCGACGACGCTGATCGCCGTGCTGCGCGCGGTCGCCTACGGGTGGCGCCAGGAGCGGCTCGCCGAGAATGCCGAGCGCATCAGCGCGCTCGGGCAGGAGCTGCATGAGCGAATCGCGACGATGGCAGGGTACTTCGCCGACATGGGCGGAGCGTTGGACAGGGCGTTGCGCGAATACAACCGCACGCTGAACTCGCTGGAGTCGCGAGTTCTGGTCACCGCGCGTAAGTTCCGGGAACTCGGCGTCGCGAGCAAACAAGAGATCGCGGACACGAAGTTTATCGAGACCGCGACGCGCGAGCTTCCGGCGTCGATGATTGGCGAACCGAGGAAGGGGTGAAATCGCGCCCGCGTTTTTCACCTACTCCATCTCCGCGTCGGACGGGGGCGGAGGCTTCAGTTGGCTGCGCTCCTTGCCGGCGACGATCCATCGCTCGACTTCGTGACGCTCGCGCTTGAGGAATCCCGCGATCGCGCGCCTGAGATCCGGGTTGGAGACGTAGTGGATGCTGCGGGTGAGCGCGGGGTCGAAGCCGCGCAGCCATTTGTATTCGCCGCCGGCGCCGGGCTCGTAACGCTGAATGCCGCTGCGGATGGAATGCTCGATGCCCGCGTAGTAGCAGACGTTGAAGTGCAGGAAGCGGACCTCGCGGAAGCATCCCCAATAGCGGCCGTACATCACGTTCGCCTTGGCCAGGTTGACGGCGCCCGCGATCAGTTCGCGGCCCGCGTACGCGCCGATGAAAACCATATTGCGTTTGAAGGATTTGCGGATGAGGTCGAAAAATTCCTCGGTGAGATATCGACGGCCCCAGTAAAGCTTCTCGATCGTCGAGCAATAGATTCGATACATCTCGGGGAACATCCGATCGGGAATTTGCTGGCCCGCGACGACACGGATGTGGATGCCCTGCTCATCCATCGCTGCGCGTTCGTGGCGGACCGCGGTGCGCCGCTTGTGCTTGAGCCGGTTCAGATAGTCGTCGAAGGTCGCGAAGCCGGCGTTATGCCAATGGTACTGATAGCCGAGCCGCTCCATGAATCCGATCGGCGCGAGCGCGGCAGCTTCGTCGGGCTCGCAAAAATTGACGTGCACACTCGACAGCTTGTTGTCTTCGCAGATGGAGGTGAGCGCGAGGCCGAGCAGATTGATGAGGCCGGCTCGATCGACGCCCGGCGCGGTTAGAAATCGGCGTCCCGTATGCGGCGTGAACGGCACCCCGACCAGAATCTTGGGAAAGTAGCGGATGCCGGCGCGCTCGGCCGCGTCGGCCCATCCATGGTCGAAGACGAACTCGCCCATGCTGTGGGTCTTGAGGTAGAGCGGGGCTGCGGCGACGATTCGTTTTCGGGGCGCCTCTCGAACCACGAGATGATACGGGGCCCATCCGGTGCTGCGCACAGCCGATCCGGAGTGCTCCATCGCATACAGCCAATCCCATTCGACGAACGGGGAATCGTCGGGGGAGAGCAGGGCGTCCCACGCCGCGCGGGGAATCTTGTCGATTCCCTCGACGATGGCGACTTCGAGTCGGGGCGCGGGATCATTCATGGCAAAGTCTCGATCTCATCGCTTGCGCAAATCACAACGGTCAAAATATCAGACTTATCGCAACCGAACCGACTTTTGCCGGATGCTCACCACCCATGCTCGAATTTGTTATTATATTTGTCAGACGGAGCGAGGCGCTCCGCGCGACAGAGGTGCGATGGTGGATTTCGTGCGCAAGCGGATGGTTTTGGCGCGAATCACCGGCGCTGACGGCGACGGCCGCTCCGGCGGCGGCGATATCGCTACCGAGCGCAAGACCCGCACCAAGCCGAAGACTGCCAAACCGCCTCTGTACAAGGTGATTTTGCTCAACGACGATTACACGCCGATGGAGTTCGTCGTCGAAGTGTTGAAAGCGGTATTCCACAAGCAACACGCCGACGCGACCCGAATCATGCTCCACGTGCATCAGAACGGGATGGGCGTGGCGGGCGTGTATCCATTCGAAGTCGCGGAGACCAAGGCGCATACCGTCGAGGAACTCGCGCGTGAGGCCGAGTATCCGCTCAAGTGCGTCATGGAAAAGGAGTGACCAGGCCGTAACATCGATGCCTCCGTCGAATAACAACATCATGATCAGCCGCGAACTGCAGGTGACGCTGCAACTCGCGATGAGCGAAGCCGTCAACCGGCGTCACGAGTTTGTGTGTCTTGAGCATCTGCTGTTCGCGATGCTCCACGACGTGACGACGACCACGATTCTGAAACATTGCGGCGCCGATCTGGATTCACTGCGGCGCAAGCTGGCGCATTACCTCGACGAGCAGGTCGAGCGGATGCCCAAGGGCGAGGAAGTGTCGCCGCGCTACGCGATCGGGGTGCAACGGGCGCTGCAGCGGGCGGCCTTGCACGTGCAATCGGCGGGGCGGCAGGAAATCACGGGCGGTAACGTGCTGGTCGCGATGTTCCATGAAACCGAATCGCCGGCGATTTTCTTTCTGCAAGAGCAGGGCGTCACGCGTTTCGACGTGATCAATTTTATCTCGCACGGGGTTTCGAAGGCGGGCGCGGAAGACGACGAGGACGGCGAGGAATCGGACAAGGACTCGGTCGATCACGACGGGCACGAACACGAAGGCGGCGACGAAGAAGGCGAGCGCAAGCTGTCGCCGTCGAAGGCGCTCAACACTTACGCTATCAACCTGGCCAAGCGCGCGGCGGACGGAAAAATCGATCCGCTCGTCGGCCGCAAGAAAGAACTCGAGCGCGCGGTGCACGTGCTGCTGCGCCGGCGCAAGAACAATCCGGTGTTCGTGGGCGAGGCAGGGGTCGGCAAGACCGCGCTGGCCGAGGGACTCGCGCTGGCAATTCATAAGGGCGACGTGCCCGACGCGCTCAAGGGCGTCGAGATTTACGCGCTCGACATGGGCGCGCTGCTCGCGGGGACGCGGTTTCGCGGGGACTTCGAGCAGCGGCTGAAGGCGGTCATCAAGGCGGTGGTCGGCGACTCGAAGCGGATTTTGTTCATCGACGAAATCCACACGATAGTCGGCGCCGGCGCGGCTTCCGGCGGGACTATGGATGCGTCCAACCTGCTCAAGCCCGCACTCGCGTCCGGCGACCTGCGATGTATCGGATCGACGACTTACCAGGAATACAAGCGCTCGTTCGACAAGGACAAGGCGCTGGCGCGGCGCTTCCAGCGAATCGACGTCGTCGAGCCGACGCAGGACGAGGCCGTTCAGATTCTCAACGGCATCAAGTCGTACTACGAGAAGCATCACAACGTCCGCTACACGAATTCGGCGATCAGACTGGCGGTCGAGCTATCGGCGCGATACGTCAACGACCGGTTCCTGCCCGACAAGGCGATCGACGTGATGGACGAGGCGGGAGTCGCGGGGCATTTGCGCGGCGCGGGGACGACGGAACCGGTGACGGTGGGCACGCGCGACGTGGAGCGGACGGTCGCGCGGATGGCGAAGATCCCGGAGCGCACGGTGTCGGCGACCGATCGCGGACGGCTGCAGACGCTCGACGAGGACATGAAGCAGGCGGTGTTCGGCCAGGATGAGGCGATCAACTCGGTGGCGCGCGCGATCAAGCTCGCGCGCTCGGGGCTGAGCCATCCCGACAAGCCGGTCGGTGCGTTTCTGTTCGCCGGACCGACGGGCGTCGGCAAGACCGAAGTCGCGCGCCAGCTCGCCAAAGTGATGGGCGTCGAATTCATTCGCTTCGACATGAGCGAGTACATGGAGCGGCATACGGTTTCGCGCTTGATCGGCGCGCCGCCGGGATACGTCGGTTTCGACCAGGGCGGATTGCTCACAGACGCGATCAACAAGACGCCGCATTGCGTGCTGCTGCTCGATGAGATCGAGAAGGCGCATCCCGATTTGTTCAGCATCCTGTTGCAGGTGATGGATCATGCGACGCTCACCGACAACAACGGGCGCAAGGCGGATTTCCGCAACGTGATCCTCGTGATGACGACGAATGCCGGCGCACAAGAACTGTCGCGCGCGATGATTGGCTTCCACGGCGGAACCGGCCAGGGAAACCCCAAGGGCGTGCTCGAGAGGATGTTCGCGCCGGAGTTCAGAAACCGGCTGTCGGCGACGATCGAATTTGCTCCGCTGAGTCCGCCGGTTATGGAACGGGTGGTGGACAAGTTCATCGCGGAATTGCAGGAGCGCCTCGACAAGCAGAAGGTCACGCTCATCGTGACGCCGGCGGCGAAGAAATGGCTGGCGGAGCATGGTCACGATCCGCGCTTCGGCGCGCGCCCGCTGGGGCGGTTGATCGAGAACGAGATCGCGCGGGTGCTCGCGGACGAGGTGCTGTTCGGCCAGCTGACGAAAGGCGGGAAGGCGACGGCGGACCTCGATGGCGACAAGCTCGCGTTTTCGTACGAGCCGAATCCGGCCCGCCAGCCCGCGCCGGTGGCGTGATCGTCAACCGTGCGTGCGGCCCTGAGTCGAAAAGTGTAAGCTGGGCGTCAGACAGGTGAGGAGGACCAACCTCGTGGAACGCACCTTCACAGCTTACGTCGAATTTGACCCTGACGCGAAATTGTACGTGGGTACGGTTCCGGGGCTGAGCGGCGCTCACAGCCAGGGGGCCACGATGGATGAGTTGCGGGAGAATCTCCGCGAGGTCATCGAACTGATTATCGAAGAGAAGGCCGCGCGCGGAGAACCGCTTGAAGTCGAGCCCTTCGATCGCGAGTGAACTGCGCCCTAACGCGCGCCGGCCGTCTAAGCTAGAATCGCGGACGAGGTGCTGTTCGGCCAGCTGACGAAGGGCGGGAAGGCGACGGCGGATCTCGACGGCGACAAGCTTAAGTTTTCGTACGAACCGAATGCGGCCCGCCAGCCCGCGCCGGTGGCGTGATTTAATCCGCGGCCAGTCCTGCCTCGGTGAGGCGACGCTCGAGAATCGGGAGGCGGTCGTGGCCCCAGAACGGTTCGCCGTCGAAGAAGAACATCGGCACGCCGAAGACGTGGTCGGCGGCGGCCTCGTCCTGAGCGCGCTGATAGGCGACGGCGCCCTCGCCCGAGAGATATTTGCGATAGTCGTCGGCTGACATGCCGAGACTTGCGACTACGTCCGCGACCGCGTCGGGCTCGTCGGCCTCGAGTTCGCGGCGAAAGAACATCTCGTACACTCGACGGCTGTAATCGAGCAGGCGGCCGTGCTGCTGCGAGAAGAGGCCGCCGATCAGCGCCGGCGTCGTGTCGTAAACTTTCAACGGCCCTCGAATCACCAGGCCGCGCGGCTTGGCCCATCGCCGCGCGTCGAGATACGAGTATCGCGCCTTGTATTCGGAGTAGAGACTGCGCTCGCCTTTGCCCTTGATTCGAAGCTGGAACGGAATCCATCGGATGCGAATCCGAAATCGCTGTTCGAGGGCGAAGGCGGGATCGAATGCGAGGTAGGCGAACGGACTCTTGTAGTCCGAGTACATCTTCACTTCCTTCGCTTGCATGAGATCGATTTCGCGGCGCGGGACTTTTTTCAGATCTGATCCGCGGGCTTTTGCAGTATCGTCGGATGGACCCATTCGGGGCCGCCCGTTTCGGGATGATCGATGTTGTAATGCAAGCCGCGCGACTCACGCCGGCTCATCGCGGATCGCACGACCAGTTCCGCGACCTTTGCCAGGTTGCGCAACTCGATCGTGTCGGCGTCGAGCAGGTGGTCCCAGTAGTAGCTGTGGATCTCGTCCTTGATCATCTCGATGCGCCGAAGCGCGCGCTCGAGTCGCCGGTCGCTGCGCACGATGCCGACGTAGTTCCACATCAGGCGGCGAATCTCGTCCCAGCTCTGCGTGATCATCACGCGCTCCTCGCTGCGGATCGCGCGCCCGGGATCCCACTCGGGAAACTCGGGCGGCGCGCCGCCTCCCGACGCGACGATTTCGCGCGCCGCGGTAAACCCGCGCCGGCCCATCACGGCGGCCTCGAGCAGCGAGTTCGACGCGAGCCGGTTGGCGCCGTGCAGCCCGGTCATCGCGACCTCGCCGGCTGCGTACAGGCGCGGAATCGAGCTGCGTCCGTCGAGATCGGTCTGCACGCCGCCGCACATATAGTGCGCCGCGGGCACCACCGGGATTGGTCCTTTGGTCAGGTCATATCCAAAGCTCAAGCATCGCTTGAAGATAGTCGGGAACCGCCGCCGGATGAAATCGGCGTCGCGATGGCTCAAATCGAGATACACGAAGTCCAGCCCGCGACGCTTCATCTCGGAATCGATCGCTCGCGCAACCACGTCGCGCGGCGCCAGCTCGGCGTCCGGATGGTAGCGCTTCATGAACGCGGTGCCGTCGGGCAATTTCAGAATCGCGCCCTCGCCGCGAAGCGCCTCCGAGATGAGAAAGGACTTGGCGGCGGGATGATACAGGCAGGTGGGATGGAACTGATAGAACTCGAGGTTTGCGACCGCCGCGCCCGCCCGATACGCCATCGCGACACCGTCGCCCGACGCGATGTCGGGGTTGGTGGTGTAGAGATAGACCTTGCCGGCGCCGCCTGTCGCCAGCATCGTGGCGCGCGAAATCACTTTGCGGATTTCGTGAGTGTTGCGGTCGAGCGCATAGACGCCCCAGCATGCGCCCGGCTTTCCCGCGGTGGCAGTCTCGACCAGCAGATTGATCGCGACATGATTTTCCAAAGTGCGGATGTTGGGCCGCGCGGCAGCGGCCTCGGTCAGCGCACGCATTATTTCGCGGCCGGTCAGGTCCTGCGCATGAAGCACGCGGCGATGGCTATGCCCACCCTCCTGACCCAGGTCGTACTCGAGTTCGCTGTCGTCGGGTCCGCCGGTCTCAACCCGGGTGAAGCGAGTGCCGAGCCGGATTAATTCGCGCACCGCCTCGGGACCCTCGCGAACTATGGTCTCGACCGCGGCGCGATCGCACAAGCCGGCGCCCGCCCGCAGCGTGTCCTCGATATGCGATTCGAACGAGTCGTCGACGCTCCACACACTGGCGATACCGCCCTGCGCGTAAGCGGTGTTGGCCTCGGAACTGCCGGCCTTGGTGAGAACGGTGACAGTGCCCGCTTCGGCCGCCTTGATCGCGAAGGTCAGGCCCGCGATGCCGCCGCCGATTACCAGGAAGTCGCTGGACAGTTGCGCATTATGCCTCATCAGGTGGCCTCGGGCGCGCCCGCGGGGTGAATCGAGGAGCGCGCGTTGTGTCAAAATGACGCTACTCGGTCTGCGCTCGGCCAGTCAAGGCGATCGAGCGGCTGCGATTTGCCACCTTGATCCGATTCAAATATTCTCGAAGGTGCGGATCGCAACGAACAACGAAAAACGAAAAACGAAAAACGAAAACTCCGCTTCACAGTTCGTCGCGCCCCCGATAGGCCAAGCCCGTGCCGATGACGCCGCCAAATATTGTCACGCTGCTGCGGATAGCGACCGCGCCGATCCTGGTCTGGGTCCTGATGCACAGCGGGCCGGCCGCTTCGTGGCTTGCGGCCGGGGTGTTCTTCATCGCAACGGTCAGCGATTATTTCGACGGCTACCTCGCGCGCAGTTACGACTCGGTCACCACGCTCGGCAAGTTTCTCGATCCGATGGCCGACAAGCTGGTCGTCACGACGGCGCTGATCATGCTCGCCGGGATGACGCGAACGCCGCACGTGCCGGCGTGGATGGTGGTCGTGCTGGTGGCGCGCGAAATAATGGTGACGGGACTGCGGGCGGTCGCCGCGGTCGAGGGGTTAATCGTGGGCGCCGAGGAGCTCGGCAAGTACAAGATGGCGTTGCAGTCGATCGCGATTCAGGGTCTGCTGATTCATTACACGTATTTGCACGTCGACTTCTTCGCCGCCGGGATGTTCGTGCTGTGGATCGCGATGGCCGTGAGTGTGTGGTCGTGCGTCGATTACTACGTGCGCGTGGTCGCGGCGCTGCGTCCAAAGCCGGTGACTGCGGCGGGTAAGCGGGCGGCGATTTGACAGACGCTCCCGCGCCGGATAATCAAGTGGATTCGTCGTGCCGGTTTGGAGAGCGGGTGTAGCTCAGTTGGTAGAGCGCGTGCTTGCCAAGCACGAGGTCGTCGGTTCGAAACCGATCACCCGCTCCATGTAAATCGCGATGGACGGCCTCGCCCGGCTATGCACCCCTTGTGAATCGACGCATATCACACCGGGGGATGAGGTCTCTTCTCTATGTCGGAACCGCTCTCAGACGAGCAGTTTTCTCTCATCGACGCCTACTGGCGGGCGTCCAACTACCTGACCGTCGGCCAAATCTACCTGATGGCGAATCCTCTGCTGCGCGAGCCTCTGCGGCCCGACCACATCAAGCCGCGCCTGCTCGGCCATTGGGGGACCTCACCGGGACAAAACTTTATCTACGTGCACCTCAACCGGCTGATTCGCGAGCACGACGCCAACGCGCTCGACGCCCACCGCAAATACATAGTCGAGGCTTTCGAAGACATGCCTGCGATTCGCAACTGGAAATGGACTCCGGATTAATCTGATGAAAGTAAGCCCACTGGCCGGAAAACCTGTCGATCAATCGCAGCTCGTCGATATCCCCCGTCTGATCACCGCTTACTTCGCCTGCAAGCCCGACGCCGGCAATCCCGCGCAACGAGTCGCGTTCGGCACCTCGGGGCATCGCGGCTCCTCGTTCGACACCGCGTTCAACGAAGCGCACATCCTGGCGATCAGCCAGGCGATCTGCCTCTACCGCAAAAGTCAGAATATCAACGGTCCGCTCTATCTCGGAATGGACACGCATGCGCTCTCGGTCCCGGCGTTCGCCAGTGCGCTCGAAGTGCTGGCTGCCAACGGGGTCGAGACGATGGTGGATAGCGAGGGCGGGTACACGCCGACGCCGGCGATATCGCATGCAATCCTGACTTACAATCGCGGCCGCAAGAGCGGGCTGGCGGATGGGATCGTGATCACGCCGTCTCACAATCCGCCGTCTGATGGCGGCTTCAAGTACAACCCGTCCAACGGCGGCCCGGCTGATACCGCCGTCACCGATCGGATTCAGAATACGGCCAACGAATTTCTCAAGGCCGGCCTCGCCGGGGTGCTGCGCGTTCCGTACGAGCGGGCGCGCAACGCCGCGACGCTTCATAAGCACGATTACATCGGCGCCTACGTCGGCGACTTGGGCAACGTCGTCGACATGGAGTCGATTCGCGCCACGGGCGTGCGGGTCGGAATCGATCCGCTCGGCGGTGCGGCGGTGCGCTACTGGCCGGCGGTGATCGAAAAGTACGGAATCAAGGCGACGGTGGTCAGCGACGTGGTCGATCCGGCATTTCGCTTCATGACCGCCGACTGGGACGGGAAGATCAGGATGGATTGCTCGTCGCAGTACGCGATGACGCGCTTGCTTGTGATTCGCGATCGTTTCGACGTCGCGTTTGCCAATGACACCGATGCGGACCGGCACGGAATAGTCACTCGCTCGAGCGGACTGATGAATCCGAATCACTATCTTGCGGTTGCGATCTCATACCTGTTTCGCAATCGCACCCGCTGGCGCAGAGATGCGGCGGTCGGCAAGACTGTGGTGAGCAGCAGCATGATCGATCGCGTCGCGGCGAGCATTGAACGCAAGCTCGTCGAGACTCCCGTCGGCTTCAAGTGGTTCGTGGACGGGCTGATCGATGGTTCGGTCGGATTTTGCGGCGAAGAAAGCGCCGGCGCGTCATTTCTGCGCACCGATGGAACCGTGTGGACCACAGACAAGGACGGACTCATCCTCGGCTTGCTTGCGGCCGAGATGACCGCGCGCGCGGGCCGCGACCCCGGCGCGACGTACGATGACTTGACGCGTGAGTTCGGTGCGCCAGCGTACGAGCGCATCGACGCGCCTGCCACGCTCGCGCAGAAGGAAATTCTAAAGAAGCTGACACCCGGGCAACTGAATGAGCGCGAACTTGCGGGTGAGAAAATTCTCAAAACATTGACCGTTGCGCCCGGCAACGGAGCGGCAATCGGCGGAATCAAGGTGATCGCGGAGAGCGGATGGTTCGCGGCGCGTCCGTCGGGCACTGAAGAGGTTTACAAGATATACGCGGAGAGTTTTCGCGGGGTCGATCATCTGCATCGGATTCAGGCCGAGGCGCAGGAACTCATCGCGCGAGTCTTCAAGCAGGCCGAATCGACCGGCGGCAACTGAGGAATCAGGCTTGCCGGCTCCTCACACCATACTCTGCATCAACGTCGGTTCGTCGTCGTGCAAGTTCGCGCTGTACTCGGTTTCCAGCGGCGCCGAATTGGTTGTGGCCGAAGGCGTGGCGGACCGGATCGGCTCGAGCGGCGGTAAAATCAGGGTCCGCGACGCCAACGGCCGCTCGATCGCCGAATCGGATCGCGAGCTTGCGCGCCCGCAAGTCGCCGTCGATTCGCTGTTCGAGGAGTTCGAGCGCTTGAAGCTGCCGCGCCTCGACGCGGTGGGACATCGACTCGTCCACGGCGGCGCGCATCATGCCGCCCCGGAGATCGTCACGCCCGCTCTGATCGCCGATTTGAAACGGCTGATCGCATTCGCACCGCTGCACATGCCGGGAGGAATCGAAGGTATCGAGGCGGTTGCCGCGCGGCATCCGAAACTTCCGCAGGTCGCGTGCTTCGACACCGCGTTTCATCGTGGAATGCCCGCGCGAGCTGAGCGCTTCCCGTTGCCGCGCGAACTATGGGACGCTGGAGTGCGGCGCTACGGCTTTCACGGGATCTCTTATGAGTACATCATGCAAGCTCTGGGAACCGACGTCCCGCCGCGCCTGATAATCGCGCACTTGGGCAACGGGGCGAGCATGGTCGCGGTCGAAAACGGCCGTCCGCTCGACACCACGATGGGATTCACGCCGGCGGGCGGCTTCATGATGGGGACGCG
The DNA here is from genome assembly GCA_002479255.1 of Candidatus Binatus soli. Classification (GTDB taxonomy): domain Bacteria; phylum Desulfobacterota; class Binatia; order Binatales; family Binataceae; genus Binatus; species Binatus soli. The sequence continues at coordinate 27,803 of DLMJ01000021.1, read as the reverse complement.
GCCGGGCGATCTCGATCCGGGCGTGATTCTTTATCTGCTCGAGGGCAAGGGTTACGACGCCGCGCAACTAAGCCGGCTCGTGAATCTGAAGTCCGGGTTGCTCGGAGTCTCAGGACTCAGTTCCGACGTGAAGACATTGCTGGACGCGCGGGGATCGAACGCGGATGCGGCAGAGGCGATCGAGATGTTTTGCTATCAGATTAGAAAAGCGATTGGCGCACTGGCAGCCGCGCTCGGCGGCTTGGATTTGCTCGTCTTCACCGGCGGGATTGGCGAGCATGCCGCCGCGGTACGCGCGGAAGCCTGCCAGGGGCTGGCGCATCTCGGGCTTGCGATCGATCCTCAGCGCAACCGCTCCAACCAGGACACGATCAGCGCCGCTGACAGCCGATGCCGCGTGCGGGTCATCCCCACCAATGAAAATTTAATGGTCGCGCGGCACGCGGCGCGGCTGGTATTTCCCGCCGGCTGACCCAACTATTTGCTGGCCTATGTGCGGACGATTCACAATCACGCGCCGCGACGGCAATTCGCTGGCGGCCGAGCTCGGCGTCCCGGCGGACTCGTTTGTCGATTATCGGCCGCGCTACAACGTCGCGCCGATGCAGAAACATTTCATAGTCAGGATCAAGTACGAAAATCGCGAAGCGATTCCCGCCAGGTGGGGTTTGGCCAAAAGTGGCGCGAAAGACGCCAGCATGGCGGCCAAGTGCATCAACGCCCGGTCGGAGACGGTCGAGGCGCGGCCCGCATTTCGCGACGCGTTCCGTAAGCGGCGATGCGTGGTGCCGGCCGACGGATTCTTCGAATGGACCGGGCCGAAGACTGCGCGACAGCCGGCCTGGTTCCATCGCGAGGATAGCCGGCTCGTCCTGTTCGCCGGACTTTACGAGGCATGGCAGAGAGAGCAGGGCGAGTGGGAGACGACGTTCACCATTCTGACGACGGCGGCCAACGCCGTGGTCGCGCCGTATCACGATCGGATGCCGGTGATACTGGCCGATCGCGACGCCGACGACTGGATGGACCCGCGCGCGCCGGATCCGCTTGCGCTCAAGCGGCTGCTGGTTCCCGCGCCGGCTGACTTGCTGATCGCGACTCCGGTCTCGCCCAAGATCAACAATGTACGTAACGATTCGCCGGATCTGCTGGAGCCCGCCGGACAGCTTTTCCACTGAGGCACTGAGTCTGTCGATCCGAAGTGGCCAGGCGGACGGATGCTCAATTGATGCGGTTTCGCGCGCGTGATAGTTGATTGGGTCCGGTCGCGACTACGACAGGGCGGCGTACCCAAGTGGTTAAGGGAGAGGTCTGCAAAACCTCCACGCATCGGTTCGAATCCGATCGCCGCCTCCAGGTATCTTCCCATGACAACGCCAGGGGAACGACACAGTGCTGAATCTGTGGTAGCTTCTTTCCAAGCGCAGGAGGCGCAAGGATGGAAGTCTTTCCAGGCATTTCGATGGATCCCGCAGTTCGTTTCGGAAAGCCCTGCCTCGCCGGGACCCGAATCGATGTTGCGACGATTCTTGGCGATCTAGCCTCCGGAGCTTCCGCTGAGGAGATCGAGGCGGAGCACCGAATCTCTCGCGAGCAAATCACCGCGGCTCTCCGTTACGCCGCTCACGTGGCGGCGCATTTGCCGCCGGCCGTGGGAAGCTCGGATGAGAATCCTTCTCGATGAAAATTTCCCGCTAGCACTGCTGCGTAGGTTGCAGGAAGAGGGGCATCAGGTCGATCACATCATCCTGCTTGGCCTGCGTGGCGCGCCCGATCGTGACATCGTTGATCGGCTGAACTCCGAGGATCTTCTCTTGCTGACGCATGACCAGGAGTTCCTTGACCTGTCACTCTCTCGCTCGCGTGTCATAGTCTCGCGGGTAACCCAAAGTCAGCCGATAGCGGTACGCGTCGAGATTTGGCTCAAGGCAGTTCGCGAGTACTTCTCTTGCGATTGGCGTCAGACGCTCTTCGAGGTATTCGACGACGGAAGGCTGCGCCCCTGGGAGAAACTCCCAACCGAGCAGCCCTGATAAAAGGGGATACCGAGGGAACGCCGTGGGACCGCTCGCAGCCGTCTGCTTGCTCTGATCAAGTTTCAGGGCGGGGGAGCAAAACCTCCATGCATCGGTTCGAATCCGATCGCCGCCTCCAGTTATCTTCACGCGGGGCGGTTCTAGGGGGCGGGGGAGGACGGCTGAGCCAGGTGGTGGTCGGGTTTCACCTGTAGCTTGACGAGGCAGGGGGGGCCGTCTTCGCCGTAACAGAGGTTGCTTAATTCGCCCAGTTTTGAATCGCGGTCGTCGTGTGTGTAGTCGGGACATATCCAATGGCCGCCCGATCCCCGGTAAAGAGCGACCGCGAAATATCTGCCCGCCGCGAGATTCCCGGCCACTGGATCGCCGCGCGTCGCGATGTCGCGCGAGTTGACGATATCGAATCCGTCGTGCGCCGCGTCCGGCGAATACTGCATGAAGAAAATTCGCCATTGTCGTCCAGGCCGCGCGGTCACCTGGTATTCCATCGAGCGATTGTACGAGAACACCGGCTTATCGCGGCATAGCCACGGCCGCGCCTCCACCGCGAAGGCGGGGCTTGCGATCAGCATCGCAATCGTCGCGGCGATCGAGAAGTATCGTCCAATTCTCAAAATTTTCATGTCCTATCCGGACCCGCGATCGCGATGATACGGCCGACGATCTCACCGAGGTTGGAGTCCTTGGGCGTGAAGACCGCCTTGACGCCAAGCTCGAGCAGCGCTTTGCGATCGGCTTGCGGTATTATTCCGCCCATCACGAGGCTTATGTCGCCGGCGCCACGACTTTTCAGCAGGCCGATTGTCTCCCGTGCGATGGACATGTGGGCGCCCGCGAGGCTCGAGATCGCTAGTACGTCTACGTCTTCCTCGAGCGCCGTCGCAACCATCTGCTCCGGCGTCTGCTTGAATCCCGCGAGGACCACTTCCATCCCGGCCTGCATGCACGCGTGTGCGAGCAGCTTTATCGCGTTGATATGTCCGTCGAGGCCGGCCTTGCCCAGCGCGATGCGGATTTTGCGTGCCGCCCGCGCAGCCGGCACGTTGAGCGCGCCGACGCTGACGCTGGTTTCGAGAATCGGCGGCGTATAGCGGCCGCGGCTGACGCGCACCAGCGAATCCGTCCATTCGCCGACGGTGCCGCCCGCGCGGGCGAGCTCGATAGTGGCCTCGATTAGTCCGCGGTCGCGGTCGTTGTTATTTGCGGCGGCGCGTTCGAGCGCCTCGCGGGCTTTCGACACGGCGGCCTGGTCGCGCGCCGCGCGCCATTTTTTTATCGACTCGATGCGTTCTTTTTCCTTGAGCGCATCGGCGGCGTGATCCGTGTTCTGTTTGGACGGGGGCGTGAGTCCGACTTCGCCGGTAAACGCGTTGACGCCTATTTGCACGATCTCGCCCGACTCGACTTTCCTGTAACGCTCCGCGAGCTGGCGCGTCAGTTCGCCGCTGACTATTGAAATGGCGCGCGAGTAGCCGGCCTCGCGCAACCGGATGGCGATTTCGCGCGCGCGCGCCGCGGTTTCGGCGGTAAGCTTCTCGATAATTTTGCTGCCCTCGAAAATATCGCCATAGCCTGCGAGTCCCGTCTCGTGCATCAGAACCTGCTGGGTGCGCAAGCTGAGCGTCTGCTCGGACTGGTCGGGGATGGCGAGCGCCTCGCGAAAGCCGGGCAACTGGAGCGCGTTCACGCGCGCGTCGGCCGAGATGACGACCGGGAGCGCCTCGTACGCGATGCGGATGATGTTAACTTCGGGCTGCGGTTCGGTCAGCGTGAGCGAGCGCACCTGGCATCCGGCGCGAAAGGCGACGTTATCGACGCCGTATTCGGAAGAGCAAAGCTCCGGCCAGAGTTTGAAGTACGCGCGAATCTTGCAGATCTCGGGGACCAGCTCGATGCCGCTGTTGATAAAAAATGAAATGCGGCGGATGGTCTGCTCGAACGCGGCCGCGTCGAGCCTGGGGCGGAGCGCGTCGAGAATCAGCAGCGCGTTGCCGAATGCGTAGCCGATTTCCTCGGCGGGACCGGCGCCGCTCTCCATGTAGTGGTAGCCGCAACAGTTGATCGGATTCCAGTTAGGCACGCGCTCGACCGTGAATCGAATCAACTCGGTGGAAAGGCGAAACGACAACTCCGGGTGAAAAATCGACGTGCCGCGCGCGACGAATTCCTTGAGCAGATCGTTCTGCGTCGTGCCGCGCAGCTCAGTCCATGGCACGCCGTGCTTTTCCGCGACGACGAGGTAAAGCGCCAGGATGAACGGCGCGGTCGCGTTGATCGTCATCGAGGTATTGATCGACTGAAGCGGGATTCCCTCGAACAGCCGCTCCATGTCGTTCCAGTGGCAAATCGAGACGCCCGCTTCGCCGACTTCGCCGCGCGCGACCGGGGCGTCGGGGTCGTAGCCGTTTTGGGTGGGCAGATCGAACGCGATGGAAAGCCCGCGCTGGCCCTGCTTCAAGTTTGCCAGGAAGCGATCGTTGGCCTGGCGCGCGTCGCCGAAGCCGGCGTAGGTGCGGATGATCCACGGTTCACGGGTCTCAGGGCGAGTTTTTTTTCCGGGCTCGGGCATTGACACAAGGTTAGTTGCCGAAGCGCCGCGATTCCAGCCGGTATCCGACGGCGGTAGTGCCCTAATTTGTGGAAGACCGCGAAAATTAAGGAGAATCATGCCCGGCAAGATCGCAATCACTCCAACTCAAGAAGATCGCCGTGATCTCGCATCGGCTAACGGACAAACACGGGCTTGCAATGCTCATGATCTTGGTACGTGATAGTGGTGTGTACAGGAACGCATACAGGAGCGTGCACACGGATGTATACGAGGGATGTACTATCCTGCTTGACGTGAATCTGTAAATTATGGCAAGTTGGTAATTGACTTGTTGGTGCTTGTTTGGTGTCAAGAGAACTAAGACAAGTGAGGTTCAATGCCATGCAGGGTGGATCAGGAAGCGGAAAGTAAGAGAACCGAGGCCCACAACGCCGGTGCACGCATCGGCGGAGGCGCGCAAACCTTAAAGGGGCCTCGGCTCTAATTTATCGTAGCGTTTCTGTTGGCGGAGGGGAAGGGATTTGAACCCTTGATGCCGTTCGCGCGGTATGCCTGATCCTAAGTCGGGCGGTTTGAACCAATTCACCCACCCCACCGCCGTTGGAGCGAGGGCTCAGGCTCGGTAGCGCCGCTGGCGTGCGGCACACTCTGCCTGTCCCTCCCTCGCTCTGATTCTAGTTTAGCGCGCCAAGTAATCTTCAACAAGCAACATATCCACACCCTCTGAATAAAAGGGTAGCGGTTTGGCGGATCGGCACAAGGGGGAAACTAAATTTCCCCTAAGCCAACGCAGCGCGATGCGCCAACATCGCGGCTGCTTTCGCCTCGCGTAGCGCGACTGTCCGTAGCCACGCAGGCTGCGGTCGCACTGCACTTCGCGCACTATAATCTGGTTCGGATTCATAAAACGCTGCGCGTTACGCCAGCGATGGCGGCGGCCATCAGCGACCGACTGTGGAGCATGGGCGATTTGATCGAAGCGGCTCTGTGATCGAAAGATAGGAGAGGGGAGGCCTAAAGCCTCCCCTCTGTATTAATTGGATGGATTAATTGGAAGTTCGCGCCGCTTTCGCGGCGGCCTGTAGTAGCTGCCAAAATTTATTTGCCGGGTCGGCAGCCGCTTCGCAGGATCGGACCCGGCTCCAAGCCCGGGGAGAGGGTAAAGTTACCAGCGTTCGATCATGGAGTCAAATTAGAGCACTGTCCCGACGGCGTGCGATCAGCGCCGATGCGTCGCGCGGGCCGCGCCCTCTCCGCCAAGCGAGGTAACCGCAAACTCCGTTCGCTCGGCCACCTATTTCACGATGCCATCTGTATGCGATAAAAGCGAGACTATGAATCCCCGCCACGCCGCCGCGCTCGCGCTTGTGGTCTGGCATCTGATGGTGCCGCCCGGCCCAAACAATGGCGCACCCGACCTCAGCGCCCCGTTATTACAATGGACCGATTCTGGCAGCTTTGACAGCGCCGAGGAGTGCGAACGAATGCGTGATAGCCGGACCGATTTGGGCGTACGTACAATCCACGAGATGAATGAAAAGATAGATGCGTTGGCTCAACAGAAAGCTACTCCAAGCGAGGACAATTTGCGGACACTTCGCGAGAACTTTGAAAAGGCGCGGACCTTTTGGATTCAATACTCCAACTCTCAATGCGTTGCGTCCGACGATCCGCGCCTAGCGAAATGACGCCACTTCCCGTCAGCGGGGCTGAAATGACGCCAGTACTCCGACGGGCCGCGATCAGCGGCGATGCGTCGCGCGGGCGGTGGTTTCATCTTCACGATTGCGGGCAAGCTCAAGCTCGGCGGCGATGCATTCGATGAGATCGATTCCCGAGAGACCGCCATGCTCGGCGATCTCGAACACCGGCGCCCCGGTCTCGGCCCGGATTTTTGCGACCGCCTTGCGCGCGTCGGCGGCGAGATTGAGCTCCGACTTTGCCAGCTCGGCGAGATGCTCGAGGTCTTTCTTTCGCAAATGGGGTCCGCGGCGGCTCATCAGCGCCGATATATCATCGGCGTCGAACTCGGATCGCGGCATTCGATTGAAAAGCACGACCGCCGGGGCGAGATGAATGCGGCTCAAATTGGCGTAGGTCTCGATAGTCTCCGATATCGCAAGACTGTCCGCGGTCGTGACCTGGATGATTGCGGTAATCCGCCGGTCACGCATCATCCGCGAAATGTTGCCGGCTTCCACTCCGACGATGCTGGCGCCGAAAGTCGCGCGCGCGGCAGTCGGCATCTTGAGCAGGCTCATCGCCTGGCCGCTGGCGGGCGCATCGACGACTATAATGCGGCGGCCGGGTAGCTTGGGGTCGGTCAGCCCGGCTTCATGGTAAATCTTTCCGAGCGCCATCAGTTCGCGCAGCCCCGGCGCCGCTTGAACGAAAAATTGATAGAGGCGGCTGGCGAACACCGCTTTCAGCAGCATCCGGCCCGGCACGACGGTTCGCAGATATTGCTCGAGTGCGCTGCGCCCGTCGAGCGCCATGAGCGCGAGATTGGGCGCGACCTCGGTGGGCACGAACGACGGTGCGACGGCGAACGTCGCGGCCAGCGGCGCCCGCGCGTCGCATTCCATAATCAGGGCGCGCACGCCAGACATGGTCGCGAGCTTGGCGAGCGCGGCGCTCACGGTAGTTTTGCCGACTCCGCCCTTGCCGAGCACGATCAGCACGCGTCGTGCGAGGATTTCGTTTAGCATTGGAGAGAAGCGGAGCCAGCCAGAAGTTACCAGCGGATCAGATTCGCTCCCCAGGTGAGGCCGCCGCCGCATGCGTTCAGCATCACGATATTACCGTCGTGAATTCGCCCCTGCTCGAGAGCCTCGTCGAGTGCGATTGGCACGGACGCGGCCGAGGTGTTGCCGTAACGATCGATGTTGGTGAAAACTTTTCCCGGCGGCAGCCCGAGCCGCTCGGCGACCGCGGACATAATTCGCAGGTTGGCCTGATGCGGCACGAACAGGTCGATTTCTTCAAGCTTGACGCCGGCGCGCGCGGCCACCAGCCGGCTGATTTCTTCCATTCGCTTGACGGCTATTTTGAAAAGCTCGGGCCCTTTCATCTGAATCGCGTCATCGGCGCATCGCCGCACTTCCGAGTCGATTGTGGCGCGGATTCCAGTGGAGCGGAGCGAGAGCAGGTTCCAATGCTCGCCGGCCGAGCGCAGCAGGCTCGACAGCACTCCGCGATTTCCCGCTTCGGTCACCATCACGCACGCGCCCGCGCCGTCGCCAAACAGCACCGCGGTCCGGCGATCGCTCCAATCCACCATCGTCGAGAGCGCGTCGGCCCCGACCACCAGTACGCGCTTGAAGTCGCCGGCGCGCATCTGTGCGTCCGCCACTTGAAGCGCATACACGAAGCCCGAGCACGCGGCGGCAACGTCGAAGGCCGGCATCGAGGAAATGCCCAAGCCCTTCTGAATCTGGCACGCCAGCGACGGAAACGCGTACTCCGACGAAACCGTGCCGACTATGATCGCGTCGAGTGCGCCCGGCTTGACGCCCGCCCGCTCAAGGGCAGTGCGGCTGGCGTCGGTCGCGATATCCGCCAGCGATTCGCCCTGGCGCATCGCGTAGCGGCTGCCGATTCCGGTGCGCGAGCGTATCCATTGGTCGGACGTATCCATGTAGCGCTCGAGATCCTTGTTGGTCAGGGCGGTGCGCGGGACGGCCCGTCCGGTGGCGACAATTCTTGAGCCCATGACGTACCGGTCAGCTCTGGACGGCAGCCCTGAAGGCCAGCGTCGTGTTGGTGCCGCCGAACCCGAATGAATTGTTGAGCGCGATCCGAATCCTGGCGGGGCGCGCCTTGTTGGGCACGTAATCGAGGTCGCATTGGGGGTCGGGAAATTCCTGGTTGATGGTCGGCGGCATCATCCCGCGATCGATCGCGAGGACCGTGTACACCGACTCGATTGCGCCGGCCGCGCCGAGCGTGTGCCCGGTCATCGACTTGGTCGAGCTAATCGCAACTTTGGCGGCTCGCTCACCGAAGACGCGCTTGACCGCTTGAGTCTCGGCGATATCGCCTTGCTCGGTCGAAGTGCCATGCGCGTTGATATAATCGACCTCGTTGGGATCGAGATCGCTGTCTTCGAGGCACATGCGCATGCACTTGGCCGCGCCGCGTCCCTCGGGCGCAGGAGAGGTGATATGGTAGGCGTCGCTGTTGGCGGCGTAACCGCAGATTTCAGCAATGATCCTGGCGCCGCGCGCGATGGCGGCCTCGCGCTCCTCGAGGATCAGCGCCGCCGACCCCTCCGACATCACGAATCCGTCGCGCTCCTTGTCGAATGGACGGCTGGCTTTCTCGGGCTCTTCGTTGCGGGTCGAAAGCGCGCGCATCGCGGCGAATCCGCCCACCCCGAGCGAGGTGATTGCCGCCTCCGAGCCGCCGGTGATCGCGGCGTCCAGGTAGCCGAGCCTGATCATGCGGTACGCCTCGCCGATCGCATGGCTGCCCGACGCGCAGGCGCTGGTAGCGGTGAAATTGACGCCGCGCGCTCCGTAGCGAATCGAGATTTGGCCGGGCGCAAGATTGGCGATCAGCTTGGGGATGAAGAAGGGCGTGATGTGACGCAGCCCGGTGGCCATGAAGACCTTGTGGTACTCCTCGATCGTGCACAGGCCGCCGATGCCGACGCCGATCAACACGCCGACCTGGTCGGCGTTGTCGTCGGTGATCTTGAACCCGGACTGGCGCATCGCCTGCTCGGCCGACGCGACCGCATACTGGATGAAGGGGTCCATTTTTTTGACGTCGCGCTTTTCGATCCAGTCTTCCGGATTGAAATCCTTGACTTCGCCGGCGATCCGGGCGGGAAAATCCGAGGCGTCAAAGCGCGTAATCAGCGCAATACCGGACCGCCCCGCCATCAGGGCTTCCCAGTTCTTGTCCACTCCAACTCCGAGCGGAGTCACCAGTCCCACTCCGGTGACCACCACGCGGCGCTCAAGCATCGGTCTCATCGGGCCCCTCATCCTCCATCGAGTTCGCGGCTTAATAATCTACCAGAAGACAGCGCCGGTCGAGAATCCGCACCCGCCCCATGCTCGCGATTACGTTCGCCGCGATACGCCGGCCTTGCATCCAAACTTGCGCGGATGAAACAATCCAGCGGTGCCGCTCAGCAATCCCGCAGACGTTCGCCACACTCGCGGCATGCGAGCGCGGCTAAAGGAGAGACGCGCATGAATCTCCGGCACACTGCGGTCATACTTTCTGTTGTTGCTCTCGCTTTGTCGGGATGCGCGCAGCAGCAACCATCCGCATTCGAAACCGCTCTCCCGAAACTTCGCGAGCAGTGCGAAGCAGGTGACACCCAAGCTTGCCAAAAAATTGCAAAGGCCGCTTGCGTAGAAGGGACGCGGGAAACTTGCAGGGCGGAATGTTGGCCCGCAAATGTGGCGAAGGCATGTGCCGAATACCGTCCCGAAGATACAAGTCCAGCGCTCCCAGGACCAGGACCGGGACCAGGAATGTCAAGCTTCCCTGGTGGCCAAATGATGGCGCCATAACTCAGGACACTCACGCCCCGCACATAGGACAGCCAGTTGCCTTTTAGGACAGTGCCCGCCTGTCGAGAAACCGCGATCGCCAGCTTCCCGCACGGACGCCATTTGGGATAGGCTTGCTTCATAAAGCAGGGGTGGCGCGGCCTGACACGGCCCACCGCCTTAAACGCCGCAACGGTGTTCCTCATGCAAAATCGTTTCAACGTTCAAGTGACTTGGGATGCAGAGGCTGAAATGTGGGTAGCAGACAGCGATGACATCCCCGGATTGGCCGCGGAAGCCCCCGACGACAAATCGTTATGGGAGAAACTTGAAACGCTGATTCCAGAACTACTCGCCTTGAATGACGTTAGTTTAGAGCCCAATCACGACATCGAGGTCATGCTCAATTTCCACCCCCGAAAGGAACGGATTCAACCACCGGACGCGGCGTAAATGGCCGGCTACACGCCGCGCGTTAAGAAAATTCTTAGGCGCCATCACTGTAGATACGACAGGCCCGGCAAGGGCGATCACGAAATCTGGTACAGCCCCATTAACGGGCATAAGTTTCCCGTCGATTCCAACATCCGTTCGCGCGATCTCGCCAATGTAGTGCTGAAGCAGGCTGGCATCGCCGATGAACGATTCAGCTGAATGAAGCCCCGCCACGCAGCCGCGATCGTCCCGACGCGGGCGGTTGCGTTCGGCGCGATACGCCGGCCTTGCATCCAAACTTGCGCGGATGAAACAATCCAGCGGTGCCGCTCAGCAATCCCGCAGACGATCCGTTCACGAAACTCGCGCAAAATCTCGGCGAACTCGAGGTTGTGATCGGCGAGCGCGCGCGGCCCGCGATTGCCGGCGTGCGCGAGGGCCTGCGCGACGCGCTCGCATGCCGCGAGCGCGGTGATATGGCCGGGTCAATCGCCGCGATTCGTATCGCGATGGAACGGCTGGCTAATCTCGGCAGCACGCTCGATCCGGAGGAGGGCGCGATGATGCGGTTCATCGCGGACCGATTCACCGCCGCGCTCGGCGCCGGCCACAAGGGTGACGCGAAGACAATCGTGGACGTGATGCGTCACAAAGCCGGCGACAGCAAGGACGACGACAAAAAAGATTGGTGACAGCGGCCTCGAAATTGGCGTCCGCGCGCGTCCCGCAGGCGGATTCAAAAAATCCACTAAAATGATAAATCAAAGCCGGCGGATTTGGTGACCGCCCCAAAACAACCACGTGTGGTGAAATCTTGGCGACTGCATCGCAAATCAAAGTGAACGGGTCCAGCCTGGACCAAACCTGCATCAACGCGATTCGCGTGCTGACGATCGACGCGGTCCAGAAGGCCAACTCAGGGCATTGCGGATTGCCGATGGCGATGGCGCCGGTCGGCTATCTGCTCTATACGCGGTTCATGCGCCACAACCCGAAAAATCCAGAGTGGTTCGGGCGCGATCGTTTTGTGCTGTCGGCCGGCCACGGCTCGATGCTTCTCTACAGCCTGCTCTATCTCACCGGCTACGACCTTTCGCTCGACGACATCAAGCAATTTCGCCAGCTCGGAAGCAAAACGCCAGGACATCCCGAGCACGGCGTGGCCGAAGGCGTCGAGACAACCACCGGCCCGCTCGGCCAGGGTTTCGGCAACGGGGTTGGGATGGCGATGGCGGCGAAGCATCTCGAAGCACGCTTCGAGCGCGATAATTCGGGGCTGTTCGATCATCGCATCTTCGGCATTTGCAGCGATGGCGACTTGATGGAAGGTGTCGCGAGCGAGGCGGCGTCGATCGCGGGTCATCTCGGGCTGGGCAACATCGTATATATCTACGACGACAACCACGTGACCATCGACGGGCACACCGAGCTCAGCTTTGACGAGGACGTGTGCAAACGATTCGACGCTTACAAATGGCATACGCAGGTCGTCGAGGATGCGAACGATCTCGCGGCGCTGTCGAAGGCGATCGAAAATGGAATCGCGGAGACGGGACGGCCGTCGCTGATTCGGGTCCGATCGATCATCGGCTACGGCAGCCCGCATAAGCAGGGGACCTCGGCCGCGCATAGCAATCCGCTCGGCGTCGAAGAAGTGAAGCTGACCAAGGAATTCTACGGATATCCGACCGAGCCGCCATTCTTCGTTCCCAACGATGCACTCGGGTATTTCCGCCGATGCGTCGAGCGCGGCGAGGACCTCGAGAGGGCATGGAACGCGAAGTTCGAGGCCTACGCCAAAAAAAATTCCGCCGCGGCCGCCGAATTCCAGGCGGCGCTGGCGAAAGAGTTGCCCAAAGGATGGGACGCCGAGCTTCCGGTCTTCACGCCCAAGGATTCGCTGGCAACCCGAGTATCCGCCTCGCAGGCCGCGGCGGCGATCGGGAAAAAAGTCTGGAACCTGTTCGGCGGCTCCGCCGACTTGAGCGAGTCCACCTTCACGGACGTTAAGGACGGCGGCGATTTCGAGCGCGGGCATTTCGAGGGCCGCAATCCGCATTTCGGAATCCGCGAGCACGGCATGTGCGCGATCCTCAACGGCCTCGCGCTGCACGGCGGTTTCATCCCCTACGGCTCGAGCTTCCTGTGTTTTACCGACTACGCACGGCCGTCGATTCGGCTGGCGGCGATGATGGAAATCCAGGTGGTGTTGGTCTTCACCCATGATTCAATCGGCGTGGGCGAAGACGGCCCTACTCATGAACCAATCGAGCATCTGTCGTCGCTGCGCGCGATTCCGCATCTCACGGTGATTCGCCCCGGCGACGCGAACGAGGCTGTCGAGGCATGGCGCACCGCCATGACGCACACGGATGGCCCGGTGCTGCTCGCGCTCTCGCGCCAGAAGGTTCCGACGCTCGATCGCACGAAGATGGCGCCCGCCAGCGGCCTCCGGCGCGGCGCGTACGTGCTGACCGAGAGCGCCGGACGGCCCCCGGAAATCATTCTGATCGGGTCGGGATCGGAGCTGTCGCTGGTCGTCGATGCGAAAGCGAAATTGGAAGAAAAGGGCAAGTCGGTGCGCGTGGTGAGCATGCCCAGCGAGAATATTTTCGAGAAGCAGGACCAGGCCTATCGCGACTCGGTCCTGCCGCCGAGCGTTCGACGCCGGCTCGCGATCGAGGCTGGTGCGCCGATGTCATGGTACCGATGGGTCGGACTCGACGGCGACATTATCGGGATGACGACTTTCGGCGCGTCGGGCAAGTTCGAAGAGGTGATGAAGCATTTCGGCTTCACCGTGGACAACGTCGTCGAGCGCGCGCTGAAATTGCTCGCGCGCTAGCGAGCAATACAGAACGATGTGGCGCGGGCCAGGCGTCGTCGGCTAACTTTGCGATCTCGACTCCATTGCCGGACGGACTGGTATGCCTCAACCGAAACTGATCATTCTGAAAGACGCGCAGGAACTCTACGTCCGTGCCGCCGAAGAAACGGCGCATATCACCGGCGAGGCGATCTGCACTCACGGTGAGGTCACGCTCTGTCTCTCGGGCGGTTCGACGCCCGCCGCCACCTACGACTTGCTTGCGACGCGGTTTCGTCTGAGCGTCGATTGGAAGGAAGTGCAATTTTTCTGGGGCGACGAACGATGCGTCCCGCCCGATCACGCCGAGAGCAATTACGCGATGGCAAATCGCACGATGCTGAGCAAGCTCGCGCTCCGGCCGGATCAGGTGCATCGGATGCGCGGCGAAGACCCGCCGGCGTCGGCGGCTGCCGCTTACGAAGATGAATTGCGAAAACGGTTCGGCCTTGACGACGGCGAATTCCCGCGCTTCGACCTGGTGATGCTGGGGCTTGGCGACAATCGCCATATTGCATCGCTGTTTCCGGGCGATCCCGCGATTCACGAAACGCAGCGCCTGGTGGTTGCCGTGGAGGTTGACGCCGAGCCGCGCAATCGCCTCACGATCACGCCGCCGGTGATCAACAATGCGCATCGCGTGATGTTCCTGGTGGCGGGGCAGGGTAAGGCGGCGGCGGTGAAAGATGTTCTGGAAGGGCCGCGAGACCCGGACAAGTTTCCCGCGCAGATCGTTGCGCCACAAGGCGGCGAGGTCATTTGGCTTCTCGACAAAGCCGCCGCCAGCCTGCTTTCGCCGCGCTGAATCAGACAGGCCTCTGCACGGTGGCGCCATAAGGATAGACGCGATGTTTCGATTCGTACTGCGCCACTTCACCGCGATCCTGATCGTTGCCGCAGTCGCCGGCTGGGGGCTGTTTTACCTGCCGCAGACTCCGAGCTGGGCCGTGCTCCGGATGAAGCAGGCCATAGACGCGCGCGACGGCGACGGCGCTTCCCGATACGTCGATTTTGAAAGCGTCGTAAAGCACGCGGGCTACGAGATGGTGCGGAAGCAGGGCGGCAGCGACCCGCTAAGCGCGATGATCGGTAACGCGGCGATCGATCTTTTCAGCAAGCCGATGGCGCAGGCAACGCGGGCGTGGGCGGTCCAGAAAGTCGATGATGGTGCGCGCGAGGTGCAGATGCCCGGCGGGGCCGTGGCGGCCTCGATCGTGCTGTTGCATCGAAACGGCGACACCGCGTTCACGGACTTCAAGGACAACAAGGGGCAGGAGTGGAAAATTTTCATGGCGCGCGGTGAGGACGGCGATTGGCGCGTTACGGAAATCAAAAACATCGAGCAACTGCTGCAAAAACTCGAGCGCGACCGACAAAAGCGCCTCGATGCGCCTTAACGCGCGCGTTACGGGAATGTTTCGCCGGTCCGGCGGGCGCCTGCGTTTACTCCGCGTCCAGCGACGGCTAGAATAGAGTTTACGCGCGGGCGAACCTGTTGGGCTCGGCCGCGCTTTAGCATCCGGCGCAAAATGAGACGTCCAGACATAAGAAATTTAGCAATCGTCGCCCATGTCGATCACGGTAAAACCACTTTGGTCGATGCGATGCTGCGGCAGTCGGGCGTTTTCCGCGCCAACGAGCAGGTGATCGATCGCGTGATGGATTCCAACGCGCTCGAGCGCGAACGCGGCATCACGATCATGGCCAAAAACACCTCGATTCTGTGGGGTGAAACGCGCATCAACATCGTCGATACTCCGGGCCACTCGGACTTCGGCGGCGAGGTCGAGCGCACGCTGTCGATGGTGGACGGCGTGTTGCTGCTGGTCGATGCGTGCGAGGGGCCGCTGCCGCAGACGCGTTTCGTGCTCAAGAAGGCGCTCGAGTGGAACCTGCCCGCGATACTCTGCATCAACAAGATCGATCGCGCCGACGCGCGCGCACCCGAGGTTCTCGACGAGGTGTACGATCTGTTCATCGACCTCGGCGCGAACGAAAGCCTGCTCGATTTCCCGGTGCTCTATACGCAGGCGCGCGCCGGCACCGCATCGCTCAGGCTCGACGTCCCGAGCGAAAACCTGGTTCCGCTGTTCGACGCGATCGTTGCGCACCTGCCCGGCCCCGAAGTCGATCCCGAAGCGACGCTGCAATTTCAGGTCAATAATATCGACTACGATGATTACGTAGGCCGCCTCGCAGTCGGCAGAATCGTCGCCGGCTCGATGACGGCGTCGCAGAACTATTCGCTATGCCGGCGCGACGGCAAGACG
The DNA here is from genome assembly GCA_002479255.1 of Candidatus Binatus soli. GTDB lineage: Bacteria > Desulfobacterota > Binatia > Binatales > Binataceae > Binatus > Binatus soli. The sequence continues at coordinate 12,138 of DLMJ01000021.1, read as the reverse complement.
GTGGTCTGCAAGGTCGCCCACATCTACGGATGGCAGGGGCTCACGCGCGTCGAACGTGAAACCGCCAGCGCGGGCGAGATAGTGATCGTGGCGGGCGTCGAGGACATCGCGATCGGTGAAACGATCGCCGACCTCGAGAACCCGCGTCCGCTGCCGCCGATTCGCATCGACGAGCCGACCGTGGCGATGACTTTCTCGGTGAACAATTCGCCGTGGGCGGGCCGCGAAGGAGATTTCGTCACCTCGCGGAAGCTGGGCGAGCGAATCGAATTCGAAGCGCGGCGCAACGTGAGCACTCGCGTCGAGCAACTGACGCCTGACGCCTGGCGCGTGATGGGCCGCGGCGAATTGCAGCTCGCGGTGATTGTCGAGACCATGCGCCGCGAAGGCTACGAGATGCAGGTCTCGAAGCCCACCGTCATCACCAAGCAGACCGGCGGCGAGATACTCGAGCCGATGGAGATGCTGGTGATCGACATCCCGTCGGAATGTATCGGCGTGGTCACGCAGATGCTCTCGGCGCGCAAGGGCAAGATGCGCACGATGGTTACCCATGCGAGCAACCGCGTACGGCTGGAATACGACATTCCGGCGCGCGGCCTGATCGGGTTTCGCGGCCGATTTCTCGAAAATACCCGCGGCAACGGTCTGATGAATACGTTGTTCAACGGCTACGCGCCGTGGTCGGGAACGATACGTTCGCGCGCCAACGGGGCGATGATTTCCGATCGCGAGGGCGTCACCACGCCGTACGCGATCTTCCATTTGCAGGAGCGGGGGATATTCTTCGTCGGACCCGGCGAGCCGGTTTACGAAGGGATGATCGTCGGCGAGTATGCCCGTGAGATAAACTTGCCGGTCAACGTTTGCCGTGAAAAAAAGCTCAGCAACATGCGCGCGTCGGGCCACGACGAAGCGATTCGGCTTTCGCCGCCACGGATTCCGACGCTGGATGCGGCGCTGGAATGGATCGACGAGGAAGAGCTGGTCGAGGTCACGCCGAAGTCGGTCCGGCTGCGCAACCGCGTGCTCAAGACGGCGCTCAGGAACAAGCATCGTGCGGGATACATCGACGCGCCGCCGGCGGAGATGGCCGAAAGCAACTGACCGCTTCGTGAGCCGGGCGGATGGCGCCACAGCGGACGTGCGGATCGCGTCACGGCAATCATGAGACTCGTCCGAATCGCCGCGCTTATCGCGCTCATCGTGGCAGTCGTACTCGGCGCTTCGGCGGCGCTGATCGCAGTCAACCAGTCGCGCATCGTCGGTTACGTTCTGGCCTCGGTCCGCAACCGCACCGGCGTCGATATCATCCCGCGCGCCAGCTCCGTTCATCTCGGCACTCACCTGACAGTCGTCCTCGACCAGCCGCAGGTCATCGCCAACGGGCATGAAATCGTCAAGCTGAAGTCGCTCCGCGCCCTCGTCTCGTACCATTCGATTTTCGTCCGCAGCGGGCTTCCACTCTATCGGCTGACCGCGACCAGTCCCGAAATCACGCTGCCTGTAGCCTCTTCCGATGCGACCGCGATCTCCGTGCCGCGTCCGGGGGCGCAAACCATAAGTGCGCTGCAAGACGTGCTGCACGCGCTGACGCAGATCGCGTGGCGCATCGACACGATCGACGCCACGGTGCGCTACGCCGACGGCGCCGAGCTTGCCCACCATGTTGGAATCGTCGCGTACCGCACCCACCGAGAGCCTTTCCTATGGCTGCTCGGGTTCAGCGGCTCGGTACTTGGATCGCCCGTTTCCGGAGCGCAGATAAGCGGGAAGATCAGTCTTGGCACCGGGAAACATTCGCAGCCCGGCGAATTTGCGCATGGGCAGTTGTGGACCTGGGACGTACCGCTGGAAGGAATCGAGGCGGAGGGTTTCAGATTGGCCGGCGCAATACAGGGCAGCCTCAAGTTCTCACTTCATGACGATGGTTCGATGACCGGCGTGACCGACGCGGGTGTGCAGAAGCTGCTGCTCAAGAGCCAGCGGCTCGCCGCGCCAGTCGATCTGGGCGACTACTCGCTCCATGCCGGCTTCGACATCACCGGCGGCAAGTATGCCGTCACGCAGATCGTTTTGCGCCACGTAAACATGGCGGTGCTTTCCGGCGAAACCGAGCTGCGCAAGCCTCAAAGCGAGAAACCGGAGCTGGGAATCCACGTCGGCGGGTTTCATTTCGACGCCGCTGCGCTCAAACAGAAACTGCTGTCGGTCCGCCATCTGCGCGCCGACCTCGTGGATATGCTCCACCGGCTCAATCCCGGCAAGGTCACCGTTGGCGCCGCGACGCTCACCGGCGCCCTCGACGAGATTAAGACGGCGCCGCTCGATGCGATTCGCAAAAATCTGGTGGTCAGCGCGACCATCGAAGACGTCGGTTTCAGAATTCCAACGGATACGAAGCTGCCGCCGGTCGAAAATCTGAGTGCCCAGCTTGATTACTCGAAAGGCTTGCTCACGATCTCGCAAGGCACCGCGAAGTTTGGAAACTCTGCGATCCACGACCTCGTCGCCAACGCCGACCTCGGCAACGGAATCGAGGGCGCGGACTATAAGACCAGCGTGAAGGTGGATGCAGACCTCGCCGAGCTCTATCCGGCCATCGCCAAGTCGCTCGAGTTATATCAACTGAAGGAACGCGAGCGTCTCGAACGTCTGAGCGGCCGCGTCGAAATGGCTGCTACCGCATCTGGAAAGCTGGGCACGACGACCCTGGCTGCGCCCAGCGACTATCAGGTCCGCGCCGACGCCGTCGGCGCCGTTCTCACTATCAAGGGTTCGCCCGGACCGCTCAAGGTTTCACGCGGCACCGTCACCATCGATCCGGGTTCAATCAAGCTCGACCATCTGATGCTGGCGGCGACCGGCGGCGATGCGACGCTGGACGGCGCCGTGAATTTCGCAAAGCAGGGCATCGCCGTGCATGATCTGACGCTGGAACTTCATGATTTTCCGTCGGAAACGTGGTTGGCGGTGCTGGTCGATCCGTCCGACTTCGCGGCGAGCGGGCCGATTGGCGGCAAAGTCGTTGTCAACAGCGACCCCGCCATTCCCGGCGCCATGATACCCGAGGGCAAGCTGACGCTCGCAAAGGGCGGCGTGAAATTCAACTTCCTGCGTTCACCAATCGTGGTTCAAGGTGCGACGCTCACGATGGGTCACAAGCAGCTGCTTTTGTCGATGCCGGGCTCGAAGCTCGAGGACCAGGCGATCAATTTCCGCATCACCGTACCCGACTACACGCATCCATCGATTCGAATCGACGCTACCGTGCAGAAACTCGATCTCGAGGTGATGAACTTTGTGCGGATGCCGTGGTCGCCGGCCACGCCGCCGATCCATTTTCCGGTTCCTTGCAGCGGGCATATCGAAGTGCGGGCGGGAAATCTCGGCGCCTTTCAGATGAGCGACATCAAGACCGATTTTACGCGCGGCCCGGCCAGCGATTGGCACGTTTATAACATGAGCGCGACCGCTTATCGCGGAAAGATGAAGCTCGATCTCACCGGCCGTGCTCCGGACAACTGGATCCACATGACGGGCAGCGCCACCGACATGGACCCTGCGCCGCTCTTCATGCTGGGCGGCAAGAACAAGCAGTCGCCGTTGCTGGGTCATCTTTTTCTCGCGATCGATCTGTGGGCCAACACCGACACAAACTTCTTCGAAACTCTGGCCGGCGACATGTCGGTGACGGTCAGAGACGGAACCCTCAACAAGTTTACGCTGCTTTCGCGCCTGCTCAGTTTTATCGACATCAAGAATTGGCTGAGCGCGCAAATTCCTGACCCGCGTGTCAATGGCGTCCCGTTCAAAACGCTCATCGCCGATTTCAAGGGCGAGAGGGGGCTCTTCTACACGGATAATTTCGTGCTGCGGGGCCCAGTGATGGATGTCACGGCGAACGGCAGCGTTCAGTTCGGCACGGGCGCGCTCGACATGCAGGTTGGCATGTTTCCGTTCGACACGGTGGATTGGGTGTTGAACCACATTCCACTGATCGGAGAACGCATCGGTGCGGGCACGGGTAAACTGGTCGCGGCGTACTTCCACGTGAGCGGCCCGGTGAGCGACCCGTCGATCACGCCGAAGCCAATCACGTCGGTGGCGGAGTTCGTCAAGAAAACCCTCGGGATGCCGATAAATATCATTCGTCCGAACACGATCAAGTGAGCCCGTCGCGGCCAGCGCTGATCGTATTTTGCCGTGAGCCCGTCGCGCGTCAGGCCAAGACCCGGTTGATCGGAGCAATGACGGCCGCAGCCGCGGCAGCATTGTCCGACGCGTTCATTCGCGACGCGCTCGCCAAGGCAGTCTCGATCGGCCCCTCCCGGATCATTATCGCGGCGAGTGCAGCGGGTGGTGTCGAGCGCAGCAAATACTTCCGGCGGCTCGCGCGGCGATTCGGCGCCGAACTGATCGATCAAGGAGACGGGTCGTTGGGCAAGCGGATGGCGCGGGCGCTCGAACCATTTTCATCTTCCGGCGCGCTGCTAATCGGCACCGATACGCCCTCGCTTCCGGGTGCGCTGCTGGCGGCCAGCCTCGGCGCCCTTCGCCGCAGCCGGGTTCTGATCGCGCCGAGTCTCGATGGCGGCTACTACGCACTCGGCGTGCGCGGCGCGATGCCCCCGATCTTCACCGCGATCCGATGGGGCAGCGGCGGCGTGTTCGATTCAACCGTAAAGCGTCTCAAACGCGCCGGCATTCGGTACGCGCTGGGTCCGGCTTGGTATGACGTCGATCGATGGGCCGACGTGATGCTGCTGGCGGCGCATCTGCGATTGTTGGCGGGAGCGCGCCATCGCGGGGGCGCGTCGCCATGCCCCGCGACCGAGTCCGTTCTCGATCAGCTTGGAGTCCTGCGCCACGATCGCTAGAGTACCCCGATGCGCGGCAAGACGACCGCCGATTCATGATTGAGCTGATTCTCTACACACGCAACGACTGCGAGTTGTGCCGGGAGATGGAAGAGACGATTACGGCCGAACTTCCGAAATTCGACGCGCGTCTCCAGCGGATCGAGATCGACGGCGACCCCGGCCTCGAGGCGCGCTTCGGAGTCGAAGTGCCGGTTCTGTTCGTGAACGATCGCAAGGCGTTCAAGTATCGATGCACTCCCGGCGAGTTGCACAAACGCCTGGCACGCGAGGTGCGTGGCTGAGATGCCGCTTCGAACGCCGCATCGTCTGAAGGCGGTGCTCGTGACCACGGGCAGCGAGGAGCAGGCGGTCTCCATCGCGCGTGTGCTGGTGGGCGAAAGGCTGGCGGCCTGCGTCAACATCGTCGGACCGATTCGATCCATTTATCGATGGCGCGATGCGGTCGAAGACGATCGCGAATACCTGCTGATTGCGAAGACCCGCGCCACTCTTTACATCAAACTGGAGAAGCGTGTGCGCGAGTTGCATACCTACGAGATGCCGGAAGTCCTGGCGTTGAATGCGGATCGCGGCTCGCCCCCGTACGTCAAGTGGGTGCTTGAATCGACCGGCCCGCCCCGCGCACCTGCGAAGAAGGGTCCGCCGAAACGCGCAACGAATCTTCGCGGAGGTTCCCAATGATCAAGATTGCGATTGCCGGCGCCGGCGCGATTACCGAACGCGCGCACATCCCGGCGCTCCGGAGCATCGCCGACGCCCAAATCATCGCGATACAGAGCCGCACCGCTGACAAGGCCGAGCGCGTTGCACGGGCGATTTGGCCGGGTGACGCAGGCCGGCCGAACGTCTATTCCGATTTCGACGAGATGTTGGCGCGCGAGCGTCCCGACGCGGTCGGAATCTTCACGCCGAATTATTTGCATTGCGAATTTACTGTAAAGGCGCTCAGCGCGGGCGCGCACGTCCTCGTGGAAAAGCCGATGGCGCCGACTGCCGCCGCGGCGCGCACGATGGTCGATGCGGCGGCGAAGGCTCGGCGGGTGCTGATGGTCGCGATGCAGCAGCGCTTCGGCGGAATCGAGCGCGCTATCAAGGACGCCGTCACGAGCGGGGCGATTGGCAGACCTCATTTCATTCGCGCGCGCCTTTCGCATGGCGGACCCGAGTCCTGGGCGCCGGGACAGAAGTGGTTCACGACGGCTTCGGAAGCAGGTGGCGGCGCGATGCTCGATCTTGGCGTTCATGTCGCCGATCTTGCAATCTGGATCATGGGCGAGATCGATTCCGTGTCGGGACAGGTTTGCATCCTGGCCAAACAGATCGAAGTCGAGGACACGGGCGCGATGATTATCCAGTTCAAGTCGGGTGCGATCGGCGTGGTCGAGGCGAGTTGGAGCAGCATGCCGCCGTTGTCGGCAATCGAGATTTACGCAAGCGAGGGCAGGGCGATGGCGGGTTATCCACGCCAGGACATCTCGATTCTGAAGGCCGACGGCAGTCCGGCGCCGGGGTTCTCGCGCGGCGACGTGATGAGTCGTTTCGATCCACGCGATCTGCTCGCTCCGTTTCGCGAGCTCGCGGCAAACTTCGTGGGTGCGATTCAAGGCCGGGTGAAACCTTCGCCCGACGGGAACGACGGACTGCGCGCGGTCGAGGCGGTCGAGGCTTGCTATCGTTCGTCGCGGACCGGGAGTCGAATCAAGCTGCCGCTCGATTCATAATTCACACATGTTTCGCGAATCGATCAAAAAGATGGCGGCGTACCGGCCCGGCGAGCAGCCGCGCCCGGGCCAACGCTTAATCAAGCTCAACACCAATGAAAACCCGTATCCGCCGTCGCCGCGGGTGCGCCGCGCGGTTGCGAAAGCGATGGCAGGTTCGGCGATCCGCCTGTATCCGGCGCCGCGCGCCGATGAATTCGTGGCGAGCGCCTCGCGAATCTACTCGATACCGCAAAGCATGATCATGGCGGGCAACGGCTCGGACGAACTGCTCGCGATGGTGTTTCGTGCGACGCTCGGAAGCGGCGACACTGTGGCATATCCGGTTCCGACGTATTCGCTGTACGACACGTTGGCGCTGGTGCAGGAGGCGCGAATCATTCACTGTCCGGTCGGCGCCGACTTCGAGCTGCCGCTCGACGCGCTGGCGCAGGCGCGCGCCAATCTCACGATCGTGTGCAGTCCCAATTCGCCGTCGGGTAGCTCGACTCCCACCCGCAGCCTGGGCGTGCTGGCAAAACGCCTGGACGGCAGATTGCTCGTGATCGACGAAGCGTACGCGGACTTTGCCGAAGAGAACGCGCTCGGCCTGGTCCGGCGCCATCGCAACGTTGTAGTTCTGCGCACCCTGTCGAAGTCCTATTCGCTGGCCGGGATGCGGCTGGGCCTGTGTTTTGCGCATCCGCCGGTGATCGACGCGCTGCTGAAGGTCAAGGATTCGTACAACTTGAGCCGGGTCGCGCTCGCCGCGGGGGCCGAAGCGCTGCGCGACTCCGGTTGGATGCGCCGCAATGTCGCAAAGGTAATTCGGACGCGCGCTCTGACCGAGGCGCGGCTGCGCAAGCTTGGCTTCGTGGTACCGCCGTCGCAGGCGAATTTCGTGCTCGCGCGGATGTCGGGCCGCGACATGGCGCCCGTCACGCGAGGGTTGCGCCGGGCCGGAATCCTGGTCCGGCATTTCGCAACACCGTTGCTTCAGGACGCTATCCGAATCTCGATTGGAACTCCGGCCGAGATGGCCGCGCTGTTCAAGGCGCTCGAGCCGTTGGTCCGCGCAACTCCATCGAAATCGAAGCGCCGCATCCATACGTGAGCCGGTTGAATTTGATGGCGGCGATCAAGCGTCTGTTCGGGAATTTCCGTTCGTCCCGCCAATCCGAAAAGAAGTCCGAATCCGAATCGCGTTCATCGATTCAATGGGTAGCGGCCGGGCTGGGAAATCCCGGCGAAGAATACTCGCGCGCGCGTCACAACGCCGGGTTCATGACAATCGATCGAATCGCGAGAGCAAGAGGCGCCGGAATGAGCCGGCGGAGATTCAAAGGCGTCACCGCTGAAGTCATGCTGGCCGGAAAGCCGGCGATACTCGTCAAGCCGCAGACTTTTTACAATCTAAGCGGTGAATGTATTTCGGACCTGCTCGGATATTTCAAAATTGCTCCCGAGCACCTGATCGTGGTGCATGACGAACTCGACCTCGAAGCGGGCCGACTCAGAATCAAACAGGGGGGCGGCGATGCCGGCAACCGCGGCGTTCGTTCAATCGCGGAGTCGCTTGGAACAACGGACTTCATTCGGGTCAGAATAGGAATCGGCCGGCCGCCGGAGAACGAAGAAAACAAGGACTACCTGCTCCGTCCAATGACCGCCGCCGAAGGACAGGCGCTCACGCCGATCCTCGAGCGTGCAGCGAGCGCGGTCGAGGCGATCGCGGAGCACGGACTCGAAGCCGCAATGAATCGCTACAATCATCGCGGCTAGAACGTGTTCAGCGACCGCGCGGATAACAAATTGTCCGATAGTATAATCATTCTGTTGACTTGGCGACTGGCGCCGCGCTAGAGCAATCAAAGACTGGAGCCCTCGTCGCGTTGGGCGGGTAAATTTCGCGTCCCGTTCGGATGGCTGCGCTATTCGTGCAGACGCGAGAGGGGCCTGGGTTAGCCCCCGTCGGCCACACGCTGCGTGCGGTCTCATAATTTTGCATCGGGGGAATAGGGGGCTGCCCATGTTTGATGAAAACAAGACCCGCTTCAGAAGAGCGGAGGAAGCTCTGCGCTTTTATTTCCGCTTGCGCGAGCTGCTTCACAGCGGACGGACGAGACGGTTGGTGGCGGACGAATTGCCGGTGGATGCGTGCACGGTGGCTGCCAACGCATTCGACGACTACCAATGTATCGGATGGTGCATGCGAGGTCTCGACGAGATCCCGCTGTGGCTGCTCAGCGAACTCTACGGGCCGACCTGCTTCGGCGTGCGTCGGCGCACATTTTCGCACGCCTGCAAGGCAGGCAGGCTGGAGTTCCCGGACCACGAGTTCCGGCTGCGCGAAGTCGGCATTCTCCACGAGCATGCACTCGGCGTGGTGGAACGAAGGTTGCGGAGGCTCGGCATGATCCCCGTCCGCCAGCTGCAAGGCGTGCATGACAGTCGCCGCCGCATTCGGACCGCGGGCAAGCGAGCGCACTATACAAGGCAGGCGAGCGGCTAATCGCGGATAATCCGCGCGCAGCGAGTCCGATAGCAGTGGCGGGCGGGCTATTCCGCGCCGTCAATAATCCTGTACGCTTGAGGGCCACTGGAACTCCGGCGAACGGAATTGACGAATCGGAACGTGAACGAAAATCAGGCGAATGAACAGGCTGCCGCGCTCGCCAGGGGCAGCAGCGAGGTCATTTCTCCGGCCGAGCTCGCGGCCAAACTCGCGCTCGGCCGGCCGCTCAGGATCAAGCTCGGGATGGATCCGACCGCGCCCGATCTGCATCTCGGTCACAGCCTGACGCTCAAGAAGCTGCGCGACTTTCAGGATGCGGGCCACACTGTAATTTTCCTGGTCGGCGACTTCACGGCGATGATCGGCGATCCCACCGGACGCTCCGAGACGCGAAAGCCGCTGTCGCGCGATCAGATCGAGAGCAACGCGGAAACCTATCGCGCACAGGCGTTCAAGATTCTCGATCGCGAGCGCACCGAGGTTCGCTTCAACAGCGAGTGGATGAATGAAATGGGCGTGCGCCGCCTGATCGAAATTGCGGCGAAGGTGAGCGTCGCCCGTCTATTGGAGCGTGACGACTTCGAGAAGCGGCTCGCGGAGCAGGAGCCGCTGTTCCTGCACGAACTGCTCTATCCCGTGATTCAGGGTTACGATTCGGTCGCGCTGGAAGCGGATCTCGAGATTGGCGGCACCGATCAGAAGTTCAACATGCTGGTTGGCCGCGAGCTGCAAAGACACTTCGGACAAGCGCCGCAAGCGGTGATGACGATGCCGCTGCTCGAAGGTCTCGACGGCGTGCGCAAAATGTCCAAGTCATACGGAAACTACGTCGGGCTGACCGACAAGCCCGAGGACATGTACGGCAAGCTGATGTCGGCGCCCGATCAACTGATGGTTCGATACTACGAGTTGCTCACGAAGGCCGCGCCGGAAGAGATCGCGGCGGTGAAGTCGGGCGGATTGCATCCGATGGAAGCGAAAAAACGCCTCGCCCGCGCGATCGTCGCCGAATACCACGGCGCACGCGCCGCAAATCGCGCCGAGCAATACTTCGAGAGCAAGTTCCAGCGCCGGGAAATTCCCGCCAGCGCGCAGGTGTATCGAATCGCCGAGGATCTGTGGATTTGCGAACTGATGAAGCAGTTACAGTTCACGCCTTCGACCAGCGAGGCGCGGCGCCTGGTGAGCCAGGGAGCGGTGCGGGTGGACGGCCGCACGATAACCGATGTGAATTTTCGCTTCGTGCCGGGCGAGCACAAGGTGCTCGAAGTGGGCAAGCGTCGAGTGGCGCGGATTGAGCCCTGACAGGCGCGCCCGAGCGGTCAGTCTCTCTTGTCCTTTTCTGCCAGAGCCACTGCTTCGCGGAGCTTTTCCATGGTGCGGCCGAGAGCCTTGGTGTAGCGCTGCTTGGTCCAGGTCTCCTTGGTCCGCATCTTGAGCCATCCAAGCTTGACCGCGTCGGGTTTGTTGCCCATCTCGCCGGTGGAAACCTCGATGATCGCGCGTTCTTCGAGATTGAGCGATTCGAGCACTTCGCGCTTGAGGTTCTGCAGAAATCCGGACTTGAGGTCGATATCGATCTTCATCGAAAATACACTTCCATCACCTGAGCCTAAACCATCGCATGCGCCTCCTCAACGGCTTGGCATCGGCAAGGGCGACCCCTGCACCCAATGATAAGATAAGGATGCGGGTTTCGCCCGGTTACAAAGGCTGACCGCCATCAACAAGGCGGTTGCGCGCGACCCGATGGCTGCCCGCGGCGAATTCCTCAAGGGAATCGGCGGGCCGCCAGCAAAGGGCAGTTGAAAAGTTGAAGAGGTGAAGCGCGAGTTCGGCTATTCCTCTTCAACCGCCTGGCGAATCGCGTTCAAGATGAACAAGAACTGATTCGGCGCCGACACGCGGCCGAGCATGCTCACCTTCTGCAGGACCTTGAGCTCCCGATCCGTCACCTTGTGACGCGCCAGCATCCCGCGATCGTGCACAAACTTGCTCCATGCGTTTTCCTGCCGTTTGGCGGGCGCAGGCTCGTAATTCTTACCGACTAGCCAATGCGCCTCGGGATGCGCCAGCAGGAACAGCCGCTGCTTGTCGAGCGCGAGCGTATCCGCCAGCCGCGAGAGCAGCGACAGGGAAGGGCGGCGCCGTCCGTTTTCGAGATAGGCGACGTGGCTGGCCTTGACCCCGAGTTTGCGCGCAAGTTCGCGCTGGGTGTAGGCATAAGCGCCGCGACGCTGTTTGAGGACCTGACCGAGAGTTTCTTTTTTCATAGTTCGTATTCCGCCAGTAGTGCCCATCGGAGTTTTGCGTAGTGGATCATCCCGGTCAGATAATGGAAGCACTGGCCGGGCGGTAGTGAAGCGCCAAAATCAAATCCGCACAATTCCCGCACGTGCTCGCGAGTCCGCGCAAACGCCGGGTCGGGAATCCTGTCGGCGCCCGCGATGAACCCCCAATCGCGCGGCGTCGCGAAAATTCTGCGCGCGAGCGGTTCGGGATACGCCGCAAGGCTCACGATCACGTCCGCCGCGAGTTCCGCCGGTTCGGCAAGATGACGGCGAAGGGCACCGTTAAAGTAATAATGAACTCCGTCGCCGGCGTGCCCCGTAACCTTCGCCGTCACGTGATGGCCTATCTCATGCACGAAGGTTGTCGAGACCGCGCCCGGATGATGTGCGGTGTTGAGATAAATGAGCGGATGCTTCAGCGCTTCGGGGGTTTTGTCCACGTAAAAGCCTCGTAGCGCCATGCCTTCGGGTCCCCGATAAGGGGTGGCCTGAAGATGGATACGCAGGTCCGACGAAAGCGCGGCGAGCTGGTTGAGCGTCACGGCCCGAAACTGTTCGCGGTTCAGCTGCGGCCATATCTTCCTCGCCTCGCGGATAATGGCGCGCAACGTGCGGTAATCGAGCACCGGGCGCATGGCGCACACGTAGTCGAGGCGCGCCAATTCCCTTACTTCCCTTAGTGGCTTCTTCCATTCGTCAATTTCGCTGTGGCCAGCTTTGCGCGCCCTGTACGTCGTCAGAACCTTTTG
>DLMJ01000022.1 GCA_002479255.1 Candidatus Binatus soli | reverse complement strand
CTTGTGCTGACGGGGAACAGTCCGCAACGCCTCGCCGCCGGGCACGATCGGCGTGTGCATAAGGGAGTCACATAACAATGACAAAACAAGAAGCGATAGATACTCTCGATGGCCTTCAGAAAGCCTTCAAGGCACTCAATCAGACGAAGGCTATGCAAGCCTTCAATGTGCTGCTGGACAGCGGCGGAGTCGTGACGACCGCATTTAATCTCGGGATCCAATTCGCATCTGCTTTGACAACTCTGAAAACGGTCTTTGATGCGATTGAGGAAAAGGGAATTCACTTTCCGCCAAATTAGATCATCACCCGATTGGGCTAGAGTCTTGATCGGGATCGCGCGCCCAGCTGAACGGTCCCCCGCCGCCATCGTCGAAGATCCACCCGCGCGCTTCCTCGGCGCGCCTTCGCCTCACATCGCGCGCGTGTGGTGGCTCTCCGCCAGCAGCAACCAGTAGTAGCGCGCATGCTTGATCGATCATGGAGGCGGGGTAATCGGTTGTATTAGGGCGGAGTTTTAGGTATTTTTACGCGAGTGTCGAACATTCTCCGTAGTACGACGGAAAGCTCGCGCGAATCGGCGGACAAGTTGATGACGGTTCGCCAACTCGCCGCTTATCTGAACCTCAACGAGCGAACGGTGCTCAAATTGGTATCCGAGGGGGAGTTACCCGGAGTCAAAATCGGTAATCAATGGCGGTTCCGCAAGGCGATGCTGGACGCCTGGCTCGACGATCAAATGCTGGGAGTCACGCCACGGAGCGTTGACGTTTCCAGAGGCGCGCCTGCGGCGGCGCGCAGAATGCTAAATCTCGCGAGTTGCTTTCAGCCAAGCCACATAATTCCCGACCTGGAGGCCAACACCAAAACCGGAGTGATCGAGGAGCTGGCGAATCTGGCCGGCCGGCTGAATCTGGTGAGGGACAAGACCTGGTTTGTCGGCGCTCTTATCGAGCGCGAGAATATCATGCCGAGCGCGATCGGCAACGGACTCGCTTTCCTGCACACGCTCAATCGCCATCCCGAGCACATAGTCAAACCGTTCATGGTCCTGGGCCGATCACGTGGCGGCGTCGATTTCGACGCTCTCGACAGTAAGCCCACCCATCTGTTTTTTGTACTCGGCCTCAAGTATCACGAACTGCACCTTCCCTGGCTGGCAAAGCTCCCGCAGATGTGTTCACGGCCTGAAACGCTGCGAACCTTAATGGCCGCCGTCACGGCAGACTCAATCTTCGCGGCCCTCTCTGATGCCGAGCGCGATTTGGGGATCTCGGCGACAAGCGAGACCCCGAGAAAAATCCCGTGATGATGAAACTCCTAGTGGTACGCGGCGAATTTCTACATACGATTCCCCGTTGCGACGGGGGGCATTCAGTCACCGCTACGCGCGGGGCGGTCGTTGGCACGACGGGCCAGTCTCAAGCGAAAAATCTGCGCAGCGGCGGCTCCGTATTTCAGAAATTTCCGCTCCTGGCTGAAAGTCATTAGACGTCAAGAACTGAGTGGAGGGAAGACTGCCAAATGGAAGTTCATCGGATCTGCGAACTTAGTCCGGGTACTCCTGTCTGGGTCTGGATCGTCCGTGTGGGCAAGGGCAGGTGGTGGCCCGGTTCCGTGCTGTCCATCGCTGCCCGAAAGCCCTTTCCGATAATCAATACCCGCTTCGAGTGTCGGTCGGCTGGAAAAAACGGCCTCGATGGGCCAGCCTTTGTCGGCATCAGCACCACCCGAATGCGTTATCTTGAACTCCGCGACATCGGCCTGAAAAGTGAGGATCGACCGAATTTTGTTCCGAGCGCGATTTTCGCCAAACCTGAGGAAAATGGGGTCGGACTCGACGGCATGCAGCATGTGGATACAATGACTGCGGATGCTCGAGTGCCACTGCGTACCGCAGTCAAGAAGTCTCGGGCGAGGAAAAAGATCAAAGCCTCAAAAGCCTCAAATCCAAGGAAGGATGCGACGGCGGTCGCGATTGAATGATGTCTTAACACTGCGCCCCCGTCGCAACGGGTCTCAATCGAAAAATCTGCGCAGCGGTCGTTGGCACGACGGGCCAGTCTCAATCTTAACACTGCGTCCCCGTCGCAACGGGGAACACGCGTCCCGCAGCATCAATTGGAATCATCCGCATCCGCGGGTGACGCGGTCGGATACACCATAAAGCGTGCCGGCTGATCGCAGAATCTGCCACCGGCGAACCGGACTTTACTGCGGAAAATCGTGCTGGCGATGCTAAATCCGCCGTCGCCAGACTCTAATTGGCGCGGTGGCACGCAATTAGCTACCGGCGTGAATACGGCGGCGCGCCCGATCACAAAGGGGTCATCGCTGGGAACGGCTGAACGAGGATGTGCGAAAGAATCCGGTGGCACACGACCAACCCGAATCCGCGCGCCGCGCTTCGATTGTTTGTCCAGGCGAAGCACCGGAACGCAAAGTGCGCAATGGTCACGCGCTCCACCCTTGACAATGACCGACGCATCAGTCATTATAATCCAATGCCGCTGATTTCAGCCTCGAATCGGGAAAGCCACTTGGAGAGTCGGCGTGAGCAACTGGCCCACGCGGCGCTCAAGGTCTTCGTCCGAAAGGGTATTGACGAAGCCACCGTCAGCGATATTACGTCTGAGGCCGGGCTGGGAAAGGGTACCTTTTATCTCTACTTCGAGAACAAGGACGCCATCATCGACGAATTAGTGCAGCGGTTCACCCTGCTGCCCGACGAGAGGAGGCTGTTGGAACAGTTCGCCGGAGCCCCGCTGCGCGACATTCTCGCTCGGGCGGTGTCGGGGATGTTGGACGCATTCAGGGTGAAGGCCGCACGGACGCCGAACATTCTGTGGCAGTTGGCTCTGCGTAGCTCGAATGGCCGCACTTTGCTGGAGCACGTCTTGATCGAGGGTAACGAGCTTCTGGCGGGCCAATTGCGTGACAGGGTCAAGGCCGGTGAATTGCGCCCGATCGACGAGTTCGTCGCGGCGCGTTGCCTAATCGGGATGGTTTTGATGTTCATCCTGACCGAGGAGGTGATGGGCGGCAGTCAGGCGCATCCGCTGGCGGAAGAAACGATCATTTCCGGAATTGCGGATCTGTTTCTGCGCGGCGTGCTTGCGCCTCAGCCGAGCCCCGGACGGTCGGGCACAACGGGCGGATCCTTTCCGCGCGGCGCCGATTAGGCGACCGGTAGTATGGGTAGTGCTTGTGACTCGCTGTGCTGCACGATCGGGTGCCGCCCCTACCCCTTCGGAAACGTCAGCAAGCGGGCGAAGTCAAATGGCACGCAAGGTGCGTTTACGTATGCGGCCACAGCGGGGCAGATTGCCGTGAATCGATTGGGAGGGGATCGCTATGCCTGATGCAACTTACGACGCCATCATAATCGGTGCGGGTCACAACGGGATGGCGCTGGCCGCCTACCTGGCGAAAGCCGGATGGAGCGTTGGCGTTTTCGAGAAGCGCACCGAAGAAGGCGGCGGACTGTGCACCGAGGAACTGACGCGGCCCGGCTTCCTGCACAACGTTCACGCGAATTATCACACCCTGGTCGGCATCTGCCCGGTGTACGACGACCTTGAGCTCATCACGCGGCACGGATTGCGCTACGTGCAGCCGCTGGTGCAGATGGCGAGCGTGTTCGGCGACGGCTCGGCGCTGGTGGTGCATACCGACCTGAACAAGACCTGCGAGTCGATTGCGCGTTTTTCGCCCAAGGACGCCGAGACCTTCCACGCCGTTTACGAAGAAGCGCGCGGCTACCGCGACCTGATTTTGCGGACGCTGATGTATTCGCCGCCGACCTCGATGAAGGAGATCACCAAGGCGCTGGTGGCCTGGGGCGTCGAGGAAAAGAGCAAGTACCTGAGCGTTCATTTGCGCCATCAGACGATCAACGAATTCCTCGACCACCATTTCGAGAACGATCGAGTCAAGGCTCATCTGTCATTTCACGCGTCGCTGGCGGGCTATGCGACCGATCGCAGAGGGCTGGCGGTTTCGTTCCCGTTGCTGCTGAGCAAGATCGACAACTGGCACATCTGCATCGGCGGTTCGCACGCGCTTGCCCATTCATTATGGGAAGCGCTGGCGCAAGCCGGCGGGCGCGTTTTCCTGAATCATGGCGTCGAGAAGATTATCGTCGAGAACGGAAAAGCAGTCGGCGTCCGCCTCGAAGACGGCAGCGAAGTGCGCGCGAAGCATCTGGTCGCCAGCTCGATCAGCCTCGAGCAGACTTTCCTGCGTATGGTCGGGCGCGAGAATCTGTCGGCTGCGCTGACCACCGAAGTCGAGCACTTTCCGCACATGGATTCGACGTTCTTCAGCGTCCATCTTGCGATGACGAAGCTTCCCGAGTATCGCGCCGCGTCATTCGATCCCGATGTCAATAAGGCCTGGGTGGTCAATCTCGGTTACGAAAATCAGAAGCAGTTCAATGACGATTGGCGCGACGTGCGCGCCGGCAAACTTTTGAATCCACGGCCCAATGCCGCGGTCAATTCGCTCTACGATCCGACTGACGCGCCCGACGGCTTCTACACGGGCCTGCTCCGGCAGATGGCGGCGTACGATCTCGCCAACGGCGGTCCGACCACGTGGGACAATATCTCCCGCGAATACGGCCAGCGATGCATCGACGTGTGGAAAGCGGCGGCGCCCAACCTGAGCGACAGCACGTTTCTGGACTGGGCGACCTATTCGCCGCTCGACATCACGCGGCGGATCCCGAACATGGTTCAGGCCGACTGGATCGGCGGGCTGATCGATCTCGGCAACATGCTGGACAATCGTCCCGGCCCGATTCTTTCAGAGTATCGGACTCCGATCGGGAATCTGTACATGTGCGGCGCCACGCAGCATCCGCACGGGTTCGTGACCTTCGCGCCGGCTTACAACGCACTGGAGATTATCGCGCAGGATCAGCACGTCGAGCGCTGGTGGAAATGACCGCTATTGCAGATATCCCGGTGCGACTCAATGACGACGCGACGAGCGGGCTCGCCTCGATCGTGCAGCAGTTCCTCGAGCAGCAACTGGCAGATTCGACGCGGCGGCGAGTACGCGCGTCGCGTTTGCGTGGCCGGCTTGGATTGACCGCGACTGATTACGATGCGTCGGTGACGGTGGATTTTCGGGGCGATGAGATCGCGATAAGCGACGGCAGCGCGGGGCCGCTCGACGCCACGATCGCGGGTTCGTACCAGTCGCTGACCAAGCTGCTGCAGGGCCGCAGCAATCCGCTGATCGAGCATCTTCGAGGACGGCTGAAAGTAACCTCGCGGATCGGCAATCTTTTTTTTCCATTTCGGGTTCATCGACTGATGAAGCTCGCCCCTGAGGGCAACCATTAGGAGGGCCGCATGCCAGACGCATCTTATGACGCGGTAATTATCGGAGCCGGCCACAACGGTCTGTGCCTGGGCGCCTATCTCGCGCGGGCAGGCTTGAAAGTCGGGATATTCGAGCGGCGCCACGACGAAGGCGGCGGCGCGCACACCGATGAGGCGACCGTTCCAGGCTTCTGGCACAACCTCCATGCCCAGTACATGGAGTTCATCGAGATGATGCCCTTCTATCGCGACTTCGACCTGCCCAGCTTCGGGGCCCGGGTGATCAAGCCGGATGCGCAGGTCGGAATTACCTTTGCCGATGGCAGGCCGCCTCTAGTCATCTACCGGCCCGAACTCGCGGACCGGACTCATGCGAGTATCGCCTACTACTCGCGCCGCGACGCCGATGCTTTCGCTGCGATCCGCGGCAAGGTGCTGGCGGCCAACAATTACATCTCGGCGATGCTCTACAGCCCGCCCTCGTCCGAGGTGCAGAGCGAGGGGGGGCGCAGCGAAGCCATCATGGGCCGGCTGCTGCAGCTTTGGATCGACCTCGGGTTCAAGCCGCAAGAGATGAACAAGTGCCCGAAAGTGCTCATCGATGAGGTTTTCGAGTCGAGCGAGCTGCGCGCGACCATGTATCGCCAGTGCGTGGAATGGGGCGCGAACCTGCACGCCGGCGACGGCTTCGGATTCGTGATGTGCGTGATCTGGCTGTGCGCGAATCACTATATGTCGATCGGCGGGACGCATACGCTCGCGCATGCGATGGCGAGCGCGGCGCTGGCGGCGGGCGCGGACCTTCGTTACAACAGCCCGGTCGTCGAGATTCTGAATTCAGGCGGACGCGCAACCGGCGTGCGGCTCAAGGACGGGCACACGATCGAGGCGCGCAAACTGGTCGCCTCCAACGCCGATCCGAAAACCACCTTCGTCGATCTCATCGGATGGGACAAGCTCAGTGATTTCAGAAAAGAGCGGATGGTGAATTGGCGGTTTGGACCTGAGCACGTGCTCGGCACGCCGTCGTTCGCATTGCACACGCCGCCCGATTACAAGTCGGCGCGGCACAACGCCGACATCAACAAGTGCTTCTACACCATCGTCGGATTCGAAGATGCCCACCAGGTTTCCGACTACATCCTGCAGGCCTACGGCGGCCAGATTCCCGACCTTCCCGGCGCCGGCACCTGGGTCAATTCGCTGTGGGATCCCAGCCAGGCGCCTGCGGGAATGCACACGATGAACGGATGGTTCTTTTTCCCGCGCGCTTCGTGCCTCAGCCCGGAGGAATGGGACAACGTCCGGCGCGACTACAACGGAAAATTCCTGGAGCTTTGGAGCACCTACGCTCCCAACATGACGCGCAAGAATGTAATCGCTGACAAGCTTTACGTGTCGCTCGACATGGAAAAGCGGATCGCGATGCCCGAGGGAGATTTCTCGCACGGACGACCCGGCCACATGAGTTTCGGGCTGCCGCGGGCGCACATCTATCGGAGCGAGATGGAAGGGCTCTACATGTGCGGCGCGTCGGCGGGCGGCGGAGGAATCAGCGCGGCCGGCGGCTACAACGCATACAAGGTCATTGCACACGATTACGGCCTGCCCAAGCTGTGGCAGCAGGAAAATCGGCTCTATTAAGAGAACCGGATCGGCGGCGAGAGGATTATCATGCCTGCGATTTACACGACCGAATGGTACGAGGCGATCAAGAAGCTCCTCAACGAAAATCCGGAAGTCGAAAAAAAATCCCCGCGTGGCACCTTCCACGTGCTGGCGAAGATTGTCGGCGATGCGGGCTCGCTCTATCTTCCGGTCGGCGAGTTGCGCAACTTCGTGGTGTTGTTCACGGACGGCAAATGTCTCGAGTATCGGCAAGTCGACGTGCCAGCGCCGCGCAAGGATTTCGAGTTCATCTTCGAGCTTCCCGCATCGGTATTCGAAGCGGTCGCGGCGGAGCAGATGGACCTCATCGACGCGGGACTGAAGGGCAGGATCAAAATCACCGGAGACATGCGAATCCTAATCAGGCATGCCGAGTTGGTAAACGAGATCTACGGCGCGTTCGCGCGCGAAGTCGAAACGATTTGGCCCAAGGGCAAGCCCGGCTCCGCGGGCGGGGCTCCCGGCCCGGTTAAACACTAGATTCAGGTATCTGCGACTAGAATCCGCGGCAGAGGTATGCCGCGGCTTTCGCAATCGCGCCGGAGAAACGCGTAGCCTAACAGTTGTTAGGTTCATTGCGATGAACTTTATTAGGCCCACTGACTTACGCTCATGTAATTGGTCAGTCTTTGAAGGTGTAGCCCTGCGGCTTGCTCCAGTCACCGCCGGCACGCCGGTTATCACAAGTCGCACATTTGACACCGAAGTTGCGCATCTGACACCTAACCTATCTCGATCCTCCCTGAGCCTAACGAGTGTTAGGGAACCGATGAGAGTGGTCCGATCCCCGACCTGCGTGCACCGCGTTCCGATGCGACGCGTGCCCTCCGCCGGCGCATGAACCCATACTTCAGAAAAAAAATGGTGCGGATGGCACCATTGCGGCTGTAGCCATAAGCGCCACAAATAGCGAAGAAATTGAATTCAGCAGCTACCCGTGCCGGCGCCGTATGGCACGAGCAGTGCATACTAAAACGCAACCGCGTTCTTGGGAATTCCGAATGACCGGTGAGGTGAAATGCTCAAGCCCAATACAAGCTGAGACGCCTTCTTGAGGGGCGTCACGCTCGGGCGCGGTCACGCGCCTTGGTGCGACGGGATGCGTTCGAATCGAAGGCCAGCGCCTTCGAACGAGGGACCGGGGCTTCATTTACGTCAGCATGAAAGATTAGAGAGGCAGTGCCATGAGCCAAAGACAACTCGCTATGGTGATCAATCTCGATAAATGTATCGGGTGTCAGACTTGCACCGTCGCCTGCAGCACTCATCGTCTGAACCATCCCGGCACCGAGATGCTCCGCTACATATGGTGCGAAACCAAGCCCGGCGAGGGGTGGCCCAAGGGGTGGATGGAACTGGGCCGTAAGGTTCCGGACCGGGTGCGGGACTACGGCGGAACGTGGAACTTCAACTGGGAAGAGGTCTACACGTCTCCGGTCGGCGCCAAATACCTGCATCCGGTGACCAAGGAAACCGGAGAGCCGCCGAAGTGGGGACCCATCTGGGAAGAAGATCAGGGCGGCGGCGAGTGGCCGAACGGGTACTTTTTCTATATGCCCCGGCTCTGCAATCACTGCACGGATGCTCCTTGCATCGCCGTCTGCCAGGATCACTTCGCCAAAGGCGGCGGCATGCCGTCGAGCCAGGGGAACGGGCACAAGAACTCGTTGCACAAGCGCGAGGAGGACGGGATCGTCGTCATCGATCCGAGTTCGTGCGACGAATGCGGCCTGTGTGCAGCAGAATGTCCCTACAAGATTCCGATGGAGAACATCGTGGCAGGCACCTACGAGATGTGCGACTTCTGCGCCGGCCGGGTGGAGAACAATTACGCTCCGGTATGCGCGAAGAGCTGCCCCGCGCGTGGGATGTACTTCGGCTATCTGGACGACAAGGAGAGCTTCGTCGCCAAGCTCGTCAACGAATACAAAGTCGCGCTGCCACTGCGTCCCGACTACAACACCGGTCCCAATGTTTACTACATACCGCCGTTCATCCGGCCGACGAGTTTCGCAGCCGGGAATAAGCCGACCAATCAAGCCGATATACCGGTGGACCTGCTTCGCAAGTACTTCGGACCCGGTCTTGACCAGGCGATGGTTACGCTCAAGGAGCATCGCGCGCGCGCCGCGCGCGGGGAACATTCCGAATTGATGGATCTGCTCATCATCTACAAATGGTCGGACGCCTTCACCCCGTTCAATGTCCTGGCTCCCGTTGATCCGATCGAGCAGGGGGTCGAGGCCGGCAAGCAGGGGGGCGAGGCCGGCAAGGGGCACCAGTCATGAGCAAGCGCAAGGACGAAGAAAATCCTGCGGCCAACCAAACGGCCGCCGAAGCCAATCAGAAGTATTGGCAATGGGATAAGTGCCGATGGGGAACGCATCGCGTCAACTGCTATCCCGGCAGTTGCCCGTTCCGCGTCTACGCGCAGGACGGCAAGGTGATTCGCGAGGAGATCTCGTGCACCTACCCGGAGTTCTCCGATCCCGACTACAAGGTGCCCGACTACAATCCGCGCGGATGTCAGAAGGGCTACCAGCACTCGAAAGCGATGTATGGCCCCGACCGGCTGTTATACCCGATGAAGCGTGCGGGCGAGCGGGGCAGCGGCAAGTGGGAACGGATTAGCTGGGAGCAGGCCTACGATGAAATCGCCGTCAAGCTCGTCGACATAATCCAGAAATACGGGCCGCAGGCGATCTCCGACGACCATGGAACCAATGGCGCCGGCGTGTTGCGCGGCGGCGGCGAGGGTGCATCGACCGGCTTCGTGTCGCGCTTGGGGGGAGTCAGCTCCGATCTCAACTTTCTCATCGGTGATTTCAACCCCGGCCAGTACCTGACCTTCGGGCAATTCCAGCACGCTCCGGGAATCGAGACCTGGTTCCTCGCGGATACGGTCATCGCTCTTTCGAATCCGGCGTACGGGAACATTCCCGACATCCATTATATTCTCGAGGCGCGCTATCGCGGTGCGAAAGTGGTCGCGATCGCGCCCGACAAGAACGCCACTGCCCAGTTCGCTGACATGTGGCTGCCGGTCAACTGGTCGGCCGACCCGGCACTGTGGCTCGGCGTCTGCAAAATCCTGATCGATAAGGGATGGGTGGACCTCGAGTTCATGAAGGAACAGACCGATCTCCCGGTGCTGGTCCGCATGGACGATCAACGGTTCCTGCGCGCGGCCGACTTGACCGAGGGCGCCGACGGGGAGCAGCACTTCGCAATCAACAGCGCCACCGGCAAGCCCGAGCCGCTGCCCAAAGGCACGCTTGCGATGCCGTTCGACTACGCGCTCGAGGGCAAATGGAAAGTTACCCTCAAGGACAAGAAGCAGATCGAGGTCACAACGGTCTACGAGCTGCTCAAGAAACGAATCGCTGAATACACGCCGGAAAAGGTGCACGAGATATCGGGTATCCACCCCGATCAGCTCGCCCAGTTGGCCGAACTGGTCAAGCCGCCGCGCAAGGTGTTCGTCTTCGTCAACTGGAACGCCGGCAAGCTCTACCATGGCGATCTGCTCGAGCGCTCCTACTGCTACATGCTCGCGCTCACCGGAAACGTCGGCAAGGCCGGCACGGGATCGCGGGGATGGTCGGCCGGAGCCGAGTATATCGGCGGCGCCGCCGTCGTCGGCGGGATGCCCAATGAGGTGCTCGAGACCGGCGATCCATTGCTTCACGCGATGAATATGTCGCAGAAGATACCGGAGGACTATAAGACATATTTCAAAATGGACCCGACGATGCCTCCGGTCGAGGCTTCTTTGGGTGCGCTCCGTGAAGGTCTCAGGATGGGCGGCACACTCTCGCCGCCGGTTTGGCTCTGGTACCACCACGCCGGGTACAAGGAGGTTTGGGACAAGTTCCTCGACGACCCAAACGCGCCCAAGAAAATCAGCCAATACGCCGAGGAATCGCTCGCCAACGGCTGGTGGAAGGGGTTCGTACACCCCGACAAGGACGTCTGTCCAAAGGGGCTGCTGGTATCAGGATCGAATCCGCTCCGCCGTCACCGCGGCGGCATGAACACCTACCTGAAGACCTTTTGGCCGAAGCTCGAGCTAATCGTGGTGTTGGATCCGCGCTGGAGCACCACCGGACTCTACGCCGACTACGTGCTGCCGGCCGCATCGTTCTATGAGTATGCCGACGCCAAGTACTCGACGCCGGCGACCCGCTTCAGCACATTCACGGACCAGACCGTGGAGATGCTCGGCGAGTCCAGATCCGACCGTCAGATCACGCTCGCCCTCCTGAAACGCATTCAGGAGCATCTACAGAAGCGAGGCGTGGAAAAGTACAAGTCCGATGAACGGGAGATCGTCGTCAAGGAGCTCTACTGGCGTGCCACCTTCGGAGGACGCTACGGCGAAGAGAACGCAGACGAGGAACGGCTGGTAAACGACACCTATAACGCGCTCGGAAAGATGGGGTGGTTCGAAAGCCTCGACGGTGAGGAGCTCACGCTCGCCAACCTGCGCAAGAACGGGAAAGCGTGGCTGAGCGGTCGCCCCGCCTGGCACGCGACCGTGGTCCAGAACGCGGACATCGTTCCGGGCAATGTTTTCTGGCCCTTCCGCGATCAGCTCGAGCAAAAGGTGCCATACGCGACCACTACGCGGCGAATGGAGCTGTACCTCGACCATCCGTGGTTCATCGAGGCCGACGAGCACCTCGTCCGTTACAAGCAGCCACCCAACATCGGCGGCGCACAACCCTTGCGGCTTACCAGCGGACACCTACGATGGAGTGTTCACTCGAACTGGGTAGTGTCCTACGAGATGCTGAAGCTGCATCGCGGTGAGCCCTTTGCTTTCATCAACGACACGGTCGCGAAGCAAAAGGGCATCGCGGATCATGATTATATCCACGTATACAATGACTACGGCTCTTTCATAACCCGGGCGAAGCTCAGTTCCTGTACGCGGCCCGACCAGCTCGTGATCTACCACGCGTGGGAGCCGTATCAGTATCCAAACTGGATGCCCTACGATGGCTTGCTGCCCGGCCCGCCCAAGGGCCTGCACTTCGCAGGCGGCTACCGCCATTACGAATACACCCTGTGGAACTGGGCTCCTTCGCAGTCGGACCGGCAGACCAACATTGACTTCGAAAAGGCGCAACTCCAAGCGTAGTCGCGGAGGCCGTGAAAATGGCAAACGAATCGGATAAGCCTCAGAACTCCACGTCGAGACGGGATTCCGTGCAGGAGCAGCGCGAATATTTCGAATGGGACAGCTGCAAGTGGGGTACCCATAGAGTCAACTGCTACCCGGGCAGTTGCCCGTTCCGGGTCTACGCGAAGGACGGCAAGGTGGTTCGCGAGGAGATCTCATGCACCTATCCCGAGTTCGACGACCCCGACTCGAAGGTGCCCGACTACAATCCGCGCGGATGCCAGAAGGGCTATCAACATTCACGCTCGATGTACGGACCCGACAGGGTCTTGCACCCGATGAAGCGGGCGGGCGAGCGCGGCAGCGGAAAATGGGAAAAAATTTCCTGGGACCAGGCCTTCGAGGAAATCGGCGAGAAGATCGCTGATGTCATCCAGAAGTACGGACCCAAGGCGCTGATGGACGACCACTGCGCCAATGGCATCGGAGTGTTTCGCGGAGCCGCCGAGGGCTCGACCACCGGCATGACTTCGTTGCTCGGTGGAGTGAGCCTGGATCTCGACTTCGTGAGCGGTGACTTCAAGGTCGGCCAGTGGCTGACCTTTGGCGAGATGCATCACGAGCCCGGCATCGAGAACTGGTTCCTGGCCGACACCATCATCCTGATGTCCAACCCGGTGTACGCGAACATCCCCGACATTCACTACCTCCTTGAAGCCCGCTATCGCGGCGCCAAGATAATCGCCGTCGCACCGGACAAGAATCCTTCATGCCAGTTCGCCGACATCTGGGTAAACATCGACTGGTCGGCGGATCCCGCGCTGTGGCTCGGGGTGGCAAAGATTCTGATCGACAACGGATGGATCGATGAGCACTTCGTCAAGGAACAGACCGATGCGCCAATCCTGGTTCGTTCAGATGACGGCCGGTTCCTGTCAGAGTCCCACCTGCGCGAGGGCGGAGACCCTGAACAGTTTTACGCAATCGACAGCGCCACCGGAAAGCCTGTGCAGATGCCCAAGGGCACGCTCGAAATGGCCGCCGACTATGCCCTCGACACCCGCACCAGCGTGCGCCTGAAAGACGGAACCAGCATCGAGGTCCGATCCGTTTTCAACCTGCTCAAGCAACGGCTTGACGGCTACACGCCGGACAAGGTCCAGGAGATGTCCGGTGTTCACCCCGACACCCTCCACCAGATAGCCGAGCTATGCCGGCCGCCCCGCAAGATTTTCGGCTATATCAACTTCGTTCAAGGCAAGCTCTATCACGGTGATCTGCTCGAGCGCTCGTATTGCTACATCCTTGCGCTGACCGGCAACGTCGGCAAACCGGGCACCGGCACCCAGGGCTGGTCGCCGGGAACGGAGATCTCGGCCTCGATGGCGGCAGTCGCCGGGATGCCCAAGCAGGTGATTGAATCGGAGAACCCGATCGCCGCGGCCGCGACCTTGTCCCAGATGATGCATGACGATTACAAGATGCGCTTTAAGATGGACCCCACGATGCCGCCGGTCGAGGTCGCCAACGGCGCGACCCATGAGGCCATGAAGATGTCGGGCACGCTCACGCCCGGGGTTTTTCTCTGGTATCGCCACGCCGGATACAAGGAAGTCTGGGACAAGCATCTGCACGATCCATATACGGACAAGAAGATCAGTGACTACGCCGAAGACGCAGTCGCCAAGGGCTGGTGGGATGGATTCGACCAGAAAGTCACACCGCGCGCCATGTTCGTATCAGGATCGAATCCCCTGCGCCGTCATCGCGGCGGCATGAATACCTATATAAAGACCCTATGGCCGAAGCTCGAAACGATCGTCGTATTCGATCCCCGCTGGAGCACGACCGGTCTCTATGCGGACTATGTATTGCCGGCTGCCTCTTACTATGAGTATGCGGATGTAAAGTACTCGACGCCCGGCACGCGCCTCCTATGCTTCACCGATCAGTCGGTGCCGATGCAGGGAGAGTCCCGATCGGATCGTCAGATTGCGCTGGGCGTGTTGGGCAGCATCGCGAAGCACCTCAAGGCCCGCGGCATCGAAAAGTACCAAGCCGGCGAAAACCGTGAGGTCATCGTTGACGACCTGTACTGGCGGGCGACCTACGGCGACCGCTATGGCGAGACCAACGCCGACGAAGAGCGCATGGTTGACGAGTGCCTGCATTCCCTCGGCGAGATGGGATGGCTCACCAGCCTTGACGGTGAAGACGTTGACCTCGCCAACATGCGCAAGAACGGCAAGGCTTGGCTCAGCGGCCGCCCGCCCTGGCACGGTATGGTATGCCAGAGCTCGGATATGGTCCCGCGCCATGTCCATGTTCCGATGAGAGACCAGGTGGAACTGAAGGTCCCCTACGCCACTACCACCCGGCGCATCGCGTTCTACATCGATCACCCGTACTTCGTCGAAGCCGACGAGGCCCTGGTCCGCTGTAAGCGGCCTCCCGACATCGGTGGTCATCAACCGATGAGAATTACCGGCGGCCACGTCCGATGGAGCATCCACGCCAATTGGCATACCTCGCTGGAAATGATGAAGCTGCATCGCGGCGAGCCTTTCGCGTTCGTCAATAACACTGTCGCGCGCAAAAAGGGCATCGAGGACGGCGACTTCATTCACGTGTACAACGACTATGGCTCATTTCTGGTCAGAGCGAAGCTGTCCGCCTGCGTGCGACCCGATCAGATGGTCATGTACCATGCCTGGGAGCCCTATCAGCATCCCAACGGCATGCCCGCAGACGGCCTGATGCCTGGCCCGCCCAAAGGGCTCCACTTTGCCGGTGGCTATCGGCATTTTGAGTACACGCTGTTTAGCTGGGCGCCATCACAGAGCGACAGGCAGACCAATATCGATTACGAGAAGGCTGAGTTTCAGGGATAGTCATGTCCAAGGTCGGCGGTGCGTTGCCATCCTGGTACTGGCCTCCAGGCATCCCGCGTCGAGTTCCGGTAGCGCAGCAGCCGCTCGGCCGTCTGTTCCGGCAGCGATTCGCGACGATGAAGGACCGAATCGCGGTCGCGGACAAAAATGTCCGCATCAGTTACGGTGAACTACTCGAGCAAAGCCTGAGTCTGGCCGGCGGTATCCAGACCGCTGGCCTCACCGGCACCATCGCGATCTCCGATCCTGATCCGCTCGAGAGTCTGCTCCTGTGCCTTGCCGGTTTGTTCGCCGGGCGCCGCATCTTGCTCGCAGACCCCGCAGACTCCGCCGAGCAGCTCGCGGCCCGGCTTGCCGAGGCAAAGGCGTCTGCCCTCATCACCTCAGATGGCACCGGCCCTGCGCAGGCTGCGGGCGTCAAAATGGTCGCGAGGAGCGAGCTGCAAGGGACATTCAGCGAAGCGGGTACGGCGATACGCGCGACGGAGCCCGCGATACTGCTTGCGAGCGGCCGTGGACTGATCGCGCATTCGCATTTCTCTCTGTCGGCGATGGCCGCCTCGATGGCGGCATTCATTCCTCGGCTGCGCGAGATCCCGTTTGTATGCACCGAGCCTGGGATCGGATCTTGGGAGATGCTGACAGGTATTTTGCTGGCCATTTCACAGGGTAAGCCGGTGGTATTTGCCAGCCTCGAACAGTTCGACACCGGCGAGTTGGCCGACCTCACCAATGGCGCCTATATGATTATTCAACGAAGCCAAGCCGACGCAATGTTGGCGGAGGGTCTGAGTCGGATGCCGCCGATGATGAGTCAGTCTGCTCATGTCTTCGTATCCACTGGATCTTTCGCCCCGCGATGGCGCCGCCGGATGGAGTCGTTCTGTGGCCGCCCGATCTTTCCGCTCTGGGGGCTGCCCGAGGTCGGCCCTCTGGTCGCCGCTCATCCCACCTGGATTCCGCCGCATGGACACGGATTTCCGCTCGTCAATGTCTCTCTGATTCCGATCGAACCAAATAGCGGCAAGGTTTCCATCGTCCCGTGGGAGATGCTCGATCAGGCGGAGGTCGGCGTCGAGGCGCTATCCGCGATGGTCGGCTACGTCGAGCCGGCCCGCAACGTCGGTGTCAAAGTCGGCACTGCGGTGAGAACGCACCAGGTCGCGGCGATGGATCATGTTGGCGTGGTTGCCCTCCAGGGTCCCCCGTTCGCCGGCCAGGGAGCCGCCAGTGCCAACTGAAAATGCATATCTGTTGTTCGACCTTCCCGGCGGTCGTCTTGCCTTCGGCGAAGGAGACCTCGACATCTGGGCGGAACATCTCACCTGGTGTTACCGGATGATGGGCATCCCGGACGGCGCAACGATCGCGGTTCAGGACTTCGGCAGCAGTCCCATATCCTTTCTCGGCTCGAGTCTGCTGATGCCGGGCCTTCAACGCGGTGTCGCCGAACGTATCGGTGGCCGCTTCATTTGCCTCGACGCTTCCGCGGAGCGGGTGACGCTCACGCCCGCCCTGTTGTCGCAACTGACAGTCGATGCGCTCGTGATCAGAGAAGATGTGATCGAGCTGCTTTCCGCGGAGTTGCGCAAAAGGGAATTTGCGGCGCTCGCACGGCGCACGATGAAGACAATTGTGGTGTTCGGCGACGAGCCTCCCGCCTTTAATGCGGCCCGCCCGGATTCGTGGCGCCATCTTATGCACGTCGAAAGCACCCTTCTGCTCGCACCCCAGTGCGTAAAGTGCGACTGCTTCCACCTCCGCCAAGGGGTCTACGAAGTTGACGGACGGATCGTTCGCAACCTCCGGCTGGCCGCGCCGGCCTACGACCTGCCGCGCGGCGAACTGTTTCCGCCTTCGCACTGTGCCGCGGGCATCGGCGACTGGTGTATCGGATGGTCACCTCGCGGACGAGGTATTTGATCGGCGATGCGTGACACTACTTCGAGCTGCGCACGAAGCGAGGCCATCGAGACTCTTTCGGGCGCGCAATTGACTGCCTGGCAGACCGACCGTCTGCGCGAGGTCGCAATCTACGCTTACCGCGAGGTTCCATTCTACCGCCAACTGTGGGACAGGGCTGGCGTCGAACCGGGGCTGCTTGGTTCGATCGAAGATTTCGCGCGGTTTCCAACGATTTCAAAGGATGACCTTGTACAAGCGGGCAACTGTTGGACGAATCCGCATCAGGGCTCCGTCGCATTCAGTACGCGCGGCACTTCAGGAGCTCCGCTGCTCGTATGGCTGAGCGCGGAGGAAGAGGAAGCATACATACGGCCGACGATGCGCGGCTTTCGTTGGGCGGGATTCCAGCCCGGGATGACTGCGCTGTTGATGAGCCCGGTATGGCACCGTCTGGCAGCCTGCGAGGCGCACGCGATCGCACGCTTGGGCGGGCGCTGCGCATTTTTCTGGGGAAGCATGGGAACCGAGTACACCGACTCCTTCCTTCATACGCTGGCCTCGGAGCGACCGGAATTCATCACGACCACCGCGCCGTTCCTGCTCTCCCTGGTTCGACGGAGCCCCGGCGACGCGACTCGGCCGCACAAGCTTTTCAAAGGAGTACGCTCGGTCGTCGTCGTGGGGTTGCCGCTCACGCCGCGCATGCGCGAGTTCCTACGCGACCGCCTCCAGGTCGAGGATGTCTTCGAACGCGGTGGAACGCAGGAAGGAGCTGCGACCGACGAATGCCGATGGCATACCGCTCCCCACGTGCACGAGGACGTCTGCTACCTCGAAGTTGTCGACGATGCCGGCATTCACGTCGCGCCCGGTTTCCGCG
This sequence comes from Candidatus Binatus soli, assembly GCA_002479255.1. Lineage (GTDB taxonomy): Bacteria > Desulfobacterota > Binatia > Binatales > Binataceae > Binatus > Binatus soli. The sequence continues at coordinate 39,458 of DLMJ01000022.1, read as the reverse complement.
GACGTCTGATCGTCACCAAGCTCACCACTGCCGGGAGCATCTTCGTGCGCTACGACACTGGTGACGTTGCCGCATTCGCGCCCGGCGAATGCCCGTGCGGGTGTGGTTTTCGCAGACTGAAGATTTACGGACGTCCCGAGAGCAGCGTGCTGGTCGGTGACCGCCTAATCACCGCGTACGACGTCCGGATGTGCATCGAGGAAGACCCCGCTCTGGTGGGCCGCAACGTGTTGCTGGTTCGCGAGGCGAACACGCGCGCCGGCGTGCTGACGGTCGCCGTCGAAGGTGATGCGCACGACCCGGCGAAACTGCAAGCGCGCCTGCGCGAGCAACTCGGGGTCGCCACCGCTGATATCGTCTGGCTCGGCGACCTCAGGGTCAACTGGGGTTTCCGCCAGGTGCTCGACGGTCGCGAGGTACGGCTCCCTGGGAGCTGATGGAGGCAACGATGAAACTGATGCTGCCGACCAATTGGGATCCCGAACTCATCGCGCAAATTGCGCCGTTCAAGCCCGATTACATTTACGGAAGCCTGCCGAGCGAGGCTACGCTGCGCTCGTCACAGATGCTGTCCGACGCGAGCGAAGACGATATAGCGCTTCATGTTACACAAGCCTCGCAGCACGGCATTCGTCTCGTCTACGTCATGAATGCCACCTGTCTGGGAAACAAGGAATACTCGGAAGAAGGCCGTGGTCAGCTGCTGCAGCGTCTCCAATGGCTGGTCGATATCGGGGCTGCGGCGGTAGTCACGGCCAATCCGTTCGTGATGGAGCTGATGCGCGAGAATTTTCCCGCTCTCGAGCTGCACATTTCGGTGCTCGCATCGGTCAATGACGCCCGCAAGGCGAAATTCTTCGAAGACTTGGGCGCCACCGTGATTCATCTCGATCCCCAGGTTAATCGCGACTTCCGCCGTCTCGAGGCCATACGCAAGGCGGTCGGCTGCCGTCTCTCGCTGGTGGTCAACGAGGGGTGCCTGCTGAGCTGTCCTATCCGCCAGTATCACTCCAATATGATTTCCCATTCGGGGGAAAGCATCACCAGCCGATACTACGTGGACTACTGTTACTACCGCTGCTCGCTGCTCAAGCTCAACGACGCCGCCGAGCATCTTCGCTCACCATGGGTCCGACCCGAGGATCTCGCCGTCTACGAAGACTTGGGGTTCGACCTGTTCAAGATCGCCGGCCGTGAAAAGATGGAAGAGGGACCAAGCTCGCACACCGATTGGATCGCCATGGTCGCCAATGCGTACTACTCCAGGCACTGCGAGGACATCGCCCGCCTCCTCGTCGGCATCCAGCCGCCTTACAAGCTCTTCGGCGAGGCGCCCGAGCCGTTGGCCGTCCGAATCGACAGTGCGGAGCTCGACGGGTTCCTGCGCTTCTTCCAGGACGACCATTGTTTGCTCGATTGCAACCAGTGTGACTATTGCGGCCAGTGGGCGCGGCGCGCCGTCCACGTGAGCGGCAGGCCAACGGAATGCGCGCAGGCACTCGCGGACGACGTGCAAACCATTCGAGTCGGAAGTTATCGGAGTGGCAGGTGAAAGAAGCAGCTGGTTCTCTCGACCTACAAATTCTGGCCGCGTTTCATATGCTTTTTGCGGCCGTGTTTGTTGGCTCCAATGTGTTTCTCGATTTCCTTTTGACCCCGCGTCTCGATCTGATTCCGCCCGGCCAAGCCGCGCGGCTCGGTGACAAGCTCGGCACTGACTTCGCTTGGCTGAACTGGATCGCCCTGATGGGTTCCGCGCTGAGCGGACCCCTGCTGCTGTGGCGATTGGGCAATTTTTCGTCGTTGTTCGACCCGTCCTTCTACATCACCGGTTACGGCGCCGCCCTGGCGACGATGATGACGATCTGGTTCACCTTGATAATCACCGCCGCAATCCTGACCTTCTACCTGCGCCCGCGCGTCGTGGTGAAACTTCCCTACGATGCCACCCGTCAGCAGGTCGAGGGCTCCCGTACCGACGCCATCAACTATGCGGGCTGGATGAAGACTCTGGCGCGCTACAACGTATACGCGTCGTGCCTCGCGATCGTCGTTGGCGGGTTTCTGCGCTTCGGAGGTTATCCTTTCTGAGATGGTGACAGCGAAGCCACAAACCGCAGCTCTCTTGATCGGCGCGCCGTTCGCGCGGCGCATTGGATAGACGATCCGTGCAACCAGATAACGAAAGCGCAACCGTCCGAACTGAGATCTCGCACCTACGCGACCGATTCGGGCGCACCATGAAGAAACTGCGCATCTCGCTGACCGATCGCTGCAATTTCCGTTGCGTCTACTGCATGCCGGAGTGTCCGGTCTGGGGTCCCAGGGATGTCGTCCTCAGCCTCGAAGAACTACATCATCTGGCTGCCGTTTTCGTAGCTCGCTTCGGAGTCGAGCAGATACGCCTGACCGGTGGCGAGCCTCTCCTTCGCAGCGGTGCTCCCCGATTCGTGTCCATGCTCCAGAGCCTCCGAGCCGGGCGTCTTCGGCGCGTCTCGCTCTCGACCAACGGCGCCCTGCTGGCGCGGTATGCGCGCGAACTCGCGGAGTCAGGCCTCGACGGCGCCAACGTCAGCCTCGACTCGCTGTCCCCCGCCCGATTTCACCAAATCACCGGCGGCGGCGACCTGCGCGAGGTTCTGCGTGGAATCGACAGTGCGCGCGAGGCCGGACTACCGCTGAAACTCAACGCCGTGGTGATGCGCGGGACCAACGACACCGAAATTCCGGCGCTCGCTGCCTGGGCATATCGCGCCGACATCCCTCTGCGCTTTATCGAGTTCATGCCGCTCGACAGTCGCGGTCTTTGGAGTCCCGATAAGGTCTTCACGGAGCGCGAGATCGTCGCGCTCCTGGCGCGGGATTTCGAGGTCAAGCCGCTTGCGCGCACTGACGAACCGGCAAGCTACTATCTCTTGAACGGACACTTCCGCCTCGGTGTAATTTCGACAATCTCCAATCCGTTCTGCGCGCGATGCGATCGCATCCGGCTCACGGCGGATGGAAGGCTGTTCGCTTGCCTGTTCTCGCCCACGGGCGTCGATCTCAAGAGCGCGTTGCGCCCCACGGTCAATCCGGATTTGCTTGAATCGCGGATGGAAGCGGCGATCCGGAATAAGTCCCCCGGTTTCGTCGACCGTTCCGCGTCAACGGATCGCGGAAATGTAGGAATGCACGTGCTCGGGGGCTGAATACAGTATGGAGCGGATACCCTATGAACAGAATCAACAGACCGAATGACGCACCGCACACGCTCGTTCGACTGATTGCGATCGCGCTGGTGGCTCTCTTGGCCCAACTTACCGCGCCGAACTCTGCCGTGGCCCAGGTGCGGCCCGGGGACGTCATCACCGACCGCAACGCGTACAAAGCAAAGGAGCTGGTGTCGCCCGGAGTTTATCTCAGGATAACCCGCGGGATGAGCATGCAGATCGTGCCAAGCGAACGCATCGAATGGCCGCCGCCGTATCGCGAGGCCACCGAGAAATATTCCTCGCAGGTCCGGCTTTCCAATGACCATAGGAGCCTGGTGGGATACGTAGCGGGACTGCCCTTCCCGTTCATCGATCCGAACGATCCCACTGCCGGAACGAAGCTGATGTGGAACGACACGTTTCGGCCCACTTCCACCGACGATTATGATGCGCGCGACTTCAGCTGCATCAGCGAGTACGAGGGGTTGAATCGGCCGTACGTTCCAATCGACTACTACGAGTTCGGCCATCTGGCCAGTTACAACCTCGTCGGCCGCACCGAGGTCGAGCCCATACCCACCGACCCCGATTTCCTGAGCAGCGGGCGGCTTTTGCTGGTCGGCTTCTATCCATTTCTGGCGCCGGAAGAGGACCGTGGCCGTGGCTTCGTCCGCTATCGATATGCCGATCCTCTCAAGGGTGACGACACCTGGGGCTGGAGCCCCGGGAGTCGGCGAGTGCGGAGGCTTGGCGAGGCGTTCCTGGGATCCTCGGCCGGCGCGATTACGTGGTCACTCGACAATTTTCAGGGGTTTGCCGCCAAGAATGAAAACTACAACTGGCGCCTCCTGGGCGAGAAATCCATGCTTGCTTCCATAGCCGTGGCTCACGTGCCGGAAGTCACCTGCCCGACCGACGGCGGCGCCAGCGCATGTCCCGAGCGTTGGGAATCGCGCCGGATGTACATCGTAGAGGGGCGCGCACGGATGGACCGGGTTCCCGGCGAGCTGTTCGGACGCCATGTCATGTACCTGGATGCCGAGGCTCAATGCATAATGTACCAGGACTTCTATAATCGCGCCGGTGAACTCTGGAAGAACTATATAACCTGGATGGCATATCGCGACCGCGCCGTACCGGACGCGCGCATCGCGATTTACCCATTCAAACGCGTATTCCAGGTCGGCGCGAGCATCGATGATCTAAACGCCGGATTCGCCACGATGTGTTACCTCCCCGCGCAGGACACCACCGAGCGCGAGTCCTGGTACATCAACATGGGTGCGGTGGACAAGAATTTCTTCACCGTCAAGGCACTCACTGAGGCTGCACCGTAATCTGCGCGAGGGGAGCCCGATGTTCAGGCGCTTCGACTTCGAAAAGGAGCTGTACGAGACGCTCGAGTTTATCCCGCTGTCGGTACGGCGCAAACTGGACTTGGCCGGTGTGAAGCTCCATTTGAAAGAATGGCAGGCGCTCTCGCGGGTCGAGCGCCTGGTGATCTGCCACTTCCCGGCCGGCTCCCCGGAGGAACGCGACGTTCTGGCGGCCTTTCTGCGCGAGGCGGTAAAGAGACGCGCCGGAACCGACGTCGGAACCATGAAGCCCGCCGCGCACGACGATGCGCCCGACGCCGGCCAAGTGCCGCCGGATGTTGCGCGGCTGATCGCCGAGCTTGGACTGCCGGAGAAGCGCTGGTCGCTTCTCGATCCCGATGAACGCTTCGCGCTGGCAAAGATGGCGCGCGGCGGAGCCGATAAGTTTATGAGCGCATGGTCCGAGTTCGCGGACAAGCGGTGACCATAGATATTCCCGTTGGCGCGCAACGATAAACTGGAGAACTACGATGATTCAATCAACTCACGAAGATGCTTCCTTCAAGCTGCTCGATCGCGCGATTGCCGGACATCGGCTCAGCGCCGGCGAGATACGCCGCCTCTACGACTTGCCCACCAACGATCTGGCGGCGGCGGCTCACGAATTACGCCTGCGCCGTAGCAACCCGGAGCTGGCGACCTATTCCATCGGCGGGAATATCGATTACACGAACATCTGCGTCGTCGCGTGCAGATTTTGCGCGTTCTATCGCGCCAGGCACCAGGAGGGCGCCTTCACACTCACGCTCGACGAAATCGCGGATCAGATGGACGAGCTCAGGCGAATCGGGGGTCGCGATGCTCTGCTTGAGGGCGGCATCAATCCCGACTTGCCGTTTCAGTGGTATTTGGATCTGCTGCGGTTTCTCAAATCGCGCTATCCGGAAATCCACATTGACGCATTCAGCCCCGAGGAGATTCTCGGTCTGGAGAAGCTGACCGGCCGCGATGCGTGGGATATTCTCTGCGAGCTGAAGGATGCCGGACTGGATGGCATGCCCGGCGCCGCGGCCGAGATCCTGGTCGACGAAGTGCGCGAACGCACCGCGCCGACGCGGATGAAGACCGGAGACTGGTTGCGAATCATCGACTCGGCGATGAAGGCCGGCCTCCACAACCCGTGGGTAGGGATGGTCATCGGATTCGGCGAGACGCTGGAACAACGCGTTCAGCATCTGATCGCGCTACGCGATCAACAGGATCGCGGATTAGAGCGTTACGGTTGCGGCTTTTCGGCGTACAAGATATGGCCTGCACGCCTCGAGCATACTCGCCTGAACGGGAGCACTCCTCCTGCCGATAATGATGCGGTCGTGAATGAGTACTTACGCGACGTGGCGGTCGCGCGACTTGCACTCGACAACATCGAAAATCACCGCGCGGTCTGGCGCACGATGGGCTTCGAGGTCGCGAGTCGGGCGCTACGTTCAGGAGCAAACGATCTCTGCGGCACCGGGTCGATCAATGCGATTAACGCTTGCATCACGGCGGCCGGCAAGGATTTGCCCGACCCAACCGAGGCACTGCTCCGTGACGTGGTGAAATGCATCGAAGCCGCCGGCTTCACTGCTGCGCTGCGCGACCCCTATTACAATATTCTTACGCGCCACGAATCGACCAAATTGGAAGAATTGCCCGAATCAGCAGTGGCTGCGGGAAAGTAGACCCACCTGCTTGCAGCAGCGGCTGGTGAAAATGGTGGTCGTTTGATACAGCTTGCCCGCTGCTAAAATGGTCGAGGGCGAGTTCGCGTGCCCGTAAAAGTCTGGATCGGTATCGATATCGGTGGCACAAAGACGGCGATCGTCGTCTCGGAGCGGCTGCCGGATGTTAGCGAGCGTCTCCAGTTTGCTACCCTGCCCTCCAAAGGGCCCAACCGCGCGCTCGACCTGATCGGCAGGGGAATCGGCGCCATCCTGAAGAGGCGCGGGCTTCCGAGTTCGGTAATCCGCGGTATGGGCATAAGCTGTGGCGGCCCGCTTGATCGATTGCGCGGGATTATTCATTCGCCGCCCAATCTTGCCACGTGGGTGGATGTTCCAGTCAAAGCAATCCTCGAACGGCAATTCGGCGTTCGCTGCAACGTCGAGAATGACGCAAACGCCGGCGCCGTCGCCGAACATCGCTACGGCGCGGGGCATGGATTCGACAACATGGTCTTCCTCACGATGGGCACGGGACTTGGCGCAGGAATCATCGTTGATGGGCGACTTTACCGCGGCACTGACGATCTCGCCGGAGAGATTGGGCATGTGCGGCTCACCCGCGGCGGCCCTGTCGGCCATAACAAGCGCGGTTCAGCCGAGGGATGGGTAAGCGGCGGCGGGATCGAGCAGGTCGCGATGCGAGCCGTCGAAGACGCGCGGATGCGCGGGTGCAGTACTATTCTGACGGCCCATCGCGGGACGCTCACGGCTCGCGACGTTTGCGCGGCTGCGAAGCGCGGCGATATGGTTGCGAGGCGAATCGTTGGTTCCACGGGCGAGCGGCTCGGCCAGGTTCTGGCGATTCTGGTAGACATCCTCAATCCGGAACGGATTGTGATCGGTGGGCTGGCGATGCGTACGGGCGAGATGATACTCGGACCCGCACGCGCGGTGATGGCGCGTGAAGCCTTGCCCGCGGCAGCGGGGTCTTGCCAGGTGGTGCCGGCAGCGTTGGGCGAGCGTATCGGCGATGTTGCGGCGCTATGCGTCGCGAAGGGACTCTAACCGGCGAGGCGCGGTTCATGGATCATCTTTATTTCGTCATTCACACGCACTGGGATCGCGAGTGGTATCAGACGTTTCAGCGGATGCGTGCGCGGCTGCTGACGATGACCGACAAGATGCTTGGGCTTCTCGAAAGCGGGGCGATCCCATGCTTTCACTTCGACGGCCAGACGATAGTGCTCGAGGATTACCTCGAAGTACGGCCCGACAGTGCGCGCCGAATCGCGAAGCTGGTGAAAGCCGGCAAGCTCCAAATCGGTCCATGGTACCTGCTCGCGGACAGCTTTCTTGCCAGCGGCGAGGCGCTGATTCGCAATCTTGAGATCGGCAGCCGTATCGCGCGGCGATTCGGGAAGTCCGCGCAAACCGGCTATTTGCCCGATCAATTCGGTCACGCCGCGCAGCTTCCGCAGATTCTGTCGGGTTTCGGGCTCGAGGCGGCGGTCGTTTTCCGCGGCGTGGGACGAGAAGTGAACCGCAATCGATTCATCTGGGAAGCGCTCGACGGCAGCTCGCTGTTCACGATCTTTCTGCCGTTCGGCTATTCCAACGGCGCCAGCCTGCCGACCGACTCGGCTGACGCAATGATCGCGCGAGGGAACGAGATCGCCGCGCGGGAACGCGAGTTCTCTGCCGGCGCTCCGATCCTGGTGATGAACGGCAACGATCACGCAGAACCCGATCCACTGGTATTCGAGCGCCTTAAGGAAGCAGCCGGACGCGCGCCATTCACTGCTGAAGTCGGCACGCTCGACGATTACGCCAAGCGGCTTTCCGAGCTCCCCCGGGACGGCACGCCTCGCGTCCGCGGAGAATTGCGATCTCCTGCCCGCTCGAATCTCATACCCGGCGTCACCTCGGCACGAGCCTGGATAAAGCAGCGTGACTTCCAGAACGCATACCTGCTCGAGCGGATTGCCGATCCGCTTGCCGCGCTCGCTTTTCCTTTGAATCAGGCCGACGACCTGACCGCGCTGCTCGAGGTTGCCTGGCGCATGCAGATTCAGAACCATCCGCACGACTCGATCTGCGGATGCTCGATCGACCAAGTCCATCAGGACATGCGCTACCGCTTCGATCAGGCCGCAATGATCGGCGAGATCGTGGCGCGCCGCGCCTCGGATGCCGTGCTTTCAGCACGAAGCGGCGGCGAAGCCGCGATCGCGGTGTTCAATCCGACGTTCGCTCGCCGTGCGCTCATCACGGGTGAAACCGAAGTCGGGGATCCCCACGCAAGCTACGTCGCGCTGGGTAGCGACGGGCGCCGGATTCCCGTCGCGATCGATGTCGCGCGGCCGGCGCGGCCATTCGAAATCGAGTTGAAGGCGGCCGACCTCAAAGGCTTGATCACCGGCGCTCAGGTGATGGACCAGTATGTGAACCGGTTCGAACTCGAAGGCGTTGGGGACAACCGATTCGATCTCCGCGTGTTCGTCAGCCGCAGCCCGGCGGGCGACCTGGATCCGGAGAGCTTTCGTCGGCGAATTCTTGAGCTGCCTGACGAAGCGATCATTCGGATCCTGGCTACGGAGGCTGCGCGGGCGCAAATCACTTTCGTCGACGACGCACTCACGCAGGCCGGCTTCAGCCTTTATCGGCTTGTTCGCTCGGACGAACTCGCTGCTAATACGCCGACAAATGCGGCTGGGATCGAATCGATCGAGAACGAATACTTCAGGCTCAGCCCGTCGCCGCGCGGCCTGAAAATCGACGATCTGAAAAACAACAAGGGCCTTGAAATTTATTTCGAAGATGACGGCGATCGCGGCGACGAATACAACTTCGACCCGGTGGCCGATTCGGCGCCGATCTCGCGGCCTGTATCGATCGCCGCCAGCCTGATCGAGCGCGGAACCGTGAGAAGCCGCCTGGCCCTCTCATTGGTTTACAGTCTCCCGTGCGCGCTCGCGGTGGATCGCACGGCGCGCGCACCGCAGACCGTCGAGGTTCCGATACAACTGACGGCTACCATCTATGCGGGACTCGAGCGTGTGGATTTTGAGGCAGCGATAGATAATCGCGCGCGCGACCATCGCATCCGCGTCGCGCTATCCACCCCGATTGCGGCCACGGAATCGCTCTCCGATACGAATTTCGGAATCGTCCGCCGCCCGCTCGATCCAACCGAGCCGGCGGGAATCACGGAAGATATCTATCCGACCGCGCCGCATCGGACGTTCACCGCGGTGGAATCAGCGGAGTTTTCGGCGGCCATGATGAGCCGTGGAATCTACGAGACCGAGGCCAGGCGAGATGCCGGCGGTACGACAATCCTGTTGACGCTTTTGCGATGCATAGGATGGCTTTCGCGCGGAGACCTGAAGATGCGCCGTGGTGATGCGGGTCCGGAGTTCGAGACGCCCGACGCCCAGGAAATCGGCCAGCATCTTTTTCAACTGGCCATCACGACCTGGCGCGGTTCGTATGCAGACTCCGGCGTCGTTCAGTTAAGCCAGGCGTATGCGTATCCGCCGCGCGTTTTCCAGGCTTGCTCCGCGATAGATGTGTCTGAGAGTCGACTTTGCGCCTGCGACAATCCCCGAGTAGTGTTTTCCACCGCGCGCGCAACGGAACGCGTGGGTGCCTGCATCGTACGCGCTTTTAGCGCTTCTGAGGCATCGGAGATCGCGCGATTCAACTTCGGCCACGGCCGGAGAGCTCGATTGATTGATCTCGCTGGCCGGCCTTTGAAAGGCGTCAAGCTCACGCGGCGCCGCGACGGGTCTGTCGAGTTGGATCTGCGCCCCTTTCAGATCGTGACGTTCGAAGTTCGTTGGCCTATGGTGGATTCGCTCCGACCCTTTGCGAGCTCGCTTGCGTATTAAGGCTCCTGCCGGCGTTCTCGGCTGATGAATTGTCTATGGTACTTTCCGGAGCACTCCACCATCCTCCGCCCAGAGCGATGAAAAGCGCGGCGGTATCCTGAAGACGTTGTCCCATCGCCTGGATATAGCCAAGATCCGCCTGCTGATACTGATAGTCAGCGATTAGGAATTGCAGGTAGTTGACAGTGCCGGCCTGATAGTTTGCCTGTATAAGATGAAGCGCCTCGGCTGCGCTGTTGAGTGCCAGCGATTGTGTACGGAGAGTTTCGGCGTCATGCTGCAACGCATCCAGTGCGTCCGCAACCTGGGCAAGTGCTGCTAGGACGGTCTGCCGATAGTTTGCCAGAGACTGCTGATAGGCATCGATTGCCGCCTTTCGTTGGAACCACAGCGTGGGTCCCTGGATCACCGGGGTAGCAAGGGAGGCCCCCATGGTCCAGAAGGCAGCGCTACTCGCGAATAGAGTGGCTAGCTTGGTGCTGTTCAAACCGTAGTCGGCGTTCAGATTGAAGTTCGGTAACATAGCCGCGGTTGCTACCCCGATCTGGGCGCTGGCGCTATGTAGCTGGGCTTCGGCCACCAGGACATCCGGACGTTGACGCACCAAATCGGACGGCAGGCTCACCGGCAGCTCGTCAGGGAGCTTGAGTTCGGAAAGCGTGACTCGTGGCGGCGCCCAATCCGCAGGTGCCTGACCTGCCAACGTCGCGAGCAAGTGCCTGGTGTGGGCCAATTGCTGGCGAAGAGGCGGCAGCGTTGCCTCAGTTGCGGCCAGTTGACTTTGGATACTGAGTAAATTTGAGTAGGGAACGATGCCTGTGCTCGCTTGCGCGCCGATGATGCTGGTCTGCTCCTCCAGGAACCCGACCATCTGTTCGGTCGCCTTGATCTCAGCTTGGTACGCCGCCTCCGCCACCATCGCGTTGACAATGTTGCCCGACAACGTGAGATAGGTTCCCTGAGCGTTATAGTATTGAACGTCCGCTTGTGCGCCCAAACCCTCTACAGTGCGTCGTTCACCGCCGAATACGTCGAGTACATAGCTGACGGTCGTCGTGAAGGTATAAAGGTTAAAGGTGCTGGGTCCTGTACCTTGCCCGAAGCGGGCCGGTGAGAACCGCTGGCGCGTCGGTTGGAAGCTGGCGCTGAGTTGAGGGTAGAAGATTCCATAGCCGGCACGAAGGTTGTCCTCGCTTTGCCGCAGGCTGGCTTGGGCGGCTTGCAGCGTGGGATTGTTAGCGACGGACTGCATGACCACCGCGTCCAGCTTGGAGCAGCTAAATAGTCGCCACCAATCTGCCGCGATCTTCGCGCTCTGTTCGAAACGCTGAGCGCCACCCTCCGCAACAATCGTTTGCGCAGGCTCTTTCTCGTATGTGTAGCGCTGAGTCACCGGTGCTGTGGGACGGACAAAGTCCGGTCCCACCGCGCACGCAGTAAGACAACACGAAAGAAAGACGCAGAGCCCCTTCGGTAAGCGACCGGATGCCAGGCGCCGGTGAGCACTTGCGCGGCTATTTCTCGGCAACGAAAACATCCACTAACTGACCCGGATACACTGCGAGATTCTTGGGCTTCGCGAACCGGAAGATGACCGGTAACACTCGAACATCGACCCTTTCGAGCCGCTCGTCGGATAGTTCGATTTTTGGAGAGACGTAAGGCTGTATTCTTACAAATTCAAGTGGAACGCTGGTGTTCGTGCCTCGAATGAACATACGCGCCTGCATCTGAGGTCCCGGGGCCAGCCTGTGTATAAGTATTTCGTCGATATAACAGCGTACGCTGACGTACGTTTCCGACGCTCCCATCACGATCATCGGGTCAGAGCCCTGCGTGTACGTGTCGTAAGTGCCCTGCGGGGTGACGTAGCTTCCGACCGCCGCCTGAATCGCGAGAATCGTACCGTCAGCCGGCGCCGTGATTGTGTACTTCGCAAGCAGGGCACTCGAAGAGAGGTATGCTTTTTCGTCTGCCTCGTAGGTTTTTTCCTGATTTCTGATGTCGTATATCCACGCCCCGGCCTTGGTGAGTTCGTACTGCTTTTCCACGACCCTGAGGTTTGCCGCAGCGACCTTCACGGCGTTTATTGCATCGTCGAGCGTGTACTTACTCACAGATTTGGGATCCAGCTGATAAGACGCCTCCTGCTTCTGGAGTTCGTCCTGCGTGTTCTTTAGCTGTGCGCGGGCGTAGGTCAGCTGAGCCTCGGAGACTTCGAAAGTCTCCTTACGAGGTTCGGCCCGCAGTTCCTCGAGCATGGCTTGCGCGGCTTCCGCCTGGGATTTCTGCTGCTCCGCCGTCCCCCTCTGAACTGAATCGTCCATCCGTAGCAGAATCGTGCCTTTATGAACCAACTGCCCCTCGTGGATTGGGATATCCACGATCCTGCCGGGCACCTCCGGATAGATGTTAATGTTTTCGCCGTTGTTCTGGTAACTCTCGACGATGCCTTCCGCGTAGATACCTTTTGCATATGGGTTTGCCGCTGGACTAAACGCCGGGGGTTGTGACACGACATGGATCCCGTAGAACCAGGCTACGATCAAGCCGGCTGTCAGTCCGAGAAAGGCGAGCACTAGCTCTATCCTGGGCCTCATACGGTCTGCCCCTGCTGGAAGCCGGTTATCCGTCCGTCCTCCATCTCCATGATCCTGTTGCTGTACTCAAAGATTCTGCTGTCGTGCGTGACCATGATAATGCAGCGCTTCGAGGTCAGGATTTCCGCCTTAACGAAGGACACGATCTTACGCCCCGTCTCGCCATCGAGCGAGGCGGTGGGCTCGTCGAATACAAGGATCCGGGGTTGATGAACGATGGCGCGCGCGATTGCAACGCGCTGTTGTTCGCCGCCACTGAGCTTGGTCGGCGGAAGTTGCGCCTTGTCGGCCAGGTCGACGATCTTCAGACATTGAGTAGCGGCGCTAAGCGCTTCGCCCCAGTTTCGTTTCTGCAGAATGAGGGGAATCGCTACGTTCTCGGCGGTCGTAAGGCGGGGAAAGAGATGATAGTCCTGAAACACGAAGCCGATGGTGTTCAACCGAAAGTCGGCAATCTCGTCGTCCGACTGACTCCACAGATCCCGGCCGTCGATTGCGACCGAACCAGAGTTCGGCCGGAGAATTCCGGAGATCATGCTGAGCAGAGTGGTTTTGCCGCTGCCCGAAGGCCCCACTATGTAGAGCATCTCGCCCCAATTCGCCTCGAAGCTCACTTCCTTTACCGCGTAGGTTCTAGCTTCGCCTACGCCGAACCATCTGTTGAGCTTGTCGGCCGCGATTGCCGCCTTCGGCATTTCAACCTCGGAAGATCTCGAACGGTTCGATTCTCAGCACACGGCGTACTCCCGCGTAACCGGAGATGCTTGCGATTATCAGGACCATCAGGAAAGCCAGACTAAGGTTGGTGTAGGTTAGACGGGAGGTATATTCCGGGAGTCTCAGCTTCGCCGCAGTTATAAGAAGCGTAGACAGACCGACCCCGAGACCGTAGCCGACGAGCGCGGTAAACCCCGCCTGGAAAAGGATCACGTAGACCAACTCGCGTCCCTTCGCTCCCATGGCTTTGAGCGCACCGAAGTGCTCAAGGTTTTCGATAATGAAGGTATAGAAGGTCTGACCGCAGATCGAGAGTCCTACGAGGAAGCTGATTATTGTCATCAGCAGCGTATTGGTGCCGATGCTAGTCTTGTATTCAAGGTAACTCGAAATCGCATTCTGGTACTCGTGGTTTGTCAGCGCGAGGTATCCTAGCCGCGTAACCTGTTGCTTAATATACGGGATATCGGAGTCGGCCTTTGGCTGCACCAGAACGTATGAGATGGTAAACCGCATCGACGGAATGTACGTAATCGCCCTGTAGTAGGTGGTATACAGCGTCGGAGTACCGTACAGGGCCCCGGTCGGGACCGTGGCGATGCCAACGATGACGCCGCGATAGTCATTCAGTTCAAAGTCTGTTCCGATCTTCGGATTTTCAAGCTTGGGAAACTCCTCGTCCTTGACCACGATGAAGCCGTTCTCCGCAAAGATGTCATCGATGTCCCCCTCCAGCAGTTTCGGCCTGCCAACCAGACTGCTATCGTCAAGCCCGATCACACTGACCGCCTGGTAGGTGCCGTCGCGCAGTTTCACCAGCGCCGTACCGGAGTAGAGAGGAACCGCGTATTTGACCCCATTGATGCTGCGCACCGCGTCCAGGACGTAATCCGGCATCGGAACGTTGCTAAGGACGCTATTTGTGGCCGCGGGGTCCATGACCCAGATGCTCGCGCCAATGTTAATCACCGTGGCCGACGCCTTGGTCAGGATGCCCGCGAAGGATGAGGTCATCTGGACGATCAGGAATACCGAGAAGGTGGTTCCCACCAGCAGGGCGAAATATTTGCCTTTGTCGTTGACCAAAAGCTTGTAGGCCAGGATCAGAATTTGCTTCATTGGGGATACCTTCGCGCCGGATCGTACGCTCGGAAGACGTGCCGTCGTGGATGCAAGGTTAGGAACAGATCCACGTCCCATTCTCGGATAAAGACGCCGCGTTCGCAACTAGGCCGCTAAAGGTCGTGATCGGATTTAAGAAATCGAACCCGATCCCAAGGCGAAGGCGGCGATGGCCTAGTTCAACCGTTGTGGCTCGTCAGGCGCCGCCCCGAGTGCGCGCTGCGGCGCGGCCATTTGGGCGGCGCAAGCCAGAAGGTCGCCGCCACCAGGATTGTGAAGGTGGCGTAAAGCGCAGTGAATATCCACGGTGGTGCGTTGTAGAAGATCAGGCGGTGCGTCCAGTAACCGATAAAGTCGCCTGGGTAGCGCGCCTGTCCTGCTCTCGCACGCAACCAGTCCTCAAGCGTGGTCAACGGACACATCACACCCAAAATCGCTTCGAGGCAAACCAATGCAATCGCCACAAGGTGCGAGAGGCGAAAACAGAATCCCCTCACCCATTCCCACTCAAGCACAACACCAATGAGGATTGCGGCCAAGCCGAAAACGACAAACACGACATAAGCCGCATGGATCGTCACAACCGCGTCGGCGAGCACGCGCCATCTCACCATGATTTCATCATCGCACCGCCGCGAGCGTTGGCGAAGGGTGACGGATAGGTCAGCCTCGTCGATGCGGGCCGAAGCCTAACGGCAATCGGGCGCCTGGCCCGATCACGGGCACGCGCCGCAATCTCTTCAATCCAGCTTGCGCTTGCCGTAATAGGGCAGCGTAGTTTCGCTTTCGCTGCCGGCATCGGGCCTCGGTTTCTCCTTCGCGGGACCAGCTAGGCCGGCGCTGTACATCGCGAGAGTGCCCGGCTCGATCACGTCGCGGTCCGTGACGATGTTGATGCAAGCCGGCCGTCCCGAAGCGAGCGCCCGCTTGAGCGCAGGCGCGATATCCGCCGCGCGCTCGACAAGTTCACCCTGTGCGCCGAGACCCTCGGCGGCGCGCTCGTAATGCACCATGCCGAGTTCGGTAGCCATGCTGCGGCCTTTGCCCCACATCAGCTCCTGCCCATGCTTTGACATCCCCCATTGCTGGTCGTTATTGATCACGACCGTGATGGGTAGGTTGTTCTTCGCCGCGGTATGGAATTCCGAGAAATTGAGCCCCGCCGATCCGTCGCCGACGATGCAGAAAACCTGCTTGTCGGGGTGCGCCGCCTTGCACGCGAGCGCGAACGGCAGGCCGGTTCCCAGGCATCCGAGATAACCATGCGTCAGGAATCGTCCCGGGTGGCGTGCCGTCCACGCGTTCGACATCCAGGCGGCGGTCTCGCCACCGTCGGCGACCACGATCGCGTCGGGACTCAGGGTCTTGGCGATATCGTGCACCATCCGCGCCGGATGAATCGGGCCGGGCCCGTCTTTGAGCGCATCGTCGAAGCGATGGCGCATTGCGTTGCGGATCGAGCTCAACCGCTCCAGCCATTCCGCGTGAGGGTCGAATTTTTCGTTCTTCGCCGCTTCGCAGGCCTGGCGGATGAATTCGCCACAATCGGAAACAATGCCGAGTTCAATATTCCGGTTGCGCCCGATCTCTTCGGGCTCGATATCGACCTGGATTACGCGTGCGTTGCCGGGAATCACCGAGTTGCGCCCGCCTGTGAACAACCCGATCCGCGTACCAAGCAGGATTACGAGGTCGGCGCTGCCGCCGCTGTTCGTATGGATCGCAGGATGAATCGCGCCGAAGCCTCCAAAGCATAGCGGATGCTCCTCGGAGATCGAGCCGCGCGCCTTGGCGTTGGTCATTACCGGGGTGTTGGTAAGCTCGGCAAAGCGCGTCAGCTCTGCCGCCGCCTGCGCGAACCATACTCCGCCGCCGGCAAGGATCGCAGGGCGTTTGGCCTCGCGAAGCCAGTTGAGCGCCTGCGCGAGCGCAGCTCTGCCCGGACCCGCCGGCTCTTTGCACCGATAATCTTTGGGAAACTCGACTCGTTCCTCATCAACGCGTGCGAAGAGCACGTCAATCGGCAGCTCCAGGAAGACCGGCCCGGGGCGGCCTGAAACCGCGTGGCGGAAAGCGGCCGCCAAGTATTCTGGAATCCGCTCGGTATGCGTGACACTGCGCGCCCACTTGGTGATTGGCCGCAGGATGCCCATCTGATCGAGCGCTTGCAGCGGCAGCTTGTCATCGTCGGCGAGCGGGCTTCGCCCGCCGATCAAAATCATCGGAATCGAGTCCATGAAAGCGTTGGCGACTCCAGTGACCGCGTCTGTGACTCCCGGCCCCGCAGTCACGATCGCGACGCCCGGACGCCCCGTCGTGCGCGCCCATCCGTCAGCCATATGCGCCGCTGCCTGCTCGTGACGAGTATCGATCACGCGCAAGCCGTGTGCGCGGCAGGCCGCGTAAATCGCATCAAGATGGCCGCCGTGGAGGGTGAAAATCTCGCGTACGCCCTCTTGCTCGAGCGTCCTTACCAGCATCTCGCCGCCGTCAATTTTTGCCATCGCTGAATCTCCCTCTGCGCAGCGGCGTGCAGGCGCGCCGTCGATCGTCGCGCGATTTGAAGCGCGCTCTGCGCTTTCACACAGACCAGTACCGTGCAAGTTCCTTTTAACCTGAATTTCCGTGGTCCCCCACTTCGTGCATTTTCCGACAGCCGACGTGAACAGGAAAGCCGATGTGGCCAGAACTTTTTTCTTATCAGCGAAAGCTCCGTTAGCGATGGTAGAGTTCTTCTTTGCCTGCAAAAGGACCATATCACCCAGCCGGTTGCAAATAGGCCGCGCCGATCCCGGAGCCGGTGATCGCTGCCACCTTGTTCTCGAACCGCTTCAACGCGATGTTCGGACCCGTGCCGTGGCCGGTCAGGGATGGCTGCCGGCACCGAGTGGCCGCGCGGAGCCGGCCAGCGCTGGCAAATCGCTGACAACGTCAAATCCCACTCTCTCTCTTCCCATGTCGCGGCCGTAGGGCCCTATGGGTCCCGTGAGCAGGAAGGGAAGCGGAACGCGGCGCTGCGCATCGGTGAATCCCACCGTTCCGATGCCGATATACCTTCCCGCGTCTAATCGCCGGACCTCGTCCACCATGTGCACGAATCCGCAGATCGAGTGATAGGCCCGATAGACCAGTTGATACGCCGGTCGACCATCGAATCGAGATGGGGCAATGAGCGTCCGCATTGAACCCTGTCGCGTCACACGGCCGAAGTGCATCAGCGAGTTGTAGCCACGGCCGCAGCCATCATCGACCGGGCGGAGCGACTTGGACAGCCACTTCCCAAACAACAGGGGATTGTTGGTAAAGAGCGTGCTGGTCACCGTGGAAAAGATGCCGGGCTGTCTGAGCTGTTCGCCCCGGTACTCGCCGTTCATCTCACCAAGCGTTGGGCATTCAAGCGTCTTGAACAGCTCCAGCACTTCCTCAGCGCTCAATTCATGGACGTCTCGCATTGCACCTTCCGCCTGTGGTGTTTGTCTCGGTGCGCTTCAGGCGCAAGTCATTTCACCGCCACGATACCGGGCGGTTTCCAGGTGCCTTCTCCCGGCGGCAGAATCGAAGGTGGCTCCGTCGTCGGCCAGTACAGACGCATCGCCAAATAGATCGGACCGTCCGGTGCCGGGAGCCAGTTCAATTCCTTAGCGCCGCCTGGCGAATCCTTCTGGATGTAGATCGTCAGCGATCCGTCCGCCTTCTTTTTCAAACCCGGCATCATCGGCGAGTTGATGAGGTACCGGTTGATCGGGTTCTTGATCAGCAACTGCGTCTTACCGTCGTACATGGTGACGGACCAGAAAGCGTTCACGGGCGGGAGCTGGCCCGCTGCGAAGGTCAGCGTGTAGTCGTGCTTAGCTCCGTCGAGGGGTTCGCCGGCGCCGTCGTTACGCGCCAAGGGATAGACGGCTTCAGCCGCGCTGTTGCCGTAAATGCCCGCCTTCGCGGCGGCGGCACGCAGCAGCCAGTCGCCGTGGTAAAAATCCCGGTCGCCAAATGAGGAACCGACCCGCCAGCTGTTGATGTCCTTGCCCAACGTGGCGGCTTTCTTCTCGACCTTCTTTTCACCCTCTTTCATACCCAGCCCGACTTCGACTTTGTGCTCCAAGGAGAGGTCTTTGAAATCGAACGTCTTGCCGGGACCAATGCCGATCCGTGCAAGCTTGGCGCGGATGGCCTTTTCCTCCGGACCGGCCGGCGCGAACTGCAGGGCAAAGTCGAGATACTCGAAGAAATTCTTTTTCACCAGATCGTCGTTGACCTTGGGGAAGTTGATCTCCGGGGCGGCGGGGGGTGCCGGCCGGTGGAGATATGCTGAAAGCACTCGCGCTTTGTATCCGGACTGGACTTTCACGACGTTGGGCATGTCCTCCGGATTGAAGAGCTGCGTTCGAAAGATCGCCAACGAAAGCTGGGTGGACGAGTGGAATACCTTCTTGATGCCCGCGGGCGTCTCGCCATGCCAATCAGGGCCGACCACCATGTAGTCGCCCGCCTCATTGCCGGTGGCGCGGCTGCCGATGTAGCCGTAGTTAAACGTATTCGAATCGCAAAGCTGCACTGAGTAGTAACGTGCTTTCTCGACCGCCGGAACGGAGATCACCAAGGGTTCAGCCCGCAGATCGATCCCCAGCACCGAATATGGCGTGTCGCTGTTGGGCGAGATTACGGTGGTATCCTTGTAGGTAAAGACCCGGTGTTCGTTGCGGATCTCGTTGAACGGGGCCTTCCACTGGCCGGAGTTCCGGTCCACGAAGAACTCATACATGACCGCATAGTTCATCACGATGGGCAGGCCGTAGATGAGCCCCTCCTCCGCGATGGTTTTCGTCTCGGCAATGCCGGGACTCTTGTTCTCCATCTTCTCTGCCTGCGATATGGTGTCGCTCCTGGTTACTGAGCCTGCCGAGAGGAGTGCTGTGACAGCGAAGGCCGCAACCAAGGGTACGAATCTTCGTCGAGTTCCTTTCATCGTTTGCTTTCCTTCGCTCGTGCCCATTTGAACTGGATTGCTTTCATGAACCTCGCTTCAGAATTTTTCCTTGAAAGGCCGAGGGTCGATCTCTTGGGTCCAAGCGCTGGGATCCTGATGCGCCTCGCACCTCGACTTCGACGCCGCACAGCCGGCCGGCGATGGTCACTTTCCAGACTCGCGGATTCGGAAGATAGGAAAAAATCCGCAGATCGCTCATGACTCACCTGCCGGAAAACTGTTCCGTCGTCGGCGCTCGACGGAAGCGAATCACCAGGTTTCACCGAACGGCCTTACTTCAACGTTGAAAGACCAGGCCGATCGATCTTGATGCGCAAGGTGCCAGATCTCCTCCGCGATCGCCGCAGGCTTGATGAAGAATTCATCGGGCGCGTCGGGCTTCATTTCTCGGGTCCAGGCCAGATCGATCACCGCGTCGATCAACACGTAGGCCACGTGAATCCCTTTCGGACCGAGCTCGCGCGCTATAGACTCGGCGAGAATCCGCTGCGCCGCTTTGGTCGGAGCGAAGCCCGCGAAATTCGCCTTCCCGCGCAGCGCCGATGTATTGCCGGTTGCGATAATCACGCCCTTGCCCGCCTCGATCATCGCGGGCGCGAGCCGGCGGGCCAAGTGGAGCAGGCCCATCGTGTTGACTTGGAAGTTGCGCTCGAGAACCTGCGGATCGATTTGCAGGAAATTTCCGAACGCGCCGCCCACCGCGTTGTGAATCAGTACCGAAGGGACGCCGAGATCGGATCGTATGGCGGCGAGGGCCGAATCGATCTGAACCTCGTCCGCGACATCGCACGGATAACCGCGAGTGTCCGCGGTTTCCCGCTCGAGTTCGGATAGCCGCTCACGATTGCGCGCCAGCATCGCGACCGAATATCCGCCGAGCGCGAAACGCCGTGCGATCGCGGCGCCGGTTCCCGGCCCGACACCCGTCACGACTGCAACTTCACGATTACCGGATTTAGCCATATTCTTGTTTCTCGCTTCGGCACCTTGCAGCAATACACAGCCCCAACCTTCGAGTCTATTGCTAGCCGGAAACGGAATAGGATCAGCCCGGCATCTTCGCGAACTTTGGCCCTGGTCCCACCGGTGCCCACGGCTGGGCGCTCGACATGTAGACATTGGCGCCGGGCGCGAACTTCGAGGGATCGTCCAGGCTGCCGGCCTTGACCACGACCACGTCCGGCATGCCGGACACGAGCGAGAGAATCGGCGAGCCGCAATTGGCGCAGAACCCGCGGCTTGCCTTCCCTCCGCTGTCGGCAGTGACCTCGAAGTGCTTGATCTCACCCTTGGTCAGCTTGAAGCCGGCCTTGGGAACGATCAGAACCGAGGCAAACGCGCTGCCGGTCGAGCGCTGGCAGTCCCTGCAGTAGCAGAGCGCGGACATCATCGGTTTGGCCGAGATGTCGTAGCGGACCGCACCGCACATACATCCGCCGGATAACAGTGTCGCCATGTGGGTTCCTCCCTAAGTTTATTTAGCTTATAGACCCGCGACGCGTATTCGCCTAGACACGCCGCGCCACTCGAGTTGTCCCGAAAAGAATCATTGCGGCGATTGGATACATCTCAAAGAATGAAAACTCCGCACTGAATGATCGTTCATTTCGGGCACAACCTATGCTACGCCTTCCCCATCCCATTCAGCACGACCGTCGAGGAGCCAGGAATGGACATCTACCGCGAGCTAAACGGCCAATTCCCTAAAGATATCGACTCCATCAAAGAAAGTGTTCATCGCTTCGCCAAGGACGTCCTTCGCCCGGCTGCGGTGGGGCTCGACCGGATGACCGATCCGCGCGACGTGATCGCGCTCGATTCGCCCCTACGAAGGGTCTTCAAACAGGCATACCAGTTGGGATACCACGTCGCCGGCCTTCCCACGGAAATCGGCGGTATGGGGCTGCGTGGGCTCGGAATGCATGTGCTGATCGAGGAGATGTCCTGGGGCGCGGTTGATCTGGCCATAGGCCTTCTGGCCACGGGTTTCCCGTTTTCTGCCGCCGCCGCGAGCGGCAATCCAGAGCTTTACGAAAAGTTCGTTAAGCCCTATATCGCCGATCGCGACGGTAGTCTCATCGGATGCTGGGCGATCACTGAGCCTCAGCACGGCTCCGATGAACTGGTGCCGGGCACGCCCCAGTTCCACAATCCCCGCGTGACCGGTCAGGTCGTCGCGCGCGCCGATGGCGACTCATATGTGATCAATGGACAGAAGGCGGCGTGGGTCTCGAACGGGACGATCGCGACCCACGCGGCGCTTTATCTGACGACCGAGCCCAAGTCCGGCATGGCTGGCGGAGGTATCGCTTTCGTCCCGCTCAACCTGCCGGGCGTGTCAAAGGGTAAGCCGCTCAACAAGCTCGGCCAACGCGCGCTCAATCAGGGTGAAATTTATTTCGACAATGTGAGGATTCCGCGCAAATGGATGCTGACAAAGAGCGAGGGCTACGAGCTCGAACTCGAACGGACTCTCACATTTGCCAACTCGGCGATGGCGGCCGCGTTCACCGGCGTGGCACGCGCCGCTTACGAGGAAGCGCTCGACTACTCGAAGCAGCGCGTCCAGGGCGGGCAGCTGATCTGCGAGCATCAACTCGTCCAGAAGCGCCTGTTCGAGATGTTCACCAAGGTTGAGGCATGCCGGGCGCTGTCACGGGCCGTGATGATCTACAACCAAACCTCGACGGCGCCATCACTGGAGCACGCGATCGCGGCCAAGACGTTCTGCACGCAGGCATCGTTCGAGGTCACGAGCGACGCACTCCAGGTATTCGGCGGCAACGGCCTCAGCAAGGAGTACGGAATCGAAAAACTCTTCCGCGACGCACGCGCCTCGTTGATTGAGGACGGCACCAACGATGTCCTGAGCCTCGCGGGTGCGCGCCACATTCTGAATCGCAACGGCGTGACGGGACCTGCGATGGCGCAGTAGCGCCGCGTCAGGATCGCATAGTAATCAACATGGTGCGTCTTCAGGGACCGATCGATCGAGAGAAAGCGGGAATCAACATCGCCCGCGCATGACAAGGAGAATCGAAAATGCCAAACAGAGAACGTGTGACAGTAGCGGGCGTCGGGATGACGCGCTTCGGCAAGTATTCAGATCGCGGCGTCCGCTCGCTGGCCGAAGAAGCGGTGGGCGATGCCCTCAAGGACGCGGGCATCGCGCCGAAGGATATCGAGGCGGTTTTCTTTTCCAATGCGATTGCCGGATTGATCACCGGCCAGGAAATGATCCGTGGACAAGTCGCGCTTCGGAACACCGGAATCCTTGGTGTTCCACTGTTCAACGTGGAAAACGCGTGTGCCTCCGCTTCGTCCGCATTCCATCTCGCGTGGATGGCGATTCAATCGGGACTCTACGACGTCACGCTCGCTGTCGGCGCGGAGAAGATGACCCATCCCGATAAGGGTGTCACCTTCAGGGCGATCGGCACCGCCGTGGATCTGGAGCAATTTCGCGAACTCAAGGCTCGGATGGGCTCCGGCGACGCAAAACCGGAAATCGAGGGTGGAGGCGAAAAGAAATCGTTCTTTATGGATATCTACGCGGCCTCCACGCGCGAATACATGAAGATCAGCGGTGCGACTGCTGACACCTTTGCCGATATCGCTGTGAAGAGTCACGCCTTTGGCGCCCTGAATCCCAAGGCGCAGTTCCACGATCGCGTCACGCGCGAGCAGGTCCTGGCCGCGCGCGAGGTCTCGCCGCCCTTGACCGTATTGATGTGTTCGCCGATCGGAGACGGTGCAGCCGCGGCAGTGCTCATGTCGGAGAAGCATGCGCGCCGATTGGGTATCGCAACGCCGGTCGAGGTGCGCGCCTCAGTAGTCTTTTCGGGGCGCGATCGCGCAGCCGACGAACCCACCGCGCTCGAGCGCGTGGCCAAGCGCGCTTACGAAATCGCCGGCGTCGGGCCGTCAGACATCGACGTGCTCGAGGTCCACGACGCCGCTGCGCCGGCGGAACTCATCTCATGTGAGGAACTTGGACTCTGCGCCCGGGGCGAGGGTCCCAAGTTCCTCGCGAGCGGCGCCATGGATCTCGGCGGAGCCCACGTCGTCAATCCCAGCGGGGGGCTGCTCTCGAAGGGCCATCCGATTGGCGCCACTGGAATCGCACAGATCGTGGAAATCGTCGATCAGCTGCGCGGCCGATGCGGTGCCCGCCAAGTGAATGGCGCGCGCGTAGGACTCACTGAAAACGGCGGCGGCTTTCTGGGACGCGATGCCGCGGCGATGGCGGTTCACATTTTCTCGAAGTAGCAGAAGCGCGATGGAATACCAGAAGAGTTGACGTGGCGCAGGAATGATCTTCCGGAATAGAGATGATGACCGAGCAGACGATCGAAGGGTACCAGTCAGTCAGGACGTGGCGGCGCGATCTAAGCGATCAGTGGGGCGGCGACCCGATTGCCGAAGAGCCCGACAAGCTGCAAGCGCTCGCGCGATTCTGCGAATTCGTGGGCGAGGATCCCGATACGATTATCGGGCGATGCTTTCGGGTTCGGAAGTCAGATGGTGAGCGAATAATCAGCGCAAAATGGCGCGCCCATTACGCCAAAAAGATTCGTGAGTTTCGCGAACACAACCCGGACCAGGAGTCACATCGCCTTGGCGCCAATGTGCTGAGTTTTTTAATCCACAACGGTGTACTGATTCAGGTCTAGGAACCATATGAAAATGAAAAGTAGATCATTTGTGATCCTGGTAGCGATGCTGCTGTTCGGGACGCTCACGTTCCAGGCCTGCTTTTATTCCCGACCTGGTTATTACGGGCCTCCGAGAGGGCCGGTGGTGGTAGGCGATTACGACGAATATCACGTCTGGCATGATCGATCCTGGTGGATCAGTAACCGCCATGAATGGGTTCATCAGCACCACCCGGAATGGGTTCAGCACGAGACGCCCGAAGAGCACCGGGCATATGAGCACCAGCATTAAATCCGATCGCCGCCTGCACGATTGCGGCGACAACGAGACTGACGGCGGCAACCCGAGTCCGAGTTGCATGAGCAACAACCCGCGGGTCATTCAGCTCAAAGGAACCGGGAAATAGAGCAGGCGAAAACGCTCACTCAGCGGACCGCACGCCAGCCCGGTCGATCCGTCTCAATCGACCCGGCCTCGCTCAAGACGATCGGAATTTCCTTGCAGGGTGTAGCGCGGGGTCGACCGTTCGCGGAAAGCAGTAGTGCCCGGCCTCATGATTCCATGCGGTGCTTGTACCCATCATAGGAAATGGCGGCAGGTTGTGTTCTACATCCGAGTCCTTGAGCGCGAAATTCGCACAGAGTTCGAATGACGTTGGCCCGGTCCTTTGATAACCGTATGAGTCGCCACTAACCG
Organism: Candidatus Binatus soli; assembly: GCA_002479255.1. Taxonomy (GTDB): domain Bacteria; phylum Desulfobacterota; class Binatia; order Binatales; family Binataceae; genus Binatus; species Binatus soli. The sequence goes on along the minus strand of DLMJ01000022.1, from coordinate 14,574 downwards.
GATCCCGTTGCGGAGAATATCCCTCGATATCGTCTTTCAACTGATCGAGCGAAGCTGGGAGCTCGCTCTTGGCCTGCCAGTACTGGACGATTTTCGCTTGCACAGCGTCGAGATCTTGTAGTCGTTGCTGGTCCAGGCGAACGAGGCGAGCACGCATCGGCGGCCCCGCAGCGATAAATCCTCCTATTACCAACGCACCCGCCAACGCAGCCGCGGCGTACGCAAATGCACGCATGGCGGCCGGCAGAGGACCAGGTTCACGGCCAAGCGCGTTGCGGTAAAAGACCAGTACTCCGCCCGCGACGACCAGAACTGCGATAACTTTCAACAGAAATCGCGACGTCAGGTCGCCGCTCATCAGGTAATATAACAGGCAAACCAAATCTCCCAGCGCCAGCAATCCAGCGAGAAAGAGCGTGAGGTAGATGGGGCAGGTGCGTACCCACAATCGCCGTTTCTTCGGGTTCGACGCGAGATCGATTTCGATAGCGCGCCACGCCCACCAATACGCCGGGAAAAATACGATCACCATCGACACGCCATAGCGGATGTTGTCGAGGACGTCGGTTCCGCGGTCGAGAGGATCGGGCAGCGCAAGATCGATGAACTGAAAAAGCAGGGTGATCGCGCCAGAGACACTGATGTATAGAGCGATCACCGCAAGCAAATGGATGAACACGTCCCAAGGCGAACTCTTCGCTGCCTCATCGTTCATATTTGTCCCCTCATCGCAGACCCTGCCGCAGGCCGACCTTCAGCCGGCTTGGTTTCGCTTGAAACCCAACCAACCCCAGAGAGTAATAGCCGCCAGCAGCAAAATCGTGGCCGGCACCGTCCAGGGGTTGCCGCGGGGCGGACGATCCTCCCACGCAATTTGGTCACCCTGTACTGATATCGCTTCGATATCAATCTGAGCGGCTTCGCGGGGCGGCGCCGAAGCCTTGGTCAGGAGAATGCGGCGAAAGCGCACAGTGCCGGGCGATGCGCCCACCATACACCTGATCTGGAGCTCGCGGGGGATCCCGATCTTAAAGTACAAAACTCCGCTGTTCCAATCCGAGGAACTGGTCACCTTGATCGGCAGGCTCAAGGTGTCTCCGCCGGCGGAGATTCCGATCAGCACGTCGCCGTGGGGATCGATGTTCTCCGCACGCAGCTCGCCGGAGAGACGGTACCAACCCGGCGCTAGATCTACAGTCTGACTCCAGACGGCCATATCGGCCTTGGCCCCGGTGATCTGCAACTCGCCGGGAGCATCCTGACGGTGGGACCAGGCAAACGTCTTCGAGTCATGTCGCAGGCTCTGGGCTCGCCAGTAAGCGGGACTATTGAGCGTACCTTCCCGCAACTCGCCGTTGCGCAGAAGATTTTCGTCTGCCGTCCCCGCTCCGGTGCAAAGCAGCAGCGCCACCAGCAGAATGCTCGAGCTTTTCAGGGAGGATTTAAGCTTCACTGAGAAACCGCCCGGTTCAGATCCAATTGGCCAACCCTGGGCCATGCAGCCACATGCGCTGCTGGAAGCCGGCCGGTGACAGCGGCGCGCCGGTCCAGAGCGGAAAGAAATAAACAGACAGGGCGAAGACGGTGGTAACAAACACGATGGAGACGAACATTCCGGCATGGCGCGGGCTGTAATAGCGCAAGCCGAGGTACGCGCCCGCCAGCGCAGCCGCGATCCCCAGACCGTAAGGCGCGCCCGCGCCGAGCACCAACGCCGCTATCACAGGGGTGAGGAGCGCGACCGGCTCCCAGCTGCCTGGTTCGCCACCCGCACATTCCACGACTGTCGAGGCCAATGCGAAAAAACCCAGATACAGCGAGGGCATATAGTAGTAGACAAACTGGTAGCGACTGATGGGAATCCACATTGCGAGGTATCCCGCGTATCCAACCACGACGAAGGCCATTGCTGCGTCACGCCGCGCGATAGCTTTGAGCGCTGCCAGCGGAACCGACACCAGCACCCCCCACCAGATCACGGGGTTGCCAAGCGCCCGTATCGCGAGCACGGGACTGTCGGGGAAAAAGCGGTCGTCTCTCCAATACAGGATGGAGCGAAGCATGAGCGGCCAGCTCCACCACCGGGAAGCATAAGGGTGGCCACTGGTTTGGAGCCATATCTGATAACGAAATTCTTGATGGTAGTAAGCCAACTGATCGCCGACGCCGCGCCACCAGCCGAACCAGTAGTTCGGGATGAAGACCACGAAATAGACTAACGCGCTCAATCCACCCACCAGCGCCAGCGCGCTTGCAAGATCGAGTATGAGCACGGAGCCCTGGGCTTTCGCCGGCGTTTGTGTACGAGGTGACGACCAACTTTCGCTAAGCAGCGCGCCAAACACGAAGGCCATCACCAGCGCAAAAGTGACCGCCGGGATCAGCAGCTTGGAAGCAAGGCCAAGCCCGAGCGCAACCCCCATCAGGGCGAGCGCTCGGCGCTGAATCGATTTGCTGCGGCTCTGCATGAAGGTGAACAGCGCCAGGTACGCGCAGGCTGCGAAAGTGAGATAGAAGATTTCCCAGAGCGCGGTCCGCGAGTCCACGATGAACAGGCCATCACAGATCACGAAGCCCGCTGCCAACCCAGCTGCGATTCGGGATCCGCAGATGCGACGACCGAGCAAGTAAGTTATGCCCACCAGCGCGGTCCCGAACAGCACGCTGGGCAAACGCCAAGCCACCGCGTTAACTCCCAAAACTTTCATGCTCGACGCTACCAGGAGGCTTGAAAGAGGTGGATGAACAGCCTTGAAGGGCAACCCTAAAAGATAGTTACGCGCTTGTTCGACGATGTCCTTCTCGTCGAAGATCAGGACCGGGGGCAGCCAGAAATGCCACAAGCGCGTGGCCAATGCGGCTATTAACAGCGCGCCGATCGCTGCGGAATCGCGGCGCCGCCATCGCGGCGGTGGCGAACTATCGATCATCGACTGTCACAGATCCGGGCTGCTTTCGCTTCCGCCGGTAAGGGGTGCTTGACGATTGTCATCGGCGTCCCGTCTTGCCTTTGCGAGCCCACACACGATCACTCGTTCCCGTTGCCGCCCAATTGGCGCAAGGGGCCGCTGAGTGCGGATTATCCAATGCCCCCTGCGGGATTCAGCCTGAACCTGTTTCAATAAGCTCAGTTCCTCAGCCAATCGACGATTTTCTGGTGAATCCCGACTGGATCTGCCACCTGAAATGCGTGCCCCGCGCCCCCAATCATGTACAACTCGGCCTGCGGGATTCTGCTCTTGATGAGCTTGGCGTTCTCCGGCAGCACCAGCACGTCCTTGTCGCCGTGAACGATCAGCACCGGGCACTTGATCTGCGGCAGCCGATCGTACGCGTTGAACTGCAAGATTCCCGCGATCGCGCGGTCCGCGGTCTCCGCCGGCGTGGATGGCATCATCTTCGCGCCCGCGACCATCATCGCTTTGATCTCGGGATGCTCGGCGGCGAATTCCACCGGCATAAGCGCTGGCAGCAGGATGTCGAACCCCTTTTCGGGGTCGCTCGCCATGATCTTGCTCCCCGTCATTAACCTGTCGAGGATCTCCGGCGCCGCCATCTTCGCGGTTGGCCCTCCCGCCATCGTGCATCCAAGCACGACCTTGGCGACCTGCTCGGGATGCCTGAGCGTGAGCTCCTGCGCGATCATCCCGCCCATCGAGACTCCGAATACTTTTGCTTTTGCGATTCCGAGCGCCCGGATCAGGTTGCTCGCGTCATCGGCCATGCCCTCGACGGTGTAGATACCCTCGGGCTTGTCGCTGAGTCCTGTTCCGCGATTGTCAAAATAGATGCACTTGAAACCGCTGAAGAACGGCAACGACGGAATCCACGCGGCGCCCGACATCCCAAATCCCATGATCAGCAGCAACGGCTCGCCGTCGCCGTAAGTTTCGTAGTTGAGGTTGATGTTACCGGCTTTGATTATTGGCATCGCGAAAAATTTACTCCCAGTGGAAAAATAAAAAAATAAAAAACGGACGCGGCTCTTTACCGAGCTGCGTCCGCCGCCTCGCAATTCTAAGTCTCTGTCAGGCGAGCTTCAAGATGCTCTCGGGATACTGCTCATTCGGATCGACGTCGGGTTCCATCGTGTACACGACCGACTTATCGACCACCAGCTGTCCGTCGTCGCCAACGTAGATCTTGAATCGATCCATCGGGCGCGGCGCCGGCCCTTCGAAGTTGAGTCCGCTGATATAGAAGCCCGTGCCGTGGCACGGACATTTGAACTTCTGCTCGGTATTCAACCATCGCGGCGTGCATCCCAGATGGGTGCATTTGGCGAAGATCGCGTAGAAACCCGCCTTGGTGCGAATGATCCAGGTGCGGAAGTCCTGCTTGTACTTTTCGCTCACTTCGCCAACCACGTAATCGTCCGGCAAGCCGGCCTTGAATTTCGATGGCGGCAGAAAGAGCACGCGCGGAAACGCCGAGCGAATCGCCGCGAGCAGACCGATCAGCGAGAATGCACCGAACCCCGCCCATCCGAGCACGCCCAGAAAATCGCGCCGGCTCCACAATGTGCCCAGCTCGGATTTTTCCTTGTCGCGCTTCGTCCGTTCTTTCGCCTGCTCGCCCTCGCGCCGCTTCTTCAATTCGGCGGGATCGGTCGGAGCCTTCTCTTTGAGTGCAACCGCCATCTAAGTGACGCTACCTCCCGGCAAGGACGGATATAACCCCTGAACGCTCCGCAAGATTACGTCAATGACGATGTTTCACAGCGAGACGCGAAAATTCAGTGAAGCGCCGGCTGACTGCTCGAAGACGCCGCGGATGACGGCGCTGCCTGCTTAACCACGGTCGCATTCGTCGTGACCGGCAACCTGGTTGGAGACCAATCCTGCGGTGTCGTGGACACCGTCGCCGCCTCCATCGTGTTGTCCGGAATGATGGGAATCGGCGGCGGTGGCGTGGTGTCATTGCCGCCCACCGGCCGGAAAACCGGCGCTGCCGGACTGTCGGTGACCAGGTAGTGTACTGGACGCGCCACGAGCCATTCCGCCGCGAAGCCAATGGGATAGAGCAGGTCGGCGAAGATCGCGAGCAGCTGCGAATCCTCGTCGTGATATTCCTTGGGATTCTGTTGATCGGTGTCGTTGTACTGCGCGTGCGAAATTGTGGGCAGCACAACAAAAAGCGCGGCGCAGAAAACAATTGCAACTCGTCGCATGTCATCAACTTTGCGCGATTGCCCGCCATCGTGTCAACACGTCGCGATCGCTTGCCGCCGCGCCCGGCTGCAGACGGGTTCCCGCGCAGGATCGTTCTTGCCTTGGCGCCTCCCCAGGCGCAATTCTAAACGCGATGACGGCATCAGTAATGCGCTCCGTCCGTGCATGCTTGCGGAATCCCGCAGCCGCGGCTGTCATTTTTCAATTCGCCCTCGCGACGATGGCCCACGGCGCGCCCCCGCCGGGTGCGATCACTTTCGTAGGCACTGATTCCAACATCTACTACTGCGATACCAAATGTTCGGAGCCGAAATGCATCACGTGCAAGGCAGCCGCGATTCACGTCCGGCGCGACGACGCGATCGTGCCGGTCGCCGACTCTGTCCTTGACGCGGGCCCCGCCAGCACTACCGAGTACGGATGGCCGACGTTCTCGCCCGACGGCAAGCGCCTGGCATATTCGTCCGAGACTCACAAGCAAGCTGACAATTCGTTCGCGGTATGGGTTTACGATCTCGCGCGGAGCCAGCCGACGCAAATCTTTGCAAGCCGCGCCGAGCGCATCGTGTACCTGGCCTGGCTGCCCGACGCGCAGCATCTTTCATTTCTGCTCGGTGAGCCGCGCGGACTCAGCCTGGTGTTGGCCGAGGTCAAGGAATCGAGGCCGGTTAGAATCGTCACCACCGGGATGCCTTTGTACTTCGATTGGGGCGCGCGGCCCGACGAGGTTGCGTTGCATACGCTCGCCCTGGACTCGGATCGCACCGAACAGGTTTCGCTGATGAGCGTGACGCCCACCAGCCAGAACATCGTCAAGGTGCTCTCGAGCGGACGCACGCCGTTCAAGACGCCGGCCTGGTCGCCTGACGGCAGGCATCTCGCCTACATCGCGAACTACCACGCCGAATCGAACATAGTGGTGGCCGACGCCGACGCCGGTCATCCGCGCTCCGTCGTGAGTTTGCCGGTCGGCGAGAACAGCTTCGTGTGGGCGCCCGACTCGGCGCATCTGGCCTACTCGACGGCGATAATGCCGCAGAATCCCACCTATCACGGGATCAAGCTGGTCGACGTCGCCAGCGCGAATTCGAAATGGTTGACCAAAAGCGACGTCGTCGCATTTTTCTTCGCGCCCGACTCGCGGCATCTCGCGTACATCGGCGTCCCCGAAGAGAAACCGTACTACACTTGGTCTGTCGTCGACGTTAAGACCGGCGCCGAAAAAGCGCTCGGCAACTTTCTCGCGACGCCCGACGAATCGACCGCATACCGTTTCTTCGACCAACTCGCCGTATCGCACACCATCTGGTCGCCCGATTCATCGTCATTTATCTATGCGGGCGTGCGATTGACCGGATCGCCGGAGCAGGCACTGGGATTTGCGCCGCCGCCGATGGCGTATATTGTGCCCATCGACGGCAGCGAGCCCCACGCGGTCTCAAACGCGGTTCTCGCCTTCTTTTCCCCGGCCAGGTAGCGCGTCTATTCCTTGCGGCACACGTAAATTGCCGCCGGCCTGCCGAGCACCGACACGCGGATAATCCGGCTCGGTGCGATCTTGCGGATGTGCTCGAGCTCGCGCATCAGTCGCCACTCCGCCGTCAGCATCACCATCACGCCGCCGCTCTTGAGCACGCGCGTGAACTCCCGGATCCACAGCGGATAGAGTTTTCGATTTTCGCCGTGCGATCCATAGCGCAGTCCCCACGGCAGGTTGGTGACGATTTTATTCACGCTCGCGTCGCCGAGCGGGATTGCACCCGCGTCCCAGTTCTCGAGCTGGATTGGCTTGTAACGTGCGCCGACATTGATCCGCGCCGCCGCGAGCGCCGCATGATCGCGATCGCTGCCCAGCAGCATCGCGTAGCGCCCCAGATGCGCCCGCTCGATCAGAATCGTTCCCGCGCCGCAAAATGGATCGAGCACGACGTCGTCCTCGCACGGCTCCGACAGCCATCCCAGCGCCGCCGCACTCGACGCGCGCAGCGACGCCGGGCGATGCGCCGCCTTGTATTCGCGATGCCGCATCCGCTCGTCGCTGAGCCTCACCGTCAGAAAAAACTCCGCGTCGATCATGGTCGCCCAGAACTCGACGTCCGCGTCCTCTTCTTCCAGCCGCCAGGTGTGATCGCCCCGCTCGAGAATCCCGCGCTCGACCGCGCGTTGAAAATCGACACGCCGAAATTCGTGCTCACCCGCCATCCTGGCGATCACGCGGAACTTGAGCCTGCGGCCCGCGCGCGTCCCCGGCGAGACCTTGACCCGCGCCTGCAGCGCGGCCTCGACCAGCGGCGCTTCGCGCGCCGCGCCGCGAATTTTGTCCAGCGCCGCGCTCTCCGGCCCAACGCCGGCCCGGTAACCGGCCAGCCCGAACAGGTCCTCAGCCGTCCGGATCACGCCCAGTTTATCGGCGGCCGGCGCAAAAAAAATCGCCATCCCGGCGCGATCGGGCGCCACTCGCCGCGCGATCTCGCGGGCACCCTGGATTCGTCCGGCTATTTCCCCAGCCGCGATCCCCTCGAATCCCGGCTGCGTATGCGCGACGTAGAGGTTCGGCCCGAACCGTATCGGATGCGGCTGCGCGCGCTCCGGCGCGGCCTTGCGATCGCGCCCGGCACGTCGATCCGTCTGGCGCGCGTTAATCAACTTTCGGCTCGCGCGCGCTACTTCGAGCGTGACAGGTACTCGCCGGTTTCGGTGTTGATCGTGATCGTGTCGCCCTCGGCGACGAAATGCGGCACCTGGATTGTCATTCCGGTCTCGAGCGTAGCTGGTTTGAGCGTATTGCTCACCGCCGCCGTCTTCATTCCCGGATCGGTCCGCACCACCTTGAGCGCGACCGTTTTCGGAAGCCGGACGTTGAGCGGCGTCGTTTCATAGAACTCGACTTCGACCTCGAGGTTCGGCGTCAGAAATCCCACCACGTCCTCGATTAGCTCCTTCGGAATCGTGATCTGCTCGTAGTTCTCGGTGTTCATGAAATGGAAATCGTCGCCGTCCTGGTAGAGGAACTGCATCTTGTTCTGGCTCAGGATGACCCGCTCGACGCGATCTTCCGAGCGGAAACGGTTCTCGGTTTGCGAGCCGGTCTTCACGTTGCGCAGCTTGGTCTGCACCATCCCGCGCCAGTTGCCCGGCGTGATGTGCGTGATCGTCATGATCCGGTACAGGTCATTGTTGTACTCGACAATCATACCCGGGCGCAGTTGCGTCGCTTGAATCAGCATTGTGTGGACACTCTCGATAAAGAACGATGGTTAAAAGGGACATTCTATGCGAGCCCGCCGCGCGCGGCAAGTTCGCCGCAACCATCGAGCGCGTCGCGCACTAAAACACTAGTGGAAGAGTCTATCGTACCACGGGATATTCGGTGGGTAGGCTCCGTACGGCGGGTACATCGCAGAATTGCGATACTCCGTCATCCCCGCGCCTGCACCTGCCGCATCCACCGACACTTCCACGAAATCGTTGCCGTTGCCGTACGCGCGAATCGTCGCTGTGCTGCCCGCCGGCATCGGAAAAGTCAGGTCGAAGACGCTGTTGCCGCTGGCGCTTATCGCTATCGGCCTGGCCAGCCGGCCATTGACGTAAACGCCGGCGCGCCGCACCCCCCGCCCCGCGATCTGCCCGGCTACTTCCACCATCCCCGGCGCGGACATCACCGCTCCGGTATCGATCACGTTGATCCGCACGTTGGTCAATGCCCCCAGCGACGAGGCGCTGTTTATATGACGCTGCGACGGCGAGAGCGCATCGCCGGGGCGCGCAATCTCGGCCGTGTTGTTACGCACCGCGGGACCCGCCGCCGCCGGCGGACTTTCTGCCAATGGACCCGCCTCGCCCGGCGAGGCCGCCGCACCCGGATCGACTTCGATCAGCTCCTCGCTCCCGCGCATCGCGCCGACTCCCGCCGGGTCCGGCGCAACCATCGCCTGTGCTTCGCGCCCGTAAGAGTCGGTCACGCGAATCGACTGCGTCGGAGAAGGCTGCTCGATCGAGAACTCGAAGTTGAGTCGCTGCTCGCCGGGCACACTGGCGACGTCGATATCTCTGCTCTTCGTGTCGCCGTCGTAAATTCCCGCCGACTTGAGGTCGGTGCCTTCCAGGTAGCCTTTCACTCGCACCGCTCCGGCCTTGAAGACCCGCGATGCGATCGCAATCTTCGGCGCGTCCGGCATCTTTTCCCCGGCCGGCGGCGGCGAGCCCGAAGCATGTGACACAGGCGCGTCGCTCCGCGCGATCGATCCCGATCCCCTCGATGCGGGCACTTGCTTTTCGAGCGCCGCGATCTTTTCCCTGATGAACGTCCACTGCTTCGGATACTGTCCTCCGGCAATCTTCGCGGCGGCTTCTATTTTGTCGCGATCGCTCAGTATTGCCGCCATCGCGATGCTCGCAGCGGCGTTGTCATGCGCGCCCAGAGCGGTCGATAGCGTTTGAGCATCGCCGGCCAGGCTGGCGGCCGGAGCCAGGATCGGACCGGCCTTGGTGGACGCCGACACCGCATTTATTGCATCGAGCATCGCGAACGCATGGTCGCTCAGCTCCAGCGCTTGTGCTTGCACGTCGTCGGCCAGGCAATGCCGCGGCCCGATCCCCATCGCAACGGCAACGAAAACGAAAACGAGCACCGCAATCGTCGTCCACATCCTCCCTGATACGGACCCGATGCGCGCGCCGCTCTTATGCGCAACGAAAACCATCACCCAGCTTGGCCCGTGCGGCTACGGCGATTGCCGGTAGCGCTCTGCCGTTTGCTTTATCTGTCGTGAGAGCTTCAAGAATATATCGCCCTCGTCGTAGATGAAGAGCACCAGAGCGCCGCCGGCGCCGACAATCAAACCGAGGATAAATGCGCCCATAGTTTCGTTCCTCCGGATGCCCCGGATTATATTCAAATTCGCACTCTGAAACCTACCCGTCGTCGCCCAGCTCCACCCGCGCGAACCGGCGCATCGATTCGCTGTCGTAGGTCGCGTCCTCGGCCTGCGGCGCCGACAGGTATCGACCGGCTTGTCTTGTGCAGAGGTTCCCTGGTGTCCTGAGTTAGAGATTCGCAGCATAAGTTTTTGCAGAAATGGAGGAATCGCAAGGCTTTGTTTTTCATCGAACATTCAAACTCAGGACACTAGGGAAAATCCCCTGCGGATGTTCGATTATTTTTCAAATGTGGACGCGATTGGCTTGACAGAGCCATCGGTATTTATGATATGTTGCGCCAACGCCGCCAGAACGTCGGTGAGGGGTACTAACGATTACGCCGCTTTGAGCGAGGCAGTGGAGGAAATTCGACCATGAAGCGTGTACCGGCCTTTGCGCTTTTATTTAAGAGAGTTCTGAGCACAAGCACGATGATTCTGCTGGCCGTGGCCATCGCGACGTTCGCGTGGTCAGGGATGGCGGCGGCAGAGCCCGAAGAGTACGGAGAGGAGTTGCAGAATTATTTCAGCAACGCCAACACCAGTGGCGGACAGGCCTACCTCAATATCACGGCTCCCATCGAGGGAGATCCAACGGCCACAGCCCCCTACGCGGTAGAGGGCGAACTTTGCGCGATGATCTACGTCTTCAATACCGAGCAATCTCTGCAGGCCTGCTGCGGATGCCCGGTGACCGCTGATGGTCTGTTGACCCTCAACATCTCAACCGAAGTGGCGGTGAATGCGGTGACATCGGGCCTCATCCATGACGGCTCGATCCGTATTATATCGACCTTGCCAAATGCCGTTCCAGCTCCATTCGGGGATACGCAGCCCGGATATGCAGGTTGCGACTCCAACACCAGCGTCTGCTGCGATCCAACCGCGGCGGCCACCGGCTTCATACTGAGCCCCGTTAACGAACTGGTGGCTTGGGCAAGTCACATACAGGTTACCCAGATCACCGAAGACGCGTTCCAGGCCGATGTTCCGAGTGCGGCCGAACTCCATGCCGGACTGCCGGAAACGTGCGCCGATATCGTTGCGTTGGGTAGCAGCCAGGGTACGTGCTACTGCGCACTCCCGACCCCGAGCCCGACCCCGACCCCAACGGCAACCGCAACCCCAACCGCAAGCGCGACGGCAACCCCAACCAAGACGGCAACCCCAACCGCCACGGCGACCGCAACCGCCACGGCAACCGCAACCGCGACGGCGACGCCAACCGCAACCGCGACGGCAACCGCTACGGCGACTCCTACGGCGACGCCAACCCCGCTCCCGGGCAGCCCGTCAACTGACGCGTCTGATCCCGGTGGCGCTGCTTCTATAGTAAATAACACTCCACCGGGGACCGCTCTAAACGACCTGTTGGTCGCGATAATCGCGATTGAGACGGCGCCGACTCACGGGAACGCGTCGACCGGCGTAATCACGCCGCCCGCCACCTGGAACCTGCTCTCCCAGAACGCTACGACTTCCGGAACCGATCTCCAGGTCCAGATGTATTGGAAACTTGCTGTGGCCGGCGATGTCGGTGGACTAGGTAATTACACTTGGAACTTCAGCGATACGTTCCGGGCCGCCGCGCAAATGGAGAACTTCGAATATATAGGCGCTACTCCATTCGAAAGCGGCACGGCGAAATGCACAGCCACCGCCACCAGCGCGACGATCTCGGCGCCCAGTCTCACGACGGGCAAGGCCAACGATCTCAACGTTGCAGTTTGGGTAATTGCCGCACATGACGCGATAGCTCCGACCAACCTGTCGTATAACTTCAACTCTGGTGTGGGGCCAACCGGCGTAGGACCGTTACCCGGTTTCGGGACTCTCGCAATGCCGACCAGCGGGACCGTGACTGGCATCCAAACGGCGACCGGATCGCCCACAGCAGCTGACAACCTCGGCTGTCAGTTCGACCTGTCGCCGTTGCCTTGAGGCATGCCGGGTCTCTCTACGCTTAGGTGGGATACTAACGGTCACGCGGCTTTCAGCGAGGCAGGAGAGGGAATTCGACCATGAAGGGTGTACGGGCCTTTACGCTTTTAGGCAAGAGAGTCCTGAGCACAAGCACGATGATTCTGCTGGCCGTGGCCCTCGCGACGTTCGCGTGGTCAGGGATGGCGGCGGCAGAGCCCGAAGAGTTCGGGACGGAGTTGCAGAATTATTTCAGCAACGCCAACACCACTGGCGGACAAGCCTACCTCAATATCACGGCTCCTCTCGAGGGAGATCCAACGGCCACCACCCCCGCCGCGGTAGAGGGCGAAACTTGCGCGATGATCTACGTCTTCAATACCGAGCAATCGATGCAGGCCTGCTGCGGATGCCCGGTGACCGCTGATGGTCTGTTGACCATGAACGTCTCAACCCAAGTGGCGGTGAACGCGGTGACATCGGGCCTCATCCATGACGGCTCGATCCGTATTCTGTCAACCTTGCCAAATGCCTTTCCAGTTCCATTCGGGGATACGCAGCCCGCATATGCAGGTTGCGACTCCAACACCAGCATCTGCTGCGATCCAACCGCGGCGGGCAGCGGCTTCATACTGACCCCCAATAGCGAACTGGTGGCTTGGGCAACTCACATACAGAATACCCAGGTCACCGAAGATGCGTTCCAGGCCGATGTTCCGAATGCGGCGGAACTCCATGACGGACTGCCGGAAACGTGCGCCGATATCGTTGCGTTGGGTAGCACCCAGGGTACATGCGCGTGCGTCCCTCCGCCCCCGACCGCGACCGCGACCCCGACTGCAACCGCGTCGCCAACCGCGACCGCAACCGCAACCGCAACCGCGACCGCGACCGCAACCGCGACTGCAACCGCGACTGCAACGAAGACCGCAACCGCGACCGCAACCCCGACCGCGACGGCAACCGCGACTGCAACCGCAACCGCGACGGCAACCGCAACCGCGACGGCAACCGCAACCGCGACTGCAACGAAGACGGCAACCGCGACGGCAACCCCGACCGCGACCGCCACCGCCACGGCAACCGCAACCGCGACCGCGACGCCAACTGCAACCGCGACGGCGACCCCAACCGCGACGGCGACCGCAACCGCCACGGCAACCGCAACCCCGACCGCAACGGCGACCGCGACCGCCACGGCAACCGCAACCCCGACCGCAACGGCGACCGCGACGGCGACCGCAACCGCAACCGCTACGGCGACTCCTACGGCGACTCCGACGCCGCTCCCGGGCAGCCCGTCAACTGACGCGACTGATCCCGGTGGCGCTGCTTCTATAGTCAATAACACTCCACCGGGGACCGCTCTAAACGACCTGTTGGTCGCGATAATCGCGATTGAGACGGCGCCGACTCACGGGAACGCGTCGACCGGCGTGATCACGGCGCCTGCCACCTGGAACCTGCTCTCCCAGAACACTTCGACTTCCGGAACCGATCTTCAGGTCCAGATATATTGGAAACTTGCTGTGGCCGGCGATGTCGGTGGACTAGGTAATTACACTTGGGACTTCAGCGATACGTTCCGGGCCGCCGCGCAAATGGAGAACTTCGAATATATAGGCGCTACTCCATTCGAAAGCACCACGGCGAATTGCACCGCCACGGCCACCAGCGCGACGATCTCGGCACCCGGTTTCACGACGGGCAAGGCCAACGATCTCAACGTTGCAGTTTGGGTAATTGCCGCACATGACGCGTTAGCTCCGACCAACGTGTCGTATAACTTCAACTCTGGTGTGGGGCCAACCGGCGTAGGACCGTTACCCGGTTTCGGGACTCTCGCAATACCGGATATCGGGACCGTGACTGGCACCCAAACGGCGACCGGATCGCCCACAGCAGCTGACAACATCGGCTGTCAGTTCGACCTGTCGCCGTTGCCCTGAGGCATGCCGGGTCCCTGCAAGACCGCAACTTGAACTAGTCAGTCAGGACGTGCCCGTGAGACAGCGAGTCTCACGGGCACGGCTGCCTTTTCCGCTGTTTCGTCGACAGCGCGGCGTCGCGCAGCAGCACGAGGGCTCCGCGCAGCGGGCGAAGGTGAGAATGGCGGCTTGGCACCGATTGGATTGCAGCGACCTCGCAAGCCCCTCTTCGAGCGGGTAACCGCGTTTCAGGTCGGCTTGGGGATGACCTATTTCAGCCTGACCCCCGGCGGATTTGGCGTGCTATGCGTACGGTATGGACAACCGTCAGGATGCGCCATACTCGCCGGGCTCGCCCGAAATCGGCCGCCCCCCGCTTCCGGCTGAAATAATTTTTGACGGAACGAAACTATCCATGGTGGTGGAGCTGTCCTAAAACCACCACGGGTGGTATAAATTGCCCTTCCAGCTCTATTCGATCAGTCAGAATCGCGCGCCCGCCGCGAAGGTCAGACTCCGTTATGGGGTAATGCCTGCGGCGACGCTGGCCTTGGATGTGTCGAGCGCGCTTGACGAGGCGGCGAAGCCGGCGCCGCCGGCCGCAGGTGCTGCGGAGACTTTGCCGGCGCCGGGATC
>DLMJ01000006.1 GCA_002479255.1 Candidatus Binatus soli | reverse complement strand
CGCTGCTCGTGCACCGTGATGATCAGGAAGAACAGCAGCACCACATGAAGCGCGACTGAGAGCGGGAACGGGCCGATCATGAATCGTACCGCGCTGCGGATCGTTGGCCAGAATCCGCCCGCTTCCTCGCGAGCTTCGTCGGCATCGACAGTTTCGATTTCTGGCTGCGACGCGACCGCTGCTGCAGGCGCCCCGATCGCACCCGCTCGCGCGAGCACCGCGAGCTGGCGCTGACAAATCGCGCATACAGCGACGTGAGCATTCCATTTGGCGCGCTCATCCGGCGCGAGTATGTTTTCCGCAAATGCCGCGAGCAGATCCGGATCGGGACATCCCGCCCCTGACGCGTCGAGGCCCGATGCGAGACTCGTGCGAATCATCGCGTCAAGGCGGTTATCTGAGGCCTTTTCGTCTCCCATCATTTTCCCAGCGCGAGCATACGACCGAGGTCGATGGGCCAATCGCCGGTCGCATACTCGAAGCATTGGCTGATCTGATCGTCACTGAAATGGTACTCGCGGCGCAGCGTGCGCGTGACGCGATCGCGGATCGCAGTCCTTGCGCGCGCGAGATTGCGCGACGCGCTCGACTCGTGCTCGCCGATCAAAGCCGCGGTCTGTGCAAGCGTAAGATTCTGGACGCAATAATACGAAAGCCTGAGCCGATCGTCCGGGGATAGCGCGTTCAGCGCTCCGCGCAGCGATTGCTCGAGGGCCGCGATCAGCCTTGCCCGATCGGGATCGGGCGAATCGGTCGCATCGATAAGGACGCTGGAATTGCCGTCGCGCTCTTCGTCCAGCACTTCCATGCGCCGCGTCGCGCGCCATCGATCAGCTTCGAGCCTGGTGACTACTACTCGGAGCCACGACATCAGCGAGCTGCGCCCCCCGTAATGCTCAAGTGGCGAGCGGCGCTCGCTGTCGTAGGATCGCAAACCATAAAGATCCGCCCATAGTGAATCAGCGACTTCGCTTGCGCGCGAGGAGTTGCCGAGTACTGCCCGCGCGAAGGCGTCGACCGGAGCGCGATACGTCGATACGAGATGACGCCAGGCCTCGGCGTCGCCGTCACGGCATCCGATGGCGAGCGCAAGGTCGGCGGCATGCAGCGAGTCGAGAAAGCGTGTGACTTCTGCGTGGTCGGCAGAACCGGTAACCGGGCCGAATCGGCGTTCCAAGCTCCGCCACAACGCACTGGCGAAGGACGAGCGTGATACTCGCCACTCCGCCGCATTGCTCGCGGAATACAATCGATCAATCGTGTCGCGGTAGTTTTCGAGGAATTGTTCTAGCGACATCGCCGCCATGATTTCCCGACCGCTGCGTCCACGACCCTCGCGCCGGTCATCCGCTATGCTGAGCCTGCGTCAGGCCAATCTCAATCCCGTCCGCGCGGTTCGATCGGCGCCATCAGCCGGCCCGAGCGTTGGCGTCTCCTGAAACTAAGATCGCAGGAGGGGGATTTTCTTGCGCTTTATTTCGGCGGGAACGGAAGTCTGGCCGGCCGCCGACGCGCGAGCGTCGAGCGTCGCGCAACTGCGACCGTCCACGGCCTCATTTTCTGTTTCTGTGATCCCGTGGCTGTCAACTGTGGCTGTCAAACGCCCTGAAGAATCAAAAAACCTTGGCGTCCCCGACGGGATTTGAACCCGTGTTACCGACGTGAAAGGCCGGTGTCCTAGGCCGAGCTAGACGACGGGGACGTTAGGATCGAAGCCCGAAAATACGAACGCGCGCTATGCGCGCGCCAGACAGTCGAAAGTATCAGAGCCGCAAGAAGGGGAGCAAGTCATCGCGGCCAGCGGTCCAACGGCCCGAAGACTCATCCCGTGAAGCGAACAAAGCGGCGGCGTTGTTTGGCGAAGCGGCGACCGATAATTTCGACATGATGTCCAATTCTGTCATCTTGGTCGCCGGCGCCGGCGCGATTGGCTCGATTCTCGGCGGGATGCTGCATGATGCGGGGCACGACGTCACGCTGCTTGGCCGGCGAGCGCATCTCGAGGCGATTGCACGCGGGGGCTTAAGAATTTCGGGACTGCTTGGCGATCGAACCGTCACCGGCATGACGCTGGCCGACGATCCCGCGCGGCTCGGCAGGCGGTTCGGATTAATCGTGTGCACGGTCAAGAGTTATGACACCGAGTCGATCGCGGCTCGGCTGGCCGACCGTTTGACCGACGACGGCGCGGTGGTCTCGATGCAAAATGGCCTGGGCAATATCGAGTCGTTGATCGAGAGCTTCGGACGGCAACGGGTGTTGGGCGCGCGCGTGATCTTCGGCGCGGAAATACCCTCGCCGGGCAGTGCGCACGTGACGGTTTTCGCGCAGCCGGTCGCAATCGGACCCGCACCCGCGATTCATCGCGAGGACTCGCCGGCACTCGCGGCGCGCGCCCGCGCGATCGCCGCAATGATCGACGCCGCCGGCGTTCCCGCGGTCGGTGTTGACGACATCATGCCCGTCCTGTGGACCAAGGTTCTGTACAACGTGGCGCTGAATCCGCTCGGCGCAATTTTGCAGCAGCACTATGGAGCGCTCGCCGGCGATCCGGACGTGAAGCCGATCATGGATCGCGCGATCGAGGAGGCGTTCGCGGTCGCGCGCGCGCTCGGCGTCGCCCTCCCCTTTTCGAGTGCGGCAGAGTATCTAAAAGTTTTTTATGAGCAGATGATCCCGCCGACGTCCGTTCATCGGCCGACGATGATCCGCGATCTTCATGTCCGCGGGCGCACCGAGATCGGCGCGCTGAACGGCAAGATCGTCGAGCTTGCCGATCGCCTGGGAATCGGCGCGGAGACGAATCGGATGCTGACGCGGCTGATCAGGGCCGCCGAGCGGGCTCGGCGCCGAGCAATGAAAACTCAGGGAGAACGATGAAGGCGGCATCGATACGCCGCGCGAGCATGGATGCGATCGTCGCGCAGGCTGAGCGCGAGTTCCCCTTCGAATGCTGCGGCTTGATCATCGGCGACAACGAAAACTCGGTCGAGGAAGTCCGCCCGGTCGCCAACATCCAGAACCGCATGCACGCCGAAGACGCGGCGGCGTTCCCGCGCGACGCGCGCACGGCTTTCCTGATGGAGCCGAAGGAGCACCTGGCGGCGATGATCGAGGCCGATCGCCGCAAACTCGCGATCCGCGCCGTTTACCATTCGCATCCCGATCGCGACGCGTATTTTTCCCCGACCGATCGCGCGCAGGCGTGCTCATTCGATCCGCCGGAGCCCGACTATCCCGGCGTCGTTTACATCGTGATCTCGATTCGCGCCGGAAAATTCGCGCGCGCAGCGGCGTTCGCCTGGGATTCCGAAAGGAAGGAATTCGCCGAGACGAAGCTGACCGTCGAATGCAGGGGTGACCCCTGCACCCAATGTTAAGTAGGCAGGCGCACTGGCAGTCACTTTTTTCAAAAGTGGTCGGAAAGGGTGCTGAAGTGCTGGGGTTATTAGGAAAATGTTTCACGTGAAACATTTTTTAGTTCAGGAGAACGAAACACGAATGTCCGGAAAAAGAGAGGCGTGGGACTCCCCGGCGTTATCGACGCGGCGCTGGTGCGAAAGCGAAGATACGAACAGGCGCCCAAGTTCCACTCGTTCGAGGAGTGATAATCTGTGAAAATTGAAAAAGGGGCGCAAGCCGAGGCGTTGGGAATTATGCCGATGAAGAATCCGCCGCATGTCGGCGGTTTAATCCGCCGCGAAGTGATCGAGCCTCTCGGACTGACAGTGACCGAGGCGGCGAAAGTCCTCGGGGTCGGGCGGCAGGCGCTTTCCAGCCTGCTGAACGGGAAAGCGGCTCTTACGAGTGAGATGGGCCTCCGGATCGAGAAGGCGTTTGGGCCGAAGATGGAGCACCTGATGCGGATGCAGCTTGCTTTCGATCTGGCTCAGGCGCGCAAAGCGGAGCGCGGGATCTCGGTAAAGCGATACCTTGGGAAAAGAGAGGGGATTATCCGGGATGCTCCAGAAAAAAAGCCGCGCAGCGTATCCACGGCGTAGGTTCTTCTGCGCCCGCAGACCTGTTTGATCGCGCGCAAATCGTCCGGCGGCACGGCTCGGATAAAAATGGCCTCAAAAAATAGCCTCTGCCGGGCGGGACGCATCGCAGCCACAATTCTGAAATACCCCGCGCAGAACTCGACCGCGTAGGCCATCGCGTTGTCAGATCAGACCCAGTTCCTTTTTCAGCCGCGTCCACGGAGTCGTCCCCTTGCGTTTGGCCTCGCGGATCGCCGCGCGGGCGGCCTTCAAGTCGTCGCGGTCCTCCATCGCTTCAAGCAGCGCGACATCCTCGATCGGCACCACAGCCGCCAGCGGACGGCTGCGGCGGGTTAGCAGAATCCGGTCCTTGCCGTAAGCAACGCGGTTGATAAGGTCAGAGAAGTGCTGACGCGCCGCAACTGTAGTGATCGCTTCACTGCTGGATTTCTTCCTGGCTGGCATCGGCAAATGTGCTCCCGTTCGCTGAAACTGAGTCAATTGTACATTTACGCTGTAATGTACACCAGCGCCGGGAGCTGAAATTCACCGGGCAGGGGTGACCCCTGCACCCAGTATTAGGGCCGCCCGCCGCTGGCGGGCGCGGAAAATAATGACCCGATCAGGTTACGCAAAGGTCTGTAAGGGAGAGGCAAAGAAAAAGATCCGGGGTCCCTCGACTTCGCTCGGGATGACGGAGAGGAGCGCCATCGTTCGGGATGACGCCGGGGGCGCGACATCGCTCGGGATGACGGATTAAGACGGGATGGGGGAGGAATTTGGAATTTGGAACCGCACCCGACGCTCCGCGTCGGCCTCGCCCTGTCAGGGCGAGGCAAAGATCCGGGTTCCTTCGCTGCGCTCAGGATGACACAAAAAAGTGAGCAGGCGGGCTTTTGCGATGCGCTCGCAGAACCCTTGTATCTGCGAAGTCGCCGGGGTTAGTTCTCGGAGGCGGTGAATTCGGATTCCTTGCCGGACATCTCGAGCGACATCCCGCGAGTTTCGTCGATCATCAGACCGAACAGGATCGCAGCCGGGATTCCAACAATCGACAGCGCGCCGACGACGATCGACAGCCCGCCCATCGCGTTCGCCAGCATCGCGACCGCGGCATTGCAAATGACGGCGCCGATGGCGCCGACCAGCGCGAACCAACCGATCATGGTGCCGCGCAGCGGGGTGGGAAACAGTTCGGTCGCGGCCGCGTTGGTCGCGACGGAGCCCCCGTTGTCGCATACGTTGAACCAGAAGAAGCCGCCCGACAGCCACATCAGCGGCCACGCGAAATGCGCCGGCGGTCCCCAAAAAAACCACAAATGGCCGGCGGTGATGAAAATGCCGAAGCCGACCACCGTCGGCACGCGGCCGAAGCGCTCCGACGCCCACGCGCCGATTGGAAAACCAACCAATCCTAATCCGCCGGCGACGATGGTCATCGTGCTGGCGGCGGCGGCCGACAGGCCGACAACGGAAACCGCGTGGTAGTAGCCAAAGGCGTTAGCGGCGGTGGTCGAGATTGCGACGGCCAGCGCGCATACGATCATCGTGATCGAGCGTTTGCGATAGAGCGGCTGAAAGACGTCGTAAAAGTGCGACCTGGCGATGATTCCCGCACTTTCTGAGAGTTCCCATCGATCGCTCTCGGGCAACAGCCGCGCCATCGCGGGCAGCATGGCGACTCCCGCCGCCGAAATCACGAACATCCATCGCCACGACCATCCGTACGCGACAAAGATCGGCATGAGGAATACGCAGAGTCCGGCTCCCACCGAGGCCGCCAGACCGCCGAAGCTTTGGCCGCGTGCGCGACGTGCGATCGGCAGCTCCTCGGAAAGCATCACGATACAGCCGGCGCCGGCGGCGCCGAGGACCGCATAGAGCGCGATCTGAAATGAGGTGAACGCGACAAAATTGGTCGAGAGCGCGGTCCCGATGCTGCAAACGGGAATCGCGGCGACGCACCACAGGATCATGCGGCGACGTCCGTGCCTGTCGATCATCCGTGAAAGCGCGAGCGCGCCCAGGGCGGAGAGCGAGATCCACGCGAACAGGCGGGCGATTCCGGCGCCGTCGAGGTGGAAGCTCGTTCCGATCCACGGCGCCGCGACCGAGACAATTGAGGCCGCGAAGCCCTGGTAGAAGAGCATCGCGACCAGCGCGATAACGGTCACCCGCTCGCGCCCGGCGGAATCAGCGGCGGCATCGAGCTGCTCGTGATTGGGGGCCGGGGCCGTCGGCGGCGCGGGATCGTTCACAAAAGAATTCGAGGACTCTCAGCCGTCGCCGACCAGCTCAAAGACCGGCGTGCGCGACGCGACGGTGCGAAACGCGTCGGCGGGCGAGCCGGCGGGCACGTCGAAGAAACGCTGAACCTGGGAGGCGAAGCGATCGAGGAACGCTTTGATAATCTCGGGCTTGTCGGCATCGGCAAGCTCGCGAACCGTCAACGATTCGGAACCGGCGCCGCGCCGCAGGACGACGCGACCGGCGGCGCGCGCATTGCGGGCCCATGCAGTCTCGCCGCGAGCAGCAACCAGCCATCGGCGACCCTGGAATTCGAGGAGGTTGACGGGGGTGGTGAAGGTCATCCCCGATTTTCTGCCGCGGACCTCGAGCAGGCGCATGTATCGCGGCGCGATTCCGAGCTTGACGGCGCGGCCCATCAGGCGGTTCAAGAATCGAGCGAGTGCGCTTTCCTTCTGAAAAGTCTCGGGCACGATGCAGGGGCCTCCCGCGGCGACGGGTATATAGCGAGCATATCTCAAGGACGCGCGCGCTCGAAACCGCCGCAGATGCGCGCCGGCGCAATATCCACCGGAATACCGCGGCGGGTGATTTTATCTCAGAAGATGGTATTCGGGTTTGTAGGTCTGCGATCGGACGAATTGCGCGATATCTTGAGGCACCGGGACGCGCGCAAAGCCGCGCGCGAAAATCACCTCCGCCACGCGCTCGGCAGCATATAACTCGGTGTTGAGTATCGTTGACACGGGAGGATAGATGAGCCCGGCATCGAGCTCGGCCGCACTCACCTGCTCCGCCACCGCGCGAGCGGCAACTATGAACATCTCATTCGTCACGCGCCTTGCGCGGGTGGCATAGACCGCCAGACCTATCGCGGGAAAGATGTAAATGTTGTTCCCCTGTCCGGGCACAAAGGTCCTGCCGTTAAGGAGCACCGGAGGAAACGGGCTTCCGCTGGCGAAGATGGCACGGCCCTCCGACCAGCGGTAAGCCTCTTCCGCCGAGCACTCGGAGTGCGAGGTCGGATTCGAGCAGGCGAAGATAATCGGGCGCCGATTGATTCGCGCCATCGTTTCGATCACGCGCTGGTTGAAGGTCTTGGCAACCGTGCTGACGCCGATGATCGCGGTCGGCTTGATCGACTCGATCGCATCGACAAAATCTTTGGTCGGCGAGTGGCGATGCGCGTAAGGCTTGTGGAAATCAGCCAGGTCATTGCGGGTTGTTTCCAGCAGTCCGTTTACGTCGAACAACCACAGTCGAGCGCGGGCATCCTCGGCTGAAATCCCCTCGAGCATCATCCTTTCGGTCAACAGGCCTGAGATTCCGATAGCGGCGGAACCGGCGCCGAGGAACAGGAAGGTCTGCTCGGAGAGTTTTCCGCCGATTATGCGAAGCGCTCCAAGAATTCCCGCAAGCGCGACCGCCGCGGTGCCCTGGATGTCATCGTTGAAGCAGCAAATCCGGTCGCGGTAGCGGGCAAGCAGCCGGATGGCGTCGGCGCCCGCCCAATCCTCGAACTGGACGCAGCAATTAGGGAACTCTTCCTGGACCGCGGTTATGAATTCTTCGACAAACTCATCCAACTGCGCCACTGGCGGGCGCGTCTGCCGCAAGCCCAGGTAGAGCGGGTCGCGCAGCAACGTCTCATTGTTAGTGCCGCAGTCGATGAGGATCGGGAGAGAGTATTGCGGCGGCACGCCGGCGCACGCGGTGTAGAGCGCCAGCTTGCCGATCGGGATTCCCATGCCGTTTGCGCCGAGATCGCCAAGCCCCAGAATCCGCTGCCCGCTGCTGACCACGATAAAGCGCACGTCGCGCTGCGGCCAATTGCGGAGAATTTCGCGGACGCGGCCCTTGCGTTTGATCGACAGGTAAAGGCCCTTGGGCCGGCGCATGATGTGGCCAAACTGGAGGCAGGCCTCGCCCACCGTCGGGGTGTAGACGAGCGGCAGGAATCGCACCGGGTCCGACATGAGCACGCAGTAAAAGAGCGTTTCGTCGTTATCCTGCAGTTGCGACAAGTAGATGTACTTTTCCAGATCGTTCGGCTTTTGCGACAGCTGAAGGTGCACCCGCTGGATCTGAGCTGCCTCGGTATCGATCCCTTCCGGCAAGAGGCCGAGCAGGCCCAGCGCCTCGCGCTCAGACTCAGTGAACGCGGTCGATTTATTCAGTTGCGGATCACGCAGAAGCGCCAAACCGTGCGGTATACCTGTCATTCCGCCAGCCTAATAGTAAACTTGATAGTTCACAAGCAAGCCTAATATCAATTTAGTAGTTTACAGGTAAAATGGAAGTCCGCGATTACGATCCCACGTTGGCTGGATTGCATTTCGCACCTCCGTTGGAATAGGAGTTACGTCTCACAAATTTCGACGTGGAGCGATGAAGTGACACCCAACCCCGACGCAATTAGTTCACCGACCAGCAGCCGCGCGTTGCGCGATTGGGTCAACGAAGTCGCCCAGCTCACCCGGCCCTATGCGATTGTGTGGTGCGACGGTTCCGAAGCGGAGAAAAATCGCCTGACCAAACAGGCCGTCGCGGTGGGAATACTGATCGAGCTCAATCAGGCCAAACGGCCCGGCTGCTATCTGCATCGCTCGAATCCCAACGACGTTGCGCGCACCGAACAACTGACCTTCGTCTGCACTCCGAAGGAAATAGACGCCGGGCCTACCAATAATTGGTCGGAGCCCGCAGCGACATACGCCAAGTTGCGCGGATGGCTCCAAGGGTCGATGCGCGGGCGCACGATGTACGTGGTGCCGTACCTGCTGGGCCCGATCGGGTCGCCGTTCTCGAAGGTCGGCGTCGAGCTCACCGACAGCATCTACGTCGTGCTGAACATGCGAATCATGACGCGGATGGGCGCGGTGGCGCTCGCTCAGCTTGGCGAGTCGGACAATTTCAATCGCGGAATTCATTGCCTGCTCGACTTGAATCCCGAGCGCCGCCTGATTTGCCACTTCCCCCAGGACAACACCATCATCTCGGTCGGCAGCGGGTACGGCGGCAACGCACTCCTCAGCAAGAAATGTTTCGCGCTTCGGATCGCAAGTTGGCTCGGCCGTGACGAAGGATGGTTGGCCGAGCACATGCTGATCCTCGGCCTGCAAAGTCCCGACGGCGAGACCACTTATGTCGCCGCCGCGTTTCCCAGCCTATGCGGCAAGACCAATCTCGCGATGCTGACGCCGCCGGCCGAGTTCAAGGGCTGGAAGGTGTCCACGATTGGCGACGATATCGCGTGGCTGCGGGTCGGTCCGGACGGCGGCCTGTGGGCGGTTAATCCCGAGAACGGCTACTTCGCCGTCGCGCCCGGAAACAGCGAAAAATCGAACCTGAACGCGATGAGGATGCTACAGCATGATTCGATTTTCACCAACGTCGCGATGACTCCCGACGGCGGCGTGTGGTGGGAAGGGATGGACGTGCCGGCGCCCGACGGTCTGCTCGACTGGCAGGGACGCCCGTGGAAAAAAGGCTCGCCGGACAAGGCCGCGCATCCCAACAGCCGCTTCACGACTCCGATGCGCAACAATCCCGTCTGGTCGCCGCTGGCGGACGATCCGCGCGGTGTGCCGATCTCCGCGATCATTTTCGGCGGACGGCGCGCCACGACGGTGCCGCTCGTGCTCGAATCGATGGACTGGACGCACGGCGTCTTCATGGGCGCCACGATGGGTTCCGAAACGACGGCTGCGGCTACAGGAGCGGTCGGCGTGTTGCGGCGCGATCCGATGGCGATGCTGCCGTTCTGCGGCTACAACATGGGCGATTATTTCGCTCACTGGCTCAAGATGCGCAGCGCGATCAAGAAGCCGCCGCGCGTATTCATGGTCAACTGGTTTCGCAAGGACGCCGCCGGCAACTTTATCTGGCCCGGCTACGGCGAAAACCTGCGCGTGGTCAAATGGATGCTCGATCGAATCCACGGACGCGCCGGTGGCCGCAATACGCCGGTTGGAATCGTTCCCAATGAGGCAGACCTCGATCTCAAGGGCCTCGATCTGCCCGAGAGTGCTGTGCGAGACGCGCTTGCCATAAATCCCGCGGAATGGAAAACGGAACTCGAATCCGCCGGCGAATTCTTCGAAAAGATCGGGCCGACGATGCCGGAGGAATTGAAGGAACGCCGTCAAGCGATCCTCAAATCACTCAACAGCCACGCATCCGTGCAGCAGGCCGCCGCCGACCGCTGATATATTTGCCGCGATACGGCAGGTCGGCGAACTGCTCGGACATTCGAGCGCGTATATGACTTCGCGCTACGGGCATCTCGACCGACGATCCGCGCCTCAAAGAAAAGTAGCCGCCGCTGTTTGCAGCCACCATCGCGCCGACGCGAAACCGCACCCGTACAGGGATTTGAATCTGATCGCGGGCACACGCTGCCGCCATGTCTGATCGGTGTCTTGACGCGGGCCTGTCCGCCATTTGTCGGTCGCACGACAGTCTGCTAACTCACTGTGTTTGGTAATCTGAATCTCACTTTTATGGAGACCGAAAGCGCCAGAGCACTCTTGAGAATCCCCTTCGTCATTTTGTTCGTCGTGGCGATGGTTCTCGCTGTTTTGGGGGGATTCTGGCTGTGGCTTCTCTATGTAGGAGCGATTGAGGACTGGTTCCAACCGCACATCAGCACTTTCCTGTCTCTTTGGGTCGGGGGAGCGGTCGGGCTTTTCACTTCTCCCGGCGTCCTAATCTTCCCTGCCCTGTTCTACCTTATCGAAGGCCATCTGCCTTGGCATTATCTTCACGTCTATGTTGCTTCAATCGCGTGCGTTCTGTTGGGAGTGTTCTCGAAAGCTCTTTCCGACTGGATAGCCGAGCAGGAGTCGCGTTCGAGCCACGGCGAACTGCCTACGCGATGGCTCAGATTCTACATCATCTTGCTCTGGGTGAAAGTCGCTGTAGCGGGGACAGCGGCCCTACTTGCGCTAGCTGTCATGAGGCATCGCGCAATGCCGTGGCTCATGGTCTCGGCTTTTGAAGGCGCCGCCATCGCGCCGATTTCCGCTTTCGTGGCGCACGGTCTGTGGCGAAGAAAACTAGTCGCTTGGCGCTGGAACTGGGTAGCGCTGGCGTTCGACTGTATACCGCACGTCCCTGCTTCACAGGCTGGCATCCCGCGCGGCTTCAACGCAGCGCTCGTTTTCACGGCAGTGGCCCTTTGGTCTTTTTTTTGGTTCCTTCCCAACTACGTGTATTTCAAAAGGCGTAAGGTCTTGTTCGGTGGCGCGACCGACGACCCGCACCTCAATTCAGAATAGACCGGCGGACAGTTCTGCTGAAAGGCGGCCCAACGAGAGAGGTGTCAATGCCAAGCTGGAAGCAGCAAGCGAGTCGGCTGTTTTGGAAGTGCGTTCCTGAGAAGATACGTATCCGCCACAGCCTGCGGAAGCTGAACCGTCAGTACGATGGCGAAATCGAGCAAGCAAGACGGCGGGGCGACTGGAACAAAGAGCAAGAACTGGCATCGGAGTTTTTCCTTTACTCCGACGGCTATTATGGCCGGTTGTATGAAATGGATACCAACTATTGGCGACGGAAAGCCCGCCGTTACCATGTCCCGATTCCCGAACGTGGCAGCGAGGAAGACAGTAACTGGAAATGCATCGAAGACCGCGAAGACGGCCACAAGTATTGGTATCTCACTGAGACCGGAATATTTGCGGTGCGCAGTTTGATCCGTGAAGAACAAAAGTACAGAAGAGACAGTATGTTAGCAGTTATAGCCGCATTCACTGGAGCCGGTGGAGTACTAATCGGGATTTTATCTGCCCTGCACAGCAAATGAGTCCCAAGGCGCCCCTTCTACCGTCGCGCATGTTTCCCTGACATATCGACCACGACACGAAACCGCACGGGCGCAAGGCTTCACCGGCTCTGCGCGAGCCAGAGAAGCCCCGTGTCTGATCACCACGATTAACCCGACCATCGGGCACGCGAGCGGCGCCGTAAGCCCTCAGACTCCGGCACCGCAACTGTTTGTGCGATCGACGGCGCTAGTCGAGATGCTTGCGCAGGAAGGTCGGGATGTCGAGGTCCTCGTCTATTCGCCCGATACCGCAGGTTCGAACGGGTTCAAGCATCGAA
Source organism: Candidatus Binatus soli (assembly GCA_002479255.1). Lineage (GTDB taxonomy): Bacteria > Desulfobacterota > Binatia > Binatales > Binataceae > Binatus > Binatus soli. The sequence goes on along the minus strand of DLMJ01000006.1, from coordinate 177,485 downwards.
CGCCGCTACGCTCAATGTCTTTGAGGTTGCGCGTTACCAGAGTCAGGCCATGAGCCTCGGCCGTCGCGGCTAGGATCGAATCAACCACAGGCAAAGGCTCGCGTGCGTTTATACGACCCCAGATCTGCGCGACTCGCTCATCGACGGGCAGTACTCGTTCTCCGAACGAAGCCAAAATCTCTTCCAGCCAATGTTCCAGCGCGTTAGCTCGCTGCCTATTTCGCGGACGCAGCCGTTCGATTCCCTGTCTTATCTCCCCGACGACCAGAACGCTCAGGAAAAGTTCGTCGTCGCGGATATCGCGATACCAGGCGGCCACGTGGCGATCGCAACGCCGGCCTTTGCCAACTTCCGATATGATGTTCGTATCAATCAGGTACATTCAAAGTTGAATGATTCGCGCTGTGTCACGCGACCGTCGTATCTCTACGCCTTCCAGCGGCGCCGACGCGAGCAATGCCTTGAAGGTCTTGCCCCCGGCGCGCAAACGCCGATATTGGTCGGCCCTGACCAGGACGGCCACCGGTTTGCCGTGACGGGTTACCGTTTGCGGCCCTTCTCTCAGAGTACGCTCGACCATTTCGCTGAAGCGCGCCTTGGCTTCTTGAATCTGCCATCTCATGAGCATCAGTCTAGTCAGACTAGACCGTCGAGTCAAATTTCAGTGACCCCCCAGAGCCGTTAAACAAGGCCAAAAAGTACGCGCCGCGACTCGTAAGACCCCGCCACCGCAACTGTTTGTGCGATCGCCCGCGCTAGTCGAGATGCTTGCGCAGGAAGGTCGGGATGTCGAGCTTGTCATCGCCGTCGAGCAGCGAAGTCGGCTCCAGCTTCTCTCCATCCGCCAGGCCCGCATCCTCGCCGCGCCGCCTGAAAGTCGGAATGTCCAGCGAACTGTCGTCCACGACCATTCCCATCCTGCGCACCGGCTTGTTGCCCGGGAACATCCTCACCTGCCCTGCCTGGGCCGGCGCCGGCTTGACCTCCATGGGATCGACGGCCCGGGTCGAGGCCGCCGCGATCGGGGTGGTGACGGGAGCGCCCGACGGCGAATAGCGTGGCGAACCTCGGTCGAGATCGCCGAATCCCGTAGCGATAACCGTGACGCGAATCTCGTCCGTCATCGCGTCGTCGATCACGGCGCCGAAAATGATGTTCGCGTCCTCGTGCGCCTCTTCCTGGATCAAACTCGCCGCCTCGTTGACTTCGTAGAGCGCCATGTCCGAGCCGCCGGTCACGTTGATCAGCAGGCCGCGCGCGCCCTTGATCGAGACGTCTTCGAGCAGCGGGCTCGAGATCGCACGCTGCGCAGCCTCGACTGCGCGATTTTCGCCCGACGCCGTCGCCGCGCCCATCATCGCCATGCCCATCTCGGCCATGATCGATCGCACGTCGGCAAAATCCAGGTTGATCAAGCCATGGACGGTGACCAGTTCGGAAATTCCGCGCACCGCCTGCAGCAGCACGTCGTCGGCCTTCTGAAACGATTCCTTCAACGACGTATTTTTGCTCGCGACCGAGAGCAGGCGTTGATTGGGAATCGTGATGAGCGTATCGACCGCGTTCTTGAGCTCGCGCAGTCCGTCTTCCGCCTGCGCCATGCGGCGGCGTCCTTCGAACTGGAACGGCTTGGTCACGACGCCGACGGTCAGCGCGCCGAGCTCGCGCGCGACCCGCGCAATCACCGGTGCGGAGCCGGTTCCGGTGCCGCCGCCCATCCCGGCGGTCACGAACACCATCTCCGCTTCCGACAGGATTTCGCGGATCCGTTCTTCGTCTTCCAGCGCGGCCTTGCGTCCGATTTCAGGATTGCCGCCGGTGCCGCGTCCGCGCGTGATCTGGTCGCCGATCTGAACGCGCAGCGCCGCATGATTATTCTGCAGCGCCTGGATGTCGGTATTCACGGCTATGAAATCGACGTTGCGCAGCCCCACATTGATCATGTGGTTGATCGCATTGCCGCCGCATCCACCAGCGCCGATTACCTTGATCCTCGCGCCCGGGTCGGGATTACTCACCAACTCAATCATTACAGATCCTCCTCCACCACCTACCGGCAAAGTTTGTTGCCCGATTAATTTTTTGTTCCGGCGACTTCTCAAAAGAAGTCCCTCATCCAATCGCTAAGTCGCGAACGCAGCCGCCACAGCCGGCCCGTTCTTCCCACGCCGTTGCCAATTCCACCCGCCGCGCTCTGGTACAGCAGCAATCCCGCCGCCGCCGTGTACATCGGCTTCATCAGTTCTTCGGGCAGCCCTTTCAGGTTGATCGGAAGTCCGCGCCGCACCGGCACGCCGAAGACGCGCTCGGCCAGTTCCTGCGTGCCCTCCAGCAGCGACGTCCCTCCCACCAGCACCACGCCCGAGGCAAGCCCGTCCGAAACCCCCGAGCGCAGCAGCTCGCGCTGCACCATCGCGAAAATCTCTTCCATCCGCGGCTCGATTATTTCTCCGAGCAAGCGGCGCGCGATCACCCGCGGCTCGCGTCCGCCGACTCCCGGCACCTCCACCATCTCGTCGCGGCGCACGACCTGGTTGGTCGCCACGCCGAACGTAGTCTTGAGCCGCTCCGCTTCGGAAATCGGCGTGCGCAGTCCCGCCGCGATATCGCTGGTAAGATGGTTTCCGCCGATGGGCAGCACGGCGGTATGCATCACCGCGCCGCCATGAAACACGATGATGTCCGTGGTGCCGCCGCCAACATCGATCAGCGCGACTCCGAGCTCGCGTTCCTCCGGAAACAGCGCCGCGTCCGCCGACGCCAGCGGCTGGAAAACCATCTCCGACGGCGTCACGCCCGCGCGCTCGCAGCACTTGGTAAGATTCTGGCCGTAGCTCTGCGCCGCGGTCACGATATGAATGCGCGCCTCGAGGCGCACTCCCGCCATCCCATGCGGCTCGCGCACGCCCTCCTGCTCATCGACCGCAAACTGCTGCGGCAGGATATGCAGCACTTGCCGATCGAGCGGGATTGCGACCGCGCGCGCTGCGTCGATCACTCGATCCACATCGCGCGAACCGACTTCACCGCCCCGCACCGCGACGATCCCGTGGCTGTTGAGGCCCTTTATATGCGGCCCCGCAACCCCAACCACCGCCGAACCCACCCGCACGCCGGAACTTTTCTCCGCTTCCTGGACCGCCGATCGGATCGCATCGACCGTCGCCTCGATATTGACCACCACGCCCTTGCGCAACCCGGTGCATGGCGCGATTCCGAAGCCAAGCGTCGCTAATTGGCCGTCGGGCAGCGACTCGCCGACGATTGCGCACACTTTGCTGGTGCCGACGTCCAATCCGGTGAGCAGATTTCTCATCGCGTCACGGACTCCCCGTTCGGCTGGAGCGAAACCTTTCGAATCCCGCCCTTGTGTTTCGAATGGTTACCCTCGCCTGCATGCAGGCGCACGACCACCAGCCCCGGCGTAGTCAAATCGAGTGCGGCGATCAGGTTCTCGCGCCCCTGCCATTGCTGTCGCACCTCGATCGCGCGCTGAATTTCCGTCGTCGCGCGATCGAGGTCGATCACCACCTCGGTACGCTCGCGTTCCAGAAAGAGCGACGCGGTCGCGTCATCATTAACTCGCATTTCCGAGACAATTTCGGACAACTGCGCTTCCGAGCGCACCAGCACCGCCGCATAATCGACCATCTGCGGTCCGCGCGCGTTGTCGAGCACCGCGCCGCTCAGCACCGGCAGATCGCCCTGCTTGCCGGGCGAGACCGGCCCGCGAAGTTCGCCGCCGCTGAATAGCTCGTAGAAGCCGTCGCGCCGCTCGACGATCGCGATCGCGCCTTCACGCATGTCCCCCGCCGACAGCGCCGTGACGCCCGGCCCGAGGCTGGCGCGATGGTAAATTCCAGCGCGCCCGGCCCATTCGGTCAGCACGGCAGAGTAGCTCGCGGCAGCCGTGCGCGCGGGCGCGAGCGAGTCCATTATTTGATTCCGATATGAGCTGAGAGTCGCGCAAGCTCTGAGCGTGATTGCGCGGCCGGTCGTGCTGAATCCCGTCATCACGCCCAGCGCAAAAAAGGCGCACACGACCAGCCCGCCCAACCGCGGGCTCCATCCTGCCACCGCCCTATTTCCGCCTCTGCGAACCGCCACCCCGCCACCTCAATCCCGCGTCACCAATCGCCGACCAGCCTAACCTCCGGTTCGAGCCAGACGCCGCTCTGCTCCTTGACCTTGTTGCGCGCCATGTCGATCAGCGCGCGCACTTCCGCGGCCTGAGCGCCGCCAAGATTCACGATAAAATTTGCATGCTGATCCGAAAAAGCCGCGCCGCCCAGCCGCGTCCCCTTCAGACCCGCGCCTTCCAACAGCTTGCCCGCGAAATTTCCCGGCGGGTTCTTGAAGATCGAACCCGCATTGGGCACGCCACGCGGCTGGCGCGACGCACGCCTGGCCTTCATCTCCGCGACTCGCGCCATCAACTGCGCGCGATCGCCGCGAGCTAGCTCGAAATCGACTCGCGTGATTACGAAGTGCGCCGGCAACTCGGTGCGCCGGTACGAAAACTTGACTTCGTCCCTGCTCAGCGCAATCGCCTCGCCAGCCCCGGTGACGCCGTGCACCAGAGTGACCACCTTGGCGATTTCGCCGCCGAACGCGCCCGCATTCATCACCAATCCGCCCCCGACCGTGCCGGGAATACCCTCGCCGAATTCGAGCCCCTCAAGACCCCGATCGACCACCGCCTGGACCAGGGTACCGAACGCGGCGCCAGCGCCCGCAACGACTTTCGTGTCGTCAATTTTTATTTTCCCGAAGCCATCGCCGAGCCTCACTACCAGCCCGCGCATCCCGCGATCGCTCACCAGCAGATTGGTCCCTGCGCCGAGGCAGAAGCATGGCACGCCGGCGCGATACGCCGCCGCCTTCGCATGCATCAGCTCGGTTTCGTCCTCGACGGCAACGAACAAGTCAGCGGGTCCTCCGATCCGAAATGAGGTCAGCTCCGCCAGCGGCATCGCGGCGCGGATTCGCGCGCCAAATCTCTCGCGCAGCTCGCGTTCAAGCGCCTTCATGGATTTTGACCTCGGCGTTGAGCGCATCCAGTATTTCGCCGCCCATCTTGTAGATATCGCCCGCGCCTAAAGTCGCGATCACGTCACCCGCGCGCGAGCCTGACGCGATGCGCGCCGCGGGATCTTCCTCGGCGCCGAGGTAATGCACTTCGAGATGCCCCCGTGCGCACAGCGCCTCGTACAGACGCCGCGCGCAGACGTCGGCAATCGGCTCCTCGCCGGCCGGATACACATCAAGCAAGTAGAGCACGTCGGCATCGTCGAATGCCGACAGGAAATCGTCGAACAAATCGCGCAGCCGCGTGTACCGATGCGGCTGAAAGACTGCTACCACCCGGCGCTTGAACGATGCCCGCACCGCGGCCAGCGTCGCGCGCACCTCCGCCGGGTGATGCGCATAGTCGTCGAGCACGATTCGTCCCGCCGCTTCGCCCTTGATCTCGAATCGCCGGCTGATTCCGCCGAACTTGGCCAGCGCCGCCGCCGCGCGCTCGAAGCTGATTCCAATTTCCATCGCGACTGCGATCGCCGCGAGCGAGTTCATCGCAACATGCACGCCCGGCGTCGGTATAGTCACTCGGCCAAGATGCTCGCCGTTGCGGATCACCTCGAAGCGAGTCGAAAGGCCGTCTATCACGATTTTCTCGGCGCGCAGATCCGCGTCCTGCGCGACGCCGTAGGTCACCATCGGCTTGCGAATCGACGCCATCAGGCCGCGCACGTTCACACTGTCGATTCCGAGTACGGCAACGCCGTAGAACGGCACCCGGTTGATAAAGTCCGCAAACGCCTGCCGCACTCGATCCATCGTGCCGTAATGATCGAGATGCTCCGGATCGATATTCGTCACCACTGCGATCGTCGGGATCAGCAGCAGAAACGACGCGTCGCTCTCGTCGGCCTCGGCAACCATGAAATCGCCGCGTCCCAGCCGGACGTTGGTGCCCGTATTGCGAATATTTCCGCCCACCGCGACCGTGGGATCGAGATTTGCCTCTTCCATGATCAGCGCGATCAGACCGGTCGTGGTCGTCTTGCCATGAGTGCCCGCGACCGCCACGCCGAGCTTGGCCATCCGCAGCAGCTCGCCAAGCATCTCGGCGCGCGCGATTACCGGAATTTTCATCTCGCGCGCTCGCGCGACTTCAGGATTGGAAAATTTTATCGCCGACGAGATTACCACCGCGTCGATACCAGCCTCATCCTTCACGTGCGCCGGATGATGCCCCTGGCTGATTTCGGCACCCAGCGACGCCAGCCGCGCGATCGTCGCCGAAGGTTTCACATCGCATCCGCTGACCCGCATCCCGAGCTTCAGGCACAGCTCGGCGATTCCGCTCATGCCCGCGCCGCCGATTCCGATGAAATGCAGCCGCCGCTGACGCGTCAAAAGACCATTTGCGTGCAGTTCACTCACGCTGCTGCTTTCTCCGCAACTTCAAAACATATTCTGGCTACGTGGCGAGCGGCGTCCGGATGCGCCGCCTGATGCGCCCGCAGACCCATCTCGTCCAGCCGCGCCGGATTCCGGATCAGCGCGTCAAGTTCGCGCGCGAGATTGGACGCAAGCTGCTCGTCGTCGCGGACTATTATCGCTCCGCCGCGCTTTTCAATCACGCACGCGTTGTGCAGTTGTTGCAAATCCTTATGGAACGGATAAGGCACAAAAATGGCCGCGCGCGCGCCAAGAGCAATGTCCGTGACCGTCATCGCGCCTGAGCGCGCGATAACCAGATCGGCGCGATGCAGCGCGTCGGCGACGTCGTCGATAAACGGCGCCACCTCTGCCGCGACGCCCATTTCGCGGTATGCACTCCTCACCAACTCCTCATCCGCCTCCCCAGTCTGGTGAACAATGCTCAAATTTATAACACTTTTTCCGCAGATTTTGAAAGCCCCTACAACGCCAATATTCAGGCGATGCGCTCCCGATGAACCGCCTAAAACAAGGATTTGTAATTGCCCACCCTCCCGGCGCGATCGGTCAGGATGGTATTGAAACCGGGTCGGATTGCCCGTGACCGCGACTTTGGAAGAACTGAAATAAGCCGCACTGTCACTGAAGCCGACGCAGATTTTGTCCGCGAATCTCGACAACATCCGATTCGCCAGACCCGGCCGCGTGTTCTGTTCCATCAACACCAACGGTGTCCGCGTCATGATCGCCGCCGCACCCATCGACGCCGACGCATATCCACCCGCGCTCACCACAATGCTCGGACGAAAGCGCCTGACCAGCGACACCCCGAGCCCAATCGCGCGAATGAATTCCGCCGACGCGCGCGCCCTCTCGATCACGCTATGCCCGCGAATTCCATGCATCTCGAATAATTCGTAACTATGCCCGCTTCTCGGCAGCCACTTCGCCTCAAGACCCGCGCTCGTGCCGACAAACAGCACCTCGATACCGGGACGCTCGCGAATCAGTTCCTCGCCCAGCGCAACGGCCGGAAAAAGATGTCCTCCCGTGCCGCCGCCTGCGATTATCACCTTCATCGCACCGCCGGCCGGCGCCCGAGCGCGAGTAGCGCGCCCAACGCCGCCATCGCGATGATGATCGAAGTGCCGCCGTAACTCAGGAACGGCAGCGGCAGCCCCTTGGTCGGGATCAGTCCGATCACCACCGACATGTTGATCAGCGCCTGAATCGAGAGCAGCGCGGTCAGTCCCACCGCGAGCAAGCTCGCGAACGGATCGGGCTCGTCATGCGCGATTCGCATCCCCCGAAACAGAATCAGCAGGAACAGCGCGACCACAACGGCCGCCCCGACAAGGCCGAACTCCTCGCCAACCACCGCGAAAACAAAATCGGTGTGCGCCTCCGGCAGATAGAACATCTTCTGACGGCCCGCGCCGAGACCTACGCCCCACTTACCGCCTTCGCCGAGCGCGATGAAAGATTGCACCAATTGGAAGCCGGCGCCGCGCGCGACCGACCACGGATCGAGGAACGTCGTCAGCCGCTTCATGCGGTACGATTTCGCTACCGCCTGGAACACCAACAGGCCCAGGGCCCCGCTGCCCGCGGCCGCAAGATGCTGCCAGCGCGCGCCCGCCGCCCACAGCATCGCGAACAGGATCAGCGCGATCATCACGGTACTGCCGAAGTCCGGCTGCTTCAGAATCATCAGCGTGATTGGCCCGACGATCAGAAAGACCGCCAGCGGTCCATGCGTGAACTTGCGGATCCGCTCCTGGCGCTTGCTCAGGAACCCGGCGAGGAAAAACACCAGCGCGAATTTCACCAGTTCCGACGGTTCCGCAACCACCGGTCCCAGCTTGAGCCATCGCCGCGCGCCGCCCTTCATCAGCCCGAGCCCTGGAACGTAGAGCAGCACCAGCATCACGACCGACACGATGAACAACGGCATCACGATTCGACGCAGACCCGCCAGCGAGAATTGCGACAGCAGGATCAAAATGACGAAGCCGGCCACGATGTGCGCCAGGTGAAGCTTGAAGAAATGGAACGCGTCGCCTTTTTTCTCGATGCCGAGAAAGTAGGTCGTGTTCAGCACCATCAGCAGCCCGAGCAACAACAGCACCGCCGCCGGCAGCCACAGCCACGGGTCGGGACGCCGATAGGTTACCCCGTCAAAGCGCCCGAACCAGCTCTTTATATACGTTGCCGCGTTCCGCATAGTCCTTGAACTGATCGAAGCTCGAGCACGCCGGCGACAGCAGCACCGTGTCGCCCGGCCGCGCCTCGCGCGCCGCATGTTCGACCGCCTCGCTTAGAGTCGCCACCAATTCGATCTGCGTGGCACCTTCGAGCGCCGCCGCCATCTTGTCCCGCGCCGCTCCGTTCAAAATCGCAAGCTTGACCTTGTCGCCGAGCGGCCGCCTCAGCGGCGCGTAATCTCCGCCCTTGTCGAGACCGCCTGCGATCAGAATTATCGGCGCCGCAATCGCGTCGATCGCCTCGACCACTGCGCCGACGTTGGTTCCCTTCGAGTCGTCGATATAAGTCACGCCGCCATGCGCATGTACGACTTCGATTCGATGCGGCAGCCCGCAAAATGACGCGAGCGCGCGTTCGATTTCTTCCATCTCGACACCAAGCGCGAGCGCCGCTGCCGACGCCGCCATCGCGTTGGATATGTTGTGCCGCCCACGCAGACGAAATCCTTCAAGGCTGATTCGCCCGCGACGCGCGCCATCGAAACCTAAATCGAAGACGATCGCGTTTGACCGATCGTCGAACCAAATCGACGCCCCGCCGCCGCCGCGCGCGTGCCCGAAGCCGATCACGCGCGAGCGCACGCCGTTGGCAAGCTTCCAAACATTGGGATCGTCGCGATTCAGAATCGCGTAGTCCGAAGCCTGCTGGTTTTCGAACAGCCGGGCTTTCGCGCGCCCGTAGTCCGCAAGATCGCGATAGCGATCGAAGTGATCGTCGCTCAGATTCAGATGCACGCCGGCGTGCGGCCGGAATTTCTCGATCCATTCGAGCTGAAAACTCGACACCTCGACGACCGCAACTTCCCACTTGCCATCGACCGCGTCGATTAACGGCGTGCCCAGGTTGCCGCCGACGAACGTGCGCCGTCCCGATGCCTTCAAAATCTCGCCGAGCAGCACCACGACCGTGCTCTTGCCGTTGGTGCCGGTGACCGCGGTGATTGGCGCCTCGAGGAAGCGGCCGGCGAGTTCGATTTCTCCGATTACCGGAATTCTCCGCTCGGTCGCAGCCCGCAGCAGAATCGAATCGCGCGGTACTCCCGGACTCGTGACGACCAGGTCGACGCCGTCCATCCAGCCTGCATCTTCGGCTCCCAGCTTCAGCGCACCTGCGGGTAGTTTGCTGCGCTCGACGTCGACACGTCGATCCGTCATCACGAGTTTCGCGCCGCGCGAGGCAAGGAACCGCGCCGCGGCGACTCCGCTGACTCCCAGTCCCACCACCATCACGCGCTTGTCCGACAGTTCCATCAACGCAGCTTCAGCGTGCTCAGTGCGACCAGCGCGCACACGATCGATACAATCCAGAATCTGATCACGACCACGGTTTCGGGGATGCCTTCGAGTTCAAAATGGTGGTGCAGTGGCGCCATCAGGAAAAACCGCTTGTGCGTCGCCTTGAAATAGTAGCGCTGAATGATCGTTGACACCGCCTCTGCCACGAACACGCCGCCGGCTATTATCAGCGCGAGTTCCTGCTTGGCCAGCACCGCCACCGTTCCGAGCGCCCCGCCCAGCGCCAGCGCGCCCACGTCGCCCATCATCATCGAAGCCGGGTACGCGTTGAACCACAGAAAGCCAAGCGACGCGGCGATCAGCGACGCACAGAAAATCGCAACCTCGCCGACGTTGGCGACATACGGTACCTGCAGGTAGCTCGCGAACTTGATGTTGCCGGCGACGTAGGTGAACGTCCAGTACGTGAACGCGACCGTCATCACGGGTCCAATCGCAAGACCGTCGAGTCCGTCGGTCAGGTTCACCGCATGCGAGCATCCCACGATCACGGCCATCGCGAACGGGATATAAAGCCACCAGTGCAGATCGGGATGAACGTTCTTCAGGAACGGCACCGTCAGATGCGTGTCGAAACCGAGATACAGGAACAGCCACGCCGCCGCGATGAACGCGCACGAAAATGACCAGGCCAGCTTCGCCGGGCCGCTCAGTCCAAGCCCTTTGCCGCGCGTGAGTTTGAAGTAGTCGTCGCTGAAACCGATCGCGCCGAAGGTCAGCGTCACGAAGATCGCGATCCAGACGTACGGATTCAGGATGTTGGCGAGCAGCAGCGTCGCCGCCAGCATCGACGCCACGATCAGCAGACCGCCCATCGTGGGCGTGCCGGCTTTCTTCTGATGCGCCTGCGGAACGACTTCGCGAATCGTCTGACCGATACGCAGCGTGCGGAACCGTTCGATCACAATCGGTCCCAGAGCCAACGACAGCGCCAGCGCCGTCAGCCCGGCCAGCACCGATCGCAGCGTCTCGTACCTGAGCGCGTTGAAGCCGGAATAATATTTGTGCAGGGGGTAGAGCAGCAGGTAGAGCATCGCGCGGCTCGCCGAGTATCAACTCTGCCCGCCGCCGAGTTCCGCCGCAATCTCGCGGACCACGACCCGATCGTCGAACGGGAGTACGCGCCCTGCCACCAGCTGATAGTCCTCGTGTCCCTTGCCCGCGATCAAGACCGCGTCGCCCGCGGTCGCGATTCTGAGCGCGATGGCGATCGCGGTGCGCCGATCCGGCTCCACGATATATCCGCCGCGCGTTGCAGCAATCGCAAACTCTTTCGGATTCCCGATTCGCGCACGTCCCGCCGCGATCAATCCCTTCTCGACGCCCGCAATTATCGCCATCGGGTCTTCGCTGCGCGGATTGTCGGAGGTCAGCACCGGGAGATCGGCGAGCCGTCCCGCAATCTCGCCCATGATCGGCCGCTTGCCGCGGTCGCGGTCTCCGCCGCATCCGAACACGCAAATGATCCTGCCCGCGCCGATGCGACGCAGCGCCGTCAGCACCGCCTCCAACGCGTCGGGCTTGTGCGCGTAATCGACCAGCACCGTGACTCCCGGTTTCGCCTGGATCGCTTCGAGTCTGCCGGGGGCCCCTGGGCATCGCCGCACCCCATCCGCCACCGCTTCCGATTCGACACCCAGGGCCGCCGACAGAGCCGACGCGCCCAGGATATTGAGCAAATTGATTTCGCCGATCAGCGGCGAATCGATCTCGATCTTTTTGCCGAGTACCGACAGCGTCGCGCGAAGTCCGCTCAAGTCCGCGTCGAATTTCTCGGGATGGACGTCGAGCGAGCGGTCCAGCCCGAAACTTATTTTCGAGCCCTTGACCGATTCGAGCACGCGCCGGCCCAACGGATCGTCGCCGCGCACCACCGCGACCGTGTCTGCCCGCCGGCTGCGCGGCAGTATCTCGGTGAACAGGCGCAGCTTCGCCGCGAAGTAGTCCTCGATCGTCGCGTGATAGTCGAGATGGTCGCGGCCCAGGTTGGTGAACATGCACGCGCGAAAGCTCAGCGCATCGACCCGCCCTTCCGCGATTCCAATCGACGACACTTCCGCCACCGCGTGACGCACGCCCGCGCGCTCCATTGCCGCCAGCGCAGACTCGAAGTCGATCGACTCGGGCGTGGTAAGTCCGCTGTAGATTTTCGTCCCGGCGATGAAGATGCCGATCGTGCCGATGATCCCCATGGGCATGCCGGCCGCCTCGAAAATCGACGCCAGGATGTAGCTGGTCGTGGTCTTGCCGCTGGTTCCGGTGATGCCGATCAAATCGACGCGCTCGCTCGGCGCACCGAAGAAACGCGACGCGGCCGCGCCCATCAGCAGGCGCGGCCGCTCGCTCTCGACCAGGGGTACCGCGGGGCGCGCCATTCCACCGTCCCATCCCGCAACCACCACAGCGCGCGCCCCACGGCTTAATGCATCGTCAATGTTGGCCCGGTTCCGCTTTGGATCGCGGGCCGTCGAGAAGTAGAGATGACCGGGCCTCGTCTGACGCGAGTCGTAGCTGAGGCCCGTAATTTCCACGTTCAGGTCACCGTCGATTCGACCGACGTCGAGTCCTTCGAGCAATTCACCAAGTTTCACTTTTCACTTTCGCCCGGCCAGCCCGCCGCCGCCGCTGAAATACGACGCGGGTACGACGCCAGATTGCGTTGCCGTTGCCGCGCCGGCTCCACTGTCCGCGACAATCGGCGCAAGCGTCAGTTTGACCGTCAAATGATTGAGCGGAGCGCCGGCGCCCGGCTCCTGCGCGACCACGTAGCCGCCGCCATGCACATCGACGTTGACGCGCGAGACGCGCGCCAACTCCATCGCGCGCCTGAGACTCAATCCCGCGAAATTGGGGGTCGCCCGCGTCAGTGTCGAACCCGTCAACACGGGCAGATAGTCGTCCACCTCGGCGGACGCCGCGGCAGCGCTCTTCGCGTCCGAATTTCCGCCCGCCGAATCTTTGCCGAAATCGGGCATCGGGATCACGCCGGCAGTATCGTAGGGCTGATTCGGCGCGATGATATTCAAATCACGAACCGCGCCCTGCGCGATTTCGCTGAACACCGGCGCCGCGATCAATCCGCCAAAATGCTCGTGGCCTACATCGTACAACACGACCAGGATCAACAGCCGCGGATCGTCCGCCGGCAAAAATCCCACGAACGACGAAACGTGGCGATTCTGATAGTAGGTGCCGTCTTCCGGATTCACCATCTGCGCCGTGCCGGTCTTGCCCGCCACGATAAACCCGTCAACGCGCGCCTTCGCGGCGGTGCCGCCGTCGGACATCACGACGTTGCGCAGCAGCAGGTTCATCTCATGCGCGATATCCGGCGCAATCGCGCGACGCATCACTTGCGGCGTATGCGTGAGGATCGCCCGCCCTTCCGGTTCGTAAGCAGCCCTCACCACGTACGGGCGGATGATATTTCCGCCGTTCGCGATCGCCGCGTACGCCACCGCCAGCTGGATCGGCGTGACCGCCACGCCCTGCCCAAAACCGTGATTGGCAAGGTCTATTTCCTTCCATCCCGACGGTTTGCTCAGCAAGCCCGCCGCTTCGCCGGGCAAATCGATTCCGGTGCGCGATCCGATTCCAAATGCGCGAAGTCCTTCATGGTAGCGCTCCGAGCCGAGCGTCAACGCGATCTTCGCCGCGCCGATATTCGACGACACTTCGATTATCCCGCCGAGATCGAGCCATCCGTGACGGCTGTGATCGTGGATCGTGTGCCGACCGATCGTGAAGTGTCCGTCCTCGCAGTAGAATTGGCGATCGAGCGTGATCGCGTGATCGGCCAGCGCGATCGAGCCGAGAATTCCCTTCATCGTCGAGCCCGGCTCGAACGCATCCTCCACCGCCGGGTTGTGCAGACGGTCGTGGACGTCGGCCCCGCCGGCGCTGACGTTGGCCATCGCCATCACTTCGCCGGTAAATGGATCGAGCACGATTGCGCTGCCGCGCTTCGCGCCGCTCTGAACTACTTCCGCCGCCAACTCGGTTTCGGCCAGCGATTGGATCGACGAGTCGATCGTCAGCTCGAGCTGCGCACCCGGCGCCGGCGCCTTGAGCGCCAGCGGGCTGTCGAAAATCGGATGCCCCAGCGCGTCACGATAGAAGCTCAGCTCGACCGCTTCGCCTCGCGCCAGCTTGTCGTATTGCAACTCCAACCCGGAGAGCCCCTGGCCATCCATCCCCGCCAACCCCACCACCGACGCCGCCAGGTTGCTCTCCGGGTAAAACCGCTTGTATTCGCTGATCGTGCCGATACCGTCGATTCCGAGCGCTTCCGCGGCCTGCGCTTTGTCCGGTGAAATTCGACGCTCGAGCCACACGAACGGCGCGTCCTTGCTCAGCTTCGATTCCAGGGAAATCGGCGGCATCGTCAGAATTGCCGCGAGCTTCGACCGCTCGGCCGGCGTGCTCGACTCGAGCACCCGGCGCGGCCGCGCGTAAACCGACTGCGTCTCGACCGATAGCGCCAGCGGCTCGCCGTTGCGATCGACGATCGATCCGCGCACCGCTGCGAGTTCGGTCCCGCCGCTATACTCGTGGCGGGCGAGCGAGTTCAATCGCGGCCCATATATCGCCACCAGCAGCACCAGCCGGATTACCGCGAAACCGAACAACGCCGCCAGTGCGAGCGTGAGTGCTCCGATTCGAGCGCGCCGCTGCTTGAACGATGCCTTCATGGGAGCATCACCACCTGCCCGCGGCCGGGCGGCGCAAGATGATATTGCGGCGCGAGCGCGCGCAGGCGATCCTGCGAGCTGAGCTGCGCGGCCGTCAGGCGCAGCCCGCGATTTTCGTTCTGCAGCTTGGTGATTTCATCGTGCAACTCGGGAATCCGATAGCCTTCCCGCGTCACTTCCAGCCGTATCATCAGCGTCGCGAATCCGACGACCGCGATCAGCGCGCCCAGCACCGCCGGCGCCGCCTTCGACGGCCGCCGCGCCGGTTTTACCCGCTCGCTCATCGTGCGCTCCGTTCGATGCATCGGACCCTTGCGCTGCGCGCGCGCGAATTGCGCGAAGTTTCCGACGACGACGGCTTGATCACCTTGCGCGCAATCGCCGTGTAGTCGCCGGCGCGCGCCAGCTCCCGAAAGCGCTCCTTGACCGGACGGTCTTCGAGCGAATGATAAGAGATAACCAGCATCCGGCCGCCGGGATTGAGCATCGCGGGGCCATCGCGCAGGAGGGCCGCGAGACTTTCCATCTCGTGATTCACCGCGATTCGAAGAGCCTGGAAGGTGCGCGTGGCAGGATGCGCTCCGCCGCGTCGATGCGCTCCCAGCGCGCGCTCGACGATCGCGCGCAATTCGCCCGTCGTCTCGATCGGATTGCGCCGGCGCGCATCCACGATCATCCTCGCTATCCGCCGCGACGCCCGCTCCTCGCCGTACGTATAGATGATGCGCGCGAGCTCCTCGGCGCTTTCTTCATTGACGATGTCTTGCGCGCGGATTGCCTGGCGGCTGTCCATCCGCATGTCGAGCGGACCGTCGAGCCGAAATGAAAAGCCACGCTGCGGATCGTCGAGCGCGTAGCTGCTCATGCCGAGATCGGCGAGCATCGCGTCGGCGCCGTCGAAGCCGTGTTGCTTCATCACGGCCGCAACTTCGCCGAAGTCCGCCCGCTCCAGCACGACGCGATCGCCGAATTCCGCCAGCCGCTCGCGCGCGACGGCCAATGCCGCCCCGTCGCGATCCAGCCCGAGCATCCGCGCCCTGGTCGCGCGCAGCATCGCCGCCGCATGCCCTCCGGTCCCGACCGTCACGTCGACGAACGCGAGCGGACCGTGTGCGGACAGCAGCCCGCACACCTCCTCCACCATCACCGGCACATGCCTCCGGTCCGCCGCGTCGTCTTCGTGTATCGCCGCCAGACTCATCGCTCGTCACAGACCCAGCTTCGCAAAAAATTCCGGATCCATTATCTTCTCCTCGGTGGCCTTCAAAACCTTCTCGAGGATCTGCTTGTCCCAAAGTTGAAAATGATCCTGCCGCGCCGAAAACGTCACCTCGCGATCGAGCGCCGCATATTCGCGAAGCTTGGGCGGAATCAGAATCCGTCCCTGCCGATCCACGGGCGCCTCATGCGCTCCGCCGATGATCAGCGTCTCGAACACCTGCACCCGCGGATCGAATCTCGGCTTCGTTCGCAGAAGCGCGTTGAGCGTCTCCCACTGACTCGGTGGATACAGCGCCAGGCAACGCTCTCCGTCGAACGGGAAATTGGTGATATAAAGACGATCGTGATTCTCGCGCTGGAGAACTTCGCGAAATCGGGCCGGGATACTCACCCTCCCTTTCTCATCGATCGAATGGTCGAAGCGGCCGTTGAACACCGTGTCTCCTCCCCAGCGTCCCACAACATCCCACTCTGCCCCACTTCAGTCAAGCGATCCGCGAGTCCTGCGATGCGATAAAGTGACTATTAGCTCAAATAGTTAGTAAGCGAAGAAAAAGCGAAACTGAGGCTCGCTCTGGCTATTCGACGCGAAACCTACGCACCAAAAAGGGCGCAGCGCCGACCGCCATCGAGCGCTTTCGCTGTGTTCAGCTTGACAGCACCGCCATTCATTGGCGAAACTCGCGCCGACTGGCTGGTCGATCCACCAAATTGGGAATTAAGACCCTTAAGCTCATCGGGGCGGAGAGAGGATAGATGAAGACGGGAAGTTCTTGGCTGCGAAGCGCCGGAATCGTCGCAGCAGGCATAATAGTGGCGGTGCTGGTCATCAGCCCTGCCGCTCATTCAAGGCAGAAAAAGAAACAGGTCGCGACACCGACCGATACCATGACGCCGACCGCCACGCCGACCCCTGAAGTTCACGTGTGGAATTTCGACCAGGACAAAGCGGGCGCCGTGGCCTCGGGATGGAAAGCGCTTGAAGGCGATTGGCAGGTGATTGCCGACCCGAGCGCGCCGAGCAAGCCCAATACATTCGGCTTGCCCCCGGGCCGCCTGCTCAAGTCGCTGACCAACGCGCTCGAGTATTACCCAATGGCGATTCAAACCGATCCGACTGAGTATTCCGACTTTACTCTCGAAGCTCAGTTCAAATCTGCGGGCGGACGTTTCGATTGCTCCGGCGGTCTCATCTTCCGCTACGTCGACGACAAAAACTTCTACCTGCTGTCTGCGGGATGCCCCAGCGATTACTTCGCTCTGTCGCGGATGACCAACGGGGAGCTTGTCTCCCTCAAGCAGAGCGTCGTGCCCACCGACAAAGACACCTGGTACCGGCTCAAGGTCACGGTCCAGGGTGGACACTTCATGTGTTACGACGATGACAAGATGATCTTCGATTCTGACGACAGCAAAATAGCCAAAGGCAAAATCGGACTCTGGGCGCGCGACGATTCGCAGGCGCAATTCGACGACATGAAGATAACGATTCTTGGCTCAGGCGATAGCGGAGCGAGCGCCGCGCCCGCCGCATCACCGTCGCCGTAGTTGATTCGTTCTGAGGTCCGCCGCGGTAACAGTGTTGCCGGGCGCCCGCGCGACGGTTGCATCCGGGCGCTTGGCAACTTACTCTGAACTCTGATGGACACCGTCGAAGAGAAACCCCGCATGGAGGTTCGCGTCGAGCCGCTGCGCGGTCTTCCTCTTGTCAAGGAAGTCGCTGCCGCAGTTGGCCGGGCGTTGGGTCTGACTCTGCTGTGGGGACTTGAAATCGTCCGGGATTCGTACTTCCGCCTTCTCGATCGTCTCAACGTTCGCCCGCGCCACAAACGCGCGAGCGCGTTTCCTCCCGGCCAACCGAAAAAACGCAAGGCCCCCACCACTCGCTAGCCGAATTTCCGCGCGCCGGCTTTTTGGTGCCCTCCGAAGCGTTAGATTTATCCGCGATTGTTCCCCTTCCCACGAGGGAAGCGATTAGGGGCCAGGTTTGCGCTTGTCGCCATCCCCTCTCCGCGCGCCCGCTTCTTTGCGCCATCCCGAGCGAAGTCTGCGCAGCCGAGGGACCCCGCATCCGCTGTCTCATTCTCGTCGAGCACCTGCGCCAGGTATCGCGCAAGCTTCTCGTCGAGCACCCGCACGAGCGCGTCGGTCTGCGCGGCTTGCGTGATCTTCAGAAATCCTTCGAGGCGATGCTCGCGGTCGTGAATGTGAATCAGCCGCGCGATCATGCTATGCGAGAGCGCTGCCAGTTTGATCTCGAGCGCGCGACGAATCCCCTCCATCGCATCCTCGAGTTCCGCCTGCGGCGACGCCGCGCCCAGCTGAAACCCGCAGCTCGAACATCGCGGCGTCGTCTCGGGCGCGATTGCGTCCTTGAGCTCGCATCGCACCACGCGCGCGCTTAGCTCCGCCACCCGCGCCCCCAGATGCTCGCCTTCGGGGGGACCCAGCGCGGCGATCGCGTTGAGCCGCGTGAGCGCGTCGAAGTACCGCCGCGCGTCGCCGGCCGCCAGCTCCAGCCGCTCCATCTTCACACACCATCGCGCATGCGCGCTCAGATAACACTGCACGTACGTCCATTTGAATTTTTGAAAGCGTGCTTCCAGCCCGTCCAGGCTGCGCGGCGGGCCCGTCAGGATTCGCGGCCCAAGTTCCACTCGGAGCAGTTCGCACTCGGTCTCCAATGAAGCAACCGCCGATTCGCGCGAGACACTTTCGGACAAACCGGCCTCGTCCGGCACCGCGCGCAGTCCTGTCGCAGCGAGAAACTCGCGCATCGAGCGCATCCGCGGGATCGACTCGCAAGCGGCCGCGATTGTCTCGTACGCGCCGGCGATTTGGACGGCCGACGCGAGATACGATCGATCGGCCGCCGCCTCGAGCATCGCAGCCGCGCCCGATTCCGCCAGCGCGATATATTCCGCGATCGCCGTGCGATTAGCCGCGGGCATCTCGAAGTTCGCTTCCGCAAGCGCCGACGCAAGCACGTCGCGCGTGCGGGTTGCCGCCTCGACGGCGTCGGCCATCGCGGCTTCGAGTCGTTTCAGCCGTGCATCCAGCCCCTCGCGGTCGCGCGCGAGCGTAAGCCGCGGTTCGAATCGCCGCGCCAGCACGAGCGCCGCGTTGAACGCCGCGAGCTCCGGCGCGCCTGCGGCCTGCGGGTCAAACCGGGCCGCGTCGGTCTCGAAACGGATCACGCCGCCGGTGGACACCTCCAGCCGGCGCAACAACTCGCGCACGGCCGCCAGCGCCCGCTCATCCGCCGTACCGTCGCGCGCGACCATCGGCACTCGCGACTTCAGTTCTTCGATCGCCAGCGCCGCCGTGCGGCGGCACGGCGGCGATCCCGTCGCGCGCAATCTTCCACGCGGCGCGCCCGGCTTCAGCCAGGAGCGCCTTAACCCGGTTTAAAATTACCGCATTCATAGTCAGGTCGGGCGGGTAGATCAGCCGCGCCGGCGATTCGCCGCCGCCGGCGCCGGCGAGAGTCGGCGAGGACAACACTTCGCGCGCCAGGCGCGACAGCGATACGATCGCAGCGACATCGGAACTTTCACCGGCTGCTTTGGGACGGGTGGCGATTGTTCGAAGCGCGCTTAGTGCTACCGGATGGAACGGGAAAATCGCATCGGGCGCCAATCCCGCCGTATCTATTCCAGCGTACGCGATGCCGGCGTCGAGCTCGGCGTCCTCGACAAGTCGTCGTGCGCGCCGCACCGCGACGATCGTTTCCTCGTTCGCGTCGTGCGGCGCCACCGCCAGCGGACGCGTCGCTTCCGGAGCCATCGTGCGTCCGGCCGCGATCACGGTGAACTTCACCTGGCGGAACGACGCGGCAACTTGAGCCAGCATCTTAAAGAAATCCGCCGCCGACTCGCATTGCGAAGTTCCGAAATCTATCGCGACCGTTATCGCCCTGATTCCCGTCCGCCGTGCGGTCTCCAGCCCCACGTTCAACGCGGCCGCACCGCGCATCTGCCGGAAAAGATCGCCTGATGAGCGCGGGTCGCCGCCGATTTGTTCCGCCAGGACGCTCAACAGGAACAGCTCGACCTCTGCCGCACTCACCCGTCCGGCCAGTTCGAGGCCGCACACCAGGCGGCGCATGTTTTGCGCGTCGAGCGCGCCCGCCCGCCTCTGCAGCGCGATTACGTAGTCAAGGAAATGCGTCTTGCCGCATCCCGCCGGTCCGCCAATCCAGAACACCGCCCCTTGCGGCTCAGCAAGGTGCTGATTGAGGACTTCCCACGAGCGTTCGGCCGCGCGCGTGAGCACGTAACTCGCGACGGTCGAGACGCGCGGCGACGTCTCCAGTTTCAATCGTTCGGGTGCAGGCGGCTCAAGCTCGAACCAGCGCCGCGGGCTCGCGCGCCGCCCCCCGCCGTTCTGCAATTCCATCTGATGAGACTATCGCAGTAGTGAGCATCAAAATGTCACGTTATGTGGACCAAAATGTGGAAAATTGGTCACTCCGGGAACCAGCCGGGGCCGGCCCGTGTACCAAGTCAGGAAAGAGACCGAATCAAAGTTAGCGAAACCCACGGTGGGTTTCACATTAAATTTAAGTGGATTTCCTCCTGCCCTACTCCCGGCACTCATTCCATGCCTGCGACGGCGCGTTGTTGTAGTTGAATCTCACGCACGCGACCGACGCACACGCACCAACCAAATCCGCCGTCGGCGGCACGTTCGCCTTCTTCATCAGCCACAGATTCAGCTCATTGACCATCTGCGGACCGAGTCCGTTCAGCTCCGGGACAACTACAATGTAGAGGGCGTCCTCCTGGCGCCGCGCCGTTGACCACGAGCCCCGCCGCGCAATCGACGGGAACGCCTGTATCCTGCGATGCGTTGCCGGACCCTCGACCACCTTCCAGTTGTTCGCAATCTCAACCGCCAGATGACGCGGGAACTCTTCCGTCAGGCCGCGGACATCCGTATCGCCGGGCCGTTCCACGCCGGCCGCGCAAGAGTGAACCTCGTTCCAGTAACGATCGATCGCTAACGCTGCGGCCTTCCTCGCGGCCTCGGTCTTATACTGGCCGTTGGTCTTGACGCGAATTCCGCCGGGCGTAATCAGGTCGGCCGTGAATTCCGTTGGCGACAACTCGAGCGGCCGTTTCCCGACTTCAGCCGGAGCGCCAGTGTCGTTCGACGGATAGTCAGTTGATTGCGTGGGCTCGCACGCGATTAGCGCATTCGAGACCGCGAGCGCCAATGCGACCGCCGACGCGCGCCGGATCGTCGCGCGAAACCGCCCGCGAGCGACTCCACGCCTGAACCCATCAAATTGTGCGACGCGCATCCGCTCAGATGACTCCGTCGCGCTTTAGGCGTTCGAGTTCGTCGGCGCCAATCCCGATCGACCCGAGTACGAGCGCGGCCCTATCAACTTGCGAATGTAAGCCGGAATTTCCATATCGAACCGGGCTTTCCAAACGAGCTACGCGGGCTTGTATCCTTCCACGCGATTCTCGATTGCATGCCTGAGCGCGTTAATTGAGTCGAGAGTCTGGGTGATCTTCACGAAAGTCTCGATTTTTGCAACCAGCTTGTCTGCCTTCAACTTCGCCCACCTTGTTTCGGCTTCTCTGGGCTTTATGCCATGCAACTCGTACAGTACCGAGATTTGCTCGCGGAAAACATCCAGCGGACCAAGCGCTCCCACCAGTGAGCGCAATTGCTGGATGTTGGCTGCTTTGGTGCGTGATATGCCGTGATGTCCTTCTTCCAACTCTTTGCCCAAGACGTCGAGAGTGGCTTTAAGAGACTCGCTCGCCGCGTCCACGTTCACAGTCTCCAGTAGCGCGACGGCCACGTTGATCTGAGCGGCCGTGTCAGCGATTTCGAGCAGGCGCTCTGACCTTTTGAGTTCGTCAAGCATTTGCTGAACTTTCTTGGTGCTTTCCATAAGCGTGCTCCCTCGTTTATTCTATGGCATAAGCATTTTTCTCGCTCAACGATCTCTATTGAGGGGTGCGTTCGATCTCGGGCGACCTACTCATCGCGCACTACCGGTCAACGTCGGATCCATGACAATGCCGGCAAAGAGCAGCGCGCCGGATTGCTGCTCGGTAATTGCGAAGAAGAACGGGTGATCCACGATCATCACAAACGGAGGCATGGATGCACGAACCGCAAGGGCCACACTGATGCCGATTGAGGTAGCGGCCGCGGCTTCGGTTCCCTCCTCATCGACTTTTACCCACGTCTTATGTTCAACGTCACTGATGAATAGGTAGGGATGAATTCGCGAAAAATCAGCTCTCCCGACATCGAACGCCAACCTCATTCCCATTTCCTTCAGAGTATCATTGAGCTGCTTGCTGTACGTCGTTTCGAACTTTGGGATAACTATCTCTCCGGACCTTCGAGCAAACTGACTTGTCCATTGCGTCCAATGCGTTTCATCGAGTGAGCGGATAAGATCGGGCAGTCCCGCCGTCTTGCGCGGCATAAATACGTACATCGCATAGCGCTGATTGCCATAGGGGATGCGAATGGCCTGGAAGTCCTGATTCTCGAGGTAAGAGTAACTTCCCGATTGATCCATCATTGCGGTCTGGCGCGAATCGCCGCTCAGAAGATGAAACGGCCGCGGCCGCGTTTGTGCTTTTTTGAACTGCGATGACCAGCGGCCTTTGAAGTAGACCGCGTCGGTCAGCATCAGCCGGGTATCGCCTCTAATCCCCGCGACTAAGACCGGAATCCGGTGATGGGTGTTTTTGTCAACCCACGAGTTGATTTCCGCGGCGGCACCTGTCGGATCGCCGATGAAATCCAGACTCGCAGCGTTGGCATCGTAGAAGGATTCGCACACTGTGCGAAAATCCGGATTGATTGGAAAGTCTTTCTGTACCCACAGCGCATTGGCGATTTCAGTCTGCACCGCGGGATCCGCCTCCGCGAGGGTGTGCATCAGGTAGTGATTGGCTCGATTGATGTCCTCATCGCCAAGCGATCCGAGAGCGAGCGTCCTGGCCATCTCCGTTTTGGTATCGCCAGCCGCGCCGTTGTATGCCATCGCGAACGCCGTCGCGACACCAAGCGGGGATATGACGGTGTTTTGAGTCGGGTCCTTGGCCAACGCGTTCAGCAGCCGAAAGCCGAAATCATCCGTCGCTGAAGAAACCCGGCTGATGACCGCCGGGTCGGGAGCGGGGATGTTCGCGGCTGCGATGCCTTCGCCTTTCACCAAAGCGCACGACGTCGCAATCGATGCGAGTACGAGCACGGCCCCTATCAACTTGCGAACGTAAGCGGGAATTTCCATATCGAACCGGATTTTGAAGTCCGCTTCAGCCTTCACGCATATACCACACGGCCCGCCTTTGCACGGCTCCAGCCCAGTTCAATGGTGTCCTGATTTAATTGGCCCCGACATGCTCGAAGCACTCCGACCCGCGCACGATCTCGCCGGCCGCGTCATGGTTGTTCTCCTGAGGCCCCGAACAGGCGGACTTCTCTCACAGGAAAGGGGATCTCGATCTTGCTCGCCCGGAACCGCTCGACGATGGCCTGATACAACTCCCCTCTTGCGGTGATCATATCCGCAATCATTACCCACGGCTGAATAGAAAGTGTAACAGACGAATCGGCAAGCTCGCTGATTCCTATCCAGGCTGCCGGTTCCCTTAAGACGCGCGGGTCTGCCGCAACAACCTGTTTGGCAACAACAAGCACCTCGGTCAGATTCGCGCCGTAGGCAACCCCAACCTTTAGCTGAAGCTGGCGGATCGTGCCGTAGTTATGGAGAATCTCGCCGACGATTTTGTGATTCGGTATGACGATGCGGGATTGATCGAGCTGCGCCAGAGTCGTTGAGAAAAGCTCGATCGTGAGCACCTGCCCCTGAACACCGAGCAGCTCGATATACTCTCCAACTCGATAAGGTTTGGTAAAAACGATCGACAGTCCGGCGATGATGTTTGCGAGCACGCCATGAAAAGCAAAGCCCACGCCCACGCCGGCGACGCCAACCGCGGCAACCAGCGGCGCGATCTGGAAACCAAGCTTGTCGAGCGCCACCAACAGCGTGAGCATAAGGACGAGAATTCGGGTTGCTCGGACGATCAGCAGGCGCATCGGCGCCTCCTTCACCCGAGCTTCGAGGCCTCGATTGGTGAGGTTCGCGACCCAGCGGGCCAGGAGAACGCCGACGATTAGAATGATCATCGCGCCAAGGATTTGGAATCCGTACCGGATGATAAGGTCCAGGGTGATGTCTTTTGCCGTCATGATGCAGCCTCCTTTGAGGGTGTTTTCTCTATTCGCTCAAACTCCTTTCCGCGGGCAAGAGAGACGCCATTCCAATGTCCCTTGAGGCGGACACCACCCCAGTTTTTGGCCCGGGGACTTCGCTCAGATGACTCCGTCGCGCTTGAGGCGTTCGAGTTCGTCGGCCCCGATTCCGATCGAGCCGAGCACTTCGGCGTTATGCTCGCCAAGCTCGGGCGGCCTTCTCATCGGCCGGTCACCTTCCGGCGCATCGGACATCTTAATAGGAGTGCCGGCGACGCGGATTGGACCCCTGGTGGGATATTCGCTGTCGATAAGCATCCGACGCTGAGCGATTTCAGGATCGGCGATCACTTCCTCGACCGTGCGCATCGGCGCGCACGGGATTCCCGCCTCGATCAGTCCCTCGACCATCGCGTCGCGCGGCTGCGCTCGCGTCCAATCGGAGACCATCGCGTCGATTTCATCGGCAATCTTCAGACGTGCGCCATGATTCCTGTATCGCGGATCGGCGATCAGCTCTTCGCGTCCCATCAATTTCGCCAGCGTGCGCCAATGCGCTTCGGTCAGGCAAAAGATCAATATCTCGCCGTCGCGCGCTGGATAGAGGTTGGTCGGGCATGCGCCCCAATGACGATTCCCCAGCCGCTCGAGCTTCATCCCTTGCAGCGCGGGCGCAACCGCGCTGGTCAGCGCGGCAATCGCCACGTCGAGCATCGCGACCTCGACATGCTGTCCGCGGCCGGTCCGCCCCCGACGTATCAGCGCGGCCAGGATTCCGCTCACCAGATGACTCCCCGTTCCCATGTCGATGAAAGTGGCGGGGGTCTTCACCGGATGGTCGGGAAATCCGGTGATACTGATGAATCCCGACGACGCCTGGATCGTATTGTCCATCGAGCCAAGCTTCGCGTACCTGCTGTTCGAGCCGTAGCCCTTGCCTGACGCGTAAATCAGCCGCGGAAACCGCGTGGCGATCTGCTCGTATCCCAGTCCGAACGACTCCATCACGCCGTCAAGATAATTCTCGACAAGCACGTCGGCGTCCTCGAGCAGCTTGAGCACGATTTGCTGCCCGCGCCGATCTTTCAGATTGATCGTGACCGAGCGTTTGTTCGCATTGAGCATCAGGAACGAGTAACCGGCGCCGCCCGGCGGCAGTTTCGGCTGCCGCAGCACTTCGCCTGTCACGGGAGGCTCGATCTTGATGACATCGGCGCCCATCGCCGCGAGTTGAAGCGTGCAGTACGGCACCGCGTAAACCTGTCCCAGATCGATCACGCGGACTGCGTCAAGAGGCAAACCCGGCAGACTCATCGCGCCTCTCCTTGTTCAGTCTTCATCGCAAAAGCGAGCGGGCGATCACCATCCGATGCACTTCGCTGGGGCCTTCGCCGATCCGGCGGATTCGCGCCTCGCGGTACCACCGCTCGATGGGGAACTCCTTGCTGACGCCGTAGCCGCCATGAATCTGCACAGCGCGATCGATCACGCGGCCGAGCACTTCGCTCGAATAGAGCTTTGCGATCGACGCCTCGGTGCGGAAATCTTCGCCGCGATCGGCCTTCCACGCTCCTTCCCACGTCAGCCACCGCGCCGCGCGCAGCTCGACCTCCGAATCCGCGAGCATCCACTGTATCGCCTGCCGCTTGGCGAGCAGTTCACCGAAGGTGCTGCGCTGCTTGGCATGATCGATCGCCATCCTGAGGGCAGCCACTCCCACCCCGACATTGCACGCCGAGTACGGAAAGCGCAGCCGCGTCAGCAGATCGAGGCATAGATTCAGGCCCTCGCCCTCGGGCCCCAGGCGCTGCTCGATTGGCACGACGCAATCTTCGAACTGAACCTCATTGGGTACCGCCGAGGTGCGCAGTGTGCGAATCGGCCGCGCCGTGAATCCCGGCGCGCCCTTCTTGATTATGAAGCAGGTGATTCCCTTGCGGCCGGCCTTGGCGTCGGTGCGGGTGAAGACGACGCCCCACTCGGCCTCGTGCGCATGCGAAATGAAAATTTTCGTTCCGTTGAGGACGTAGGTATCGCCCTGGCGAACCGCTTTGCACTGGATCGCGCCGGCCGGATCGGAACCGCCCGACGGTTCCGTGATCGCGAAGAAGGTGTGCCAGGCATTCTTGATGGTGCCGCCGGCGTAGGTGCGCTTCTGTTCCTCGCTGCCCGCGTAGATCACCGGTGGCGGCGTGCGCCCGAAGACCCCGCATCCAGGGTTGTAGAGTCCCATGCGATGCTGCGCCATTTCCTCGGTCAGCACGCACATGTCGAAAGTGCCCAGACCACCGCCGCCGTACTCGCGCGGCGCGCCCATGCACCACATTCCGGCGGCTTGCACCTTGCGCGCGATCGGCCAGTATTCATCCTCGGGAATCTCGGGCGCGTCGGGATCGATCCGCGCTTCGATCGGGATAATTTCCTCGCGGATTATTCTTCCAACTTGACCGCGAAGCGACCTCAGTTCCGGCGACAGTACGAATCCATTGTCAGCGTCCATCAGAACAGTTCCTCCGGCGGTTTTCCGTCTCCATCGAGCCCGCGCGCAAGCGCGTTGAGCCACATCTCGCGGATCCATTCGAGATCGTACGCGCCCCAGGTTCCCTTGATTTCGGGATCGATCCCGCGGATGCGCTCGATGGCGCCCGCGACTTTGGCGATGGCGGCTTCGCCACGTATCCGGCGATCGGCGCCTGCCTCGCCGAGCGCTCCCAGATAGTCAGACAGTCCCGCGAGCACGTCGCTGCTATAGCGCCAGAGACCCTTCTCCGCATCCGCGAGGGGAGTATCCAGGCTCAGCGCAATCTGGTCAGCCGCGGCAATCGCCTCGTTGAACGTCAAGGCGGCTTCTCGCAACTCGTCGCGCTTGCGCGCGGTCCTTTCGGGCGGCATCACCGGCAGCATCACGTCGGCATAGTCGAGGCACAGCTTCGACGCGCGCTCAACAGCGCGATAGGCGGCGGCCATCTCGGGGGCGCATCGCGGATGCCGTCCGACGGATACGTCAACTAAAGTTGTATCGGGCTCGAAATCGGGATCTCGCGATCCGCGAACGAATGCCTCCAGGTTCACAGGATAGGCCATGACGCTGTAGGCGCCAAAAGTCAGGCACGAAATGCTCGTGATCCCAAGCGACCGATAGGCGCGGAGATCGCGCGCCACTACCGCAGGCGTCGCGAAGCCCAAACCGCCGAACAGGATCGCGTCGGCGTAATACTCGAAGACGTGGCCGCGGCCCTTGAAGATCTCGATGTAGCGTTTGAGCGATTCGAGGTAGCGCGGATTAATCTCGCACGCCGGATCGTCGATCGCATGGCTGTAGCATCGTTCGCGCGGCGCCCATTCGAACCATACGTTGTCCAGCGGCCTCAGGCCGGGATGCGGATCGATGGTGTCGTGATAGGCGAGATAGGCGATTGGCGGAGCATCGGAGTCATCGGCGAGTGCACCGGCAATTGCATTAACGACATTCATGTATTGGATCTGCGGCGGGAGCTCGCGGCATTGACCGCATCGGCACCACGCGCCGCGCCATACGTCGGCGCCCCAGATGTGCAGCAAACTGTTCTCGGGATGGTCGTGAACGTAGGCGAGCGCGCCCGCGCGGACGATAGCAACGGCGTCGGGATTGGAGACGCAGAGATTGCCGCGGGCGATTCGAACGCCGTCGTCGCCGGCCGGGAAATACTCCGGGTGCTCCGCGAAGCGATCGCGCGGCAGCAGAAGTTGCAGGACGTGGCCGCCATATTCGACGTCTATTGCGCGCTCGCGCAGAAGCGGCGCGATCTCGTCGATCTTGAGGCGCGTGTCGTGCGCATGGCGGATGTACGAGAACGCGTTGATCCCCTGGCGCGCCATCCATGGGATGAATTCGCGGTCGTGGCGAAGATGCAGATCGAGGCGGTCGGCGAAGTTGTAGTTCCAGGTCATGATGTCGGACACGAATGCGCGACGCTTGAAGGCGGGAGTTACGCGCCAGGGTTCGAGCGCGCCAACGCGGGCACTCTCGATGCGCGGATACGATGGCGCAACGCCCGGTGGGAACTGTGCGCCGAGCTTTTCGAGCAGATTCGACGCCGCATGGATTAGTCCGCGCTCCGTCCCGGCACGAATCACTATCGAGCCGGCGCCGGCGCCGCCGCCTTCGCGTGTGACCTCGAAGCTGTCGCCTTCCAGTGCGATAGGCGCTGCGTGCGCGGAAGGCGCCGAATCGCCGAGCTCAATTCTCATTTCGGCTCGTGGTAGCGACGCGTCCGCGGACGATCCGACCCGAGCGGCGAGCATCGCCGCGAGTCCGCTCGACAGATCGCGAGCGGCGAGCGCCGCGACTTCGCCGCCGGCGCCGCTGAAGCGTACTCGGGGACAGGGGCCGACGCCTGCTTTGCTCACTTCTTATAGAACTCCCGATGTGTTCGACCCGTCGTTTTTCCGGGGGTCCCGGAATGATAACATGAGCGTCGCGCTTTGATAGCGTGGCCGCATCCTAATCGAAACCATCGACAGGTCCGATCCGCACAATGCCGAGTCCAAATGAAATTCTCGCCGAACTCAAGAAAATAAAATACCCGGGCTTCACCCGCGACATCGTGTCGTTCGGGATCATAAAAGATATCGAAGTCGCGTACGCAGGCGTGACCGTCTCGCTCATGGTGGCGTCGGCTAAACCCGAAGTCGTCGAGAAAATCGTGGCCGAGGTGAAGACGACGGTTGCGGCGATGCCGGGCGTGCCTGCCGTCAACGTCCAGGTCGAGCAGGCTCCGCAGAGCGCGCCGAGGGCTGCGGCCGGGATAGCGCAGCCGCGGACAATCGCGGGCGTCAAGCACATCGTCGCGGTGGCCAGCGGCAAGGGCGGAGTCGGCAAATCGACGGTCGCGGTGAACCTCGCGCTCGCGATGCACGCGTTGGGTTGGCGCGTCGGCCTGATGGACGCCGACGTGTACGGGCCAAGCGTGGCGATGATGGTCGGGGTCGAGAAGGCGGTGACGGTCACACCCGAGCGGCGCATCATTCCATTGGAGCGGTACGGAATTCGCTACATATCGATGGCGCTGTTCATCAACGACGAGACCGCGGTCATCTGGCGCGGGCCGATGGTCACCAAGCTCGAAACGGAATTTCTGTTCAACGTCGAATGGGGCGAGCTGGATTGCCTGGTGCTCGACCTACCTCCCGGCACGGGAGATGCGCAACTGACAATCACGCAGCGCGTCGCGCTTGACGGCGGCGTGATCGTGACGACGCCGCAGGAGATCGCGCTGCTCGACGTGAAGCGCGGCGTGGCGATGTTCGAGGAAGTTCACGTGCCGGTGCTCGGCGTGGTCGAGAACATGAGCTACTACGTTTGCCGCAAGTGCAACCATCGCCACGAGATTTTCGGCCACGGCGGCGGCGCCGCGCTGGCGCGTTCGCTCAACGTGCCGTTCCTGGGCGAGCTGCCGCTGGTTCGCGAGCTGCGCGAAGGGGGAGACCGGGCAAGCCCGATCGTCGCGGCCCTCCCGGCTCATCCGGTGAGCGCGGCGTTCAAGTCGATTGCGTCGAAAGTGATCGAAGGACTCGACCGATCGGAAGCCCAGCACGCGTCTTAGCGGATGTCAGAACGGCCAAAGATTTCGCTGATCACGATTACGCGCGACGAAGAGGCGCTGATCGGCCAGTGCCTGAAGAGCGCGTGGTTCTGCGACGAGAAAATCATCATCGATTCGTTCTCGACCGACAAGACGGTCGAGATCGCGCGCCGCCTCGGCGCCGACGTCGTGCAGCATGAGTTCACGAACTACGTGAAGCAGAAGCAGATGGCGCTCGATCGCGCGACGGGAGACTGGGTGCTGCTGATGGATGCCGACGAGCAGGCGACGCACGACCTCGGCGAGGAAATTGTTCGCACGGTATCATCGCCGGCGCCCGCCGACGGCTACCGGATTCGGCGCATCCTGTACCACCTGGGGCATTACTACTCGCACGCGATTTATCCGGACACGCCGGTGCGCCTGTTCCGGCGCGAACGCGGGCATATAGGCGGCCGCGATCCGCATGACAAGGTCGTAGTCGAAGGACGGGTCGAGCGGCTGGACGGGCAGATTTTGCATTTCAGCTACCGCGATATCGCGGATCACGTTGCGACGATTAACCGGTTCAGCTCGCGGGCGGCGATGGAGCAGGAGCCGAACGCGTTCACGCCATTCAAGATGATAGCGAATCCGGCGTGGCGGTTTTTCAATTTTTATATTCTTCGCGGCGGGTTTCGCGACGGCGGACGCGGATTGTACGCCGCGATGACGGCCGCATTCTACGTGTTTCTCAAATACGCGAAACTCTACGAGCGCCGGCTCAAGCAGGGGTGACCCCTTGTATCTTGCGGTCAGGGTCGCAAGATGGATTCAAACCTGGGCGCGGCAGACCGATAACCCCTGGGTCCGCAACGAGCGAGACCGCGGTGCAGCGCGGGTCGCCGCGCCCTGAAAACCAGGTCACAGCC
This sequence comes from Candidatus Binatus soli, assembly GCA_002479255.1. Taxonomy (GTDB): domain Bacteria; phylum Desulfobacterota; class Binatia; order Binatales; family Binataceae; genus Binatus; species Binatus soli. Next base: position 146,850 of record DLMJ01000006.1, on the reverse strand, counting down.
CGAACAGTCGCCGGGGCCGGCGCAAGTGGTCGAGCCCGCACCGCGCAAGGACGGGCGCGGCCGGAACGCAGAGGTGCAGCGATGGAAGCTCAAGTGTACGTCGGGATCGATGTAAGCAAGGCGCGGTTGGACGTGGCGCTGGGGGCAACGGGTAAGTTGTTGGAGGTGGCCAACGATGCCGGCGGGATCGCCAGCTTGGTCGCACGGCTGGTGGAGCTTGCGCCGGCGCTGGTGGTGCTGGAAGCCAGCGGTGGGTTGCAGACCGCGCTGGTCGCCGAGTTGGGCGCGGCCGGGATGCCGGTGGTGGTAGTCAACCCGCGCCAGGTGCGCGAGTTCGCGCGCGCCAGCGGACGGCTGGCCAAGACCGACACGCTCGACGCGCGTGTGCTGGCGCTGTTTGCCGAGCGGATGCGACCCGAAGTGCGCCGGCTGCCCGACGCGCAGGAACTCGAGCTCAAGGCGCTGGTCGCACGGCGCCGCGAGCTGGTTGAGATGCTGACCGCCGAGCGTAACCGGCTCGGCAGCACGCCCAAGCTGCTGCACAAGGAGATCACCGCGCATATTCGCTGGCTGGAGGGCCGGCTCAAGGAGCGTGACGGTGATCTTGACCGGATGCTGCGCAGCTCGCCGCTGTGGCGCGAGCGCGAAGACCTGCTGCGCGCAGTCCCCGGAGTCGGTCCGGTGTTGTGCGCCACGTTGCTGGCCGACCTGCCTGAACTAGGCGCACTCTCGCGCCAGCAGATCGCCAGCCTGGTCGGCGTGGCTCCGCTCAACCGCGACAGCGGCAGCATGCGCGGGCGGCGCACGGTGTACGGCGGTCGCGCCCAAGTGCGCGCCGCACTCTACATGGCCACGCTCGCCGCAGTGCGCTGCAATCCCGCGCTTAAAGACTTTTACCTGCGGCTGCGCAGCATGGGTAAGCCCGCCAAGCTCGCGCTTACTGCGGCCATGCGCAAGCTGCTCACCGTCCTCAACGCCATGCTCAAACATCGCACCCCATGGAGTCCTCAATGCCCCGCCTAAAACAAAAAGCGCGATCCAACCCATCCTCTCAACCCCTTGAGGAGGGTGGGTTGGATCGCGTGTCCAGCTTGACCCCCATCACAGTCGCTGCACCCAACGTTAAGAGCAGGACTGGGGATCCACTTCTATCGCGGCGCAGACCTGATAATTTAACCGACAGCCCATGAAACGACTGCTCTTCTACGCGCGACGCTACCGGTTGCGTTACGCATTCGGGATCTCATGCACGTTCGCGAACGCCACGCTCGCGATGATCATTCCGTTGTTCATCCGCGGCGCGATAAACGCGACCGGCAAGCATCGATTCGACCTGGTCGCGCATTACGCGGAGTTGATGATCGTTTTCGCGCTGATGCTGGGAACAGTCCGCTGGTTCTCGCGCTTCGTTATTTTCAACGTGGGACGCGATATCGAGTACGACTTGCGCAACGATCTGTTCCAGCATCTGACGACGCTTGGCACCGACTTCTACCAGAAGTTCAAGACCGGCGACTTGATGTCGCGGATGATCAACGACCTGACCGCGGTTCGAATGATGGCGGGAATGTTCGTGATGTCGGTCTCGAATACTCCGCTGATGTTCGGGCTCGGGCTGGCTTTCATGAGTTCGCTCAGCCCGCACCTGACGTTGTTCGCGATACTTCCGTACCTTGTTCTGTTCGTCGCGATCCGCTGGCTCATGCGAAGTATGATGATGCGCAGCCTGAGAGTGCAGGAGGGGCTGGCGACGATCGGCTCGAAGGTGCAGGAAAGCCTGGCGGGGATCCCGGTCGTGAAAGCGTACACGCTGGAGGAACACGAGGCCGGGCTGTTCCGCAAAATCAACGACGCTTACAACGAGCAGGGTCTCGCGCTGGCCCGCACGCGCGGCGCGATGATGCCGATGATTCGCGGCGCGGCGGCGACCTCGACGATGGTCGTGCTGATTTACGGCGGGTCGCTGGTGATGAACGGACGAATGTCGCTCGGATCGCTGGTGGCGTTCCTGAGCTACCTGGGCCAGCTCGCGTGGCCGACCATCTCGCTCGGATACATGCTGGCGATTTATCAGCGCGGCAAGGCGTCGATGAAGCGTCTCGACGAGATTTTCAACGCGCGCGGGGCCGATAGCGTCGCAGGGGAGGAGCTCAGGCTCGAGATAAATGGGGCAGTCGAATGGGAAGGAGTCTCGTTCAGCTACCTGCCGAATAATGGCGACGGAGCGAACGGAAAGGTTCCGTACGTGCTCAAGAACATCAACGTCAAAGTGGGCGCGGGAGAAAAGCTCGCAATTGTCGGCCGCACCGGGTCGGGAAAATCAACCATGGTCAAGCTGCTGACCCGGCTGCTGGAACCGACCAAGGGACGAATACTGCTCGACGGCCGCGACATAGAAGAGATGGCGCTGGGCGCGCTCCGACGCACGGTGGGAATGGTCCCGCAGGAGCCGACGCTGTTCACGGACACGCTCGCGCGCAACATCGCATTCGGAAAGACCGATGCGTCGATCGATGAAATCCAGAACGCCGCGCGCATCGCGGGACTCGAGCCGGACATCGCGGTGTTGCCGCATGGACTCGACACGGTAGTCGGCGAACGCGGAATGGCGCTGTCGGGCGGGCAGAAGCAACGCGTCACAATAGCACGGCTGCTCGCCTACAATCCGGCGATCGTCGTGCTGGACGACGCGCTGTCGAGCGTCGATACCGAAACCGAAAAGGCGGTGCTGGACAGTCTCGAGAAGAGCGTACAGGGCCGCACCACCATCGTGGTTTCGCATCGCGCGTCGACGGTGAGGGACTCCGATCAGATCGTGGTGCTCGAAGACGGGGAGATTGCCGAACGCGGCACGCACGAGGAACTGATGGGTCGCCGTGGAATTTACGCAGAGCTGTTCCATCGCCAATTGCTCGAAGAGGAATTAAGCCGCTACTGAAATGCAGGTCGCCGAGGAAAAGGCGCTCGCCAGGACCTACGATGCCGCGCTGGTGCGATGGGTGTGGGGTTTCATCCGCCCTTACCAGGGGCTGTTCTGGCTGGCGACGGTGATGATGCCGCTGGACACGGCGTTTTTGCTCGCACAGCCATACGTGATCAAGCTCACGGTTGACGAATTTCTGTCGGGCTCGCATGGGGCACGGCCACCCGCATGGCTCGCGATGCTGTTTCGTGCGTCGGGCGGACACGGCCTGTTCGTGCTGGGCGCTTTGTATCTGCTGCTGGTGATCGGCGAGTTCGCCGCGTTCTACGCTCAGTTTTACCTGATGATGATGGTCGCGCAGTACAGCCTCTCCGATCTTCGGATGGCGCTGTTTCGCAAGGTCGAGCGTTTGCCGATGTCGTTCTTCGATCGCACGCCGGTCGGCAGGCTGGTCAGCCGAATGACGACCGATATCGATGCGATCAACGATATGTTCTCGGCGGGGTCCTTGACGATATTCATCGATGCGATGACGCTCCTGGGCGTCGTGACGATCATGTTCTCCTTGAGCCCGCGCCTGGCGTTGTCGGCGCTGTGCGCGATTCCGCCGCTGACGCTGGTCATCTACTTTCTGAGTTCCAGATCGCGCATCGTGTACGGCCAGATACGCGACCGTCTCGCCGCGTTGAACGCTTACCTGTCCGAATCGCTGGCCGGCATGATGATAGTGCAGCTCTTCACGCGCGAACGCGAAAGCCGCCGCGAGTTCGATGCGCTCAACCGGCGTTCGCGCGACGTGCAGATGATGGCCAACGTTTACGAGGCCGCCCAATTCTCATCGGTGGAGGCGCTAAGCTCCATCACGGTCGCGGTTATTCTGTGGATCGGCGGCGGCAGCGTGATTCGGCAGTTGGTGACGTTGGGCACGCTGATCGCGTTCATCCAGTACGCTCAGCAGTTTTTCATGCCGTTGCGCGAGATCTCTACCAAGTACAGCGCGCTCCAGTCGGCGCTCGCGGCGGTCGAGAAAATCCACGCCCTGATGGAAGGCGAGAAGATGCTTCCCGTTCCGGCGCATCCGCAGCGGCCGGCGGTCTCGCGCGGGGCGATCGTGTTCGATCACGTCAACTTCGAATATCGCCGCGGCGAACCGATTCTGAAAGACCTGAGCTTCACGGTCGAGCCGGGACAGAAGATAGCGATCGTGGGGCCGACGGGTTCCGGAAAAACGACGATCATCAAGCTGCTGAATCGTTCGTACGATGTGACCGGTGGACGAATCCTGGTTGACGGCGTCGACGTGCGCGAGTGGGACCTCGGCGCTCTTCGCCGCGAAATCGGGTACGTGCAACAAGACGTGTTCCTGTTCGCGGGCGATGTGATGGAAAACATCCGCCTGTCGCGAACCGACCTGAGCGAATCCGAAGTGCGCGATGCGCTGCGGCGGGCGCAGGCTTTGCGATTCGTCGAGCGGTTGCCGAACGGACTCGCAGAGCAGATTCGCGAACGCGGCGCGAACCTGTCGGGGGGGCAGCGCCAACTGCTGTCGTTCGCACGCGCGCTGGCGTACAACCCGCGAATCCTGGTGATGGATGAAGCGACCTCGAGTGTGGACAGCGAGACCGAGCGCCTGATCCAACTGGCGCTGAACGAGTTGCTGGCGGAGCGCACCGCGGTCGTAATCGCGCATCGGCTGTCCACCATCGAGCGCGCCGATCGGATCATGGTGCTGGGCGCAGGCGTGCTGCGCGAAAGCGGCACGCATGACGAACTGCTCGCACAGCGCGGACTCTACTACCGGCTATTCGAATTGCAGTACGCCGCAATGGCGAACAGCGACCGCCTTGTGGCGGGCTGACGCCAGCCTGGTGGACGGAGAAGTGGCTAGCACGACGCGGCGCCCGGCGCGGGCGCGACTTCAGGCGGCATATCTGCTGCGCCTGGCAGCATTGGTCTTCGCGCCGATTGTGCTGGGCGGATGCTACGCGGGTTACCTCGCACGCGCCGCGTACGAGGAAGGCCGAATTCTGTGGAACCGCAAGCCGATTGACGATGCGCTCGCGCGGGGAGACCTTCCGGCGGACATTCGTGCGAAGCTGGAGACCGTGCTCGCGGTGCGCAAGTTCGCGGCCGAAGAACTCGGCCTCAATGTCGGCGGTGCGTATCAAAGCATCGCGCTCGTGGCTCAGAGCGCGGTCGTGCACGTCTTGATGGCGGCGCCGCGCGACTCGCTGGAGCCGTACACATGGTGGTTCCCGATAGTAGGCCGCGTACCGTATCGCGGCTATTTCGACGAGAGCGATGCGACGGCCGAAGCGGCGGCGCTCGAAGCACAAGGGCTCGACACGATGGTGCGGCCGGCGGTTACGTTCTCGAGCCTCGGATTTTTCAGCGACCCGCTGCTGTCGAATCTGCTCAAGCTGGACCGCGTCGAGCTGGCCGGCGTGATCATCCACGAACTTTTCCATCGCACGTATTATCTGGCGAGCGATGCGATGTTCGACGAATCGGCCGCCAACTATGTCGGCAGCGCGAGCGCGGTAGCTTTTTTCGCGGCGACTGACGGTGAATCGGCGCCCGCCACAATCGCGGCGCGTGGCATCCTGGAGAGCGATCTCAAGTTCGCGGGCTTTCTGCTCCAGGAGCAGGCGCGCCTGCTCGACATCTACATGGCGAAGCCGCCGAAACAGGAGCTCGACAAGCGCCGCGAAACGGCCTTCGCAGCGATCAAGGCCGACTACGCTGCGCTGGCGCCGTCGCTATCGGGACTCGAGCGCTTCGACCTCGACAAGCAGCCGCTGAACAACGCCGTGCTGGTGAACTATCTGATCTACTTTCACGACCTCGACAACTTCGCCGCGCTCGATCGGATGAATCACGGCGGCTTGCGCGCGACGATCGCGCAGATCATTTCGATCGCGAAGGCGCATCCCGACGATCCTTTCTACGCCATCTGGGAGGCGACCCGCGCGGCTCCCGCGCCTTCCGGCGGCGGCTAGGTTGCAAGCGCGGCGGCGATTGCGCGCGACAGTTCCGCTTCGCGGCCGCCGAAGAAATGATCCGCGCCGGTTATGATCTCGAGTCGCGCCGAGTCGCCGATTTTGGACATAAGCGTTTTCAGCCCCGCGACGGGCGAGTACGAATCGCGATCGCCCGAAACCAGCAGTATGGGCTTGGATGCGCCATCCGGAATGCGCGCATCAGCCATCGCAAGCGGCAGCGCGACAGCGACTATTCGCGCGATCTCCGCGCGTGAATATCCTGCGCTCACCGCGACCATCGCGCCGAACGAATATCCTGCCATCACGGCGCCCTCTTTGCGCACGCCGGGCTGCGCGAGCACAAACGCCATTGCCGCGACGGCGTCATCGACTTCGCCGGGGCCGCCGTCATGCTCGCCCTCGCTGGCGCCGACGCCGCGAAAGTTGAAGCGCAAGGTCGCATATCCGGCTTGCCACATCGCCGCGAGGATCGCATCGACAACGTTGTTGAACATCGAGCCGCCATAGGCCGGATGCGGGTGACAGACCACCGCTGCAGGCGCATTTGCGCCTGGATTGGCGAGCAGACCTTCCAAGCTCAAATCGCCGGATTGAAACGACACCTGAATTTCCTGCATCGCGCGCCTCTCAAAACTTAAACTGTCACTTCATATTTTCCCGGACTACGGTTCCGTCGATCGCTGATATAATACAGTCCATCGCAATGGATGAAACTCCCCGACTTGCGGCTGACAGGATGCTGATGCGATTAGCGCGATGGCTGCGGCTGCTCGGCGCCGACGTTATTACGGACTCGTCACTGACCGGCGCTGAGCTTCTGAAGATCGCTCGCGCAGACAACAGAATCCTGGTGACCCGCGATAAACGCCTTCGAACCGCGGCCGACGTTTTTTTCATCGAGGGCAACGCGATCAGAAGTCAATTGCGCGAGGCTGTCAGACGCTTCCGGCTCGACCCGCGAGTGATTGCGCTGACGCGATGCTCACGATGCAACCATCTGCTGACGTCGGTTGCACGCGAACTCGTGTCGCGGCGAGTGCCGCCCTACGTCTTTGCCAGCCACGATCGATTTGCCGAGTGCGAGAGGTGCGGCCGAATTTACTGGTCCGAGACGCATCCGGAGCGAATCCATGCGATGCTGGATTCAATCGCGTTCTGACGTCCTGACGCGCAGCCGCGCGGTGGCTTTTTCTTTGCGTTGCATTAGGGAGGCTTTGGCGACTATAAGAATTTCGGGGACCCCAGATTCGAATTACTGATTAGCGGCTGGGGGAAAAATGTTTAATTTCAGGCCTTTCCCATCTGCGCTCGTGATTCTGCTCCTGACTCCACTGAGAGCGCACGCGGTTTCGCTGACCCTCAATGGAAGCAGCGCCGATTTGCAGATGGACAACACGCAGGCGGTCTATGCCAGCGACAGCAACGGCGTCCCGACGCTGATCACCGGAATCGGAATGCCGGCGCCCGGTGGCGGCGTCGTGACCGAAGTCGGCGTGCCGTCGATGATGCCCGATGGACGCGTGATCTTCGGCGCCGAGACGCAGCCCAAGGACACCAATATCAAGGCCCGGTGGAATATCTTCATCGGCAATGCCGATGCCGTACCGAGCCATCGCGTAGTCGCGGCGTTCAATCCCAAGGGGCCAGTCGGTGATTGCAGGCCCGCGTTCAAGGGCGACCCTTACCCGCTGGCAGACATGGACGGAAATATCGCGTTCATGTCGATAGTGCCGCATGGCCGTGACGCGCTGTTTTTTTATTCGCACGGCAAACTCACCTGCATGGCGAAGGCGGGTAACAAAACCAATGAAGGGCACGAGATCGCAGTGCTGAGCTTCGGCAGCCCGCAAATGAGCGATGACGGCCAGGTCGTGTTCACCGGGTTTCTCGGCGAGAACGGGAAGCCGGCTGGACATCGTCAGGCGCTCCTGCTGGCTTCCGTTGACGGCGGCGTTTCGGAGCTTGCGGTCGAAGGCGAATACGGACCGAATCACACGCTCTATCAGCGCCCGTTCGGATTGCCGGCAGCGCTGCCCACTCCGCTTGGGATAATGGTCGCGTTCACGGCCAAGTCGCCCAGCGGCGCGGCGCTGTTCCTGTACAGCGGGGGTTCAATGGCGAGGATCCTGCCGACCGGCACTCTGACTTCGGTCGGTCCGGTGTCATATCTGTCGGCGGGGCGCCCGGGTTTGATGGCTGACGGAACGACCGCGGTGCTCGCGGGATGCGCGCGCATACCCGCAATTTTCCGGCTGACCCGACAGCGCCTCGATTTGCGGATTCAGCGCGGACAGCTAACTCCCTTCGGCACTGAACTGGAGTCGCTGGGCGACCCGGTGCTGACGGCTTCCGGCGCTATGTTCATCGGGGCCACCGATTCTGATGATCACGAAAAGCTCTACGTGCTATCGCCTGACGACGCATTTTTCGAGGTCGGCGAGTCTGAACTGATCTACCGAATCGCGATGGGCGCGCAGAAGCATCATTCGATCTTCACAGGCACGCTGACGGTGAATCAGCACGGCGACTTCGCCTATCTCGGCGGCCGGTGAGAAATAAGCATGGCGTCAGGACCCTCGCAATTTCTCGCGCTCACTCCCAAACTCTATGAATACCTGGTTGCGCACGGCCACAACGGCGATCCGATCCGCGCCGAACTGGCCGCTGAGACCGCAAAATTGGGGTGGATTAGCACAATGCAGATTGCCGCCGAGCAAGGCACTTTCATGGCGATCCTCGCCGGCGCGATCGGCGCGCGCTCCGCAGTCGAGGTCGGGACGTTCACCGGCTACAGCGCACTCTGCGTGGCTCGCGCATTGCCCGCCGACGGGCGGCTTCTATGTTGCGACGTGAACGAGGAATGGACGAGCATCGGGCGCCGCTATTGGGAACGGGCGGGCGTCGCGAACAAGATAACACTCAAGCTGGGGCCCGCGGCCGACACGCTGAAGGCGATCCCGGCTTCGCATAGCTTCGACTTCGCATTTATCGACGCCGACAAGTCAAGCTACGCGATCTATTACGAGGAAATTCTGAAGCGGCTGCGTCCGAACGGACTCATCCTGCTCGACAACGTGCTGTGGAAAGGCGCAATCGTCGATGAAGCGATAAAGGACGCGGACACGCTGGCGCTTCGCGCGCTCAACGACTTCATCGCCAAAGACACCCGCGTCGAGGCCGTGATGATCGGCTTCAGCGACGGCGTCACTATCGTTCGCAAGAAGTAACCGCGCGAACCGCTCGAATCCGGCGTGAACGAAGTCAACACTCGCCGTCTGATCGGCACGCCCGCTGTTCCTGGCGACTTCGCAGATATTCGCATCCTGCACGCCGATCCGCGCGTGATGGCGACGCTGTCCGCCGACGGCAACACTTTCAGCGAAGTGCAGACCCGTGCTTTCCTGAAAAACGCCGCCGAGCATTGGAAGCTGCACGGTTTCGGATTGGGGGTCTTCCGCGAGCAGGTCTCCGGCGAGTTTGTTGGTTACGGTGGAATCAAACACGCCGTCGTCGAGGGCCGCGACGAGATCGAACTCGCGTATGCAATCAGGTCCGACAACTGGGGGATAGGACTCGCGACTGAGATTTCAATCGCGGCGCTGAAGCTGGGTTTCAACGTGATGCGCCTGGAACGAATCGTTGCCTTCACCTTGCCGCACAACCGGGCGTCGCGCGGCGTAATGGAGCATTGCGGCTTCACCTACCAGCGCGACATCGTGCATGCCGGCCTGCCGCACGTCCTCTATATTTTGGAAGCTCGCGACTTCTTCACCCGCTCCTGAAACCATGCATGCGCCGCGACATAGTTGGAGCCGCACGATCGGCACGCTAAACTCGCGTAGTTGAGACGCATATCCGGCGACATCACGATGGACGAACGTTACGACCCAAAAAAAATCGAGCCCGCGTGGCAGGCTGATTGGCAACGCACCAATCTCTACCGCACGCGCGAGGAACCCGGCCGGCCAAAATTCTACATCCTCGAGATGTTCCCCTACCCGTCCGGCGCCGGCCTCAGCGTCGGTCATCTGCACAACTACGTTCCGTGCGACGTCGTCGGGCGCTTCAAGCGGATGGCGGGATTCAACGTGCTGCACCCGATGGGATGGGATGCGTTCGGACTGCCCGCGGAAAACGAGGCGATCCTGAAAGGGTCGCATCCAACCGAAACCGTGCCGCGTTACGCCGCCAACTTCAAGCGCCAACTGACAATCTCCGGATGTGCGTACGACTGGACGCGCGAGATCAACTCGTCGTCGCCGGAGTATTACAAGTGGACTCAGTGGTTCTTCCTGATGCTCTACAAACGCGGCCTGGCCTACCGCGGCACCGGGGCGCAATGGTGGTGCGACAAGTGCCGCACGATCCTCGCCAACGAGCAGGTCGTCAACGGATGCTGCTGGCGGCATACCGACAATCCGGTCAGCAAGAAGGATCTCGAGCAGTGGTATATCAAGATCACCGATTACGCGGATCGATTGCTCGCCGATCTGGATGGGATCGACTGGCCGGAGCCGATCAAGCTGATGCAGCGCAACTGGATCGGGCGCAGCGAAGGCGCGGAACTTGCTTTCCCGGTGGCCCGCCACGCCGGTAAAGAAATCCGCTTTTTCACCACACGCCCCGACACCGTCTTCGGCGTATCGTTCATGGTGCTCGCGCCGGAGCATCCACTCGTCGCCGAGATAACTGGCCCCGCCGAGCGCGCCATGGTCGAGAGTTATGTCGCCGACGCGCGCCGCCAGAGTGAAATCGAGCGGATGTCGACGGTCAAGGAGAAATCCGGCGTCTTCACCGGCGCCTACGCGCACAACGTCTTTACCGGCAAGGACGTCCCTATCTGGATCGCCGACTATGTCCTGATGGGCTACGGCACCGGCGCAATCATGGGCGCACCCGGCCAGGATCAGCGCGATTTCGAGTTCGCTAGAAAGTATGGCCTCGAGATCCCGCGGGTGACGGCACCAGCCGACGGCAGCGCTCCACCGGCGGATCGCGCGTTCACCGAACCCGGCATCGCGATCAACTCGCGCTTCCTCGACGGCAAAACGACGGCTCAAGCGATCGATATGGTAACAAAGTACGCCGAGGAAAACGGAATCGGTCGCGCGACCATCACCTACCGGATGCGCGACTGGCTGATCTCGCGTCAGCGCTACTGGGGATGTCCGATTCCGATGGTGTATTGCAAGACGGATGGAATCGTACCGGTGCCGGATGATCAAATCCCCGTGATGCTTCCTGCGATGAAGGACTATTTGCCGTCGGGCACCGGCCGCTCTCCGCTCGCCAACGTAGCCGAGTTCGTCAACACGACCTGCCCAAAGTGCGGAGGCCCGGCTGAGCGCGAGACCGACACACTGGACGGCTTCGCATGCTCCTCATGGTACTTCATCCGCTTCGCGTCGCCGCATGAAGACAGCCGCCCATTCGATCGCGGGGCGGTCGATTACTGGTTGCCGGTCGATCTCTACGTCGGTGGCGCCGAGCACGCCGTGATGCATCTGTTGTACGCGCGGATGTGGACCAAGGTCATGTTCGACGCGGAACTGATTGGATTCGATGAACCTTTTCCCGCCCTGCGCAACCAGGGTGTGGTGTGGGCCTCCGACGGCCAGCGCATGTCGAAGAGCAAGGGCAACGTCGTCACGCCGGACGCGATGATCGAAAAGTACGGCGCTGATGCGCTTCGGCTCTGGGAGCTGTTCATGAGCCCCTTTGACGAAGCGACCAACTGGAACGAAAGCGGCGTTGCGGGCACGCTCCGATTCATCACTCGCGTGTGGACCATGATTCGGCGCTATGTCGAGGCGGGATGCCCCGGCGCAAAGCCCAACGAAGAAACGCTCAAGCGCGCGCACAAAACGATCCAGCTCGTCACCGATCATATCGAGCGGCTGCGCTTCAACACGGCTATCGCGTCGCTGATGGATCATCTCAACTATTTGGCGAAGCTCAGGCCCGGGGAGATGGACCGTTTCAGCGCGGAGACCTTTGTGCTGATGCTCGCGCCGATGGCGCCGCACGTCACGGAGGAAATGTGGCGGGCGCTTGGCCACGATACTTCCGTTCATCTGGAGGCGTGGCCGAAGTTCGATCCGAAACTGGTGCGCGACGAGATGGTAACCGTCGTCGTGCAGGTTAACGGCAAGGTCCGCGATCGCCTGGAGGTCGGCGCGGGCGCTTCGGAAGCCGACGTGCGTGAACTCGCGCTCAAGAGCGAGGCCGTCGCGCGCCACCTCGCCGGCAAGACGCCGACCAAGTTCATCTTCGTAAAAGACAGGATGCTCAGCATCGTCGCGTAGCCGCGTCAATCGCCGCGCTGGTTCAGTTTGCAGGCCTGATAGGCCGAAAGGGCTCGGAACGGCAATTCATACCATATGTAGTGGTTTTGGGACGGCTGCGCTCTATGGCTAGTTTCGTTCCGTCAGAAATTATTTCTGCTAAAAGCGGAGGCCGCCCGATTTCGGGCGAACCCGGCCAGTATGAGGCATCGTGGGGGTTGTCCATACCGCACGCGTAGCACACTAAATCCGCCGCGGTCAGGCTGAACAGTTCATCCCCAAACCCGGCCTGAAACCCGGGTTCAGCTTCATCGAAACTGAACCAGCGCCCAAATCGTCACGAACCTTGAAGGACGCGCGCCGGGCGTGCGATGCTCCCGCCCACGACATTGGACCCTTTTCATCATCAGCAAGGAGCGACCGATATGGCCGAGGAAGTACTTAAAGTCACACGCCATCCCAATTACGCGGTCTTGACGCTAAACCGTCCCGAAAAGCGCAACGCCCTCAATCAGCCGATGATCGAGGCGCTCAACAATGCACTCGTCAAGTTCGAAACCGACCGCGAAATTCGTGCGCTGCTATTGCGTGGCGAAGGAGCGAGCTTCTGCGCGGGAATCGATCTGAAGGAAGTGGCCGAGGCCAGCGGCAGTCACAACCCGACCTCGCTTGAGTCCGTCTTCGGCCGATTGGAGCGGTTTCCGGTGCCAACAATCGCGGCTATCCAGGGCGCCGCGCTCGCCGGCGGACTCGAACTGGCGCTGCATTGCGACCTTCGAATCGCGTCGGAAAACGCCAAACTGGGCATGACGCTCGGCCGCGTCGGGTTGATGGTGCCGTACGATTTCACGCGCAAGCTGATCGAGGTTTGCGGATCGGCCAACACCGCATGGATTCTCTACACCGCCGACTTGCTCGACGCCGAGCGCAGCCGTCACATGAATATCGTGCATGAGGTCGTGGCTGACGCGAAGCTCGGCGAGGCGGCGAGTGCGCTGGCCGAGCGGATCGCCGACAACGCGCCGCTGTCTTTGCGCGCGATGAAAGCGACGGTGCGCCGATGCATGAGCGAGACCTTCGACGCGTGGCACGACGATCTGTTGCAGATGGCGCGCTCCGTTCGCGACAGCAGCGACGCCCGGGAAGGGGTGCGCGCGTTCCTGGAAAAGCGCAAGCCGGTCTGGAAGGCGAATTAGCGCGCGCGCGTCTCAGTCGGAATGCCTGCCCAGTGCGTTGCGGATCGCGCCGGCACTCTCCAGCAGCGTGCTCGGCAGGTTCAAGGTTCCCGCGACATTTGAATATGGATACAGCCGCGCGTTCAGATGCGCGTGCAGGGGAATTCCCTCGCCCTGGTGAATTTCATAGTCAAGCGGCAACGGCCCAAAGATCGTCAGTATTCGATAGATCGCATTTGCAAATTGCTGCATCTGGTCCGGCGTCAGCTCCGATACCAATCCCCGATAGTTGGGCATCACGACATCGTAGCTGCGCGGGAACCCGCCCATCGGGCTCGCATAGCTGACGACAGAGTCGCCGCGATCGATCACCAGCTTGAGACGCTCCATCAGGGCGACGATCTCGCGCCATAGATGAGGATTCTCACGCTCGGCGCGCGCCTCCGCGAGCACGGCCGGAAACGGCTCCGGCGATCCGATGATCTGCTGATGCAGATGCGGCTGCGAGGCGCCCGACTCGCGCCCCTGATTCTTGCGGATTACAACCGAGCAAACGTCCGGATTCTCCAACGCCAGCCGCATCACGCGCGCATCGGCTTGCATCAGGCGAAGGAAATGACCGCCGCCCAGCGCGCCGGTAAACATCAAATCGGCCTGCGATCGCGGCGCGTCGATAAAATGACGCGGGTCTTCGACCACGATGTACGACTCGTTGCGGTTTCCGGTCAACTCCGCGGGAATTCGCGGGAAGAGATTGCTGATCACGCGCACCACCCAACTCGCGCCATCGGCAGTCTTCGCCCCGTTCCATTCGGGGATTTCATCCGCAGTAATCCGAAAGAGCTCGCGCGCCGCAAGCCTTTCGTTGCCCGCACAGAAAGGACATGACTCGGTCGCGCGGCGAATCGCCTCGGCGCTGAGATGCGGTGTGTCGGGATCGGCACTCTCGCGGCCGCCGAGCGTGAACGCGAAGCTCTTGCCACGAACGTCGACAACGTATGAAATCACGCCGGTGATCGGATTTTTGACCCAGACCAGGGCGCCATCGCGGATTTCGCATTCTATCGGCATCGGAGCGTGACCATCTTTAACAATTGCCGGCGCGCCATTTCAACGTCGGCTCGAAACCGTCGCGAGCCGCGTGTCGCCTTGACTATGCCTCCCGGCTCCGTTATCCCAAGTGCTGAGGACGGGGGAACCGGCGAAACCGGGACAAATCGTGGCCTGGCGATCCGCATGCGCGGGCACCGGCCTTTTTTTTGGCTGCCATCCCGAATCACGAGCGCCCCCGTGAATAGTCAAGAATGCCGCAAATGAAGAAATACCTGTTCACGCCCGGGCCGGCTGCCGTACCGCCCGAGGTTTTGCTCGAGATGGCTCGTCCGATCATCCACCATCGCACGCCCGAGTTCAGTTCTGCGCTCGATCAGGCGCGCGATCGGATGAAACCTCTCTACGGCACCTCGAGCGAGGTAATCCTGCTCGCGTCCACCGGCACGGGTGCGATGGAAGCGGCGGTGACCAATTTGCTGCAGCCGGGCGAACATGCAATCTACGTCAACGGCGGCAAATTCGGCGAGCGATGGGGCAAATTGCTCGCCGCCTTCGGCATGATTGGGCACGAGGTGCGCGTTGAATGGGGCCGCGCCGCACGGCCGGGGCAAATCGAGGATGCGTTCAAGGCGTATCCCGAGTCGCGCGCCGTGCTCGTGCAGGCCAGCGAAACTTCCACTTGCGCGGTGCATCCGGTGGCCGCGATCGGCGAGGTCAGCCGCAAGCGCGGCGCGATGCTGATCGTAGATGGAATCACGTCGGTCGGCGTCTTCGAACAGAAGATGGACGAATGGGGCGTTGACGCGTTCGTCACGGGCAGCCAGAAGGCTCTCATGCTTCCGCCGGGTCTCGGAATGGTCGCTCTGTCGGCGCGCGCTTTGGACGTCGCGAAGAAAATCAAGACGCCGCGCTTCTATTTTGATTTGCTCAAAGAATTGAAGGCGCAGCGCGACGAGCATACCACGGCATGGACTGCGGCCGTGTCGCTGATCTGCGGCCTCAACAAATCACTCGAAATGATTCACGCCGAAGGTCTGCCGCAGGTTTACGCGCGTCACGCGCTGATGGCGGAGGCCACTCGCGACGCTGCTGCGGCACTCGGACTGAAACTGCTGTCGCCCGACAATCCCGCTCCCGGCGTCACCGGCATCCTGGTCCCTGAAGGTCTCGACGGCGGCAAACTGGTCAAGTTCCTGCGCGACAGCCTGGGCGTGTCGGTTCAGGGCGGCCAGGATCAGATGAAGGGTAAGCTCGTGCGCATCGGACACATGGGTCATTTGAGCCCGTTCGACATGCTGATCGCGGTTGGCGCGCTCGAGATGGGACTTAAGCAGATCGGCGCAAACGTTCAACTTGGCGCCGGCGTAGCCGCCGTTCAGGCGCGCCTGGCACGGAGCATCTGAAATCAACATGGCGGAAACTTTCCGCGTCCTTATAAGCGACTCACTTGCGGCGCAGGGGATTGAAGTCCTCAAGCGCTTCCCGCAGCTGCAGTTCGACGTCAAGACCGGCCTCAAGCCCGCGGAGTTGGCGAAAATAATCGCGCCCTACGACGCGCTGCTGATTCGCAGCGGCACGCGCGTCACCCGCGAAGTAATCGATGCCGCCACGTCGCTCAAAGTGATCGGGCGCGCGGGCGTTGGGGTCGACAACGTCGATATCGAAGCGGCAACGCGCCGCGGAATCGTCGTGATGAACAGCCCGACCGGCAACAGCGTCACGACCGCGGAGCACGCGATCACCATGATGATGGCGCTGGCTCGGCATATTCCAGCCGCCAACGCCGCGCTGCGAGCCGGCAAATGGGAGCGCAGCAAATTCACCGGCGCCGAGATATGCAACAAAACGCTCGGCGTAGTCGGCCTCGGTAACATCGGCCGGATCGTCGCCGACCGCGCTCTTGGGCTCAAGATGAAAGTGATCGGCTATGATCCGATCCTGACGGCCGAGGCTGCCGGGCGGATCGGCGTTCAATTGGTCAGCCTCGATGAGCTTTTTGCGAGCGCCGACTTCATCACCGTCCACACCCCCCTGACCGACGAGACCAGGGGCCTCGTAAACGCAGCGGCATTCGCGAAGATGAAGAAGGGTGTGCGAATCATCAATTGCGCCCGCGGCGGTATCGTCGATGAAGCCGCGCTTGTCGAGGCGCTGAAATCCGGCAAGGTCGCGGGCGCGGCTCTGGACGTGTTCGTCGAGGAACCACCTCCCGCCAACCATCCGCTGCTCCAGTTCGACAACGTGATCGTAACGCCGCACCTCGGCGCTGCCACCGACGAGGCGCAGGTCCAGGTCTCGGTCGATATCGCGCATCAGGTGGCCGACTTCCTGATCGAAGGCACCATTCGGCAGGCAGTTAACATCCCGGCGCTATCCACCAAGGAACTCGAAATACTCGGGCCGCATCTAACGCTTGGCGAAAAGCTGGGCAGACTCGCCGCGCAATTGATCACCGACGCGCCCACGGAGCTGACGCTTGCGTTTGGCGGTGAAGCCGCGAATCTCAAGCCCGACGCGATCACCGCCGCTGTTTTAAAGGGATTGATGAGCGGCTTCCTCGACGAGGATCTGAATTACGTCAACGCGCCATTTATCGCTCGCGAACGGGGAATCAGCATTATCGAAACGCGCTCCCGCGAAGTCACTGACTACATCAACACCTTGACGCTCACGGTTCGTACCGGCGCCGGCGAGCACGAAGTCTCTGGCGCCGTGCTCGGAAATCGCGTGCTGCGCCTGACCCGGATCGACGGCTACCGCGTCGAGGCGGTGCCCGAGGGTTACTTCCTCATGCTGCATAATCGGGACGTTCCCGGAGTGGTCGGCGCGGTGGGCACGATGCTCGGGCAGGCCGGAATAAATATCGGCGGACTGGAACTCGGCCGCGATCGCGTGGGAGGAACCGCGCTCAGCATTTTCGAGGTGGATGAACCCGTGCCGGGCGCCGTCCTCGACAGGCTCAAGACCCTGCCTGCAATTACAGCGGCGTCGCTGCTCAAGCTCTGAATTTATTTTGCGCGCGGGACATTTCAACCCGACAGGTGCGCGCGCAGGCCGGCGAAGTTGACGCCGGTCGGGGAAAAGACATGAAGACAGTTGCCGTGGTCGGCACGCAGTGGGGGGACGAGGGCAAGGGCAAAATCGTCGACATGCTCGCGGCGGACGCCGATGTGGTCGTCCGCTTCCAGGGCGGAAATAACGCAGCTCACACGCTGGTGGTCGGCGGGAAGAAATTTGTGCTGCGGCTGGTGCCCGCCGGCGCGCTCCATCCCGGCAAGGCTTGCGTAATCGGCAACGGCCTGGTCGTCAATCCGCTGGCATTGCTCGGCGAAATCGCAAACCTCAAGCGCAGCGGCCATCTCGCCGACGATAGTCTGCTCAAGCTCAGTTACGAAGCACACATGGTGATGCCGTATCATCTCGCGATCGATCGCGCTCGCGAGGCGCGCCTGGGCCAGCGCGCGATCGGTACGACCGGATTCGGAATCGGCCCGGCCTACGAAGACAAGATGGCTCGGGTGGGATTGCGCTTCGAAGATCTGCTCGATCTCAAATTTTTCACGGAGAAACTCCGCCGCAACATCATCGAGAAAAACGCCTACCTGAAAGCATTGCTCAAGACCGCCCCGATCAAGACCGACGAAACCATCGACGCGATGAAAAAGGCGCGCCGCCGGCTGCTTCCATATCTGTGCGACACCGGCGCGTTCGTGAGCGAGGCGATCGCTTCCGGCAAGCGCGTCCTGTTCGAGGGCGCCCACGGCACGATGCTCGACATCGATCATGGCACCTATCCGTACGTGAGCTCGTCGAATTGCGTCGCGAGCGCAGTCTTCAGCGGCACCGGCATCGGGCCGGGCAATCTCGAAGCAGTGCTCGGCATCAGCAAGGGATATACGACACGAGTCGGGGCGGGACCCTTTCCGAGCGAGTTCACCGGCTATCTCGCGGATTCGCTGCGCGAAGAAGGCGACGAGTTCGGCAGCGCCACCGGGCGTCCCAGGCGGATCGGGTGGTTCGACGCAGTGCTGGCCCGTTACACCGCTCGCGTCAACGGGCTATGGGCGCTCGCGCTTACCAAGCTCGACGTTTTGACCGGGATCGATCCAGTCAAAATCTGCGTCGGCTACATCGTCAAGGGGAAACGATACGACGACATGCCGCCGTCGCATCGGATGCTCATCGACGCCAAGCCGATCTTCGAAGAGATGCCGGGATGGAGCGAAAGCCCGGCGGGCACGCGCACGCTGGCCGAATTGCCCTCGAGCGTGCGCCGCTACGTCGAACGAATCAGCGCGCTGGTTGGTGTGCCAATTGCGATGATCGGCGTCGGCAAGGAGCGCGAAGCGACTATCGTGGTCCGCAACCCCTTCGCCGACTAGCTCGCCTTATTCATTCGCGTCAGACAAGGGCGCGCGTATCGAAGCTGTCTGCGTGCCCCCTACCTTGCGCAAACCGCCGCGAGGCTCGAGATCGCGACGCCGCGGCGTGCCAGCCGCAGATCATTGCGATCGAACCCGTTGGTTGTGTACCCGATCGAAATCCCCGTCGCCGGATCGGCCCATCCGATCTGCCCGCCCGCGCCTCCGTGTCCGAATGCCAGCGCCGAGTTGGTCTTGCCGAAGCCGCGATAGTTCGCGAGCCCGTCGCCTCCGGCTACGACAACTCCCAGCGCGCGGTTGCACTTGACGCCGAAAATCGGATCCTTGTAATCGCCCGAGCGCACGCGCAACGCGTCCTTGAGCGCTTCAGGCTTGATGATCGGCGCACCGTTGACGCCGCGATTATGCAGCAAGCCCTGGTAGAACAGCGCCAGGTCGCCCGCCGTCATAATTCCCCCACCGCCCGGCGTGCCAGCCTCCATCACATTGGGCCGGTTGAAGCCGAGGATCGCGTCTTCGGTAACTTCGGTTTCCGGCATCGCGGGCAGGCCGAGCTTCTTTCGCTCCTCGTCGGATAGCGCCTCTCCGACGTAGCAAAGCTGCGTAACCCGCTGATGATACTCGCGCGGCAATCCAACCCGCAGTTCCGGCAGTCCGAGCGGCGTTGCAATCCGCTCATGCACGAACTGACGGAAGTCCTTGCCCGTGCGGCGCTCGATTATCTCCGCAATTACCCAGAAGCCCGAGGTCGGATGGTATTCGAATTTGCTGCCCACCGGCCATTCCAGCCGCCACTTCGCGAATCGCTCGAGCCGCTTGCTCTTGTCCAGCCACTCGTTCTGCGGATACGGCGCGTTGGGAAATCCTCCCACGTGGAGCAGAACCTGCTCGACGGTCATCGTGTCCTTACCCTTGGCGCCAAACTCGGGGATGATCTCCGCCACGCGCTCGCCCGGATTCAGTTTGCCTTCGCCGATCAGAATCCACGACGCCGCCGACATGATCGCCTTGGTGCACGAGAAGATCGTGTAGAGCGTGTCGTTGGTGGCCGGCTTTTCACTTCCACCCTGGACTGCGCGTCCGACCGTGCGCATCGCGCCGATTTTCCCATTGCGGGCGATCGCGATTTGAGTCGATGGCAGTAACCCATCCTTGACTTCGCGTTCGGCACGATTGAAAAGGACTTCGACTTTTTCAGGATCGAGGCCGACTTCGCGTGGACTGTCAGCAAAATGACTTTGCGCCGGCATTGCGGGCACCCCTTCCGTTTGAATTCCAGTCTTCGGGATATAACACGCCAGCGCCGATTCGTCATTCGGAAGCGATCCGCGCCGGACCTTGCGACGATATCCACCCCGCCCTGCCGGGCAGCGTCGTCCGAATGACTTCGCATACCGGCAAATTCTTCCGATCCAGCCGCGCCGCGACCTCGCGCAGTTGCACGAACTCCGCGCCCCGCTCCTTCAGCGCGCGGACCAGGGCCGTGAAGCCCTCAAGCTGTCCCATCCCCTCGGTCTCGGCGTGAATCGTGTGCACGTTGAGCGCATCGGGCTTGCACAAGCTGAGATAGAAATCGCGCACCGCGCCGTCATCGGGCAGTTCTCGCCGTCCCATTACCTCGTCGAGGGTCGGCAAGGTGGTCGGGATCTCCGGTGTCGCGAGAACTCGCGCCTCGACGATGCAACGGTACGGCGCGCTGCCTCGCGTGTCGCTGCGATAGTCGAGCGCCATCGCGTCCAGCGCGACTAGCGCCGCATCATTAGTGCGCCATCCGGGCGCGGCGAAACTCCGCGGCGCTTCACCAAGAATCGCGCGGTATGCCTCAAACGCGTCGCCGAGTTCGTTGCGTACTCCGGGCTCGCCGATTTCATCGAGGTGATCCTGCCATCGCACGTGATCGTAGCCATGCACGCCGACCTCGAAGCCATGCGCCTTCAGGTCGCGGATAATTCCAGGGAACGACAGCGCGATCGGCCGCGACGGCAGCAGCGTCCCCGAGAGAATCGTACGCGCGCCGTACATAGAGACGGCTTTGGTGCGGAACATCTTCGACAGAAACCCGCGATTTCGAAACACCCGCAGGATTGCGCGCCCCGAATTGTCCGGGCCCATCGCGATATAAAAGGTCGCGGCGACGCCCTCGCTCTCGAGCATCGAGGCCAGTCGCGGTACTCCCAGTTCGAGGCCCTGATGGGTATCGACGTCGATCTTTAGTGCGACTTCCAAGTGTGGTGACTGCGTGGACGCGGCGCGCCTAAGAAGTCATCTCTTTGCGGAACCAGTCCATCGAGATTTTCACGCCATCGCGCAGGTTCACTTTCGGAGTGACCCGCAGCAACGTGCGCATTTTCGTATTGTCCGGCACGCGGCGAGGGATGTCCTCGTAGCTGCTGCCGTACACTTGCTCCTGCGTCACGAACTTGATCTTCGATTTCGTTTTCGTTGGCCCAAACAACTCGAGCATCAACCTGGCGAACTCGAGCACAGTCGTCTCGACATCGACGCCGATGTTAATCGCCTGTCCATTCGCGGCGGGATTCACCCCCGCCTGCACGGTTGCCTCGATCGCATCAGTTACGTACGTGAAGCATCGCGTCTGCAAGCCGTCGCCAACCACAGTCAAGTCCGCGCCGCGCAGCAGTTGGCCCATGAAGATCGTAAACAGCCGGCCCACGTCAAGCTTGTCCAGCCGCGGACCGTATACGTTGAAATAGCGCACTATCGTAACCGGCAGGCCGAGCTTGTGATACGCAAAACAGAAATGCTCGCCGACGGCCTTCGACGTCGAGTAGCACCAGCGATCGATACTGGTCGCCCCGAGCACGCGATCGTCGTCCTCGCGCCACGGCACCTTGGGGTTGCGGCCATACACCTCGGAGGTCGAGCTGAATACGAGCCGTTTGTTATGCTTGTAGGCGGCCTTCAGCACGTTCTGCGTGCCGTTTACGTTTACGTTGAGCGTTTCGTAGGGATCGGCGACGTAGTGTTCGACGCCGACGACGGCCGCGAGATGGTAAATAAGATCGACCTTCGAGACCAGGCTGTCGATCAACTCGAGGTTGAAGACTGAATCGTGCACGTAATGAAAGCTCGGATTGTCCAGTAGGTGACGTACCTTGGCGATCGAGCCGGTGTCGAGCACAAAGACCTCGTCGCCTCGCGCAATGAACGCATCCGAAAGATGCGATCCGAGAAATCCGGCGCCGCCGGTGATCAGAACCCGCATGTGACCTCCGCGAAACTAATCGAATAGAATAGTATCTTTGACGTGCCCGGCCTCGGAAAGAGCCTCGCGGGCAATGCCTTCGTCGCCACCCTCGAACTGCGCAATTTTCAGGATTACGCTGCCCTCGCCGGCCGCAATTTCAAGAGCGCCGTCCGCGGTTTCGCGCACGACCCGCCCCGGCTCCCCGAGGGATCCGTTTTCTGCGCCAATTTTCGCTTCCCATACCAGCAGCTTTCGCCCGCCGGCGAAACAGAACGCGCCGGGGTACGGATGCGTCACGGCCCGCACGAGATTGAAGATCCTTCGCGCCGGCCATCGCCAGTCTATCCGTCCGTCCTCCGGCTTTCTGCGCCCGAAGTAACTTCCCTTCGAGATCTCCATTTTTCGCCGCGGCGCGGCGCCCGCGACGATCTTTGGGTGCATCTCGGTTATCAGCTCGACGCCCAGCGGCACCAGCTTGCGGTATAACGTCAGCGCGGTGTCGCTGTCGTCGATCGCAACCGCACGCTGCCCGACGATATCTCCGGCGTCTGCCCGCGCAACCATTTGATGTAACGTGACGCCCGCCTCGCGTTCTCCGTTCACCAGCACCCAGTTCACCGGCGCACGACCCCGATATGCCGGCAGCAACGACCCATGCAGATTGAAGGCGCCCAGCGGCGCAACCCTGAGCACGCTCATGGGAATCAGATGGCGGTAGAAGAAAGAATAAATTACCGCCGGCTTCAATGCGCCGATCTTCATGGCCGACCCTGCCTCGACGCCGTCATCAGTGTGCACCGGGACGCCGTGCTGTGCGGCCAGTTCCGCACACGATCGCCACCAAATCTCTTCATGCGAATCGTCGCGATGAGTGAACAGTGCGGCAATCGGCGCGCCCATTTTCAGCAACGCCTCCATGCACGCGTAACCCATCTCATGGTACGCGAACAGCACGCAGACGGCGGATTTCACAGTCGCGCCAGATGCGACGCTCGAGACGTTGGACTCCACGGTTGATCGCTGGTCGGCTTCGCCGTTAGTTGCGGTCCGGCCCCGGCCCGACTTGGGAATCGACCGGCTTGCCTTCCCCTCCATGCACCGCTTGCACAATGTAAGTGGGGCGGTGGCGCACTTCTATATAGATACGCCCGGCGTATTCGCCGATAAGTCCGAGCGCCAGGAACATCATGCCGACGAAGAAGAACAGGATCGCGAACAGCGTCCACAGCGCGCCCTCTTCTTGCGGGCCGTAGATCAGCCGATGCGCAACAAGCACCATCGCCATCATTACGGCCAGCACCGAAATTCCTATCCCGGTCATGCTCAGCATCTGGATCGGAACCAGAGAAAATCCGGTGATCAGGTTGAGACTGAGTTTCGCCAGTCCAAAGAGATTGTACTTCGACTTGCCACCGGCGCGATCGTCGTGGCCGACCGGGATCTCCGCGACTCGCTTGGCGAACGTGTTGGCGAGGGCGGGAACGAACGCTGCCTTCTCGTCGCAATCGACCACGGTATCGACGATGTGCCGCCGGTACGCACGCAACATACATCCGTAATCATGCATCGGTACGCCGACAATCATCGACGTCAACCGGTTGTGCAGACGTGACGCGTACCGCCGATACGCCCGATCGTGACGTTCCTCGCGCCATCCGCCCACCACGTCGTTGCCTTCATCGATCGCCGCGATCAAGCGCGGAATTTCCTCCGGCGGATTTTGCAGGTCCGCGTCGAGCGTGACGACTATCTCGCCGCGCGATTGCCTGAAGCCCGCGAGGATCGCCGAATGCTGTCCGAAATTGCGCGCCAACTCCACGACCCGTACGCGGCCCTCTTCGGCCGCCGCAATTTCGCGAAGGATGCCGAGAGAATCGTCGCGCGATCCGTCATCGATAAAAACCGTCTCCCATGGACGGCCCAGACCCTCGAGAACCGGTTTGAGGCGCGACCAAAGCGACTCCAGGTTCGCGGATTCGTTGAACACCGGCACAACGACCGACACCAATCCGCTCGGTGCTCGCGATACGGCCGAAGTGCCTCGAATCGGTGATATTTTGCCCGGGGAGCTCAAGGAACGTGCGCGACCTGACCGCCGATCAATCCATGCGAAACCACCGTCGCGTAAAGTGATTGTTGCAGACAGCCTCGGGGAATTAAAGATAGCGCCGGCCCGGCCCGGTTGACCGCGCGCGATCGCCTCGCGAAACTGCATCGACGATGCTCGCCGCTCACCGATCTCTCCGTCTCGCCATCTACGCCCTGCTCGCGGCGATTCTCTATCTTCCCGGTCTCGGCAGGCCTGCGCTTTGGGAGCCCGACGAGGGCCGCTACGCCGAAATCGCGCGCGAGATGGTTATCTCGGGCGACTACGTCACGCCGCGTGACGACTTCGAGCTGTATTTCGAAAAACCTCCACTGGTCTATTGGGCCGAGGCGGCCGCAATTCAAATCTTCGGGGTCAATGAATTCGCGGTGCGATTGCCCGCTGCCATCTTCAGTATCGGCCAGGTCGTTGTCACAGCCGCATTGGCCGAGGTGATGCTCGGTGCTCCGGCGGGACTCTTCGCCGCACTCGTGCTCGCGCTGAGTCCGCTATTTTTCGGCTTTGCGCGATTCGCGACGCTCGATCCCGCGCTGGCGTTTTTTCTTGCCGCGGCGCTGGGCGCCTTTTACGCCGCGTCGCGTGACGATTCGTTCTCGCGGCCGTCGGCTCGCAGGTGGCTATTGATTTCCGCCGCGATGCTCGCGTTGGGCACCCTGGCCAAAGGCCCGATCGCATTGCTGCTGGGCGGCGCGATCACTCTGGCATGGATGGCAATTGAGCGGCGGCTGCGCCAGGTCGCGCAGATGCCGCTCGTCTGGTGCATCGTCATCTACGCGGCGATCGTCCTGCCGTGGTTCATCTTGATGGAGGTGCGAAATCCCGGGTTCCTGCGTTTCTTCTTCATCCACGAGCATCTCGAGCGCTACGTCGCGTCGAGCGAACACGGATGGGGTCCGTGGTTTTTCATTCCGATCGTTATAGGAGGAACGTGGCCCTGGATTTTCTTCGTCCCGCTTGGATGGTCCGAAATGCGCGCCGACGACGGCTTGCCCGAGAGCGCCAAGGAGACATCCGGCCGACGTGCGGCCGCGCGCTTCCTGGCCGTCTGGTTCGTCGTGATCTTCGTGTTTTTCTCGATCCCCCGCTCCAAGCTCGGCAGCTATATCCTGCCC
Source organism: Candidatus Binatus soli (assembly GCA_002479255.1). Taxonomy (GTDB): domain Bacteria; phylum Desulfobacterota; class Binatia; order Binatales; family Binataceae; genus Binatus; species Binatus soli. The sequence goes on along the minus strand of DLMJ01000006.1, from coordinate 121,604 downwards.
GCGCTTGCGCCGCTGGCGATCGTTGCGGGATACGGCCTCGCGCGCATGCCCGCTCTCAACGCCGTGAGTCGCCGCCGTCTTCTCGCCGTCATTGCGATCGCGAACCTGGCGATCGCGGCGGTTCTTTTCGTATTTTTCGAACTCGTACTGGCGCCGATAAATCCCGAGCTTGGCGTCGACGGATTGCTGATTGGCGCCGTTCTGGCCGCCGGCGCGATTGCGATGTACTCGCTCGGGCGCGCAGCGTCGCGCGTTCCGTACGCGATCGGTGCGATCGCGCTGGCGATGCTCGCGGCGGTGCCGCTTGCCGCACGCGTGCGCGAAGACGCGTCGTCGATTTCCACCTATCGCGATTTGGCAAAAACTGTCCAGCCCTACCTTTCGGGAGACTGTACGCTTGCCTCATACCGCCATTACGTCCAATCGCTCCCGTTCTACACGCGCCGGCGCGAGGCCCGGGTCGAGTACCGGGGTGAGCTTTCGGAAGTTTCTCCCCCATCGCCCGGCGGGTCGCCGTTTCTTATCGGCTCCGACGCGCGCCTGCGCCAGGTCTGGTCGTCGGGCGCGTGCATGATTCTGATCGTGAACGATCGCGACCGCAATGCGCTTGCAGACTCGCTGAAGCCCGCGCCGGTCGTCATCGGATGCGAGGGAAAAAAGCTAGCGCTCTACAACGGCGCCGTCGCACCGCCGCCGGGCGCAGCCAATTGTCTCAAATCCGAAACGAAAAATTAGTAAATGCCAGGATCGAGGTACTTGGATTCGGACTCATTCGACTGTAGCTTTCTCGCTGTAGCTTTCTTGCGACCGTTTCCAGTGAAGGGTCACAATTTTAGCCGTAAACGATTTGCCCGGGAGAGACTGATCGCAGGTGGCTGACAAAAAATCCAAATCCAAACTTCAGGCTGCGGATTTCGGAGCCGACGGCGGCGAGCCGGAACCTTCGCTCGGCCACTTGATCACGGAAACCCGCGAACGCAAAGGCATGACTCGCGAGCAAGTCGCCGGCGAGACTCATTTGCCGGCGCATTACATCAAAATGATCGAGACCGACAGCTACGATCTGATTTCGGATCGGCTCTACCTCGTGCCATTTCTTCGCCGATACGCAACGTTCCTGGGTCTCGACGCCGAGGAAATTGCCTCGCGTTTCGTCACCGACGTTCAGCATACCGAGGCTAACGTGGTGCGAATCTCGCAAGAGATCACGATGGTTGCGAAGCGGCCGGCCGCCGCCAGCCGAATCGCCTTCGTCGTGCTGATCGCCGCGGTGCTCGTCTTGGTGGCAGACTTCGCGTGGCGCCGGTTTGTGGAGCATGAAGTTCCCACTCCGGCTCCAGTCGCCTCGCCGGCTGCGATGGCGCCCGCGCCGGTGACGACAGCGGCGGAGCCCAATGCCGAAGCGCCGAACGAAACTCCGCCGCCCGCGACAATCGTGAAGAATCCCGAAGGCGCCGCGCCACCTTCTTCAGCGGCCGCCGCCTCCTCTATCGCCGCGCCCGCGGCGCCACCGATTCGTACCGGCATCTCGAATCTTCCGCGCCCTGCGAGTCTGCCGCCTCCAGCTCACCGTCCTGCCCCGTCGCGGCCGCTCCCGCCTGCGGCGACCGATGAGTAACGGCCGCTAGTGCAGCACGGCGTTGGCGATCTCTTCCGCGACAAGCTCCTTGGCGCGTCGCGCGTCGTCGCCCGAGTGCACGACCGCGACCACCTTCAGCTCATCGGCTGCGCCCTCCAGCGACGCGCGTGCGACGATCACCGTGTCGTAAATCTGATTCTTCGGGATACGGTCATATGGCGTCGGCGCGTTGACGCCGTGCAACGCCTGCTGACTCGCCTGGTAGGCTTTGAACTGTTCGGTAGCCGTATCGTCGGGATACAACGACCGGCGGCGAGCCTCCTGTGCGAACGGATCGATCGGTTGATCGCCGCTGTCGCCCAGCGGCGGCGGATTCGCGCCGGCCGCCTTCAGCAATTCAACCATCGAGGGATCCCCCGGGAACATCTGATTCAATGACACTCCCGGTGCAAGCAGTTGCTGATTCACCGTCACGGTGAGCGTCACCGAATTTTCCGGATTGGACGCAAGACCATGGCGCGCCGCTCTCAGATCTTCGTTCAGCACGTTCTGCACAACGGGATCGGTGCAAACCGCAACCACGCCGGCGTTTGGGGGCGCCACCAGCTTGCCCGCCATCTTGATGTCGGCTGCCTGCGCAAATCCGCAAATAGCTACTACAATGGCTATCGTGGCGATCGCGCGTTGCCCTGCCTCACGCACTGGATTACTCACCTAGGGAATCTTCTGCTGCAACAATTCCTGCGCCCGCGCAGCCCGCCATTTTACCAGCCGTTCGCCGAGCTTCGCGTCGCCCAGCGCGATTATCTGCGCCGCAAGCAGACCCGCATTCGCCGCACCAGCTTTGCCAATCGCCATCGTCGCCACCGGCACCCCCTTGGGCATTTGCACGATCGACAGCAGCGAATCGATTCCATTGAGCGGCGTCGTCGGCATTGGCACACCAATGACCGGCAATATCGTCTTCGATGCGACCATTCCGGCAAGATGCGCCGCGCCGCCGGCGCCGGCGATTATCGCGCGCAGTCCGCGGCCGGCAGCATTGGCGGCATATTCCAAAGTAATGTCGGGCGTCCGATGCGCCGACATAATCCGAACTTCATGCGCCACTTTAAGTTCTTCCATAACCTCGGCCGCTGCCGACATATATTCCCAGTCGCTCTTGCTGCCCATGATCACGCCGACCATCGGTGCCTTGCTATCCGCCATCGTAGCTCCTCGTGCGTTCCTTTAATTGTGATTATCTCATGCTGGGGTGAGGGACGCAGCATTATTCGAATCTGAGGCTGATTCCAGCCCGCCGGCATGTCAAGTCGCAGCCGGTATGAGCGCCCTGGATAATTCGGCACAATATATTCGCGATGGCGACGCCGATTCCCAGCAATCAGTGCGCGTTCACGCTCGCCGAAGTTGTCGAGGCTACCGGTGGTACTCTCGTCCGCGCCACTTCGACCGTCCCGGTCGGCGACGGCGTTCGCGGCGTCAGCATAGATACACGCTCGATCGGGGCGGGAGCGATATTCGTCGCACTGCGTGGCGCGGCGTCCGACGGCCATGACTACCTGCCACAAGCCGCCGCGCGGGGCGCTGTAGCCGCGATCGTCGCGACCGGCCGCGGTTATCCTGCTCTCGATTGCATCGAGGTCGCCGATACCCTCGCGGCGCTGGGCCGGCTCGCGCGCCGCCATCTTGTGCGCACGCGCACGGCCCGCCCGCTTCCCCTGATCGCAATCGGCGGAGCAGTCGGTAAGACCACCACCAAAGAACTCACCGCCGCCGTCGTTCGCGCGCTGTTCGGATCCACGCTTTCAACCCCTGGTAATCTGAACAATCTGATCGGCGTGCCTATGACGATTTTCACGCTCACCGGCGAGCATCGAGCGGTCGTCCTCGAATGCGGCACCAACACACGCGGCGAGATTCCAAAACTGGCGCAAATCGTCGAGCCAGACGTCGCAATGGTACTCAACGTCGATCTCGAGCACAGCGAGGGTCTCGGCACGCTCGACGATATCGCCAACGAGGAAGCCGCGCTGTTCTCGACTGCCAAGCGCTATGCGGTCGCATCTGCCGACGAACCGATGGTCCTGGCGCGGATTCCGAAACATCTGAGGCGAATCACGTTTGGCAAGTCGCGCGACGCCCACGTGCGGCTCGTCAGTCGAAGCGCGGGCGTCCGCTCGCGCATCCGCGTCGAAATCGCTCGCGTCATGCTCGCGGCGGGAGTCGAACCTTTCGTCGAAACCGAAATCGCGCTCCTGGGCGAAGCCGCTGCTCTCAACTGCACCGCCGCGATCGCCGGTGTCGCCGCGATGCGCCCGCGGCCGCTTGAATCGCGCGAGCTTGCCGCGCTCGCCGATGCGCTCGCGCTCGTCAAGCCGGTCGCCGGTCGGCTCGCCAACACCTCGATTCACGGCATCTTTGTGATCGACGACACTTACAACTCGAACCCTCGCTCGATTCGGGCCGCGCTCGCGGCCGCGCGCGAGGTAGCCGATGGTCTCGGCGCCCGTCTCGTGATCGCGCTGGGCGATATGCTTGAGCTGGGCGAGATGTCGGCCGCCGCGCATCAGGAGGCGATTCGCGACGTGATGCTCTCGCATCCAGCCGCATTCGTCGCCGTCGGCCCTGAGATGAACTCCGCCTGCGCAGTCGTATCCCGCGATGCGGATTCCACCAAAGTACTCGCCGCGCCCGACAGTATCGCCGCGGCAGGAATAATTGCCGGATTGATCCGGCCCGGCGACGTGTTGCTGGTCAAGGGTTCGCGCGGGATCGCAATGGAACGTGTTCTCGAGAGGCTCGGTTGACGCTAAACAGTGCGTGGGCGGGAGCCTGGTTATTGCCCTATTGCCGTGATGTCGCAAGTTTTTGCTGTCATCGAGGCGTTTGCCGGGAGTGTAGCGCGGCGGATGGTTTGATCCGAATACGGCGAGTGATCTGATCCGAGCGGGGCGCCGTGTCAGCTCCCAGAAGCCTCAACGTATGAGGCTACCTAATGGATAACCGCTTGCTACGTCGGCGTGGCCGTGGGCGTCGCGGTATGCGTCGCGGTTGCCGTGCCCGTCGCAGTGGCTGTCGCGGTAGGGCTGGCGCTGGCAGTCGGCGTCGCAGTTATGGTCGGCGTCGGGCTGGCGGACGCGGTCGGCGTCGGGCATGGATAGCTCGGCCATGAGAACAGCGCGCCGCCCGCGCCGAAGCATCCATTCCCCGGCGATTGAGCCGCGATAGTCACGTTGCCGCTTGCCACGGTCACGTCGCCGGTCGAGTTGCGCGCCGGTGGGCCGTAGCTCGCAAAGGTCAGGCTGCCATCGTCGTTGGCGGTCCAGACGCCGCCGGCGTAACTGAAAAAACCGAGGTCCGCAGTCGTATCGTTCTTGACCAGGTACCAGAACTGCACGCCGTCATAGCCGCTGCCCCACGTGCACTGGACATAGTTGGTGCCATTCAGCGTGTTCGGCGCATTCGAGACGGTCGTGTCGCTGCTGACGAGGGTATTTCCGTCGCCGGTCACAATCCCGAAAACCGGGCCGCTGGCATCCACCGCCTGAACGGCGTATTTGATCGTCGCCGTGCCGGGCGTTCCGACAACCGTGCAGGTCGGCGGATACGGATTGGCGAGCGGCCCCACGTTGACCGCGCCCGTCGCGTTGATTCCGCCCTTGTTGAGAATGCCGCCGAGGCCGATACGCGCGTGCCCGTGCCGGCCCTGAGCCTCCTGCCCACCGCCCGGTCCGTATTTCCACTCCCCGCTCTGACCGCTGTTATTGAAAAGCGCGATGTCCGGCTCGCCCTGCGCCCCGGAGAAGCCGATGATGTTGGCCGCGGCCAATTCCAGCGGCCAGTAACCACTTCCGAGCGTCTGATACCAATTGGTCACGTTCCCGGAGCTGTCGGAAATGTCGCCTTGCGTGCCGATGATCTGGTTGAAGTACGCGCCCGATTGAAGCGCGATCACGTTGCTGCCGTAGCCCGGATAGACCACGTTGTAACTGCCTGAAATCGAGATGGGATTCGGAGTGCCTTCGATATCCACGTCGTCGAGTTCATCGACCTGCCCTGCCATCAGCACTCCAGTCCCGTCGGAGAACACCGTGCCGCCGACGATACTGTCCTGGTTGGCGCTGGCCGTGAAGTTGACCGCGTAGGTGATTCCTTTGAGCTGGCTGCTGAAGATGTGGTCGTAGTAAGCCGCCTTCACGTCCACGTCGCCGTTGCCAAAGATGCATCCGGTGTCGAATCCCGCGACCAGAATGTTGTACGCCTGCGACTGGTACATCTGACTCCAGTCGATCCCGACGCTGCCGGAAGTGTTGCTCCCGTTAATCGAGAAATTTTCAAAGGTGAGGTCGTAATTGCCGGCCGGGTTGCCCGCGGCGATGCACGTTCCCGATCCCGTGCAAGTGATATTCGTGGCAACCCAGCTCACGCCTGAAAGCGTTGCGCCCTGATAGGCCTGAATCTGATTCGTGCCAAGCGAATAGGTGCAGGGACCGAGCAGCAACTTGACCGTCTTGCTGGCGCTGCCGAGCGCGACGTTTTCATCGGCGGTCGTGAGCGTGCTGCCGGTGCATAGCCCTTGCGCGTCAACCGTGCCACCGTACGCAGGAAGGGCCGCGATTGCTGCCATTACCTGCTCAGCCCAGGTCGCACCTGAATAGTTCGCCGCGTAAAGAACGGCGTTGCTGACGCCGCTGGCCACGCCGGTAGCGCCGCCGGCCGGCATCCAGTTTGCTCCGTTCCAGGTGATCTGGCATTTCGTTGTGTATCCGCCGCCGGTGATAGCGGTTCCAACTACGCATGACTGCGCGTCCGTAATCGTGCAGGTCGTTCCCGTTGCTGGCGACCCGGGCAATGCTGAGAACACGATTGGCCCCCCGGGGCAGCCGCTGCCGCCACGCGACACAGGGAGATTCCCGGTCCATCCGATGGTCAGATGCGTGCCGCCGCTGCTCAGAGTGCCGGTCACGTTAGAATCATTAGTGACCGAGGACAGGCCGCCGCTATTTGCGACATTGCAGTTCCAGTCGCCGCCCATTCCTAATGCGACGGCGCCGCTCCCGCCCGATGAGCAGCTCGCATTCCCTTGACAGTTGGTGCAATAGAGCAAGCCTCCATTGATCGCTGGCGTCGCTGCAAGTTGTGCCGCGTTGACCGGAACAAGCGTCGGCGCGATCGGCTGGGCACCCGAAAATCGATCATTGATCGCTTCGCGGAACTGCAATCCCGCTCCCACGCCGGTGAAGTTAGGGATCGGCTGATAAGCTCCGGGCGGTGGCAGATTCTGCGCCAGCGCCTCCACACTCGCGACGAGCAGGATCATCGCGGCGAACGTCACACCTCGAAGCGTTCGTGAAATCTTCCGTTTCAAATCCATCACCATTCCACCAATCGGCGGCTTTCCTCGATAACCTCAGAATCCGATCGCGATCCAGTAGAAGCCATCGTTGAGGTCGTATGTCGTGTCGACACCGTCGTAATCGGACTTGAAGATCCCGCTCGCTTTTGCAAAGCTCACCGTCTCCATCACCAGTACCCCGCAAGCGTTGTCGTCTGCTCCATTCGAGAGTGAGGCCAAAGCCCAGACGCACTTATTCGGGAATGCGATCGGCCATGTAACTGTCCAGTCGGAATCCTTGCCGGTGCCGCTGTTCCATCCCCACTGGATGATGTACTGAATCAGCCCCTTATTGATGTCATTCACGGGGATTTTGATGTAGCCGTTCGGCGCCATCTTGCCCGTGAACAGCACCTGGAAGGCCTGCAACACGCCGATATTCGAGATATTTACGTCCTGGCGCTGTTTCAGAAACGCGGTGCGATTAGCCAGTTGCTGATGTGGCTGATTGGAGATACCTGTCCCGCTGAAACTCGCGCCGCTGGCAGCGCCTTCGACCGGATCGGTTGCTTGAATTTGATACACCTCATTGGAGGTGAATTCGGGGGCGTCGATTAGTGTAGCCATTGACTACCTCAGAAGGTAAGCGTCCACGTACCGCTGATACTCATTCCCGCGCCGAAGACTATTGGTGCTATCGTCTTGCGCGCGAGCATCGGAGTCGGCGCGGTCGTTCCGGGCAGTCCCGCGCTGGCATGATTGGCGAATATCGCCAGCTCCTGAATGGTTATCCCCTGCGCGCCGGTGTCCGCCGTCGTCAGCGACCAGTTGAAGGTCACGCTGCCGTTGCCGTCCTCGCTGTGACTGTCGAGCGCTTTGTAATATGCGGGGGCGGTCAGCGCGCTGTCGGTCACCGTCGGTGCGTTCGATCCCGAGCCGAATCCCACCGCCACCGCGAATTCGCCGGTTGTATCGCCTCCGAGCAGCGCTGCAAGGGCAGGTAGCCCGGCGTTCACGAAAAGATTGCGACCCTCGTATTTCCACACAATACGCCCTTGCTGGACAAGACGGATTCGCACGATTCCAATCGGTCTTCTCATTTTAACCTCCGTACAAAACGGCTGTGCCGTCGACGATCAGCGCCGAATCTGCAACCGCAGGTTCGTTGACGTCGTAAGTAATCCCGCTGTGCAGATAGTGAGCGTCGTAAACGGGGACAATCGGACCGTACGCATCAGTCAGCGGCGCGGTCCCGATCGCGAGCTTCAGCGCGTCGTCATTGGGCGCTGGCGCCGCGTCGATCTGGTACTGGGCAATTCCGCCGAGCGTCAAATTGTCTGACGGCGCCGGCCCCGCGTCGGAAATCGCCGGCGCCACAAACCATATCGAGTCCATCCACGCGCGCGCCGGTTTGAAGAAATTAACCGCTGCTGCTGCCGTGGATACCGCGCCACTTGAGACGCCCTGCCCGGCCACAAGGTTGATCATGACACGGAACACCGCCCATCCCTGACTCGACGGATACGCATCGCCGCCCCAGCTCGACTGTCCTTCGAGCAGAGTGACCTCCGTCCAGCCCAACGACGTCAGCGCCTGCTTGATCGCCCACGGCGTACCGCAGAATCGATGCAACGGGATAGCGCTCATGAGCAGTTCGCGTTCTGCCACCTCCGTCAGCATCTGCACCGAAACCAGGCCGCCGGATTCGATCAGATTGTCCACGTCGATCAGCAAATCAATGTTCGTAAGCGCATCGACCCCGAGCGACACCGGCGCGATTAATTGCCACAGCGGCGACAGGATGTCGAATTGCCACGCCAGAAACGGCAACGCGCTTTCCACCACCGAGTCGATTCGGTAGATCAGCAGCGTCGTGAGATCGAGCGCCGCGAGCCGCGCGATCAGCACCAGCAACGCCTGCGTGCGCGTATCGTTGATCGACGGCGCGGCCGAAAGCTCGGGCATCAGCTGTGCTCCGTGCTGAAGGCCGTCGTCAGCGAGATCATCGTACAGTTCGCCCACTGCCCGGCCGTAAGCGTGGTCAGCACCGGCGTCGTGAGCGTCACGCCATAGACCCCCGCGACAGACAGCGCCGCAATTATCTGGCTCGGCACGATGTCGCGCTGAATCTTGGCTGCCAGCTCAAGCGCCAGCTCCTGCACGGCGGCGGTCGCCGCGGCGATCGTCGCGGTCGGATCCGCATCCGAGTACAGCGTCACGGTCGCGTTGATCTGATAGTCCACCTCAGTCACCGCGAGCACGCTGACGGTGTCGGTCAGCGGACGCACAGTGTCGGCGTTCAGCACCGCGGCCACTTTCGCAAGCAGCGCGGAGTTCGCGACTCCCGCACTGTTTGGCGCCGCCGCCGGCTGTACTGTAATCGGTCCGGTCAGCACGTACGCGTTCACCGATCCGGGCGCCGGACTGACAATTTGCGCGTCGATGATCGACGGATCGGCGCCGATCGCAAAAAACCGGTACGCTCCGATCGGCCCCGCGACGCTGAACTGATTTGGCGCAGCCTGAATGCGCGTGCGCAGATGATCGTCCGTTTCAGGGGCGGATCCACCCGTGGTCGTGCTCGTATTGGTCACGCTCGCGATCAAGGCATTCGGATTGAGCTGGACGTTGACCTGCCCCGCCAGGTATCCATTCGCAGCCGCTCCTGGAGTTGTCGCCGTGGCAGCGACACTACCGGTAGTTGCGCTGGCCGCAATGGTGATCGTCGCGCTGGTCGCGAAAGCAAACTGCCCGTCGTTCGTGCCGGCCAGCGTTCCCGCGGCAATCGTGAACGGCACCGTCAGCGCGTTGGCCAACGTGAATTGGAGCGTCGTCACCGCGGGCTGCGATGCCAGTCGCGTGACGCTTAGCAGTTGACCGAGATAATCGAGCATCGGGAACGACGCGAAGGCGAGCAGATTCTGCTGGGCCGCATACTGGATCGCGTTGCGTACCAGCGATTCGCGGTACGCATACAGATTGATCAACAGCCGCTCGACCTGCGCCGGATAAAGCGTTCGGCCTGCGGCTGCCTCGAACTCGGCAATCATGTCGGCAAGGATTAGGTTTGGATCGAGCCCGTCGGCATCGTTGACAAACACCGGCGGCGGAAGCGATGGAATTCCCGCACTCATCAACTCATCCTTTCATCGCCGTCGGCGCGGCCCGGATTAGACCGTCGCTCCCGGGATTGTCACGGTCGTGGTCTGAACCGGCGCCGCAGTGACGCCCAGCCTGAGCTGCCAGTTGAGCGTCACGCCGAGATGCGCGCCCGACTGCGCGCTCCCGTCATTGACGGGTTGCGCCGTCACGGAAACAAGATTTACCCGCGGCTCCCACGTCGTGATCGCCGATGTCAGTTCGCTCACAATTGCGGGCAATGCCAGGTTGATCGGAAAATCGATGTACCGCCAGATATCCGCACCAAAAGTCGGCCGCAGCGGATCGCTTCCCTGTGGCGTCGTTACGATTATCCCCAGGCATTGCTCGACGTCGGCGATTCCCTGCACCACTTCGCCGATGGCTCCCAGAGCCAAAGACCAGTCGGCCGACGTGATATCCGCCAGTGTGATTGCGCCCGCCGGCATCGTCATCCCGCCAACACGTCGGTGCTTGCCGTCACGATCGTTCCCGTCGCCTCGCCCACTTGAACTCTATCGCCGAGCCGCGCGACACCAGCCAACTGGCCGGTTCCGAGCTGCACCTGTCCCGCCGCCCTGATGATGACGTTGCCGGTCGAGTCAATCTGCATCTGTGCACCGTTCGCCGTAACATTGAACGCCGCACCTTGGGGGAGGCTCACGGTCAGAATGTGCTCGGTGCCGTCGTATTTGATCTCGCCCTGGTCCTGAAACTTCAGATCGAGCAGATGCACCTGGGCGTTGTAGGTGATTTGCGTGGTATCCTGGAAAAGAAGATCGAGGAGGTGCGCGACGCGATCGTAATCGATGCTCGTGCCATCCCGGAACGCGAGATGAAACTTGTCGGCGCTATTCACCGGCGGCACGTCTGCGTCTGAATAAATCGCGCCCAGCACCGCGCCAGCCTCATCGCGCAGGTCCATCAGGCATACGACCTGTTCGCCGATGTCCGGAATCCAATACGCCTTGTCGTTCTGCGTCTTGGGAAAAACAACTGGCAGCCACCAGCTGATCACCTCGTCGTAATCCGGAAACACCACGCGCACCTTTGCGCGCGCCGTGTCCTGCTGCTGCACGATTCCGACCCGGAAAGTGGGATTCAGCGAGGCAAATCGCTCACGGTATTCGACTATGTCATTCATGCGCTGACCCGCCGCGCTGCAATCGACGTTGAGTATCCTGTCGCGCGCGCCAAATGATGCTGCGCCGTCTCGATTAGGTATGTTCCATCCAGCGCGCCCCATCCGCTGAGCTGTACATTGTTTCCGGCCACCAGCACCGTGGTTCCCGGTCCCTCCAGCGTTGCGTCCACGAACACCATGTTGTGCAGATGAAGTGCGGCTTCGGCCTTCACTAGCGCTTGCTGCGCGTTTTCACAGCGCGCGACGATCTTGAGCGTGTCTCCCGTCGGAGAAGACGGGTCCGCGGACACCGACTGAGTAATCAGTTGTTTCGTGTCGGGATCGAAGTATGAGAATTCCGCACCATCGTAGATTCGGCGTGTTCTGTTCCGAAATGAGAATCGAACCACATCTGATCGTGTAATCGCGACCACCGCAGGTACGGACTCGAGCACCGGTCGCGCGTAAAAGACCAACTGCCCTCCACGCACTGTAAAACCGAAGTTGTGCTCTCTCGCCAGCCGTTTCAGAAATTCCAGATCCGTCTGGCGGCGTTGAGTGACGCGGGCAAACACGACATCGCTCTCGGACTCGGATGACGCCGTCACCATTACCAGCCCGTACTTCCCTGCGATTAGCCCCGCTATTTCCACGATGCCCATGTTCTCGTACGCCACAGTATTCGCTGTGCGCATCGCCGGCGTGATGTATGCGGCAAGGCAGCGGAGTCTCATCACGTCGGGCGGTCCATCCAATTCCAGCTCGTCGATCTGAAATTCACCGCAATCCAGCAAAGCCTCGCCGCTATAGCCAATTTGCAGACTGACTATGTCGCCGAGAGCCGGATACCAGGGCCCTTGCCATAGCTTCGCGGAATCTTCGAGATCCACTTCAAGCTCGCCTGAAGCGCCATCGAGCCGATCGACATATCTGATCGCAAGAACCATTTGCGATACATCGGCGGTAATATTCACGCCCAAATAATTGAGTATCCATTGCGGCGAACGAACTGGATACGATGCCGTCGGAGCCATTACGCACTCGCCGTCCGAGACAATTTCCAGGGCGGCAAATCGGCCGTGACCACCACGCTCTTCTGCAGGATCGGCACGCCGATCGATATTCCGGCATCGAACACCGGCTCTATCGGTACATTCGGATTAGCCATTATGATCGGAGAATAGTCAGTTGGATCGCCATAGTATTGCCAGGCTAACAGATCCCAGCGTTCACCGGCCGTCGTAATGTGAAGTATGAACTGTCCGGACGGCGTCATCGCGCGGCGCTCCTCACGATAACCGCGGCGGGCACGTCGTCCGCTTCAAGATTGGGACCGCTTGTGCCTGTCGCAGACGGGATACTGAGCAACGCCGACACGCCTGGCGTGGATCCGTCCGAGCCACTGCCGGCGGTTCCGGTCGACGCCGTCGTGATTCCTAACGGAGAAAATGTCGCAACCGGCAGCGCGCTGGAAACAAGTTGCGGGTCAGCTATCCATTCCTTGAGTGCGAGTGCGACCCTGATTGTCAGCAATCCGCCGAGATCCGACATCTGCATCGATTTCACTTTAATCGATTCGATCACAAAGAGACCCAGGTACGTTCCGACGCCAAAGACCAGCGGCAGCGCCAGATGCTGCGCAGCCGTCGCGCGCAATAGCGCCAGCTGCACGGCAGGGTTCGTGAACGACGAGTGCCACATCAGGTCGAAATTCAGCCGCTCGAGATCGTCGCCGACCCATTGCAGCCGTGGCTTGCTTTCAATCACCCGCTGCTCGGCAAAATCGTACGCCCCTGCCGATTCGTAGCCTTCCGGAGAGCCAACCACCCCGAATTGAATGTCGCCCAATGCTGCGAACAACTAATCGCTCCTCAGAACTGCGCGCGCTCGCGCCGCGCCGATTCTCGTTTCAATTGATTGAACAGTTCCTCGCGATGCGCCCGCAGTGCGCCAATCGCATCACGCTCTACATTGCCGCCCGCTGCCGGCGCGTTGATCACGACCGTCGGCGACGAGTTGATAGTGATCCCCGTGCGCACGCTGCTGTTATTCGGACCACGAGAGTTGCCCGATGGTTCCGCGAACTCGCGCTGGGAGAGATTTGCGGGCGGCATCACCGCGCGGATCGATGAAGCCATGCGAGCGCTCGCGAGGAAGCCTGTCCCGGCGAACGCCTCTCGTTCTGCTTCGAGACTCTCTCGTGATCGACTCGAAACTCGCCCTGCATCTGATCTCGGCGATGATTCCGTATTCGCGACAACCATCGTCTGGGCAATTTCGCTCGCGCGGTGCGCCCGCTCGGCGAAATCGCTCGAGCTCTTCAATCCGGACCGTGTCGCGCGTCGGCCCGCAGTGGAAGTCGCCCAGGCTGCGCTTCCCCATTCAATTGAGCGTTCAACTCGCGACAGAGCATCCGCCGCGAGCGACAATTCCCGAATTTCCCGCGACAAGCGGCCGCCGGCATCGACCCTTGCAGTCGTGCGATGCCATGCATTCGCGTGACCGCCAGGCCTTCCTCGTGACTCTCCATCGATCGCGCCATCCGAGTCTTTCAGCCGCGCCATTGAAGCTGCCGCTTCGTTGCCCCTGATGCCGTCACGTACTCGCGCAGTCGCATTCAGCGCTCTGGCGCCCACGGCGAACGGCCGAATCAATTGCGCGGCGCTCGCAGTCTTTCTCCAACTGTCTCCTCCATTTCGACCTGGATTGTCGTCCAACCGGCTCTGAGAGCCGTCGCTACGAGTATCTCTGTTCGCGAAGGATTCTGCCTCCGGACGATGGTCGTATTTCAGAAGGGCAGCATGCGCGGGAAGTTGCCAGCGATGACCTGCGGCCATCGCGATGCCAGCAGTCGCCCGCGCGATCCGGATGCTCTCTCCTACGAAGCCGGCCATCCGGTCGAGATGGCTGAGCGCGCGCGCCGACTTCGCTCCGCTAATCTCCGCCGGCGTGTCGATTGTCCTGGATTGCCTTGCCATCTAATGATTCGCTCTGATGCCGCGATTGAAAGGTTCAACTAGGCTCGCGCGACGTTACGGTCGAATGGCCGGCGTTGAGAGGTCGCGGCCTCGACTCGCAACGGACGTCCTGCGAGTTCCTTGCCGTTCATCGCGCGCAGCGCGACCGCGGCGTCGTCCTCATTGGTCATCTCGACAAATCCGAACCCGCGCGAGCGCCCGTCGAAACGGTCGCGCACAATCTCGGCTCGTTCCACTCCGCCGATCCCGGCAAATGCCTCACGCAAATCGCCATCGCCTAACGAAAAACTCAGGTTCCCTACGAATAGTCTCACTCCCATCGTCTCACCGTCTCGCGTGATTAGTTACTCCACGCATTGCGCTATAGTCACTGTAATTACTACTCACGATTCGTCCCCTCCGCCGCGTTCGACGCGCATCCGCTCATAATCCGTCACCGCGTCGAGCCAATACGACAGCTCCGCAAAGTCCATCCCGCTCAGCTCCTGGACTGAGAATCCGGATTGAACGAGGCCTGCGAAGCTCGCTGCGGAGGGCAGTCGAAATTTTCGCCAATCACCTCGTCCTGCAGCGCCATCACGTCGCCAAGATCCATCTCGAGCACGTCCTCGTACACGATCTTGCGCCCGTCCACGCGCGTCAGCTCCGCGATTAGTGCAAATATCACCGCGCTCGCGTCGCTACCCGCCGCTGCCCGTTGGGCCCGCATCAGGTCCCGTCCATGACCTTTGCGCACCGCAGCGCGCGAGCCAGAAGGTAAATCGATGGCCCGAATATCTTCTTCCTCTCCCGTTTCCGCGCCACCGATACGTACTCCATTCACCGTAATTTCATCGCTCTTCATTAATCATCGCCCCTGTCTTCCAATTTCAATGCAATCCCGGGTCAGCCGCCGAGATTTGAACGGAAAGTACTCAGTTGATCGACGCCGCCGACTACGTAGATATTGGCGAATACGTCGTACAAGTATATTTGGACTCCCGCCACGTATAGCTCGCAGTGATAGATGCTTATCACCGACGTGGTTTCGACCATTTTATGCTGACGGAAAATGGGACTTCCGCCGTCCTTGAAAATTCCCGTCATCAGGTACACCACCGGGAGTTGCGCAGTTCGTCCCTGGCTGGTGTACTGCTCCAGATTTCCCCGTGCCTGGAAGGAATGTGTTTGGAACGGACTGGTTGACATCGTAAGCGTACTCGCGTCGAACGAGGTCCACTTGATTATCGATTCGAGTTTTTCCACGCCCGCCCACAGCTCAGCCGTTCCGGCCATCCCCAGGCCCTTGTAGTCAATCATCTTGTGCTTGGGATTGGCGATCTCGATCTCTTCGGCGCGGCCCAGCAGTCCGACGCCGTCGATATATATATTTGCGTTAGTCAGTGAGTTGATCTGGATGTTCATCCTGTTCCCCTGGGATCCGCGCGAGTTACGAGGTCGCTCCCGCCGCTGCAGTTATCGGGCTCGTCTGTCCGAGTTGCTGCAGCAACGTCACATCTATGAATGCCTCAAAGGTGATTCTTTCCGCGGGTGGCGGGGGCATTACGTCGATGTCAAAGACCAGTTGGCCGGCGGCGATCTGCGTGTATGGATTTTCCGCCGGGTCGAAGCTTGCCGCGCCGGCTACCAGCGCGCCGCGCTGGATGAGCGATCTGATGAACGCGTTCGCGCTGGCGAGGATCGCCGTGATCAGCGCGTTGGAAATCGGCTGGTCGATAAACTGGAGCATCGCGAGTTCCAGCGATTCCTCGATTACGTCCATGGTGCGCCGTACCGAGATAAAATTGTCCGGCGCGGTGGATGCCGGGTACTCGGCGCTCCGGTTGCCCCACACCCGAAGTCCGGTACCGAATGCGTTGAACACCGTCACGATTCCCGCCGCATTCAGATTGTTGGTGTCGGACGACGCGTCGAGAATAGACGCGTAGAGCTGAACGTCCGGCCCGAGCATTCCATCGACCGGCGTGTTGGATGGCGACCACCAGTAACCTTGCGCCAGGTCCTTGGCCGCGATCGCTCCAGCCACCCACTGTGAATATGGCCCTACCGAGTTCGCGTTGAATTGCGCCGTTACCGGCGTCCCTGAAGTGCTGAGCGTGACTCCCGTCGGCACGATTCCCGTGTCGTAGAACGTCTCTTGCGGATAGCAGAGGACTGTCCGGCTGCTCGACGTTGCAAAGGCATTGCCCACGACTCCGCGATTGGCGATCGCGGTCGCCACCGCAGTCGAAGGCGGCGAATCGACGAGCGCCATCGCGCGAATCTTGTTGGCCATGGCGTCGATTGCAGTCGCAACCGCGGCGTCCTGCGAGTAGCCCGGCGCAATCAATATCTTGGGAAAGAATCCCATCGTTCCGTAGGTCGTCTGAAATGCCTGCATCCCCGTATAAACGCCGCCCGTGAATTCCCCAATCACGTCAGCGTCCGCCACCTTCGACGGATCGGCGTAGTTGAATGCGATCAACACGCTGGCGCCCGCGGTAATATGTCCTCCCGATCCCGTTGGCACGATCGTAATCGCACCATTCACCGCATCGAGCGTATAGTCAGTGCCCGCGACATAGGTAGTACCGGCAGGATTACTAGTCACTACCACGCTCGATACGCCCATGTGGCCGAGGTTGATGGCTCCCTGCGCGTTGAAGGTGAATGCGGTCGCAGCTATCGCCGTGAAATGTCTGCCGGGATCGAACACGTTGACGACGATCGCCTGTCCCGCTCCTTGCTCCTGGATCGACACGAGCGCATACGGAATCGAGTACCCTTGAACTGTCGGTCCGAAGTTTGCAGCGTCGAGCGCTGACGAGACCAGCGCCGGCGTGTTGGGCGCTACCGCGACCGACGGCGATTCCACCGCCCACGATGGCGCCGTCCCGACCAGTCCAATCACCGCCGACTTGACGACCGTGACCGGGACCGGCCCGTTAGTCACTTCGATTACTTCAACTCCGTGCAAGAAACTCGCTGGCATGTGTCACCTGTTACTCAGTTGAATCGAATTACTATTTGTTCCGGCCTAATTAGTCGGCTCGCTCTGGCCCGTTGTCGCAATAACCTCTTCGCCGTATGTGTATGCGATCTGCACCGTGTCGCCGGCGGATATTGCGCCGCCCGGGATCGCCGTGACGATTCCGCTGGCGCGATCGACCGAGAAATCCGTGCCCTGGATCAGCGATCCGCCGCCGGGACCCGTGATGCTCACGGCAAACACGTTGACCTGGGGAAGCTGAACCTGTTGGTTCGAATTGAACGTGTACGCCGCCGCGCCGACCGTGATGGAAGTCTGTCCGCCTTCTTCCAGCGCGATGCCCTTGACGAAGAGCGGGAACCCGTCCGGCTGCGAGGCTTCGACTGCCACGGTGCTCAGTGCGAACGTCGATGCGTACGTCCACACGCCGCCCTGCTTGTCGCGCTTTACGAATTTTTCACGCACCGGGTACATTTGGCGGCAGCCCGGAATCCGATATCCGGTCAACGCTGTGCGGATGCCCTCGATGATCGCGTACGCGCCGGGACTCGGCCCCGACGGGTCTCCACCGACCGCCCATCCGAGGTCGCGCATCATTATCGCGATCTCGAACTCGAGTTTGCGTTCCTGAATTATCGCCGCGGTTTCGAGCAACTCGCCGTACTGCGCGCCCTTGTACATCACCAATGCCGCGCCCACGCGATGCGTCAGGCGCCAGGTCTCGGGCCGATCCGGATAGTGCGCGATTTCGATCGAGTTGATTTGCGAACGCAGTTGATTGACGATTGCGTCTTCGATCGTCGCGATATCGATCGCCGTCGGCGGCGTGAAGACCACGCCGTTCCACGGAGCGTCGAGCATGGCGCCCATCTCAGTAGCCCTTCAGATTGCCGCGCTTGAAAACGCGATCCGGCCCCTGCACGGTTTCCACCGCCCCTGCCGCCACCGGCGGTTCCTGGTTGTCGGCGGACAGACCGAGCGTGAGCTCGCCGGCCGCGACTTTCGTGAGCATCGCGACCGCGTCTTCATAACGCTTGCGCGCGTCTTCGAGGTCGTGCAGCGGTCGCAGTGATTGCAGCCGGTACATCGCGATGTCGGTTGTGAGACGGTTGAGAACGGCCGGGGGATCTGTCAGCGGCAGCGCGAAACGCCCTTCGATATATCCGTCGATTTCCGCGGAAGCGTCGGCAAGAGCTTGCGTGATCGGTGCTTCATTTACCGTGGTCGCCGTAGGATCTTCATTAGTCAGTTGAACAAGGTCTCGATTAGGGTATCGATTGATCACGTCTTGCGCGGTCGCGTAACTCACTGTCGTAACCTCATCGCATCGGAAGTCGTGATGCTCCTTGCGGGCCTCTCCGCGGGCGTCAGGCAACTGGCCTGCGCCCGCGGAGAGTGGGCACGCACTCCGGCGCCGCGGGCGGGAGGGGGACCCGCGGTACGCCGGCTCAGGGAAACTGGTTTCATCTCCGCGTCCTTACGCCAGGAACTCACTGACTATAAGGCTCGCGCTCTTGAGCCAGATGTTCGAGGTCGCGACGTTCGCACTCGCGCCGGCGCCGACCATGAACTCGGAGTTCAGCAACTGACGCGCGACTTCTTCGAGCGACGGCGGCACCAGCAGGTAGACGCCCTCGCGGCTCGACAGCGCGCCAAATGGCTGTCCCGCATCGGTTTTGAACGCTCTCATCGCGGCGCGCACCGCTCCGTAGTTGGTCGGATTGCTCAGGTCCGTGTTGCTGGCGTATGCCAACTGCCACAGCCCGACGCCGGTGTTGGCGCGCCCGTCCACGCCGTAGCGAAACTCGCGCCGGTTGAACACCGCCTCATCGGTGACGGTATTCATTCGCGTCACTGCGTATTCGCGCCGGAGCTGAAAGATGAATGGGCGGATCACCCGCGACGCATCGATCAGGTACCAGTACGCACCCGACCCGCTCGAGTTGATATTCGCCGCGGTGGTTCCGGTCTGTCCCATCAGGCCGACCGGATGGCTCGCCGAGAAAAACGGCACCCCGTCGAAGCCGACGACATCGCCTGGGTTCGCCACCGCGTCTTTGATCATCGCGAACAGCAGCATGTCCGGATGCACCTTGGTGTCCCATCCAAGCTGCTCGATGATCGGCTCGTACGCACCGTAGGTATCGTCCTCGATATCATTGCGATCGATCGCGACAGTATCTTCGAAGTTCCTATTGACTATTGTGTATTCATGCGTCTCGAGCGCCTGTATAACGCGATCGCCCAGCCACTCGCGGAACTTGGTAGTGCGGCCGAGCCATGGATAGGTAGTCTGGCGCGACGCCGAACGCACCACGCTCGTGACCTGTTCGTAGTATGACGGCGGCTTCTCGAATCCGCGCTGGAAGACGACGTCGAAGCCGGTGAACAATGCGGTCAGATTCGCTGCACTGATTTCCATCTAATTCTTCCTCGTCTTCGTTTTTCGGGTGAAGGTAGTCATCACGCCGCTCCGGTCGCCTGATGCCAGAAATCCACCCAGACCTGGCCGCTCGGATCGATCGCAACCACGGTCCCGGCCGCCGCGTATTGCTGCACGGCCGCGCCACTTGCGCGATCGGTCGCGGTGACGTTGTTGTCGTCGAGCGCAAAGCAGATGAGTCCGACCTGCGCCGCGCCAACCGATCCATCCGTCGCGTACAGGAACACTCCCTTGCGCGCCGTGATCGAAAGCGCGCCGGCGGCGCCTGGATTGTTAATCGCGTTCTGCCCCGGGATTCCGTTGCTCACGTATTCGGCGCGCCCAATGATCTTGAGCGGGTTCGCGACGGTCGTGGTCGCGGACGCCGGCACCGCATTGCCCGCCGCGTCCAGCGCGACGATCCCGCCCAGGTAGATGTTGGTATTCGCTTCGACCGGGTAAACGCGCATCCTGCCGCCGTCGGCCATCTCGGGCGTGTTTCGCGCATTGGTTAGAGCCGCCATCTTTTCACCCTTGTTGATGCGCGCCGGCGCGGCCGCTTCAGAGCCGCGCGAGGCGCAAGTTAGTCTTGGTTGCTTCGAAAATCGGCGCTGCGGATTTCCGCATTGCGGAGATCGGCGTCGGCGCGTTCGAGGCTCAGGAAGTCCGCGCGCCCGCGCTTGCGCCGGATAAACTCCGAATGCTTGAGGCCGAGTTGCGAGCAGATGGCAAGTTCCGTCGCGTTAAGCCCGCCCGCTCGCCTCTCCGCCGGCGGCTCTCCCGCCAGTCCCAGATTCTCGCCGACGATAGACGGCTGCTTGGCGGCGAACGCCTGAAATCCGCGCGTGTCCGCGGCGCAGTACGCAATCGCCCACTCGCGCTGCGCCGGCACGATTTTGCCCGCGCGAATCGCTTCTTCCACCGTATGCGCCGCGCGCTCGCGCGCGCGCTCGGCCTTGAGCGCGTTGAGCTCGGTAAGCGCCCGCTCGAACTCGGCGATCGCCACATAATGCGCCGGGTCCTGCGCGTGCGCGCCGGTGGTTGGCGACGCCGCATCTCTGGCCGCGCGCAGCTCGCGCACCTTTGCGACGACGTCCGCGACCGTCGCATCGCCATCGAGGTTCAGCAGCTCGCGTAACTCTTGAGTTGGAAATTCCATGCGTTCGTCCTTCGCGTCTGCGGCCGCCGTGCGCGACGCCGCGATCGCGGTCAGGTGAAGGTTTGGATTGTTGGTGAGACCGGCTCGCAACAGCCGGCTCACGCTGCCGTCTTTCGGATCGAACTGGAACACGGGCGAGACGTACCGGTACTCGCGCGCCACGATCGAATTCGCCGCCCGCGCCGTCCATTCCACACGCCCCCACACCGCGCCGCCACGCACCTCGAGTTCGCGGATCCATCCGGCCGCCGGAGCGGGCCGTCCTTCGGGCGCGCCGAAATCCGTGGCATGGTCGTAGTCAATCGGCAGGCCCGCATTCATCTGCAACGCGATTGTCGACTCGATTACCGCGGTCGGATCGTCAAGCCGAAATGGCCCGCGTCCGTCGCGCCCGTAAAACACCCCGGCCGGCAGCAGCTCGATCCATTCGGGCGCCGCCGCGACTTCTTCTCCCGGCGCTGGCGCAGAGGCGGGCGCACCGGCGGTATCGATCACGAACGAAGGAATCAGTTTGCCCGCCCGCGTCTCGCTCTCACCGCCGGTGCGTGTAATGAGGTCTTCCATCGAGGCGCATTGTGCATCGCGTTTCGAAATTGGATAAGGCTGAACTGTTCAGCCCTGAACTTTCGTGGCGATCGTGTAAATTATCTCTACTAATGGTAGATGCCCGCGCGTGTCGCCGATCCTGCTCGGCTCGCGTTCACCCGCGCCGGCCTGTTAAAAATTGCCCCACCATGAAGTCCGCTCCGGCCGTGATCGAGGTGACCGCGCTGCGCGTCGAGCGCGAGGCCGTCATCCTGGAATCCATCGATTGGCGCGTCGAACGCGGCGAGCATTGGGCGATTCTCGGCGCCAACGGCTCGGGCAAAACTTCCCTGCTCCGCGCGCTCACCGGATATCTGCCGCCGACCGCCGGGGAAATTCGCGTGCTCGGCGAGACTTACGGGCGCTTTGACTGGCGCGATCTGAGAACCCGGATCGGACTGGTCAGTTCAAGCGTGCATCAGATGATGGAAGACAACGACGGCGAAACGGCTCTCAAAGCCGTCGTCAGCGGACGCTACGCACAAATCGGCTACTGGGGCGCGATCCGCCCTGACGACCGCCGCGCCGCCACTGCAATCCTGCGCCGCATCGAGGCCCGCCAGCTCCGCGATCGCCCGTGGCGATTTCTATCCCAGGGCGAACGCCAGCGCGTCCTCATTGGCCGAGCCCTGATGGCCTCGCCGAGGCTCATGATCCTCGACGAGCCGTGCGCCGGACTCGACCCCGTCGCCCGCGAGCATTTCCTGCAGTTCATCCGCCGCCTCGCCCGCACCCGCGGCGCGCCCACGATGGTCCTCGTCACCCATCACGTCGAGGAGATCGTCCCGATGTTCTCGCACGTACTGGTGCTCAAGTCCGGTCGCGTGCTCGCCGCCGGACCTCGTGGGCGCGTGCTCACTTCCTCGACGCTGTCCAGCGCGTTCCAGGCGCCGGTGCGCCTCACTCGCGAGCGCGGCAGATACTCACTTTCGGTGCGCCCCCATCGCGGCATAGTAATCTGAAGACAGCCATCGCCAACTCGCCGATCGTCAAATCTAAAGCGGCGTGCCATTTGGCCCGCCGCTTCGTTGCGCGCGTTGTTAAATCCGGCCCGGCCTCTATTTCTTTACCTTCCGCGCTTTGCCGGTCCCGGACAAAGGGATTTTCTGTGGTTCTCCCGTTTCGTCGTCGTTGATGATCAACTCTCCGCTTTGCGCCGTGGTATCCGTTGGACTGAAGGTCACCGAAACTTTACAGCTCTTTCCCGGCGCCAACGATGTAATGCATTGGCTGGTGACCGCGAATGGCGCGGCGGCCGACTCACGGGTGATTATTACGGTAATCTTGGATTTCTTGGAGCTGTCGTTCTTGATCGTCACCGTCTTGGGTTTGCTGACCGAATTGACGATGGTGGATTTGCCAAACTTCACGGACTTGGGTGAAAACGCCAGCTCGGGGTCCACAGGCGTCGGCGTCGCGGATGGCGTCGGCGTCGCGGAAGGCGTGGGCGTCGCAGTTGCCGTCGCTGACACGGTTATCGTGGCCGTCGCCGTCGGCGAAGGGGTGCCGGTAGCGCTTGCAGTCGGCGTCGGTGTCGCTGTGGGCGTCGCGATTATCCCGTCATAGACCAACGACCGGTTGTTGCTCGTGTCCGCCACGTAAAGATCGATATTCGAATCGACCGCCACCGCGGCCGGCGAGCACAAGCTGTCCGCGCCAAGTCCGTTCAAATCGCCCGGAGCAATTCCCCGATTGCATCCCGAGGTCGTGAAATTGCCGCCGTCGCCCTGTCCGATCACCATCGCCGCCGCGGTATCCGAGCCGAATGGCGCATCGTACTCGAGTACGCGATCGTTGCTCACGTCGGCCACCCACAGGTTGCCGAGCACGTCGAGCATCAATCCTGCCGGCGCGCATAATGTCGATGCGCCCGGCGCCGACGACGCGCCTTGATTGCATCTCGACGCCGTGAAGTTGCCCGCCTGACCGAACACCCGCGTCGCATCTTGCGTGCCCGCCAGCGGCGCGTCGATTTCCATCACCCGGTTGTTGCTCGAGTCCGCAATAAACAGATTCCCCGACTGATCCAGCGCCACGCCGCCCGGATTGCACATCCCGTGATTGCTTGGCGGCGGATCCTGCCCCACGCCGTCCGCGCATAGCGTGTCGGAGAAATCAGACACCGCGCCCTGTCCGTAGGACCGATTCGCAAGCGCATCCGACGCGACCGGCGGATTGCCCGCTTTCGCGAACTCGAGCACGCGATTGTTCCCCGCGTCCGCTATATAGATGTTGCCCGCGCCATCGAGCGCCACTGCCGCCGGATTGCACAACGTCGTCGCACTCGCGCCGTCGAGATTGCAGTTCCTGGTCGTGAACGCCCCGCCCTGTCCGTAAACGAAATCCGCCACCCCGTCGCCCGCGCCCGGCTCGCCGCTGGCCGCGTTGAACGGCGTGTTGTACACCAGCACGCGATTGTTGCCCGAATCCGCCACGTACAGGTTTCCCTTTTGATCGACCGCCATGCGCGCCGGACCGCACAGACTGTCCGGGCCGAGTCCGGCCACGTCGCCTCCCGCCACGCCGTTATTGCACTTGTACGAGAAAAGGTCGGGCTGTCCAAAGGCTATGCCCGCCGGCTGCGCACTGACGTACGACGACACGTCATTCCATCCGAGCACGCGATTGTTCGTGCTGTCGGCGACATATAGATGCCGATGCGGCGGGTCCGACGACGCGTCCACTGCGATTCCGCCCGGCGCGTCCTCGCCTATCGCATCGACGTAGTTTGGCGCGTTGTGCGACCGATCGATCTGCCCGCCTGCGCCGTTGGCTACTTTGTTGCCCGGCGAACTGCCCTCATTGAACTCCAGCACCCGATTGTTCGCCTGGTCGGCAACGTAGAGATCGTTGACCGCATCGATCGCCAGCCCCATCGGGGATTGCAGCGACGCGGCGTTTGGATTCTGCGCCCCGGGTCCTATCATCAGGTTGAGCAGGTCCGCCGTGTCCAGCGGGACCGGCTGCGTGTACTCGTAAACCTGGTTATGAGTCTCCGATGAAACGTAAAAATTCCCGTTCGAATCGGCCGCGACCCCCGACGGATGCGCCAGGTTGTTTCCCTCGAAAACCAGGTCGGCAGTAGGATTATTGGTCTGCTTGTAGCCGAACGGGCCGTTGTATTCCAGCGCCCGATCGTTCTGCGTGTCGGCGACGTAGAGATTGTCGCCGCCATCGACCGCAATCCCAACCCCGAAAAACGGCGCCATGCACAGCGTCGTGAGAGTCGCGCCGCCGCCCTGGTTGCAGGCTCCGCTGACCAGGTTGGGCTGTCCAATCGCCACGTCCGCCGTCGCGTCGCCGAAATTCCCCGGCGGCCCGCTCACCTTGGTCATCGGAATCGGCGCGAAAAAACACCAGCGCGCGATTATTACTCACGTCGGCAACGAACAGATTGCCGTTCGCATCGACCGCCACGCCCTGCGGACTGCTTAGACTGTTGGCGCTCAGGCCGTTTTCATTCACCGCATTCGTGACAAAGCTCCCGGCCTGCCCGAATACCGCGAAAGCTGCGAAATCGTTCGTTTGATTTGTACTGGAAAGCGCCGCAAACGGATCTTCAAATACTAACACTCGGTTGTTCTGCGTATCGCCGACGTACACATTATGCGATACGTCAACCGCGACTCCGATCGGCTGGCACAAGCTCGTCGCACCCGGCGCTGGCGCATTCTGATTGCATCCCGATGAATTGAAATCAGGCTGCCCAATCACCAGGTCCGCCGCGCCACCGGATGCAAACGCCGGGATGCTCTTCCATCCCATCACGCGATTGTTCTGCGTGTCCGCCACCAGCACGTGGCCGGCAGAATGGTCGATCGCCACTCCCGCCGGCGCGTCCATTCCGATCGGATCGACAAAGTTCACCGCGGTCTTGATGAAATCGATTTGCCCCAGCACGCGGTCCGCGCTCACCGCGCCAACTCCCGCGCGCAAAACTCCGCGCATTGTCGCCAGCACGAGTGCGGCCGCAATAGCCGCCGTCAATACGATCCCGCCAGTCCGCAAACCAGGGCGCACGCGCTCTCCTTCCGACAGCCCTGACCTCCTCCTTCCGGCTATGCTTGCTGATAAGGATGCTAGACGGACGGCGGGGTTAGACTGCGCGTTAACTGCGCGTTAACCGCGTGTTGGAGCCGAGCATAGCGCCACTGCGTGCTTTGTCGAACACTATCAAAGTTCTCCAAAGCACCTATTTTTCACTCTTCCCGCCCGATCCCTCCCTCAACCGCGCCCCCACCGCAGCTGAGGGTGCAGATTTCAGGGGATCTAATGGGGCGAACACAGGTCAGGCATCACATCCCGACCTGGATCGACGGCAAGCATCCGATCGTGCACGACAAGGTGATAATCGTCGATGAGCGCAGGATAAACTATCGGGCGCGCCGACCCGTGAGCTGAACGTTCAGGGAAAGTGATTTAGCCGCCGCAGTGGTCGCTGAATCGCCCGTCGCTGCACCTCCTCACGGGGGGCCCGGGCGCCGGTCCATCGTAAATCCGCACCTCGGGATCGGCGGCAGCGGCGGCCTCAAGCCGCGCCTGGACCCCCGAACGGCATTGGGGCGGAACCATCTTGGCGTATCGCCCCTCGGCCTCTGTGAGCGCTTTAATCTTCGCTTCGTCTTGGATCACGCGGTTCAGTACGGTGAAGGCTTCTTCTGGCGTAGCGATGCTAAGAGCAGCGCGGTCACCATTGTGTATTCTAATGAGCATCTGCCGCGTGTGCCGCGCCTCGACGGCACGAGTGGCAATCTGACTGCACACAGAATCCCCTGCGCGCGCAACGCCCGCGAGCGCGCCAAGCACGACGATCAAGAACGCGATTAGGTATCGTCTCATTTCCCGGTTCTCCAAGGCTCGCCGGATGCCGGCGACCACGGCACAGCCCCTCGCGCATCACCTACTGAATCATAGCCAATACATCGTGCTCAAATTTCCCGTTTGGCCGACAAGCCCCGTGCTCCAAGGTCGCTTCGCCCCCACTGTTAAACATAATTGTTTCGTGAGGTGACGTGGGCGGAACCTGGCCGACGCGCGTTGTTGTGGAAATATTCAAAACATAGCGTGCGTTGACCGTCACCTTGGTCGAAGTCTCAGATAGATGCTCGAAGACGATATTCATCCTTCCGGCGAGTGTAACGGTTCGAGAATAGTTGGCGGGTAAAATTCCGCCCGATGGCCCGAGCCAATCTTGATGAGCCTTAGCTGCGGGGAAATCGATCTTCTCCGCACCATATTCCGAATGAATCGTTCCGCAGTCCACGTACTGCTCAGGATCTCCGTCATAACTGATGTTCAAGATTCCGGAATTCTTGTCGATATTGTTGATTGCGAAGAAACTCTTGCCGACCTGCGGAATGGCATGAGACCACACCTGCTCGAATGGCTGATTGATTACGACGGTATTCGCGTCCTTCGCAAGGGGCGGAGCGCTGGATGGTATGTTTTGCATCTGGCCGCACGCGCCTACCAGGACCAGCGCAAAAGCGATCAAGATCAGTTTCAAGGTCAAGCCCCTTTTATGAAAATAGTGTTTTCTCAAAGCTAGTTTAGGGATGGCAGGTACAACCTCTTACCGCATAGCTCGCGAGCAACAGTGCCGCGCAGACCGACAAGATCGACTTCATGATCCCCCGTTTTGAAATGGCCGAAATTTCCGTTTCGAGTGCCGATTCAGACTCGCACCGGCACCAGGCGGTTTGCAAACGCGAAGTTCGAGGCTCGGGGCTTTCCGCCCGAGGAAATAAACGTGGCCCGAACCGAGGCGGAAGAAGCGGCGCTCAGGAAGGAACCGGGATTCTTCGCTTCGCTCTAGAATGACACAAAGACGGAGCGGAAAAAATTCACGCGGAAAAGAGCGGACACCTCTGCCCTGACTCGTTCTAACAGGGACGAAGTCCCGCATCTTTTCTTCTAATACCGGGTGCAGGGGTCACCCCCTGCCGAAGGAAGTGTGAAACCCACCGCGGGTTTCACTACAATAAAGTTCTCTCCCCTCACGTTTTGTAACCGCCCCTTCAAGCCTGCTAATGTTCTCGTCGAAAACCGCCTAACCATCGGTACCGGAAAGGAGACCGCGACCATGACCATCAAAGAGCGAATCGGGTTTGTGACGCTGACTCTCTCCGCCGCGCTCGTCGGAGGAGCAGTGTCTGGCCATATCTTTGCCGCTCGCGCCGTTGACGCCGCCGCAGCCCCCAAGATGATGACCGCGCAGAAGTTCATGCTCGTCGACGCCAAGGGCAACACTCGCGGCGAGTTCAACGTCACCAGCAGAGGCGTCGCACAACTCGGCGTCTTCGATGGCACCGGTACCTTGCGCGCCGGGCTCGGCGTCGGCTCCGATGGGGCCCCGGCTCTCGGCATCTTCGGCCACGACGGCAAGCCGCGCATCGAAGTCGGACTCGCCAACAGCGTTGCCCGCATCGTGCTCTACAATCCGAACGCGCTGCCCCAAGCCACCCTCGCCGTTTCTGCCGACGGCCAGTCCGGTCTGGACCTCTTGGACTACACCGGCATTCCGCGCGCCTCGATCGTCGTGGCGACCAATGGCGCTCCCACGTTGCGCCTGGCCGATCAGCACCGCGCGCGCGTCGGCCTCGACGTGACGCCCGACGGGTTGCCCGGCCTCGCACTGCTTGGCGCCAACGGCAAGACACGCGCCTCGGTCACCCTTAACGCCGACGGCGCCGGCGCTTTTACGTTGTTCGACGCCAATGGAAACGCGAGCGGCTCCGTCCCCTGATTGACTCTTGACAGGGGGTGGCCCGCGATGGCCACCCCGCTTTTTCTCTCTATGCCCAAGGAACCAATGCGCCAACGCCCTTCTACTTTCGTCGCCGTCGTCTTCTTGATCGCCGCGTTTTCCGCCGCGCTCTTCGGATGCGGCTCGATCCAGCCCCAACCGCCGGCTCCCGAGCAACAGGCCGAGCAGATAGAACCGATGCTCTCGGCGGCCGGCTTCACGATGCTCCCCGCCGACACTCCCGAGCGCCAACAGCAGCTCGGATCGCTGCTTCCGCTCCAGGTTCAGTACTACATCGGCAAGACCGGCAACCTGCACTATTGGATGGCCGATCCCTACTATTGCAAATGTATGTACATCGGCACCGAGGAGGCTTATCAGAAGTACGAGAAGTTGAAACTTGACGAACAGTTCCAGGCAAAGGAGGGCGAGATTTCCCGCCAAAACCTCGAAGCCCAGCAGATGGAGGAAATGGACATGCAGGAAGAGATGTTCAATCCATACGGCATGGGCCTCGTCGGTCCGATGGGCCCTGCGATGTACTGGTGACGACCGCGAGCAGCGGCCCAACTGCCGCGCATCGTCAAATTAGTCGCGCGCCTTCGATCCGCGTCGGTGAAAAGTGAAAAAGTGAAAAGTGAAAAGTGAAAAAGTGAAAAATGCGCTTTGACGCTTTTCTCGAGCGATGCCGTGCGCAATGGCCCGAGTTCGACGACGCCGGCCGCCTCGCCCGCTCGACGCATCCCGCCGATCGCTCTCTCTCGCACATCCTCGGCGAGATTCCCGGCATGGCCACCGAGAACAAGCTGAGGCTCCTCAATTGCGCCGTCGCCTCTCTCGATCAGGGCGAAGTTTACGTCGAAGTGGGATGCTACAAAGGCGCCAGCCTCGTTGGCGCCGCGGCCTCCAACCCGCGCGCGCGCATCTTCGCATGCGACAATTTCTCGCAGTTCGACGGCGCCGCCGACGCTCTCCGCCGCACGCTGGACGCGCACACCGCGCCCGGCCAGGTCACCTTCCACGACATCGACTTCCGCGATTTCCTTGCCGCCGCGCCATGGCGTCCCGCGCGCATTGGCGCCTATTTCTACGACGGCGGCCATTCCTTTCGCGATCAATATGACGGCGTCGCACTCGCACTCGCCCAGCTCGCCGACGACGCCCTCGTCATCATCGACGACACCAACAAACGCGCCGCTCGCTCCGCCAACGGCCTCGTCGCGCGTGCCCTTCCCTCTTTCGAACTCGTCCTCGATTTGCGCACGCCCCGCAATCATTCTCCAACCTGGTGGAACGGCGTGCAGGTCTTTCGCTATCGCCGCCGGCCCGGCGACGACGCGATTCGATTCCCCGGCTCCGGCTTCGCCGTCCGCAAATTCATTTACGACGACATCCTGCTCGAGATGAAACATCGCCGCCGCGCGCTGCGCAAAACCATCAAGGACCGACTCCATCGCCGACAATAGCGGGGGCTGGCCCCTGCTACTGCTCCCCCCTCCCGCACGCCAACGCCCCCAGCACCGCCTCGCCATCGCTCGCCTCCGCGATCCCCAGTTTGTCCAGAATCGTCTTCTGTCCGACACGCAGCCCCCGATCCGCCAGCATCGCGACGATCTCCGCGAACACTTTGGCATCGCTGTCGTCGGGCAGCCCCAACTCGATCTTCGGATAGCGCACCTGCGGCCCCATGTTCAGCTCGACGATCGGCCGAACCAAATCGCGCGCGAGCGTCGCCGCCAATCGCCTCGCATCCGCATTCAGGATGTCGCGTCTGACGCCCTCGTGGACTTCAGCCGCCGCTCGCGATCCTCCTGAATCAGGCATCTCAGTAGTCAATGTCTGGCCGAGAACTGCTTTACTCACTTGCGCGTCCAGATACTCACAAAATTTCTGATACAACTCCGCGCTGCCGTTCTGATGCGCCTCGGTAAACTCTATTACCATCGACTCCGGCATTATCGCCGCCGCATCGGTGCCTATTCTCGACACGGCCCGCAGTAGTGCCTGCTTGTCCTGTTCCGACGCGCCCGGATGGTATTTGCCTACTCGAAGAGGCTGCCCGAATACCTCAGTGAACGTTACCCAGTCCTTTAGTACGTAGTTTTTGAACAGGTACGCCCACCCGGCGGCGCGCGCCAAGCCGCCTCGTATCGGCAGGCCGGCTTTCGCCTTTGCAAAATGAGTCACGAACTTGTAGGGCGCCAGCGGCGCCGTCATCGGCTGTATTCCGATTCCGGGACGCATCGACGCGTATATTCCGTCACCGCCAAAATGCGTCGGTAGTCGGGTCTGCGTTTCGCTATCGACCGGGATTACCTGGCCCTTTAGCGTACGCACCAGCATCTCTTCGCCCGAGATCCAGTCAAACGCGAACCAGCGCGGGTCGCGCCATTTCAACTGCGCTGGAAACCATTCTCGCCCAGAGGTATCCCAGATTATTTCAGTCGCTGAGAACCCCTTGCCCACCGCATCGAGCACGTCGAACAGCACGCTGTCGAGTTGGAGCGGTCCGTCGGCGATCATCTCGCGCACCATCGCCGCCGCGCGTTGATCCTCGGACCCGCTCGACGCCGCCCGCACCACCAGGTCCAGCTGCGCGACCGCATTCTTGCGCGTGCCGAGCACGGCCAGGTAATGCAGGTCCTTTTCCTCCATCTCCTCCGCCAGTTCGAGATACAGAAACGGATCTCCGAACTCGGCCTGCTGGAAAATTCCGACCAATCGTTCAGGGGTCAGTCCGATCGACGGATGCATCACGGAATATATATTTCGCACTCCCGCCATCGTCGGCGCCGCCTGCTCTTCGCGCAGCATCCCTGTATCAACTTCGCGTCCGTAAGCATCATAAAGTGTCATTGCTGCTCTCCTATCGCCTCAGTCAGATGTATGCTCTTTCGATGCGGCCTCGCCTATTTTCAAAAACCATTCGCCGCCGCATCGACGGCACGGTTCGGGAAGACGAATCAGCGCGAGTATAAACTCGTAACCGCATTCTTCGCATTTCCATCTCCAGTAGCTACTCATAGGTCTTCAGAACCCACGCACACGAGCGCCGGGGGGATCGTCTTCCGCCGGCGGTGCGCCGAATGGATCGATCCGGCGGTCGAAGTTGTCCCGCTTGCCGGGCACGGGCGCCGAAATGTACGCGAACTGCCCGGTGTCCGCGCGCGACGCGAAGAACGCCAGCGCCGCCGCCATCGCCGAGTCGCCATGCCGTCCCTTGCCGTCGGCCCCGGCGCGCCGCTCGGCGACCTTGGCCACGCCTTGCTCGAGGACGATCGCGCGATGGTCCGCGAGCACGTCCGCATCCTTGGGAATCTCGATCGTGCCGTCCTCGAACGCCGCCTTGTAGCGCGGCATATTTTCGCGGTACCACGACTCCGACAGCATCACCTGCACGATTCGCGCGCCGTAGCGCTGCGCCGCGGTCTCCGCCAGGTACTGTCCGTTGCCGCGCGCGTCCATCGCGCCCGTGGTGAATCGCGGCAGCCGGTCGGCGATATAGAAAAGCACCTGCTCCTGGTTTCGAAACGGGATATTGCGCAGCTCGACCACAAACGGCGTCCGCCGCGTCAGGTCATGTGCGATCTGCAGCGGCCAGATCACCGTCAAGTCGCCCGAACGCCCGAAGTCCTCGCCGAAAAAACTCGCCAGCGTCGGATCCAGCGCCGCGATTGCCGGCGCCAGGTTGTCCTCGCACCACGCCTGCGTCTCCGAGCAGCGCTCCGCCTCCGGGCGGCCCGAAAATTCCGCCGGCATTTCCCAGCGCAGTATCGGGATACCGGCCTTCATCCGCGCCTCGATCAACACCGAGCTCAGGTACGCGCCCGA
This sequence comes from Candidatus Binatus soli, assembly GCA_002479255.1. GTDB lineage: Bacteria > Desulfobacterota > Binatia > Binatales > Binataceae > Binatus > Binatus soli. The sequence continues at coordinate 89,738 of DLMJ01000006.1, read as the reverse complement.
CGACGCGCGCGGGATGCAGAACAGTTCTTCGCCGACGTTATCGCCGTAGTAATCGACAATCTGCTGCCGCCACTCGCGCTGCTTTTCCTCGCTCCACTCGATTTCGCTCTGTTCGCAGATTTTTCTGTATAGTCCGTCGGCTAGTGCGTCGTCGAAAGTCGTGCGATGAAGTGAGTATGGACGCCGGCCCGCGCGAATCTCACTGATTAGTTCGTTGAAGGGATTGTCGGCGCCGTTGTGAGTTGAAATTATCCGCACCAGTCCGCCCCACATCGTAAACGCGAGCGCCGCCTTCAGGAGTCCCGGCAGGTCTTCATGGAACGCGGCCTCGTCTATAACCGCGCAGCCGTCCTTGCCGCGCAGATTCGACGGCCGCGACGATAGCGCCACGATTTTGTGCCCCGACGCGAAGCGGATTCGGTAGGCCAGGATGTCCGCACGCTCATCCGCGAGCACAACTTCCTCGACCGCCTCCGCCGCCCGATTGAAGCGCCGCGCCCATCGCGCGGCCGCCTCGACGAACTCGAGCGCCATGTCCTTGTTGTAGCCGATATACCATCCGTCGATTCCGGCGCGCCCGCCGGTGGCCGCAGCGAGTGCGCGATCGGCAGCCTCGGTCCAGGTAATACCTATTCGCCGCGACTTCTCGCTGACCTTGACTTGCGATTGATCGGCCAGCCATCGGCGCTGATATGGAAGTAGTATTGAGAGTGGTTCATTCATTAGCTAATCCGCAGGAGTGAGAGGCAGAAGGGCAACTTGCAAAATGGACCCTCACCCGCGCCGGAGGCGCGGCCTCTCGCGATATAGGGAAAGGCAATTCCTTCCCGGCTCACTGCTATATCTCCATCAAGACCGCTTTGATCTGATCCGCCGCATCCTTGCTCAGTCCCTTGGCGCGCGCCTCCTCGACCTTCTCGCCCACCGCCGCCACGCCCGCGCGCATCCGTTCGGCCCATCTCTGATGCTCGGATTCCGCCTTCACCAGCCCCGACACGCTGCGCGCCAGCGCCGTGATATTCACCGGCGCGATCGTTGCACCGGCACGCTTCCCATGCCCCGGTTTCTCGTTGGCGACCGACAGAACTTCGAAAAGCTGGGTCTGCACCAGCCTCAGCAGCGCGGTCTGCATCTGGGTGTCATCGTCCTTGAATTGCTCGCAAACGATTCGCGCCTGCTCCGTCGCCATCCGGACCGCATCGAGGCGGCGCTCGAAGCCCTGCCGATATTTGCGGATCGCGCAGTGAGAGATCTCGAACCCATTGTCGGCCAGCCATTTCTGCAATTGCAGCGAGCTGTGAACGCTGCCATCGCTGAGGATCGCGTCGAGCTGCTCCTTCAGATCGCTCGGCATCCGCATGATCTTCCACGACTTCGCTGGAACTTCCCCAAGCGGCACTCGTTTCGGCTTGCCGCCGGGCTCGCTTTTCTTGGCGGCCTTTTTTTTCTTCATCGCGGTGCTCAATCCTCCTCAGTACTTGCGCGGGCGCGCCACGCCCGCGGGAGCCGGGAAGTTGTACTCGACGACGTCGACGCCGCTGGCGGTGAGTTTCGCGAACCAGGTTTCCGCGCCCTCGCCTTCGAGTTCGAGCAAGCCCAAGTCGCGCAGATAGGCGAGCTCGCGGCGCACCGCGTTGAGCGACAGCGAGAGCTTGATGTCGGCGAGCACCCGCCAGATTATCTGCTCCGAAACCGCGATCGGACGTCCCGCGTCGATGACGCGCAGCACCCGCCATCGAGCTTCCTCGCGCCGCTTTTGTTCGAGATCAATTGCGTCCGGCATACAGCCTTTCCTTTACCTCTGCGATATCTTCGCGCATCTCTTCGCGCATCGCGTCCAGCTTCGCGTCCAGCGTACCGCTGAACCTGATCCAGTCCTCGCGCCGCACGTATTCCACCGGCAGAGACACCCGCAAATCAGTAAGCTGCTTTTCAAGCTCGTCAACGCGGCCGGAGTCGCGCTGATGCTGTTCGTCGCGCCGCTTCAGCAGCCATTGAATCGTGCTCGCATTCACCGCAACAAACGCGACGAAAGCAGCGGCCCATCCCGCGACGTTTCCCAACTCCAATCAGGCCGCTCCTTTTTTCAGTATCAAGCGGCAGGGGCCGACCCCTGCACCCAATGTCAAGAGCCGGCTCCGTTGTCGCCGAAGGAGGGTCTGAAACGTCCGAACCCTACTGATGCGCCACGCATTCATAGTCGGCGTTGCCAGCCACGAACTCCGCGATCCCGATGTAAGGCGCGGCGCGGCTCGGCGCGATCGACCGCGCGCCTTCGGGCCCGAGCCGCAGCCCGATCTCGTTGTAAGACAGGCACGCGAGCATCGAGCAGATCGGGCATCCCCTCACCTGCGGCATCTTTTCGGTGAACAGCGCCGTGTCGAAAACACAGTCGAGGCCCTGCTCGAGGATTTTGCCGTAGCCGTAATCCTCGGCGCTGTACAAACACGCCGCAGCCACGATTGCCCATCGCTGATAATCGACGAGCGTTTTGTTCGACCAGATTTCCCAGTAGTCAACCCCAAGGATCGAGTCGTGGAACGGGCGCGTCACGACGCGCGGCATCACAGCCTCGATCACGATGCCGTCGTTTTCGTTGGGGTCGGACAACGAAAGCGGTATCGGGCAGACTGCGATCGCGACGTGCGAGAACCGGCCGCCCGTCGCCTTCATTATATCCAGCGACAGTTGGTCGGTTCCGCGGACCAGTATGAGATCCCCCGGCTTCACGTCATCGCGCGGTTACGAGCTCGACGAAGCAGGCGCGGACGCCGGCGTCACTTCCGTATTCAGTGAGGACGCCGCTCCGCTCAACGTCGCCGCCTGATTGTTCAACTGCGTAACGACCGCTTCGACCGCAGGGTCATCCGCGTTGACACTGCCGTTTTGAAGATTCCCGATAAGAGTCGCCGCCGCATTCATCGCCGCCGTGGCGCCTGTCACCGCCGCCGCGATAGCCGCTTCTGCCGCTTGAAGGTCCTGAATTGCACTCATGATTTTTTTCACCACCTGTTTCTTTTGCCGAGCCGTTATTTTTGCGCGCTTCACTTCGCTACTTTCCGATGGATAGCGCGCTGGTGCCGGCGCCGGCGCGATGAAGCTCTATCCCCGACGCAACCATCTGGCGGATCGTGCTGACCGGGAGTTTCGTCGTGTCGAGACCCTCCTCTCCGATAGCCGCCATGGCCATCGACTGAATATCCATCCATGCGATGTCGGATTGCAGATTGTCGCCGGGATGGTCGGTCGCGTAGATCGCAACCGCCACGCCGATTTTCGCGCAGATGGTTTTGTAGATCCCGGCGCTGAAAGCCGGGATCGCTTTGGCGAGGTTGGACGCGACCGCGACCTCGACGCCGATCGCCGGCGGCACGACTTTGACCGTGCCGGCCGGCAACTTCGCCAGCAGCGCCTGAATCTCGGGCGTCAACGCGCTGATGATGATCGGCGCGGCTTTTTCGATGGCGTCCAGCGCCAATGTTCCTATTGCTGCTCCCATAGGACTAGCTAGCTCTCGCTGCTGCGGGCGCTCCTGATGGCGCAGTCACGGGCGGCGGCGCAACGCCGGTCGGGCAATTACCGAGAGTCACGGTCTGAGGCACGATGAGCTGATTGCTCGAATTGGTGTAGCCGTACACCTGGCACGAGAACTGATTGGTCTCGGTCTGGTAAGTGGTGCTGATGGACAGCGGCAGCGTGGGAGTCTTGCCATCGCAATACAGCACGAGGCCCGCGTAATCGACCTGCGCCTGCGCGTTGCAGAAATTGGTGGCTTCCATGCTGAGAGCGGCAGCACTCGGCACGATCGTATTCTTGCCGCTGATGATTTGTTTCGGTGTCGGCTGCAGCAGACCGCCGCCCTGCTGCGCGCATCCAGCGAGTATGAGCAGGCACGCGCACAAAATCAGTCTGGTGAATCTTTCAAAACGCATCTTAGTCTCTCCTCATTTTCGGCCGCGTGATTGCGGCGTGTTTCAGTGACTGTTTGCTTGGGTTGCCCCATTTTGCTGGCGCTGTCCTTTTCGCAACGGCTACGGCACATAGGTCACATGACTCGCCGCGGTGCTGAGCGGCGTCGAAAGCTGGCTCACTCCGGTATCGACCGGCGTCTCGATATTCATCGTCACGACGCCCGCACTGTCGCATCGTGCGACGATGCGATGCGGCGGCGAGATCAGCGGGATCGGGCTGGTCGAAACGTCAATCGCCATCGCGGTGCCCGGCGCGAGTTCGCCCGCCATCGGCTCGCGGCCGATCGCGCATTCGAGCGTGAACATCTTCTCGTTCACCTGCGAGCATCCTGTCGTTGCGGCAGCCGCGATCGCGAGCATGACGAGGCCGAGCGGTATACTCGCGGCGCCGATCGCTTTGCTTGCCATCATCAGAAGCTTCACTGACTCACTCACCAGCCGCGCGTTCGCGCGCCCGGTCATACGCGTCGCGGCAGTAGTCGCGATCGTCGTGAAGAATCTTGAACCGCTTCTGGCGAATCATGTCCTGGTCGAGCGTGAAGCACGCCGCCAATCCCGAGCGGAGCGGACAGGGCGATTGTTCCGCGTCGGGCAGTTGCGGCGGCGCGTCCAGCGGGGCGATTTTTTCAGTATTAAGAGCAGTGGAGCAGTCGCTCGCGGATTGCGGTGGCGACAATGCAGGCAGGTTGGGCGCGTCCATGTGGATCGTCGGCGCGCACGCCGCGAACAGGCAGGCAGAAATCAACGCCAACGCAGCACGACAACGTCGTGCGAGCGGGCGCACAACCAAAATGCCGCGCCGCCGCCGCAGCGGCCTAATTGCCGTGGTCGGCGTCAACGGCTTTGTCGCTTTTCCGTACATCTGCCTTTGCATCCTCGACGTCGGCCTCGGATCGATCGCTGACTGCGAGCGGCGCCGTCGCGGCGACTCGGCCGTAAACCGCCAGCGCGCCGGTCCCAATCGCGAGCATCGCCTCGGTGGAAACGTGGCCGGTCGTGAAAATTATCGAGAGCCCGGTCAGGATCGAGCCGAGCCCGCCCCAGAAACCTTTGCTTTTCCAGAATGCTTTTGTGACCGTCATTGTTCTAATACCGTTGACCCGCATCAGCGGGCGTACGCGCGATTCAGCCATCCCTTGATGAACTTGTTTTTTTCGTTGTTGTCGCGATGTGCCTGATCGGCTTTCGCCGCGACCAGCCGGTAATACGCCGCCAGCTCCGAGCGCAACGCCGCCATCAGCGCGGCCGGGTCGGCGCGCGCGGCTTCGGCCGCGGTGGCGGCCCCTATCACGCCGTCTTCGGTCACGGGCCGGCCGCACGCGCGCAGCGCACGCTGAAGGCATTCGATCGCATGGCCGGCACCCATGTTGACGGCGAGATCGAACGTCTTGGCCGCGGCCGCGGCGGGCAGCCGCGCAAATCCGAATCGCAACCACCATTCACGCCAGTAGATTTCCACCGCCGCGTCGCGGGTGAGGGTCGCGATGTTGAGTCCGGGATGCGATCGCGCTGAAATTCCGAACCTGGTGGCGCCGCCGGGGTCGGCCGGATTCGACGAATAGCCACCCTCGTTGGCGAGCACGCGTTTGACGGCTGTCAGAAATTCAGGGCTGTAGGTGTCAGGAACGCTGCTGGATGGGTCCACGTTTCAATCGCACGGCGATCGGCGCGGACGTTGGCGCGGGGGCGGCAGCCGGGGTTTCGGGAGCGCGATTGAGCGCGAGCACCTTGTACACGTATCGTTCCGTGCATCGGAGTTCGTGGGCGATGCGCGAGATGCTGACGTGGTCGGCACGCATCGCGACGATTCGCACGCGCCGGCGCGCATGAGTGCTGGTGACCGGAATCAACAGGCGATCGCCACCAAACACGCGCGCCATCGCCAGCGCCGCGGGCAGCCCAATCGAGCGCGTGACCAGGTCGCCGGGTGCGGGGGCTACCGGGATGTACAAGCGGCGGCCGCCAAAATCCGCGATCAGCTTGTCGGCGGCGTCGTCACCGATCGAATGACCGATCTGATCGTAGAGCGAGGTCCGCACGGCGGGCGCGAAAGGATTGAAACGCAGCGGCGGCGATGGGGCGCGGTTGAGCGCGGGCATCCGGCTGGGGACGGTGTTCATAAGCGGTACGCGAGGCGAAGATTGGAAGGAATCGAGCCGATTTTACGATCGCGGTCGTAAACCAGGCGCCAAGCGATCTCGCCGTCGTCCTGGGCACAGCTTTGGCACAGGCCGTGGTTGCGAATTGCGTCGGCGTGGGTGGTGGTCGCGTGACACCACAGGCAGGCAACGACGCGATTAGAAACGGCGGGACGAACGAGAGTGGTCGCGGGTTCCATAAATCCTCCGCGCGAGTTGGGGGGTATCGGACAGTGTGACGATGAATCCCGAACTAGGCTAAAAGTGTGTAGTCGGTAAAATCGATCAGTGGCTAGCCATGGGAAGTGAGGGGGCGAAGGCATGGCGCGGCGATAGCGGGAGCGCGAACGCGCTTTTGGGGGCGGAGGATTGGGCTTGAGTTGAGGGTGGTTTGCTTGTGGCAAGATCATGCGCTTTTATGAACTTTATTCCACATTAGGAGATTTATGTCAACAACAGTAGTTGACGCAGCATTCCGCTCGCGGCTGACGCAGGTGATCCATTCTTTCGGCTCGGTGGTCGCGCTGGCGACGGCGATCGGAGTTTCGGACAACGCGATCTACAAATGGTTACGGGGCCTGGGACACCCGAGCGTGGCAAACCTGGTGGCGCTGGCGCGAGCGGGGCGGGTGTCGGTCGAATGGCTGGCGACGGGAGCCGAGGCGGCGCAGAGTGCGCAGGCAATCACGCGCGCAGTTGAACACGGTGACTTCGTCTTCATGCCGCGCAACCGGATTCGATTTTCGAGCGGGCGCGACGGGATACTTCGCAGCGACCAGGTGGTGGATTCGATCGCGTTCCGCGCGGGCTGGGTCAAGCGGCGGCTCAACACGGAGTCGCGCGACTTGATCCTGATCGAGGTAGTCGGCGATTCGATGGCGCCGACGGTCGAGGATTCGGACTTGATACTCGCCGACCTCGCGGAACCGCGCTTCAGACAGGACGGGATCTATCTGTTGCGCCATGACGGCGGGCTTACGGTAAAGCGAATCCAGCGGCGTCCGGACGGAAAGTTTCTGGTGCGGAGCGACAATCCGAAATACGAAGCGATGGTAGTGCCTAATGTGAAAATCATCGGCCGGGTGATTTGGATTGGCGGCTGCGTGTGATCGGCGCGGGGGCGGGAGAAATTCCGGTCGCCGACAGGGACCTCTGCTGAGCGCCGCAATTGCCGTGTCGGGTGCGATGCGCGTGAGGCCGGCCGACGGCTTGCGAAAGACGATCTGAACTTCCTATCTGCCGACCGCGTGACGAACCGTATTGAGTATATAGATGAAGTCGCGCGGCGATCGCACGTCGCCGAGAAGCGCCACGCGCGACAGCATTTCCATCTCGTCGCCCGAGATGTTGTGGATGCGCCTGAGCTGCTCGTTCTTGTGAAAATCTTCCCAAGCCGACTTCGCGTTCGTCTCGGGCTCAGGGCTGAGGATAGCCTGCGCGCGCGGATTGGCGAGGAAAAATAGGTCCCGCCGATCGAGCCCGAGCACTTCGGCAAGCCGTGTCACGATTTTGTCCGACGGGTGGCGTTTGGCCGATTCGAGGTGGCCGATGTACGGAGTTGAAGTCTTGATGCGACGCGCGACCTCTTCCTGGGTCAGGTCGAGCTGTCGGCGGCGCTCACGAAGTACTTGACCGAAACTACGTTCCTTGGTCCGTGTCATCGATGGCGTCCCCTTGAGAAGTACTGCGCGGCGTGGGATCGACCGCGTTCCGAATCAATTGGGTGAGATTTGACGCTGCCAGTTTGTAGCATCGAAACGCCAATGAGGCAAATTCAGCGCTGGAGCCTGCCCTGCTTCGACTTCCTGAAGATCGCCGCCCTGCACCAAGGTGGACCATAAATCCTTTGGATCGCAGAAAACCAGGTCGGACTTGGCCGGGACCACGTACCACGCGCCCCGCATAACTTCGCTGTAGAGCTGATCGCGCAACCACTGAGCCTTTCCTAAAATGACGCGGAGATCGGCGATCCGCGGGTCCTTCAGGATCCCGACGATGGCGTCGTGGCCGGTCGCGACGTAAGTGTCGTCGAAAATTCGCGTCGCGGAGCCGGGCGCCGACGACGCGCGAAAGATCACCGACGCCTCGTCAGGTTCCACCGGTCCGCCCAGGTACATCGTTTCCTGCGTGCCCTTGAGCTGGCGCACTTGCGGGAACATATCCCGAACCCGCACTTTGGCCGGACTGTTTATTATGACGCCGGCAAGCAGCGGCGGCTCCGTGGACGGGAACATCAGGATTACGGCGTGCTGAAATGGCGCCTCGCGCAGATCGCGGGTGGCAACCAGAAAGGAAGGCGTCGTCAGGTCCGTGCTTTGTGCCTTTTGCGCCGTCGCCAAGATCGCAATCACCGCCGTGGATACGACCAGGAGGCCCGCTGCCACCTGTCCATGGAGCTTGCTGCTGAGTCCCCGCATACAGCAACTACATAGCCGCAACTCGAATCGATGTTCAACGGCGGTTGTCGCGACTTTCGCGGCTCGTTGCTAACTGCTCGGATTTACAAGAGAATGAATGGAGCGGGCGACCGGGGTCGAACCGGCGACGTCCAGCTTGGGAAGCTGGCATTCTACCACTGAATTACACCCGCTCTGATGCGAGTCTAGGTAGTGCCCTGCAGAGTGTCAATTGAATCCGCAGTGAACTCGTCGCGAACATCGCCCGCGAATACAAGCGCACTTCGCCATTGACTTCGATCCGCCCCATCGAGCAAAAACCCTCACGTATGGCTCCCCGCCTTCCAGCCAGCGCAGCGCGCGTGTCTCAACGTCCCCTGCATGGAGCCGTTCTTTCGCTCATCGCGGGATGCCTGACTTTCGCGTCTGCCGGATGCTTCCATTTCGCGGCCAAACCCGCTCCCCCGAATCCCGCGGCTGAGCAACAGATCGCGGCCTACGCCGAACAGCAGACTGCGCTTCGAAGAGACGCGAGCCTTCCCAAAGAAGAACTGGATGAGCATTGCGATCAACTTGCCATGGCCACCCCCGGTGTCGAAGAGCTTCGAAATAACCACGGCTCCATCGAGAGCCGCCAATGGACGCTCGTCGCAAATGGCTCTGCGTCGCGATGGGCTTTCGTAAGACCCAAGGATGCCCCCCCTGACGGCTGGGCGCCCAAGCCGGGGATCGGCAGGCTCGATTTCCAACCGCCCCTCGAGCCCGCTCTCACGGCGGGATCCAGTCACTTCCTCGCATACGCTCCGGTCGAGTCCCACAGCCCCGAGGACAGCCAGAAATCTGCCGCCGTGAGGGAATTTTTCGGCGCCGCGCAAGGCGACTTTACGTGGCGCGGACGAAAGTACAGCTACACTCTGACGTCCGGATTGCCTTGCTTTCCAATTCCACAGTAAAAGCCGCGATGACTGAATCGCGAAGGCTGCCGCGCGAATTTTACGCCCGCCCCGTCCTCCTCGTGGCGCGCGAATGCATCGGCAAAGTCCTCGTGCATCGCACTGCCGAGGGCGTGGCGGCCGGCCGAATCGTGGAGGCCGAGGCGTATCGCGGCCCGCTCGATCTTGCAGCGCATAGCGCGCGCGGTCTGACCAGGCGAACCGCCGCCATGTACGGGCCGCCGGGCTACGCATACGTATTTCTGCTCTACGGAATCAGTTGGGCGATGAACCTGGTGACTACCGCCGATGGCGAACCGCACGCAGTACTGATTAGGGCGATCGAGCCGATACGAGGCATCGATTTGATGGCGCGGCGGCGGCGCAAACCGCCGGATTCTCGTGAACTGACTAATGGCCCCGGCAAATTGACTAATGCACTGGCTATTACCGGCGCCGACTATGGGCGGGATTTGTGCGGCGGACGGCTCTATCTGGAACACTCCGAACTTCCGGCCGGGCGAATCGGCCGGTCGCCAAGGATCAACGTCGATTACGCCGGCCATTGGGCATCAAGGCGATGGCGATTTTATGAACGCGGCAACCGCTACGTCTCGGTCGCGCCACGCGACTAGCCGGCCGGAGCATTCTGGAACTCGACTCCGGGAAATTGCACAACGCCGCTGTTTCGCGGTCTACTATCCCGTGATGCCGACGCTCGCGCGAAGCCCTTTCCCGCTCGCAATCATAACCGACTTCGGCTATCGCGACCATTATGCCGGTGCGATGAAGGGCGTCATCGCGTCGATCGCTCCCGGTGCATCCGTGATCGACATCACTCACGGCATCCCCGCACAATCCATCGTGGCCGGAGCGATCGCTTTGCGCGAGAGCTGGCGCTACTTCCCTGCGCGTACGGTTTTCCTTGCGGTCGTCGATCCGGGGGTTGGCACCGCGCGCGCGCCGATTGCGATCGAGACTCGCGCCGGCGCACGCTTCGTCGGACCCGACAACGGCCTGCTTTGGCTCGCCGCGAACCAGGCCGGAATCAAGCGCATCGTGAAACTGACTTCGCCCCGCCATCGTCTTACCAACGTGAGCGCCACCTTCCATGGCCGCGACATCTTCGCGCCTGCCGCGGCGTATCTCTGGCGTGGCGCCTCGATTTCCGCGCTTGGGCCCGCAATCCGCTCGATCGTGCAGCTCGAACTGCCGCGTCCCGTGGATTGGGCGCGCGAGGTGCGCGGTGAAGTGATCTACGTGGACGGCTTCGGCAATCTGGTGAGCAATATCGATCGCCAGGCGGCCGAACAGTTCGGCTCTCGCTTTCGCCACAAATCCCTTTCGGTTAGGATCAAACGCGGCGCGGCAATGCGACTGCTTGATGCTTATGGCGACGCGCCCAAAGGTGTTCCTCTCGCAATATTCGGAAGCTTCGGCCTGCTCGAAGTCGCGGTTCGCGATGGCAACGCTGCCGCGCACTTCGCCGCGGGACCTGGCTCATCGGTGTCGCTGGTCGCGATCGCGGGACGCACTTAATCATGGATGAAATAGTCGCACACAAGGACGCTCCCACGGTCCTTACCGATATTCCGCGCTACACCGCTGCGGTGGAACCGGCCGCTCGCGCGCTCGAGGCTGCGCGAATCCCGCCGCTCAACGTCGCTCTGTTCTTGCTGACCCTGCTGACCACCACCACCGCCGGCGCTTACATGAATGGCGAGGAGGTCCCCTTCGCGCATCCGTTTCTCGCCGTTGCGGCGCTGCGCTCGGGACTCTCGTTCTCGATTCCCCTGATGATGATTCTGTTCGCGCATGAGATGGGACACTACCTGACCTCGCGCTACCACGGCGTCGATGCCTCTCTGCCCTACTTCATCCCGGCTCCGCCGTCGTTCTTCATCATCGGGACCTTCGGTGCATTCATCCGGATGCGAGCGCCTGCGCGCACTCGCCGCGTGATGTTCGACATCGGCGCCGCCGGCCCATGGGCGGGCGTAATGCTCGCGATACCCGCTGTCATCATCGGCCTGTATCTTTCCGACGTGACACCTTTGGACAAATCGGCTGGCGGTCTCGAGCTTGGCAATTCGCTCCTGTTCCTGGGTCTCTCGCGCCTGGTGCTGGGCGTCGATCCTTCGACAGTCAACGTGAATCTCAATCCGATCGCATTCGCAGGATGGCTCGGGCTGTTCGTCACCACGCTGAACCTGCTGCCGGTCGGACAGCTCGACGGCGGTCATGTGATCTACGCGTTGTTCCCGCGCCGTCATCGCACGATCTCGGTGCTGTTCGTTATCTCGTGCGTGCTGATGGTACTGGTGCCGCTCGCGCTCGGGCTGAGTTTCTGGGGCGGCTGGCTGCTGTGGGCGGTGCTGTCGGTCGCGCTCGGATTGGGACATCCGTCCACCATCGATCGCGACACCCCGCTGAACCCGCGCCGCGCTCTCGCGGCATGGCTTACCGTCGCGCTGTTCATCGTCACGTTCAGCCCGGTGCCTCTCGCCTTCGTGCAACCCGAGGCGCCTTTGCAGCCGCAGCAGGATGAACACTCTCAGGAAATAATCCATCACGCGCCGCACTACGACGAGATGCTTCGGCATCTCGGCCGCGTCCGAATCTGAGCGGCATTTGATCGATCTGGATCGAGGGGAACCGCATTGGGATTGACCGACGGCCCGAACAAACCGAATCCCGAGACCAGCTCCCGGCGTCCGAGCTGGGACAATTACTTCATGACGATCACGCGCGAGGTCGCCGAGCGTTCGACCTGCCTGCGCGCCAAGGTCGGCGCCGTAATCGTGCGCGACCGCAGCATCCTGGCGACCGGCTACAACGGCTCGCCGGCAGGATTGCCGCATTGCACCGAGGCCGGATGCCTCATCTACGAATCGCGCACGCCCGACGGAGAAATCGAGCAGAACTGCTATCGGACCATCCACGCCGAGATCAACGCGATCTCGCAAGCGGCTCGCAACGGCGCCGCGATTCGCGACGCCGACATCTACGTCACTCACACGCCCTGCATCCATTGTCTCAAGGTGCTGATCAACACCGGCGTGCGCACCGTGTATTACGCGCGCCCGTACAAGCTCCACACCATCGCCGAGATGCTTAAGCACGCCAGCATCAAGCTCGTCGAGGTCCCTGCCGAGAATCCCGCCCCAGGTGCCGCGTGACCTCGAGCAGCCTTGCCTCAACAACGAAACCCGGTTGCGGAATCTGCGCGATGATCGATCGGATCAAGGCCGGCAGCTTCCGCGATTTTATTGCGGAGCTGAAGAGCTGCTACGTGATCCTCGGCGATCAGCAGCTCTATCGCGGCTATTGCGTGCTGCTCGCAAAGATCCACGCGACCGAACTTTACCTCATGCCCGCCGACGCCTCCCGCCTGCTGTGCGACGAGATGCGCCTGGTCGCGGACGCCATCGCCGCGGTCGTCAAGCCGTGGAAGATGAACTACGAATGCCTGGGCAATTCGGAGCCGCACGTGCATTGGCATCTGTTGCCACGCTACGAAACCGACGAAATGCGGCGCGGACCAATCTGGCTGCGCCCCGAATCCGAACGAAAGGTAATCCTTGACGAAAATGACCGCCGCGCGCTTATCGGATCGATCCGCAGCCAGCTTGCCGCCCGCTTCCACGACGCGCGCATCCCGCCCGGCTAGGAATCCAGCGTCGCCGACGAAAACGAAATTGCCGCGCTCCGCTCTCGCACTCTCGTTCTTCGCGATCCTCATTTCAGGATGCAGGGCTCCGCTCCCCGACCCGACCAGTCCCGCCGCTCTGCTCTACGCCCGTCGATGCGACAATTGCCACAGGCCGTACAATCCCCATGGATTGACGGCGGCGATGTGGGACCTGAAGGTCAAGCTGATGGAACCGAAGATGCAAGCCGCCGGGATGCCGCCGCTGACTTCCGACGAGCGCGCGTCGATACTCGAATACCTCGAAGGCCACGCCGGCACCGAATAACCATACCGCGCGATTGTTCCCCTTCCCCCCGTGGTGCTAAATCCTCATCCACGTCGTCAAGAAACTCGACGCGATGGGCCTGCGACGCTAAATCGCTGGCGGCGAGGTGAGCAAGTCGGTGAAACCAATTCCAATCGGAACCAGCGGAAGTTACGCCAAGACCGTTGCGCCCACCGACCTCGCCAGTCATCTCGACGCGTCGCTCGCCGCCGTCATGTCCACGCCGGCGATGGCCGGGATGATGGAGCTTGCCGCGATGGATGCCATCCGGCCGTTTCTCGACGCGGGCGAAAGTTCGGTCGGCATGTCGATCGAAGTCAATCACAGCGCCGCGACTCCGCCCGGGCATCTGGCTCGCGCCGAAGCTGAAGTCACCAAAGTCGAAGGGCGCCGCCTCGAGTTTTCCGTGCGCGCCTTCGATGAAGTCGAACAAGTCGGCTCGGGGACGCATCGGCGCGCCGTAATCGACGCCGCCAAGTTCAACGATCGGATCAAAGCCAAGCAGAAAAATTAGCTGCGCGCAGGACACGACAATGACTACCGAACTTTTCGACCGCAACGAGGTTTACGTGGGCCGTGATTTCGGCGGCGTGACCATCGACATCACGCCCGATCTGGTCGCGACCTACATCGCCGGCACCGGCGACGACAATCCATGGTACCGCGGCAATTCTCCGCTCGGCGGCTCCATCGCTCCTGCGCTGATTCTCCACAGCGCGGTTTACTACACTCTGGGATGGTATCTGCCGAATATTTACGGCAATCTGCACGCGCGCCAGGAATGGGACGTGTTCGCGCCCGTGATGGTTGGCGAGCGGCTCACGACTCGCTCCGTCATCATCGACCGCTACATCAAGCGCGATCGCGAATACGTGGTGAACGAAGTGCTCGTCGGCAACGCATCGGGACAAATCGTATCGCGCAGCCGTACCCATCAGAGCTTCCTGCTCCCCGACCAGGCCAAACAGGGTTTCGTCGTCGATCGCGCGCGCGAAAAAGATTCGTCACGTTCATTCAAAATCGGCGAGCGCGGCGGCGATCCAATCGGCTCTCCGATGCGCGCAATCGCCGAAGACATGTGCATGGCCTTCTCGGGACCGGCGCGCAACTATCACAACGACAAGCAAAAGGCCGTCGAACTGGGATTCCCGGAAATTGTCGTGCAGGGCATGCTCTCGGTCTGCCTGGTGGCCGAAATGATGACGCGGCGTTTCGGCCTTGGCTTCCTGTACGGCGGCAAGATGGATCTGCGGCTCGTCAATGTGCTGTGGGGCAACGACGTCACCGGGCCGAAAGGATTGATCGTGGAACGACGGCCCGAGGGCCAACGCTCACGCGCCGAAGTCGAAGTGTGGTGCGACAAGGCCGACGGAACCAAAACCGTCGTCGGCAGCGCCAGCGCGATCGAACTGTAATGCCCGCCCGCTCGCGCGCTTGTTCAATCGTGAGCGCGAAGATATTTCTCGCCGCCGCCGTGGCGTCTCTGTTCGCCGCGGGATGCGCGAATCGGTGTGACTACGCGCAGACCAAATGCCGGTACCAATGCAATCGCAACTACCAGGTATGCGAACTACATGGTAACGACGAGTTCTATTGCCGGAATGAAATAGGCAATTGTTGGTCGGCTTGCGAGGCTGACCGCAGCAGTTGTCATTCGTGGCTGTGAGTATTGAATGACTACTGCGCCGCAGTGAGCGCTTCGACGTCCGCTATCGACTTCGGCGTCGCCGCGGTCATCACTTCGTGACCGGCTTGCGTCACCAGCACGTCGTCCTCGATTCGAATCCCCAGGCCGCGGAAACTTTCCGGAACCTCTTCGTCGTCGGGATAGATGTACAATCCCGGCTCGACCGTAAGCACCATCCCGGGCTCGAGCACTCGCGACGCGCCGTCCACCCGGTACAGCCCCACATCATGCACGTCCATGCCGAGCCAATGACCCGTGCGATGCATGTAATAGCGCCGATACGCGCCCGTCTCGATTATCTCCTCGGCCGATCCATGCAGGATTCCGAGCTGACGCATGCCGTCAACCAGCACGCGCAGAGCAACTTCGTGCGGATCGTCGAAATGCGCGCCCGGTTTGATTGCGTCGATCGCCTTGAGCTGCGCGTCGAGCACGATCTCGTACAGACTGCGCTGCAAGCCCGTGAAGCGCGCCCCAATCGGCGATGTGCGCGTGATATCCGCGGCATAAAAGTCGTACTCCGCACCCGCGTCGATCAGCAGCAACTCGCCCGTGTGCATCTCGCGATCGTTGTTGATGTAGTGCAACGTCGCCGCGTTGGGTCCCGACGCGACGATCGACGGATAGCTCGGACCCGTCGCTCCCTCCGAGCGAAACGCGTAATCGATCTCCGCCTCTATCTGCCATTCGCGCATCCCGCCGCGCGCCTTCACCATCGCGCGCTTGTGCGCGTCGGCCGAAATCGCCATCGCGCGCCGCATCGCCTCGAGCTCCGCCGGCTCCTTCTTCACCCGCGCCTCGTGAATAATGTCGCGCGGATCGATTATCGACGACGGCCCCACCCCGGTCCGCGGGCGCATCGTGTGCGCCCACCGAACCAGCTTCAGCACCCGCTCATCCATCTTCTCGTTCAGTCCGAGCGGGTAATGCACGCGTTCACTCTTTTCGAGGTAGCGCGGCAAAATCTTTTCAAGTTCGTCGATGACGTAGGCCTTGTCCGCCCCGTACTCAACGATCGCGCCCTCGACCCCCACGCGCCTGCCGGTCCACGTCTCGCGCTCCTTGTCGCGCGGACGCACGAACATCACGAACTCGCCGTCCGGATGCCCCGGCGAAAGCACCGCCACCGATTCCGGCTCCGCGAATCCTGTCAGGTAGTAGAAGTCGCTGTCTTGCCGATAAACGAACTCGACGTCGCCGGATCGAACCGCCACCGGCATGCTCGGCATGATCGCGGTTGCACCCGGCGAGATCGCCTCCATCATGCGCTTGCGCCGCGCGCGAAAATTGTCGCCGTTCCCGCTAAGCGCCATCGCAATTCATTACGCCACGCAGCCTCCCCTCACGCCAGCCCTCTATGCATCCTAGTACCTTGTTACCCTCGCCCGCTCAGTTGCGGGAGAGGGCACGGCGTCCGCGCCTGGGGTGAGGGTTCTGTGTGCGCTCACGGCAATCCCGCTCGCGGCACTTCCACTTGCGTAATTTCGATTCTTCCATTTCGGCTCGCGCGGCATTTGTCCGGATCGGAATTCGGCGCCGTCGCGACAAACAGCGTCCGCCCGTCGGCGCCGCCGAGCATGCATGCGAACGCGTCCGTCTCCACCTTGATCCGCTCGGCTACCTCGCCGCCCTGCTTCACCCGAATCACTTCCGACATCGTCGGACACGCCACCCAGATTGCATTCTCGGCGTCCAGGCAAATTCCGTCGGGCGGGCTGTTTCCCAGCTCGGCCCACACGCGCCGATTCGTCAGCGAGCCATCCGAGCCGATATCGAACGCCGTCAAGCGGGCGCCGAATGTCTCGCCGGCGATCAGCGTCTTTCCGTCCGGCGTGATCACCATCCCGTTGGGGAACATCAATTCCTCGGCCACGATGCGCGCGATGCCATCCGGCGCGACCATCACCAGCGTCGTCGAGCGCGGCTGCGCGTTGCCGTGCAGATCGAATCCAAAGTTGCCGACGTAGGCGCGCCCGCGCGCATCGACCACCATGTCGTTGCAATCAAACGGCGCCAGCTTGCTCAAATCGGCAACTGTCTTCAGCCCGTCGGGATCGAGGCGCATCAGCTTCCGATCCGTCATCGACACGACGAGCATCCGTCCCTCCGGCGACCATCCAAGTCCCGACGGCCGCGCCGGCACCTCGCAGATGACTTCGCGCTTGCCCGCCATATCGACCGCGAGCACCTGATGCGCGTGCATGTCCGAGAAAAACAATTTCCCGTCGCGCCATCGCGGCCCTTCGGGAAACGCAAGCCCACCTGTCAAAACTTTCAGCGTCCGCATTATGATTCTGAACCTCTAATCCAGCGCGCCCTTCGCCCGCATCGCTTCGACCTCTGCCGCGCTGTAGCCGAGCAATCCCGTCATCACCTCATTAGTATGCTGCCCCAGCACCGGCGCCGCCGTCTTCACTTCGCACGGCGTCCCGCTCATCCGCCACGGGATTCCGCAATGCTGCCGTACCCCGACTTTGGGATGTTCGCGATAGACGAAGTAGCCGCGCTGGTTGAGCTGCGGGTCCTCGGAAAGGTACTTGGCATCGGCGCAGGCTCCCGCCGCGACCCCGGCCGCTTGGATAGCCGTTACGACATCGGCGAGCTTGCGCTTCGCGGTCCACTCACTGACTATTGCTTCGAGCGCGTCTTCATTGCGCTTGCGCGCCGCAAGCGTGGCGAACCTGGAATCGTTGGCCAGTTCGGGTTTGCCTATCGCACGCGCCAGCCGCGCCCATTCGGCGTCGTCCGCGCATATGATCGACACCCATTGATCGACCGTTTGGTCGAGGATTTTCTCAGGCAGATCGAGGCACTTGAAATTCCCGTGCGGCGCCATCTGCGGATCGCGATTGCCAACTCGCTCCGGCTCGCGCCCGTTCATCGTGTACTCGAGAATCCCCTCCGCCAGCAGGTCGATCGCGCATTCCCACTGGCTCATGTCGATATATTGTCCCTCGCCGGTTTTCGCGCGATGGAACAGCGCACTTATGATCGCAAACGCGCCATGCACTCCAGCGTTGGGATCGGCGTAGCTGAAGCCGGCGTGCATCGGCGGAAATCCCTTATAGCCGGTCAGAGCAGACAGCCCCGACAACGGCACCTGCGCCGGCCCGTACGACACGTAATGGCTCTCCGGTCCGGTGTCGCCGTAACCCGACAGAGTAATCATGACGACATTCGGATTGACCTTCTTCACCGCCTCGTAGCCAAATCCCATATTGTCGAGCACGCCCGCCGCGAAGTTGTTGATCACCACGTCGCTCTGCTTGATGAGACGCCACGCCGCTTCCTTCGCCTCGGGATGCTTGAAATTCAACGACAGCGATTTCTTGCCCTGGTTGTATTGATTGAAGTAACCGGACTTGTCGATGCTGTCGAACACGGCGTCGGGCCACGGCGGCAGCATCCGCGTCACGCACGGCCGCGTTTTGGTCTCGATCCTGATCACTTCGGCGCCAAGATGAGCCAGTTGCAGGGTGCAGTATGGTCCCGCCCACACCCAGGTAAAATCGCAAACTCGAATTCCCGACAGAGGAGGCTTGGCCATCGCTAAATCACACCCTTGCGCTTGAGTTCGTCGAGCCGAGCTTGCGAAAGCCCGAGCTGTTTGCCGAATACTTCCGCATTATGCTGTCCCAGCGTCGGCGCTGGCCGCCGAATTGCCCATGGGGTGCGCGCGTACTTCAGCGGCGCGCCCGGATACTTGTGCGTACCGGCAACCGGCTGCGCGATTTCGACGAAAAATCCGCGCGCCTTGAGATGCTCCGAGTTGAGCAGATCGCCCATCGTCGACACCGGCGCAAACGGCACCCGTTTGGCCTGCGCCTTACGATACAAATCCTGCACGGTCTGCTGGCTGACCCATGGTTCAAGCAACACTTTGAGCGCGTCCCAGTTGACCGCGCGCACCAGCCGGTCCTTGAAGATCTCCTCTTCGGCCCATTCGGGATTGCCCATGATCTCCACGAAATTGCGCCACTGATGCTCCTCGATGCAGCACAGAAAGATATAGCCGTCCTTGCACTGCATCGCTGCGACGGGGGCCAGCGGCTTTTGCCCCCACCGCGTCGAGAGCATTTTCATATACGGCCAGTACTCAAACGTCATCTCGAGGATCGAGGCGATCGATTCCTGGATCGAGATCTCGACATGCTGCCCGGCGCCGTCGCGAAGCTGCGCGAACGCCGCCGCCACGGTGGCGGTCGCAGCATGCGCTCCGCCCTGGTATCCCGCCTGCTGTCCCGCGGTTTTCAGCGGTGGCAACGCCGGAAACTGCGGGGCGCCGTTGAGCACGCAGACACCGCCCGCGCACCAGATGGTCAAATCCTCGGCGCGGTAGTTGCGATACGGACCCGTCAGTCCGAACGGCAGGATCGACGTCATGATCAACTTCGGATTCGTGCGACGCATCCGCTCGTAGGTGAGCCCGACGCGATCCATCTCGGGCGGCGTGACGTTGTGAACCAGGATGTCGGCATCCGCCGCCAGCTTCTCCAGAATCTCGAAGCCGTCGGGCTGCGTGATGTCGAGTGTGACGCCGCGTTTGTTGGTGTTGAGATAGAGGAACAGTCCGCTCTTCTCGGGATTTGGGACATCGCCGGGAAACGGCCCGCGCGTGCGCGCGCGATCCCCGGCGCCGGGCCGCTCGATCTTGACGACCTCGGCGCCCATGTCCGCCAGCATCTTGCTGCAATACGGCGCCGACACCATCTCGCCCACTTCAACAATCTTTAAACTGCTTAACGCTCCCGCCATCGATACTCCATCTATACGAGATTGCTAAATTCTACTCCGGAAAAACCTGCCGGAACGGCTTCACCTCGACGCGTTCGAACACGCCGCCGGTCGTGTACGGATCGCTATTGGCAAACGCAATCGCTTCGGCCTCACTCTCCATATCCACGATGATAAGACTGCCGCTGCCGTCGGTGAATGGCCCCGCGATCTTCACCTTGCCGGCTCGATCCAGCGGCCGGAGATTGTCGAGATGAGCCGGCCTTACTCGCGGCCGGATGGCAGCGCCGCCGGGTCCGTCATGGCCGATAATCACGAACAGCATCGCATCGTCCTTCTGAAGAAATACGCCGGAATAAGCCCGTGATAATTAGCACGGCGCGGCTGCGCGGGCAAAATCAGCAGGGGTGACCCCTGCACCCAACATCAAAACAAAGATGGGGGCGGAGGCAGGAAAACAAAAGGGAGAACTTAATTGTATGCGAAACCCACCATGGGTTTCGCGCATCCTTGGGCAGGGGTAACCCCTGCCCCTTAGTATTAAGAAAATTGCGGTCTCAGTCTCATTCGAGGCCAAAACGGAGGGACCCAGCCACCTCACGAGCACCGCATTCCAGCGACATAGACATAATAGATATAATTTACAATCACCGTTTCAATTGTGCTCTGTCGTGGTAAAACTGACACTGGCGCACGCCAGGACTGGACCACTTGCCCACCCAGGTGTCTGCGGCGTTACGGTCAGGTAGAAATATCCCACCAATGCGGTCGGCAAATTGGCCGTAATTCCGTTGAATGGAAACACAGAGGAGCCACCATTGGGAACCAGAAGCCACTGCGTTTCGGTATGGTAGTCAGATTGCATCCAAAGGTCCATCTGCAAATACACCGGCTCAACGGTTAGATTGGCTATCACAAGGTCGCCGGTCACCGAGTAATTCCAAAGGTCCCCTTCGTACTCCTCAATGATGGACTCCACTCCGTTGTCATAGAAGGCGTCATCCCAGACGACCACCTGCGACTCGTTATTCGGGAGCGGGTAATTCGGACCCAAATCGTTCTCGTCTGCGTCATAGCAATCCCCGCTGTAGCCGCCTTGATTGGTAATCCAAGTGGGGGGAGTTTGCGCGCGCACGGGTGCGAAAGAGGCGCAAACTAAAAGCAGTGCGAGCAAGAATCTGGCTACCAATTTCATATTTCCTGATCCTTGTTTTATCGTAGCGTGCGTGCTTGATCAAACCTCCGGCGGAGTTCCCCAGGTTGTAAGCGACCACGCTGACACGTGCCGGCTTGCGGATGTGTGACTCAGCATGAAAACAACGCTCATGCTCGAATCTAAGCTCATCAGAGAAACTAATGGAGACCACATCGTGAATAACTCATTGAAAACCACCCCCTTCCTTCTTAGCATTGGGTAAAGGGGTCACCCCTGCAAACCCACGGTGGGGTTCACTTTCTTCAAAGGCTACACCTAGGTTCCTTCCATCCCTGCCTACACCCGATCCTTATCCAGCGACGAGTTCCACTTGCGCGACGTGCGGCCTTCCCATCCGCGCTTGTGATAAGCGTAGCCCACGATCAGCGGCACCGCGATCGTCGCCTCGCAATACACCATCTGCTCGTAAGTCGTATCGACCTTGCCCCAGCTGCTGGCCTCTTTGAGCGTGCTGCCCGAGAGCGCGCCATCGCGCACGTCGGCCACGGTGATCTGAACCGCGTACTTATGCATCGGCACGTCATGCCCCAGTACCTCGGCAGCGACCACGATATCCTGCGCGAAATTTTTCGGCACTCCGCCGCCAATCATGAACAGCCCGGTGGTTTCGTTCTTCACCTTGAGCCGCGTCAACTCGTAAAAATCCTTGGCGCTGTCGAGCGAAACCTTGGGTTTGCCGTGCCGCGCCGCCTGATGCGCCACCAGCCCGAAGCCGGCAGAGCAGTCGCTGAAGGCAGGGCAGAAAATCGGCACCTCCTCGCGATACGCCTCGAGCACGATACTGGCGCCGGTCTTCGCGCCCGTCTCGGCCAGGTACTTGCCCATCTCGGCGACGAATTCGCGCGACGAATACGGCCGCGGCTCGAGGCGGTCGGCGATTTTCTGGGTCGTCTCGTCGCACACGCGCAGTTCGTCTTCGTCTATAAGCGTGTCGTAGATACGATCGATATGCAGTCCGCGCAGCTTGTCGTCGTCGAGCCCGTACTTGAACCGGTCTTCGGCCATCCAATGCCTGAAACCGAGCGCCTCGAAGAAATCCTGATCGACGATGTTCGCGCCGGTGCTCACGATCGCATCGACCATGTGGTTGCGAATCATGTCGGCGAAGACGCGCTTGAGCCCGGCGCTGATGAGCGAACCCGCCAGGCACAGGATTATGCCGCAGTCGCGATCGCGCAGCATCCGATCGTAAATCGTCGCCGCGCGATGCAAGTCGCGGGCGCTGTACGCCATTTGCCCCATCGCCTCGACGATCGGCACCACGCTTTCGCGCGTGATATCGATGTGTTCGATCGGCCGTTTAAGAAATTCCGACTTGATGCTCATTGCTATGCCCCGTGATGTGCCGAATTCCTGGCCGATAGTACGCAACGGCCGGGTTGTACGTTACTTCAGCGGACCGATTCCGCCCAGCCCCGTCCAGTAGAGCATGAAGGATAGCGTACCGAGCGCGATCAAGAACGCGAACGCCAGGATATCCGCGACGGTCACCGGGTAATCGATAAACGTCGTCGGCTCGTGGCTGAATCCGAAACCGCGCGCTTCCAGAGCCATCGCCATGTTGTTGGCCTTGCGCAGCGCGCCCATAAAAACCGGAATCACCACCGGCACGTAGCGCCGCACGCGCTCCAGCGGCCCGCCCTGGTTGAAATCGTAGCCGCGCAGCCGCTGCGCATCGACGATCGTCACGGCAGAGTCGATAAACAGCGGCACCAGCCGAAATGACAGCGAGATCGCGAACCCCACGCGATACGGCACCCGCATTCGTTGTAGTCCGTAGGTGAACTCCTCGATCTTGGTGGTCGAAAGAAACAGCACCGATGCCGCCAGCAGCTCCGCGAGCTTGATGCCGCGCCCGATGCCGAATATCAGCGACAACCTGCTGACGTGAAAAATCGGCACGTTCACCAGCACCGCACCGCGCCGGTAGAAAACCATCCACGCAATCGTCGTGCTGAAAACCAGAATCGCGAAGAACCATCGCAGGCGGTAGAAGTTCGGCCACGAATCGGTAAGCTGCGCGATCCACAGCATGACCAATCCGACCGGCGCGAGCGCTAAAGGATTGTCCACCCAGTACACCGACCAGAACATGATGAAGAGCGCGAACACCTTGACCGTGGGATGCAGCCGATGAACAAACGTGCCGCGATCGATGTACAGATAAATCGGCATCAGGCGCGCCCCTTGACCCACGCGACGAATTCGTCGGTCGTCAGCGCCAGCGTCCCGAAGCGGCGGCTCAACTCGGTGATTTCCGGCGCCCGGAATGACGACGACCGCAGCAGTTCGTCCTGCATGAAAAACTCGCGCACGCCGCCGTCGAAAATCTTGGCGCCTTTGCGCAGCAGCACGACGCGCCGCGCATACTCCGCGACCAGCCACGGCGTATGGGTGATGATCACGATCGCGATTCCGGCGCGGTTGAGGTCCCGCACCAGCGCCATCATCCGAAGCTGCTCGCGATGGTCCAGGCCGGTGGTCGGTTCGTCGAGAATCAACATCCGCGGCCTGAGCACGAGCACGCTCGCAACCGCCAGCCGCTGGCGCTCGCCCTTGCTGAGCAGGAACGGGTCGCTCTGGCGCTCGTTCTGAAGGCCGACCGCCTCGAGCGCTTCGTCGCATCGACGCCGAATCTCGTCATCCGCCAAGCCGAAGTTGCGCGGGCCGAACGCGACTTCCTCCTGGACCGTGGCGGCGAAAATCTGATGGTCTGGATTCTGGAAAACGTACGCGACTTCGCGCGCCGTCTCGGCCGGCCGCATCTGCGCGCGGTCCTTGCCTTCGATTATCACGCGGCCCGTGGCCGGCTGGAGCAGACCGACGATTTGCTTGGCCAAAGTGGTTTTGCCGGAGCCGTTCTGCCCGACTATCGCGATGAAGTCGCCGGCTTCGACTCTGAGATCGATCGAATCGAGCACCCGCGGCCCGTCCGCATAGCTGAAGGTCACATCCTCGATTGCCATGAATGCGGAGCCGATCGAGGCGTTTTCGGCAATCGTCGGGTGTTCGGGTGCGCGGGAATCGGCGAGGTTGTCAACTAAAGTTGCGGTGAGATGCGGGTAGGCGCGCACGATCGCGTCGTAAGCATGCGCGACGCTTTCCGGTTGAGCGTCGATTCCGAGCAGTTTGAGCGCGTGGCCCAGTCCGGGCGGACGCACGCCGCATCCCATGAGCAGGTCGGTGCGCGCGAACACCTCGGAAGGCGGACCGTCGGCGGCGATTTCCCCCTCGCGCAATACCATTATCCGATCGGCGGCGCGCAGTTCCTCGGACTCATGCTCGATAACGATCAGGCTCAAGCCTTGCGCGCGCAGCTTGGCGATCAACTCGAAGACTTCCGCCCTGCCCTCGGGATCGAGATCGGTGGTCGGCTCGTCGAGCACGATAACCGACGGCCGCAACGCCAGCACCGACGCGATCGCAAGGCGCTGCTTCTCGCCGCCCGACAGCGACATCGGATCGCGATGGTCGAAGCCGCGCAGCCCAACGGCCTCCAGCGCGGGAATGATTCGCCTATCCATCTCGGCGCGGTCCATGCCGACCTGTTCCATCGCGAACGCGACTTCGTGCGCGACGTTGGTCGAAAACAATTGCGACTCGAAATCCTGAAAGACCATCCCCACTTTCGGCGCGACGTCGCAGACGCGAAGATGCTCAAGCGGCTCGCCTGCAATGCGGACCGTGCCGCGAAAATCGCCGTCCTCGAACTCCGGGATGATGCGATTAAGGCATTTCGCGAGCGTGGACTTGCCCGCTCCCGACGCGCCCATCACGCCGATCATCTCACCGGCGGACTGCACGAAGCTTACCGCTCGAAGCGCGGGACGCTCGGCGCCGTGATAGGTGAAGGTTACGCCCTGGACCGACACTGCGTGCTGATTAGGATTCACTGAAAAAACTGAAAATATTTGCCCGTCGATTTTCACATCATGAACAGGCCCGCGAACGCCAACAGGATAAACGGGCCGACGATTATCAAGACCGGCTTGTCGTACGGGGCGACAATCATCCACGCGGGCAGAAACTTCGGCGCCCAATACCCGGTCGAAAGCAAATTCCCAAAAATCCAGGCGCCGCCTTCGCCCGCTATCAGCAGCGCGAAACCGGAGGCTCGAATTCCCACCGGCTTCAGTTTCACCTCCGGCATCACGTCCGTGTAAAGCATCCGGCCCTTTTTGACCCGCGGATAGACCGCCGCGAGGATGAACGGCGAGAGCACGAGGGCAGACACCATATTGTTGAAGATGATCACGTTGCCGAGCATCGCGAACGGCCTGATGACGAGCACGTTGTCAGCCCATCCGACCAGGTCGGCGCACAGCACGCTCGCGGCCAGGCATGCGATGACATACTTGAGAATTCCAAGCGGCGAGCGGCTGATAGGACTTTGGCCGCGGCCGATCAATTCCCAGACTTT
Organism: Candidatus Binatus soli; assembly: GCA_002479255.1. GTDB lineage: Bacteria > Desulfobacterota > Binatia > Binatales > Binataceae > Binatus > Binatus soli. The sequence goes on along the minus strand of DLMJ01000006.1, from coordinate 64,267 downwards.
GTACGGAATCCACCCGTAGGCCAGGTTCGCGAAGAATCCGAAAATATCGCCCGGCGACACGCCGCCGAAAAAATCGCCAATCATGTTTCCGATCGCCGAACCCCAGGCGGCCGCGGGACCGAACAGGAACGAGCAGACAACTGGAATCGCGTTGGCGGGGCGAAGTTCGGTGACGCCGGGAATCAGCGGGACGACCTTGAACGGCACCAACACCGCTGCGTAGAGGGCCGCCGAGATCGCGCATAGCACGACCATCCGCGTGTTGCGCCACATCAGGCGAAGATCGCTCATCGCGGCACGCGCGATACGATGCGCGCGCGGCGCATGCCTGCTATACGAATGAAATGATCGACAGCCACGTTCATCTCGACGCTGACCAGTATCCCGACCCTTCCGGCGCAATCAAGCGGGCGCTGGATGCGGGAGTATCGGCGATGGTCGTGCCGGGGGTTGGGCCCGCGTCGAATCGCAGAGTGCTCGAACTAGCAAGGAAATATCCGGGTGTCATTTTCCCGGCATTAGGATTTCATCCCGAGCAGTTTGAACATAGCGAACATGACGCGCTCGAGGCGCTCGAAACGATCGCGCGTGAGCGCGACTCGATTTGCGCCGTCGGCGAAGTCGGACTGCCATGGTACGGCCCAGGCGCGGGAGATGCGGGCGTGCGGGACGCTGCGAAACTGATGCTCGCACGCTTTGCGAAAGCCGCCGCCGCGATGGATCTGGCGCTGATACTGCATGCGCCGCACCGATGCGCCGCCGAGGCGCTCGCGATAATTGGCGAGGCTGGAGTGACGCGCGCGGTCTTTCATTGGCATAAGTCCGACGAACAGACCACGCGCGCGATCATCAACGCCGGATACTTTATTTCGCTGACCCCCGAGGTCGCCTACCGGGAGCGCGATCGCGATCTCGCCCGGATGTTGCCTTCGAACAGGATACTTGCCGAGACCGACGGACCGTGGCCGTACGGCGGCCAGTTCGCGGGGCGGTTGACCGAACCAGCGATGATCAAGGATGTGGTCGCCGCGATTGCGCATCTGCGGTGCACTACGTTCGAGGAAATCGCCGGATTGACGACGGCCAACGCGCGCGCGCTGTTTCGAATCAGAGAGTAACCACCGTTTTTGCGCATTCACCGGGATCGAGGAATTAATTGTCCGTGAAATCTGCGTTGGCAGCAGATACAATACCGTCCCTATGCCGATCTACGAATATCGTTGCGAGAAGTGCCGCCGGACGACCAGCGTCCTGACCACGCGCGTCAGCGAAAAGGTTGACGCGGTTTGCGCGCATTGCGGCGGAAAGAAAATGCGCCGCCTGATGTCGCGATTCGCGATGCCGCGCAGCGAGGAATCGCGAATGGAGTCGCTCGCCGATCCGTCGAAGATGGGCGACATCGACGAGAACGATCCCAAGAGCGTCGCGCGGATGATGAAGCGGATGGGCAAGGAGATGGGCGACGAGTTCAACGGCCCGGAATTCGACGAAGCGGTCGAGGAATTGGAGAGCGGTGGTGATTTGGGCGATGACGGATCGGGCGAGGATGACCTGTAATTACCCTCCATTCATTAAGCTCTGGATTCTCGTCGATTTCAGGATCGTCGTTCGTTTGATGACCGCCTGCTTACCATTAGTCCGCTTCGAGCATCACAATCGCCGCCGCTGCCATCCCGTCGCCGCGGCCTAGCGCGCCGATTCCCTCGGGGCTCGACGCTTTCACGTTGACGCGCGATCGATCCGCGCCGAGTGCGGTGGCGAGCCGCTCGCGCATCGCATCGAGATACGGCTTCAGCTTCGGCGCTTCGGCGAAAATCGTCAGGTCGGCGTTGCCCAGCCGCCATCCGAGATCGAGCGCGAGCTTCCAGACGGCAGCCAGCAGCGCGATCGAGTCGGCGTCTTTGTAGCGCGGATCGCTGTCGGGAAAATGCCGGCCAAGGTCGCCCGCGCCGATCGCGCCGAGGATCGCGTTGGCGAGCGCATGCGCCGCGACGTCGGCGTCCGAATGGCCGCGGAGTCCCTTGTCGTGCTTGATTTCGACGCCGCCCAGCACGAGCCGGCGGCCCGCTTCGAGCCGATGAAAATCGAATCCGTTGCCTATGCGATAACGCGTCGCCATTGCTCTAACCCTCGCGCGGGGATGACTCCGACGAGCGCATCATTTGCACTGCGCCCGGCTGCGTTGACAATCGCTATTTCAGCCGCCAAGCTTTTCCCATCGCCCCGTCAGGAGGATCGCCCGCGATGCCCGCATTTGCCAAGAACCCTAAATTCATCATCGGCACGATCGTGGTCCTGTGGGTGGCGTTCGTCATTTACGCAAACTTTCAGATGGAGATGGTCACGTTTTACCTGCTGCCTTTCAACATACTGAAACTCCAGGTCAGGCTCTCGGCGGTGATAATCGGCGCCGCGATTTTCGGGGCCGTCGCGACGATGGTGATTCATTGGCTATGGCGGTCACCCTCGAAGAGTTCATCGGCCGCAACCGCGCCGCCGTCGCCGCCAGCCCCCAAGAGCAGCACGGTCGCCTGAGCGCCGGCCTTTAACAGAGTTTCGGTTGACGGGCCGACGAGCAAACCGTCAGCGCGCGAGAGCGAGCTTAAAATCCCCGAGCCCTGGCTGCCGGTGGGAGTTGCGAGCCAGCCTCGAGCGTCGCGCTCGATTTTAACTCGCACAAACTCGGTGACGTCCTTGCCGACCGTGATATCGACGGCGCATCGCGCTCGGATGCGCGGCAGACCGACGCGCCGCATCCCACTCATCTTGAGGATCGCGGGGCGCGCATACAGGTAGAAGCAGACCAGAGTGGAAACGGGATTGCCCGGCAGGCCGAATATCGGGCGGTAGCCGACGGCGCCGAATTTGAGCGGACGCCCCGGTCTTTGCGCGACGCCGTGAAAAAGCTGGCGCATCCCGAGTTCGTCGAGCGCACCTGCGACGTGATCGAACTGGCCCACCGAGACGCCGCCGGTCGATAGCACCACGTCGAAGGTCATGGCCTCGGCCAGCCGCTCGCGAATCTCGCGCGCGTCGTCGCGCGCCACTTTGAGGATGACGGCCTCGGCGCCGGCCTCGCGAATCGCGCCGGCAAGCGCGTACGCGCTCGAATTGACAACCTGCGCGCCGACCGGCGATTGATCGACGTCCACGAGTTCGTCGCCGGTAGCAACGATCGCGACGCGCGGGCGGCGAATGACTTCGACCATCGCGCGATTCACCGACGCCAGCATCCCAAGATCCGCCGGCTTAAGCGTCTTGCCCGCCGACATTACGAGATCGCCGAGACGCAAATCCTCGCCGCGCGGCCGGATGGAAGCGCCTTTCTCGACGGGGACGAGAAACTCGACCACAGCGCCGCTGCCGCGCGTCCGTTCGACCGGAACGATCGCGTCTGCGCCCTCGGCGATCGGCGCGCCGGTCATCGTGCGAGCCGCCTCGCCCGCGCTGACGCGGCGGGTCGGCATCTTGCCGGCGCCCACGGTCTCGACGACGGTCAGCTTGACGGGGCTGGCCTCCGACGCCTTGGCAAGATCGGCGGCGCGCACTGCGTAACCGTCCATCGCGGAGTTGTCGAAGCCGGGGATGTCGCGCGGCGAGCTGATATCCTGGGCGAGCACGCGGCGAGCCGCCTCGACGATTGGAATCCGCTCGACGCCGAGCGGAGCTACATTTTCGAGTACGATTTGCAGGGCCTGGTCGGCGCTAATCATGCGGAAAAAAGGATACGCCGCTTCGGGTCACGAATGAACCGGCGACCGGCCAATGCCGCTTTAGAGCAATGAACCGGCGACCGGCCAATGCCCGTCTGGAGCAAGGAGCGAACAGAGCCTGAAAAACTAGAATTCGACGTGCTCCGCGCTGGCGTGGGTATCCACGGGAACGCGGACGCTGTACGACTGCTCGTAGGGAGGAATGACGTCGCGCAGCAAGGCCGGGTTGAGCTCATGCAGGCGCTGGAGGGTCGTCCCGTGATTGAGGGCGACCCGGCTCAGAGGAGTGCCGCCGCGAACCGGCAGCATCTGATACGCCGGCGGATCGTCGAGCTTGACGGGGGTGATTCCGTAGCTATCGGCATGATGCGCGATATACGCGACGGCCATGAAACGTCCCAGCAGCCCACGGGTTCGCCGCGGCAGCCGGTTGCCGAACTTTTCGATGTTGGGGCCGCGCAACGACCAATAACGATCGATCGCCTTATCGCCGTTGTTCCACGCGACCAGCGTCATCGGCCAATCGTCACCGGCCTCGTCGTGCAAGGTCGCCAGATACTCAGCCGCCGCCCTGGTGGACATTACGGGGTCGCGGCGCTCATCGACGTAGCGGTCGATATGGAGGCCGAAGCGCTTGGCGGTGTCGTAATTGAACTGCCACGGACCCCTGCCGCGCTTGGAAAATTCGCTTTCAGCGAAAGCCAGGTACACCAAGTCGTCGGGAAGGCCATAGCTTCTCAGTACCCGGACCATATCAGGCAGGTAGGGGTGGCTGCGGTCGAAGGTATCCTGCAGATGGTCGGGAGAATTCAGAAAATCCGAGACATAGCGACGAACTGACCGATTAAGGAGAATCGGGAACGGCGGAACCGCCTCAGGCAGCGGAAGCACGTACGGCGACGCAATCGGCTGGGCGCCGGCTTCCGCAGGAGTCTCGAGTTCAAAACCGGTGCTTTGTCCGACCAGGCTCGGAGGTGGGGTGTACACCCCTGGCGGAGCCTCGGACCCGTCAAATTCGTCGGCGAGTGCACGAGTGGGTGCCCATCCAGCGACAATCAAGGCCACCATCAGGGCAACAAACACTCGATAGATAGACTTCGTTCTAATCATTCTCCCCCGACAAGATTGACCCCAACGGTACCGACCGATACGACCAAGATCAACCGATCGGCAGTGGACAAACTATTAAAAAGCCTAATCCTTGAGAAGCGGTTTTTTAATTATGCTTGGAAATGCTCACGAATCTTGGCGCTCAGACGCAGGAATATATTCGCCACGTCTAATGTTTAGCCGGTTAAGTCCGTTGTGTTACGGTTGATAACCGGAACGATTCTGATAGCGACTGACCGGGAGTAAATTTGAGTCTCTGGCACGACATTATCGATAGCCTGACCGATGCGATCATCGTGCTCTCGCCCGCGATGGAGCCCCAGGCAGTAAATCCTGCCGCTAAGACGATGCTCGGGGTTTCCCAGGTGAGCGCCGCGACAGTGGCCGACCTCATCCGCCAGAACGACTGGTTGGACCGCATGGTCAGTGCGTGCCTCGACAGCGGTCAGGACTTTGGAGACATGGAGACGGTTCTGACCGCGGGGCCTCGGGAACTGACGATTCGCGCCGAAGTATCCCCCCTGCTGAACGCCGAGGGACAACCCGGGGGGGTCATTATCCTGCTTCACGACCTGTCTCACGAAAAAGGCGCCGCCGAGGCAGGGACCACCGGCGACTTGAGCCTGCAACTTTCGCCGGCCGGTCTGGCCCATGAGGTCAGGAACCCGCTGACGGGCATCAAGGGTGCCGCCGAGCTGATGGCCGGGATGTTTCCCGATGACGGGCGCGCGCAGCAGTACTGCAGCGTGATTCTCGATGGGGTCAATCGGATCGCTTCGCTCGTCGAGCAGGTGCTGATGGTCAGCGGGCCGCAACGCCTGGAGCAGGAGCCGGTCAACATACACATGGTGCTGCACCAGGCGCTGAGGATGGCGGGGTTGTTCCCGCAGCCGCCCGACGGTGTCGTGGTGCTCCAGGATTTCGATCCCAGCCTGCCCGACGTGGTTGGCGACGCGGGCGCATTGGAACGAACGTTCCTGAATTTGATCAAGAACGCGGCGGAATCGATCGGTTCGTCGGGCACGATTCGACTGCATACGCGAATCGAACGGGAGTTCACGATGACGGCCGAGGGGCGGCGCCGCCAGTTCCTGCGGGTCGAGGTCAGCGACAGCGGCGCCGGCATCCCCGAGGATCAGCTCGCGCAACTGTTTACCCCGTTCTTCACCACCAAGCCTGCCGGAACCGGCCTGGGTCTCGTGCTATGCCATCGAATTATTGCGCTTCACGGCGGCAGGCTGTGGGCGCAGCGCGGGGGCGTCGAAGTCAAGGGCGCGGGCGCATCCAAGGATGGGATGACGTTCAAGGTGACGCTCCCAATCATGCCGCCGGAGAAACGCCCGCAATGAGAAATCGGCACCACATTGCTAAGGTGGTCGGGGGAATGTAACGGCATCGGTGCGACATCTCCCCGGCGCGCCATCTCTCCCGCGCGCCATCGGCGCGCGGTCAGGCAACTGAAAAAGTCGGGCAACTGAAAAAGGGTTTCCCAAATCGGGAAGCCCTCGCATCGTCTCGGATTTGCTCGCCTCCGACACAAAAAGACACTTTTTCTCCCGACGACGGCGCTGATCGTTTATGTCCGCCGTTTGTCGGTCGCGCAGCAGTTTGATAACTGAGGCAAATGGTCGAAGCGGAACTATACGAACCCGTAAGACTGTCAGAGCTCTGCGGAAGGACCAAAAGGAGTGGAGCTGATGGATGATGGACGCGAACCAAAAGAGCTAGTCGGGCTGGCAGGGGAATACGCAGCTGCGAGCGAGCTGTGTAGGAGAGGTTTGTACGCTCAACTTACCCTCGGTAACCGAAAGAAGGTGGACTTGCTCGTCGCATACCCCAACGGCAAATACGCCGCGGTCGAAGTCAAAGCCAAGCAGACCCAGGTCTGGCCGGGCGTTAAAGGACTGTCCCCGAAAGAGAAAAACAGATTCCTAGTGTTCGTTGATATTCAGCGAAAAAGCCCGACCGAAAGGCCCGATTTCTACGTTCTCAACTGTGAAGATTGGGGCAAGTGGGTACAAAAAAAACTCGCTGACCCACTGGGGCGGGGCAAGGTAACCATCGATGAAGACAATGTTCCCTATTGGAAGGGGAAGGGTGGGAAGGGGGATTACTACGGCACCAGCGTGAGCGCGGAGGAAGTCAAGGACTTTGCGGAGCGGTGGGAGAAGATCACGGGCTGACGCGACCTTTTGGGCACAATTTCGGGCACAGCGGAGACCGAGCGCGCCCTGCCGCGCGACATCTCGCCGTGACCGACGCGCATCGAGCGCCGAATCCTTTCCGAGCACCAGATAGCCGAACTGGCGACCTCGAAATCATCGCGAGGCCGCAGCGCTGCCAGCACTGTGTGCCCGCCGCAGCGGGCAAACACTGCGTGCCCGCCGCAGCGGGCCAACACTGCGCTGCCGTCGCGACGGCTGCCGTCGCAACGGCAAACACTGCGTACCCGCCGCAACGGCTGAACTGTTCAGCCTTACGCCGGATCGCTCGCCGTGCTACCCGATCACGTTATGGTCAACAGCCACGATGCTGCACGCTCGCGCTCGCCGCAAAAAGCCGCGCGAGGACTCACCATGGGGACAGCGACACACTCGCTTCCGGCAAAATATTTTTTTGACGGAACGAAACTATCCATAGAGCGTTGCCGTCCCAAAACCACAATGGATTGTGTATTTCCCCCTTTTCCTGCAAATCGACCGAGTCAAGATTGCGCCACCCCACTCGTAACAGCGGCGTAATGCTTAAATTTTGGGCGACTCTCAGGCCATTGGCGATAAGATCCAACTTACTGTTACCATTCTAGCTCATGAGCATGACAACCATGGGCGCAAGCGCATCGAACCAGAACTTCGCCGAACGTCTGAAGGATCCCGGCGTCGGCGCGGCGATTCTGATCGCCGACGACGATCCCGCAATTCGCCTCGTATTGCGCCATCGCCTCGAAGCCGACGGCCATCGCGTCGAAGAGGCTGTAGACAGCTCGGCCGCGCTTGCGGCGCTGCGCAGCAATCGATTCGACGTTGCATTGCTCGACATCATCATGCCGGGCACCGGCGGACTCGACGTATTGTCGGCGGCGCACGCCGAAGCCGTCCGCACGCTGATCATCGTGATCACCGCGGCGAGCACGATGAACAACGCCGTCGAGGCGATGAAGCGCGGCGCTCACGATTACCTGACCAAGCCGTTCGCCAATCTCGATCTGGTCGCGGCGGCCGTGAAGCGGGCGGTCGAAGTCGGCGCGCAGGCCGCGGATCTCAACCGCCTGAAAGACCAGGTGAATCGCCAGCTGGTCGGTGGCGAGATAATCGGCCGCAGCGCTGCGATGCAGGAGGTTTACAAGCTGATCGGGCGTGTCGTCACCAATGACGCGACCGTTTTGCTCAGCGGCGAGAGCGGCACCGGCAAGGAGCTGGTGGCGCGCGCGATTCATTTCAAATCGGCGCGCTGGCGCTCGCCGTTCGTCGCCGTCAACTGCTCCGCCATCCCGCACGGTCTGCTCGAGAGTGAACTGTTCGGACACGAACGCGGCTCATTCACCGGCGCGTCCGAGCGGCGCGCCGGCAAATTCGAGATGGCCGACAGCGGCACAATCTTCCTCGACGAAATCGGCGACCTGCCGGTCGAATTGCAGCCCAAGCTGCTGCGCGTGCTGCAGGAGCGGGAGTTCAACCGGGTCGGCAGCGCCGAGACGCTCAAGCTCAAGGCGCGCGTAATCGCCGCAACCAACCAGAACCTCGAGACCCTGGTTGCCGCGCGGAAATTCCGCGAGGACCTGTACTTTCGGCTGCGGGTGATTCCGATTCAGATGCCTGCGCTGCGCGAGCGGCGCGAGGATATTGCGGAGATGACCGATTATTTCGTCTCCAAGGCGGCCCAGGAGATGGGCGCGCGCGCCACCACCATCAGCCCCGAAGCGCGCGCCAAACTGGAGTCCGCCGATTGGCCGGGTAACGTGCGCGAACTCGAAAATGCCGTGATGCGCGCGGCGCTGCTCGCGCCGGGCACTACGATTCGCGCCGACGATATCGAGCTCACGCGCCCGGGCGGCGCGGGCGCTGGAGCAGCCGCGGCCGCCGACGGCGCCCCGCTCGGCGACATCATCTCGGGACGCATCGCAGGATGGTTCGATTCGCCCGGCGGCGAGGAACCGCGCGACCTCTACCATCGGCTGGTGGCCGAAATCGAGCGTCCGCTTGTCGAACTCGCGCTCAAGCGCGCCGGCGGCAATCAGGTGCGGGCGGCGCGGATGCTGGGGCTGAATCGCAACACGCTGCGCAAGAAGATCACCGACCACAAGATCGTACTGACCAAATTTCCGCCCGGATGACGCGGCTGCCCTCGCATTTTTACGCGATGATCGATCCGGCCGGCGGACACGAGCCGGTCTCGATGGCGGAGACTATCCTCGACGCCGGCGCGCGAATCATGCAGCTGCGGCTCAAGGATGCGCCCGGCCGCGAGTTCCTGGCCGCCGCACGCGCGATTGCCGAGCTGTGCCGGAAGCGCGGTGCGATTCTGATCGTCAACGACCGAGTCGATATAGCAATTCTCGCCGATGCGCACGGAGTGCATCTTGGGCAGGAGGATCTCCCACTCGAGGCGGCGCGGCGGATCGCCGGTCCCAACGAAAACAAAATAATTGGAATTTCGACCCACACCGTCGAGCAGGCGCGCGCGGCTGAAAATGGCGGCGCGGACTACATCGGATTCGGACCGATGTATTCCGGTGGACTGAAGAACATCGCCACGGGGATGGGCCTCGACAATCTTCGTGCGATACGCGCCGCCGTAAGGATTCCAATCGTCGCGATTGGCGGGATCACCGAAGCGCGGGTAGCGGAAACTCTCGCGGCCGGCGCAGACGCCGTGGCAATCATCACCGACGTAGTGAACGCGCCGGACATCGGCGCCAAAGTCCGCTCGATCCTCGCGCTCGCACGCGATTAGCACAAAGTTTTCCGAATCGGCTATGCCGTCTCGGGGAGGGGGGCGGGGGTCTGGCGGGCCTGCTCCGACTCGAGCGGTCGGCACGAATATGCTACCGCGGCGCCCAGGATGCACATCACGACGAACACTTCGAAGGCGGGCACATAGCTGCCGCTCAGATCGTAAATCTTTCCCGCGCCGACCGGGCCGACGAACGCGCCGATCGTGTTGAAGACGCCTGCGATACCGCCGATCGAGCCGAAGCGCTTGAGCCCGAGCGACTCCGCCACCAGCATCGGAATCAGCACCAACGGCGCGCCGAGCGACAGTCCGAAAATCAGCACGAACGGAATCAGCACGGCGGTTCGCGCCGCGCCGAATATCAAAATCATCCCGAAGCCAGCGGCAAGAAAGTTGAACGTCAGCGCGATTCTTGCGCTCACGCGATCGGCAAACAGACCCATCCCGAGCTTGCCGAAGGCCGCGAACACGAACCCCAGGCTCATCATGCCGGCCGCGAATGACGGCGTGTAGCCGAGTTCGGTGAGATAGGTGATCAGATGCAAAGTCGCGCCAGCCGCGACGGCGGCGAAAAAGAACTGCGCCGCGGAAATCATCCAGAACGAGCGCGCGCGGAACGCTTCGCGCAGCTCGAATCCCGGCAACGCGTCGCGGGCCTGCGCGACGCTGACGCCATCGGCCTGCGGCGGGCGGGTCCTGACGACGATGATTATCAACGGGACCACGATGACGAATATCGGAATCGCCAGCGCGACGTAGCCGGCGCGCCATCCGCCGCGCACGATCGCGAAGTTCCCAACCATCGTCATCGCAGCGCCGCCGAGCGAGGTGCCCGCAAACGCCAGGCCCATCGCAAGCCCGCGCCGCGCACCGAACCAGTTGGCGATCACAAGCGAGCACGGCAGCAACGTCGATGCGCCGATGCCGACGCCAAGCAGGACGTAGGCGCCGAACAGCGGACCGAATGAATCGACGCGGCTGGCGATGAGAAAAGCGACGCCGGTCATGATTGCGCCGGCAACCATCACGACCCGCGCCTCGACGCGATCGAGCAGCCATCCGACCAACGGAGCGCTAAGCCCTGCGGACAGCGGCAGCGCGGCGCCCTGGAGGGTGGAGAGTTGTGCGCGCTTCCATCCGAAATATTTCAGCAGATGCGGAAAGAACAGGCCGCCGGTGTTGTAGCCGGAGCCGAAAACGAACACCAGCGTAACGAAGAGGCTCGCGACGATGATCCAACCCTGTCGTTCTCGATCCGTCATCTAAGACTCCCCGAGTGGAGACTTATAGCGACACGACCGACGAGCGTCGAGCGCGAAAGACCCGATCGACGCGCGCCGGCGATGGCGTTGGCGACTATTCGAGCGCGGTAATCGGGATGAAGCCTTCCAGCCCGCTCTTCATCCGGATTTTCATGTAGTTCAGCGCGAGGCCGACGACGTGAACATTGCGGCCCCGGTGAACGTCGGCGAGTTTTTTGGCCCATCGATTCGGCTTTTCGAGCACACCGGCGTCGTGGGTGAGCACGAACAGCTTGTCGGCCGGCTTAACGAGTTCAACCGCCGACGGATCGATGTATCCGGTCTGTCCGGTCTTGAGCTTCACCTGCAGATAATAGTGAGTGGAACCAGTCACGATCACGAAATTGTCCTGCGACACCTGCGCGATATGCTTGCTGCTTTTCGCGGGCGCGGAATAGACCGGCACGCTCTGAAGCAATTTCAGCCGAGCCTGCGCGAATTCGACTTCCGGTTCGCGGACGCTGTTTTTACTTTTAATCGACGCGCGGTGCGAAGGGGGTTTTGGTGTCGGCGCGGGAAGGTAGGGCATCCCGGCTGCGGCGGGAGCCGACGGAGTCCCCGCCGAGGATGGAGGATTGACGGACGAGGGCGCGCCTTCGCCGCCGGCCGGGACAATCGAGGTCGCGGGAACGTCTTCCTCGCCGACTGGGGCCATGAAGGCCGGCGCCGACCACGCGAGCATCGCCACCGCCGCGGCCATCAGAGCCGTTATCCGCGCTGAACGCAAATCACGATGAACCATCTTCCTCTTCCTCCCCTCCTCGACTTGCGCATTTATTCTAGCAGGCTCCGCACACGGTGCATCGGACCACGTCGCACGGAGGACTCTGATGCTCATGATGCGCCTTTTTTCGTTCCGCAAGCAGAAACCATTTGTGAATGTGATGATCGATAAAGTCCCACGGCAGCAGCTCGTCGTGGGCGTAAGGACGGGTAACGAAGAAATCGGGGTCGGGCAAAGATGAAGCTTCACTGCCGCCCGCCTGGGCTTCGCGATGAATCTTCGACAACTCGTGCCAGATGGGTCCGGAACCTTCGCATCCCGCGGCTTCCAGCCGTTCGAGGATACCGCCGACGCGGCGATCGCCTCGCGAGACCATGGTCTGGAAATACGCCTCGCGCGGTGACTCGGCATCGAGCTCGACTTGCCCCAGGCTCGTGAGGCGCTGGCGCAGCATCGCGACCTTGCGCTTGATCGATCGCGCGTCCTGCATCGGATCCCATTGAAATGGCGTCCACGGCTTGGGCACAAATGGATTGAGCGACACGGTCACGGCGCCGATGCGGGTGCGGCGCGCGCGGGCGCGCTCGAGCACCTTGGCGACCAGCTCGGCAATCGCGAGCACGTCTTCGTCGCGCTCCTCGGGCAAGCCGATCATGAAGTAAAATTTCAGGTTGCCGACGCCCTCACCCAGCATCATATCGGCCGCGCCCAGAATCTCGGCCTCGGTAAGATTCTTGTTGATGACCTTGCGCATCCGCTCGCTGCCGGCCTCCGGCGCGACGGTCACGCTTTGATTTCCGCCGCGCGCCAACGCCGATGCGAGCGCGGGCGAAATGCAATCGGCCTTCAGCGACGAGGGCGACAGCCGTCCGCCGCGATCGGCGACGGCAGATGCGATGTCGGCGACGCCGGGAACGCTCGCCATCTCGGCGCCGACCAGGCCGATCACCTTGCGCTCGCCAAGACCGCGCCCGGCCTCGGCGATTAGAGTTTCAGGCGCGCGATAACGGATCGGCCGATACATGAAACCGGCCGCGCAAAAGCGGCATCCCCATTGGCATCCGCGGCTCGCCTCGACCAGGAACATGTCGCCGAAGACGGATTCCTCGGTGAGAATCAGCGACGAGGTGGGGAAGCGGTTGAGGTCGCGAATCAGGCGGCGATTAACCTGTGCAACCCCGGGGCCGCTGTAATTCACCGCGGCGAGGCGGCCGGCGTCGTCGTAAACGGGTGAGTAGAAGTCGGGCAGGTAGGCGCCCTGGACGGCTGCGAGTTCGCGCAGTTGATTCGGCGATCCGCGCGTCGCTTGCCATCGCTCGATGAACTCCGGGACCATCTCCTCGCCCTCGCCAATCAGAAACAGATCGATGAAATCGGCGATCGGTTCGGGATTGAGAAAAACGGCGGAGCCACCGGCGATGATCAGCGGAAAATTGCGGCCCGCGCGGTCGGCGCGACGAGCCGGGATCCCGGCCATCCGCAGCACGCTCAAGACATTGAGATAGTCAGTCTCGAAGGAAATCGAAAACGCGAGGATGTCGAAATCAGAGAGCGGACGGCCGCGCTCGAAAGAGACCAGGCGCTCGCCGCCGCTGCGCAACGTGTCACGCTCGTCGGCGTCGGGGATGAACGCGCGATCGGCGGCGACGGATGGATCGGATTCGAAGATGTGGAAAACGGCCTGAAAGCCGAGGTTGGCCATCCCGAGCCGGTAGATGTTGGGATAGATGACGCAGACCGAGATGTCGCCGCCGGGGTGGCGCTGGTAGAGCACTTTTTCGCGCGCGATGCGCTCGAGTGCACGCTTACGCGGGTACATTCGCTTTCGTTGCCACCGACATGATCATACAGGCTATCGCCGGGTGGATGGCGCCCTCAAGAGGAGGAGCGCAGGCGCCCTCAGATCGTTATGCGGTCGGGGCGCGTCATCGCGAAGTGATCGAGGATCGCGCGCCCCTTGCCCAATTTGAAGCTGTGCCTGAGCGCCGTGGTGACGTAGCGTTTCGCGCCGCGGACCGCATCCTCCAGGCTCATCCCGCGCGCCAGATACGCCGCGATCGCCGCCGAGAACGCGCATCCTGTGCCATGCGCGCCGCCGCCTGCTATTCGCGGGCCCTTGAGCTCGATGAAGCGGCGGCCGTCGTGAAACAAATCCGTCGCGGACGAATCGTCCTTGCGATGCCCGCCCTTGATGACGACCGCTCTTGCGCCGAGCTTGATGATCTTGATTGCGGCCTCGCGAATCGCCGCCTCGGAGTCGATTCGAATGCGCGCCAGCACTTCGGCCTCGGGAATATTAGGCGTGACGATGCGCGCGATGGGGATCAGGCGTTTTCGAATCGCGCGTTCCCCTTTTGGGCCGATCAGCAGCGCGCCGCTGCTCGACACGATCACGGGATCGACCACCGGCGCCGGCAATTTGAGGCGCTCGATCGCGCGCGCCACCGCCTTGACAATCGCCGCGCTGGCCAGCGCACCCGTCTTGACCGCGCGCGGCGCGCATTCCAGAGCAAGAGTATCGAGCTGCGCCTCGACCATCTCCGGCGATACGTTTTCGACGTCGGTAATTCGCGAGCTGTTCTGCGCGATCACCTCGGTGATGACCGAGTAGCCATACACGCCCAGCGCAGCGAAGGTTTTAACGTCGGCCTGGAGTCCGGCGCCGCCACCGGGGTCGCTGCCCGCGATAGTCAGTGCGACCGGATGTTTTGATTTGGGAGAGGCCAAGAATGGGCTCTGATAGGTTGTAAAAATCTTATCTAACGGCGCGGCCAGGCGAAAGATAGGCGCTTGGTTGATCCCTCGTGGAAGCGCGCGATACTTTGCCCTTGAGATGGAACTATTGGTCCGGGCGATATGGCGGTAAGAGGCGAATCGGAATTTCTCAACCTTCCCTTCCAGGAGAAGCTGGAGTTCCTGTACGGCCTTCCCGCGCGCCAGAAGCGCGACCTGATCCTCTCCGCGCCCGAGGCCGAGCGGCTGGTGCAATCGTTTTCACCCGAGACGCTTTTCTACACGCTCAAGGAAATCGGCAGCGCCGACGCCGGCGATCTGCTCAGCCTCGCGATGCCCGAGCAGGTCAAGTCGCTGTTCGATCTGGATTGCTGGAACCGCGATCGTCCCAACGTGCATCGCATGCGCGAGTGGATCGAGGCGATGGCCGACGGCGGACGGCGCAAACTGGCCGACGCGTTGATGGGGCTCGACCTTGAGATGATGTCGCTGTTGCTGCGCGGCTACATAAAAGTGCATCGAATCGAGGACGCGGCATCCTCGCCCGACGCGACTGCGAATCGCTTCGCGCAGTACGACGAAAATTATCTGATCGAGTTCATCCGCCACGACGCAATCTCGCAGCACATCTCGGACTTCATCGAAGAAGCGTTCGAGCGCGACTATAACTACTTCGCCGGGCTGATGGAGGAAATCTATTGGGGCGTCGAAGCCGAGCTCGTGGAAGAGGCCTACCAGTTCCGGCGCGCGCGCTTGAACGACCGGGGCTTTCCCGACTTCTTCGAGGCGCAGAGCGTGTTCGCGTACCTCAAGCCCGGGCAGTTTCTCAAGATTCGCGCGGAATATGAGCCGCCGAGCCGCGCCGATCTGCCCGACGATACCGAAGTGATCGCGCCCGAGATGGCGCCCGCGATGGCCGACGGCGATGCTTCGCTGTTCAACACCGCGCTAACCGCGGGATTCGCGGCGCAAGGCAAACGCCAGCTCCGCAGCGAGATGGCGATGGTCAGCAACCAGGTGCTGGTTGCGCGCGCGGTGGATTTCGGCGATCTGGAAGCGGTGCGCGTCGCGGTCGAGATGACGCATCATTACTTGAACCTGGCGCTCGAGCATCTGGCCGGCGGCGACCTGCAAAGCGCGATCGAGCATCTGCGCGATACGCCGCTGAAACTGCTCTTTCGCCTCGGCGTGAGCTTGACGATCGATCTCCGCGCCGGCGCCGAGGCTACGCTCAGGAAACTCGGCCTGTCGACCGTCAAGGTGCGCGAGATATCGTACCTCGACTCGCCCTACCGGGAGGCGCTGGCCGGCTTCATGGCGCGGCAGCCGCGATTCTACAGCGGCCTGGACGGCGGCGGCGGGGTCGCGATGCGCGATTTCAGCAGCATGCGCGATCTGCATCTGAGCTACGCGATTCTCGATCAAGTCGATTCGGCCGCCGAATTGTTCCGCGCGATGTTCGCGATCGATATCGCATCGCCGAACTTCCGCGCCCAGATGGCGGCCCGGGAAATTCGCCTAAGTCAACTCGTGCTGACCGGGCTCGCGCGGCTGGCGCTGGACAACCGCCTCGCGATCGATCCAATCGAAGGCAGCAGGCTGACCGCGATGCGCGCGGCGATCATGACCGGGCAGCCCGGGACGCTCAACAATGAGTTTCGCGCCAGGGTGCATCAGGCGCTGGCCGAGCGGCTGGACGACGCGGCACGACGGCGCACCGCCGACTTCCTGAATTCCTGCCTGAACCTGCTCGAAGAAGAGTTCGCCAACCTGGGCGGCGAACGGGAGATCGATCCGCGCTTTATCGAAAGCGTGCTGGTGCGCCAGGGCTAGGGTTTCGGCGCGTCTGCGGCGGGCGAACTTTCAAGCGTGACGGTGCGGTTCGAGCCGCCGCGATTCAGCGTCAACGTCACGGCGCCGCCGCTCTTGAGCTGCGCAGCTTGCCGGCTGAAATCGTCGAGCGCCCTGACCTCGCGATCTCCCACCTTCACTACGATATCGCCGCGCGCGACGCCCGCTTTCTTCGCCGACGAAGAGACCCCCGACACCAGCACGCCACGCCCGGCGCTCTGGCCGAAGTAGCTCGCCAGATCGGGAGTCAGTTGCTCCACGGTCAGTCCCAGCGCGCGCGCGATGGCGGGAATTTTCCCGCCGCCGCCGAGCCCCGGCGTGGGCGCCGACCCGAAGAGCTTGCTGTTCACGTAGATCGGCGCGTTCATGCCCATCGCCAACGCGATCGCGTCGCTGGGCCGGCTGTCGATCGAGTAGCGGCCGCCATCCATGGAGATTGTCGCGTAATAGATCTCGTCGCGCATATCCGCGATCACGATTCGATCGACGCGATTCCCGGTCTTCCCTATGATGGACCGAATCAAATCATGCGTGAACGGCCGTTCGGGCTTGATTCCGCGCAGCGCGAGCATAATTGCCTGCGCCTCGTTCTCGCCGATCATGATTGGCAATTCGCGCGACTCGGTCTCGTCGAGCAGGAGCACGTAATGCGAGCCCGTCTCGTGGTCAAAGCCGACGCGCGAGACCTGGACTTTGACGTCGTCGTGCGAAAGTCCGGCGGCGGTGGACGTGCTGGTGAATGGCGAACGGCCGCATGAGCAGGCCGCCACGACGGCTGCGATAAGCAGCAGGCATAGATGCCTTCCGCCTACAGCCTTCATGGTCAAACCTTACGCGCGTCGTGCACTCGATGACAAGCGCACCGCGCCGCCTTCTCCGCCTTCTCAACCCCGGAACTCGCGGGCCACGATGTACAGTTCCGAAGATCCCGGGCGGCTGGCTTTGGTGCGCGTCACTTCGACATTTCCGAAATGCCGCCTGAATGAATCGACGATGTCCTTGAATTGCGCGCCCATGAAGAGCTTCACGACCATCGCGCCACCCGGTCTCAGCATCGTTATCGCGAAGCCCAACGCGGAATCTATCAGCTCCCGGCAACGCGCCTCGTCGCGCGCGGCGATCCCGGTCAGTTTCGGCGCAAGGTCGCTCGTCACCAGATCGGCCCGTCCGCCAAGCTCGCTCTGCACCCGCGCGGCGACAGTTGGATCGAGGATGTCACCGACGATGGTGATCGCACCGGCTGGCGGATTCTTGACCTGCGCGAGATCGACTCCGACCACGCGTCCGCCCGCGCCCGCCGCCGCTACGAGGATCGCCAGCCATCCGCCGGGCGCGCATCCCAAATCGACGATTCGCGCATCCCTGGCGAGGAGCCGGTTGCGCGCAATTATTTCTTCAATCTTGAACGCCGCCCGCGACGGCAATCCCAGCGCACGCGCCTTGCGGTAAAATTTGTCGTGCGGTTCGTAAGTCGGCACAAATTCACCCGCCTCGACGCCCGCTCGCTTTGCCGCACGCGCTGGAGCCGCTATCCTGATTGGCTCCGCCCGGAAGTTTTGAAGCTGCGACGGTCACCGTGAAGCTCGACGATTTGAATCCTGAACAGCGCGCCGCTGTGCTTGCGCCCGGCGGCCCGATACTCATCATGGCCGGCGCCGGCTCGGGCAAGACCCGCGCGCTGACCTACCGTATCGCCCACATCCTGGCCGAGCGCAAGGCGTCGCCCGCCGAGGTGCTGGCGGTGACGTTCACCAACAAGGCCGCCAACGAGATGCGCGAGCGCGTCATATCGCTGCTCGGTGACGATAACTACGCGCGACAGCCGTGGGTCAGCACGTTTCATTCCGCGTGCGCGCGAATCCTGCGACACGAAGGCCACCTCCTGGGCTACGACCGCAATTTTTCGATCCTCGACGAAGCCGATTCGCTGACCACGATTCGCCGCGTGCTCGACGATGCCGCGCTGGCCGACTCGCCCCCGCTCGAACTTGCGCGCGCACGAATCGAGCAGGCCAAGAACGAGGCGATCACGCCCGACGAAATGCTTGCGAGCGCCAAGCCTGGGCGCGAGGCCTCGATCGCGCAGATTTACCGGCTCTACCAGGATCGGATGCGCGAGATGAACGCGATGGACTTCAGCGATTTGCAATTGCAGACCTGGCTGCTGTTCGAGCGCTTTCCTGAAATCCTCGAGAAATGGCGGCGGCGCGCGGCGCATCTGCTGGTCGATGAGTACCAGGACACCAATCGCGTCCAGTATTTGATCGTCAAGGCGCTCGCCGCTCGATCGGGAAATCTGTGCGTGGTCGGCGACGAGGATCAGTCCATCTACCGCTGGCGCGGCGCCGACATTCGCAACATCCTCGATTTCGAGCGCGACTACCCGGCCGCGCAAATTTTCAAGCTCGAGCAAAACTACCGCTCGACGAAAACCATCCTTGCCGCGGCGGGCGCCGTCATCCGCAACAACACCGAGCGCAAGGTCAAAAACCTGTGGACCGAAAACGGCGCCGGCGAGCCGGTCACCTACTTCACCGGCGTCACCGAGCGCGACGAAGCCGACTTTATAGCGCTGGAGACTGCGCGGCTGACCGGCGCGGGCGGATTCAGAGCTGCCGACGTCGTAGTTTTCTACCGCGTCAACGCCCAGTCGCGCGCGATCGAAGAGGCTCTCGTGCGCCGGCGAATCCCCTACTACATCGTCGGCGGCGTGCGCTTTTACGAGCAGCGCGACGTCAAGGATCTGCTTGCCTACCTGCGCGTGATCGCCAATCCAGCCGACGCCGTCAGCCTCGAACGAATGGTCGGCACGCCGCCGCGCGGAATTGGCGCGAAGTCCTTCGAGGCGATTGCCGAACTGGCCGCGCGCGAGCGCATCCCGGCGTTCGAGGCGATGGGCCGGCTCGAGTCTTACTCCAGGGTCGCGCTGCGAATCGCCAAGCAGGCTGGAATGCTCTATGCGTGGATGCACGATCTCAGCGCCCGTGCGCCGGATTTGAGCGTTCGTGGAATTGTCGAGGAAGTGGTGGCGCGCAGCGGTTTCGAGCCCTACCTCGATACGCTCGACGATGCGCCGGCACGCAGGCAAAATCTGGCCGAGATGCTCTCTGCGGCCGGCGCCTTCGACGCCGAAAAGTCCGGCGGCGGTTTGTCCGAGTTCCTCGAACGGGTCGCACTCGTCAGCGACACCGAGCAGATCGATTCCAGCGGCGGACGCGCGGCGCTGATGACGCTGCACACCTCCAAGGGCCTCGAATACCCAATCGTGTTCATGGCCGGGATGGAGGAAGGCCTGTTTCCGCATAGCCGCTCCGCCGACATCGACGAGGAAGTCGAGGAGGAGCGCCGTCTGTGCTACGTCGGCATGACGCGCGCGCGGCAGTTGCTGTATCTGACCAACACGCTCTCGCGCGAAATCTACGGCGTGCGCCAGGAGTCGCGTCAATCGCGATTCTTGCGCGAAGTCGATCCCGGCCTGATTCGCCGTATCGCACCCGCTCGCGAGACCTCGCCGATACGCCCGCTGTCGCCGCGCGAGCCCTACGTCGATTTCGCCGACAGCCAGCTACCGGACGACGAGCCGGAACTCGGCGGCGACAACGGAAGCCTTTCAATCGGCTCGCGCGTGATCCATCCGACCTTCGGACGCGGAATTGTTCGAAGGCGCGAGGGACGCGGCGATGGCGCCAAGGCGTGGGTTAATTTCGAGCGCGGCGGGATCAAGCTGCTGGTGCTGAAGTTCGCAAACCTGCGGTTGCTCGGAGACTGATCGGGCCGCTATCATTCCACTGAATGCGACCACACCGCCTGCATCCGAATCGTTCGCGCCGATTTTGGCCAACCCCGCCTGGGAGTTCATGAAGCGCTTCATTGATATCGCGATTCGATTCTTCCCCGCCCTGCTCCTGATCGCGTTGGTCGCGATCCCGGCTGCCAATGGCGCGTGGACCGAAGACGAATTCGAGCGTCGCCCGCTCTATGCCTACCCGCTTCCTCACGGCAAGGACGACATCATCGGCAATCTCATTACGTACGAAATCCAGAAGGGCGACACGCTGCTCGACGTCGGGCGATGGTTCGGCGTGACGGCCAAGGAAATTTCGAACGCAAATGGCGGAATCGACTGGTGGGGGCCCCCGGCCGGCAGGCAGATCATTCTGCCCGACGAGCACATCCTTCCCGATACGCCGCACGTAGGGATCGTGCTGAACATCCCCGAGATGCGGCTGTACTATTATTTTCCGTCGCCGATCGGACCGCTCCATCGCAAAGACAAGGACAAGGTAACGCCCGCCAAATTCGTCACGGGCAAGAAGCACTCTCCGGGCGGAGTCAGGC
This sequence comes from Candidatus Binatus soli, assembly GCA_002479255.1. Taxonomy (GTDB): domain Bacteria; phylum Desulfobacterota; class Binatia; order Binatales; family Binataceae; genus Binatus; species Binatus soli. The sequence continues at coordinate 43,544 of DLMJ01000006.1, read as the reverse complement.
CGTCGGTGGTGTACACGTTTCCGGTCGGGCTGGGACGTTTCGATTGGAAAACGCCGGTCGGAGATTTTACGGTCCGCGGCAAGACCCGCAATCCGACCTGGGTGGTGCCCGACGACATCTACGAGGAACATCTCGAGCGTGACGGCGAAGCCGAGCATGTTGTCTCCGGCGACGATCCCGACAATCCTCTCGGCCATTACCGCATCGAACTGACTATCCCCCAGTACGCCCTGCATGGCACCAACGTGCCGTGGGGCGTCGGCATGGAAGTCAGCCACGGATGCATCCGGCTGTATCCCGAGGACATCGAGCGCCTCTTCAACAAGGTGAAAATCGGCACGCCCGGGATGTTCGTCTATCAGCCCGTGAAGTTTGGATGGCGCGGCGACTCACTCTACGTCGAGGTCCACGACGATCTCTACGGCCGTTACGCCGGCCTGTGGGCGTACGCGCACAAGGAAGCCGATCGGCTGGGAATTACCGACCAGGTCGATATGCAGAAGCTCGAAAAAGCTGTCGAACAGAAAACCGGTGTCCCGACCTATGTGATGCCGGGACCCGCGCCCGGCGGCGCCAGTTAGTTGCGCGGCGGCGGGGCGGCTGGCGGCTCATTGGGCGGATTGCTGCCGTTGCCAGCCGCGACCTGCTTTTTCACCAAGTAAAAGTAGCGATGGCCCAGGCCGAACGGTCCCGGCCACTTAAGCCGCCGCACGACGTCGGTGCCGGCGATAGGCTCGCTCGCGATCGTGTATTCATCCACTTTCTCCGACGTAATCATCGGGATTCCAGCTTCGAACTTCATCGTTTCAATCCCATGCTTGGGATAGCGATAGAGATCTTCGCCGTTGAGCGCGTAACCGGCGTCGATCGCCGAGCGCGGAACTCGTTCGCGCTCCAGTTCGTTGCGCGTTGCGAGTATTACCGCCATTCCACGTTGATAGGCATACGTCCCGCCGAGCGACATCAGGCCCATCGCGAGTGTCATCGCGAATCCTGCCGCCTTGACCATCCTGCTTCGAGGCAGCGGCGCAAGTGCAAGCACGATTGCGCCGGCCGGGACCATCACCAGGTAGTAGCGGTCGTTGTAAAACCACAGCGGTATGGTCGCCGCCCAATAAATTATCGCCGCTATCACAATCGCGGCAGCCGTCCGTGAAAGAGTTCTGAAGATTTCCGCGAACGCGGCGATAAGTCCGGCCGCGCCAAAACTTGCCAGCGTCAGGAACGCATATTGCCAGTTTCCGTCCCATGAAAAACGACTCGAACCCCCGCGCAGTATCAGCGCGTTGCGCCACCCGCCGAAGCAACTGCACTCCGGCGTCACGGGCAACCGATTGTCCATCCACATCAGGATCAGCGCGGCTGCGAAAATTCCAGCGCCGCCCATCACCACCCGGCGCCATCGCGGCGTCGTCAACTGTAGAAGCGCAAGCGGCGAAAGCACCATGCCCAGGTAAAGGGCAGGACCGAGCACGCCCGCGCGGAGGTAGTTCGCCAGCGGAACGCGGAAAATGTAGGCGAAGTGATGTTCGTCAATCTGCAGGGCCCATGGCTTCGGACCCAGCACCGTCAGCCAGACCCACAGCCCCGTGCAAACCGCCAGCGCCACTGCGAACGGCGCCATCATCTTGATCCACCGCGCGCGATCCAAACGACGCGTTGCCGGCCACCCCGCGCCGTAAAGCAGCATCGCGCCCACGCACCCGGCTATCGCCATCGCACCGAACGGCCGAATCATGAAAGCGATCACCGCCAGCGCCGCCGCTATCCACAGCCACAAATCCTCGCGCCGACCTTCGGCCCTGGCGAACGCCAGATGCGCTGCGACCAGCATCGTCAGGAACGGAATCTCGGTCATGAACGAAAAACTCAGGAAGGTGAAACAAGGATTGCAGATCAGCAGCCCCGTCGCCGCCAGCGCCTGCCATCGCGACGCCCCGCATTTGATCGCGAGCGCATGGAACATCACTCCGCACAGCACCGCCAGCGTCACTACCGAGATTTCCAGCGACACCGAGTTCGCGCCGGACACGCGCGACCAAGCCGCGCCGTAGATCACCTGCGCTATCGGCATCGCCTGCGTGAAGCCGGCAAACCTGATCTCGCCGGTGCGCAGAAAACGCCGCACGGCAGAGTCGTACAACCAGCTATCCACCACCGGCGCGTCGGTGAGCGGATGCAATATCGCCAGCGCGAACACGTACCATCCGACCACCACCGCTGCCGCGGCCCATCCTGCGCGCCTCATCGACTTCCGCCTTGCTCCGCTTTTGACCTATCCCTTATACTCCGAAGCTAACTCAACCAACGGGATTGCGCTGATTTCAACGGAAGCATACACGATGCGAGAAGTAGCATTTTATCGTCCGTCTATCGGACCCGACGAGGAGCGCGAGGTGCTCGAGGCGCTGCGCTCCGGATGGATCACCACCGGCCCCAAGGCCAAGCGCTTCGAGCAGGAGTTCGCGGGCTACGTCGGCGCGAAACACGCGCTGGCCGTTGCGCATTGCACCGGCGCGCTTCATCTTTCGCTATGGGCGCTCGGCATCGGCCCTGGCGACGAAGTTATCACGACGCCGTTTACCTTCACCGCGACCGCCGAGGTTCTCGGCTACCTCGGCGCGCGTCCGGTATTCGTTGACGTCGATCCCGGCACCTTCAACATCAACCCGGCCCGCATCGAGGAGGCGCTCGAGAGTGGCGCCAACAAACGGGTCCGCGCGATCCTGCCCGTGCACTTCGGCGGCCAGGCTTGCGACATGGATTGGATCCTCAAAATCGCGCGCAACTACAATTTGAAAATTGTCGAGGATGCCGCGCACGCGGCCGGCTCCGCGCGCCACATGGACGGGCGCGGGATGACGAAGATCGGCACCATCGCCGACCTCACCTGTTTCAGTTTCTACGCGACCAAGAATTTCACCACCGCCGAGGGCGGCATGATCACCACCGCCGACGACGCGCTGGCCGAAAAAATCGCCGTCGCCAGCCTGCACGGAATGGACAAGAACGCGTGGAAGCGCTACGACAAGAGCGGCTCGTGGTACTACGAAATCCACGACATGGGTTTCAAATACAACCTGTCTGACGTGCACGCCGCCATCGGATTGGCCCAGATCAAGCGCGCGGACGGCTTCATGCGCCGCCGTGGCGAGATCGCGCGCGCCTACAACGAGGCGTTTCGCGCCGACGACGCTCTCCAGGCCGCCTACTCCGAGCCGGGGATCGAGCACGCCTGGCATCTCTACGTGCTGCGCATCCGGCCCGAGCGCCTCAAGCTCGGCCGCAACCAGTTCATCGAGATACTGCGCGAGCGCGGCGTGGGATGCTCCGTGCACTGCATCCCGCTGCACACGATGGACTACTATCAGCGCTCCTACGGCTACCGCAACGGCGATTTTCCGGTCGCCGAAGAGATCTTCAGCCGCTGCCTGTCGCTTCCCATCTACGCCTCGATGACCGACGAAGATGTCGCCTACGTAATCGAAACCGTTCTCGCGATCGCCCGCGAAAACCGCCGCTGACCCTGGAGAACAACCGTGCGAGCACTGGTAACCGGCGGCGCGGGATTCCTCGGCTCTCATCTATGCGAGCGCTTGCTCAAAGACGGCCACGAGGTCATCTGCCTCGACAACTTCTTCAGCGGCAAGCGCGCCAACATCATGCACCTGCTCGGCGATCGGAATTTCGAATTTATCCGCCATGACGTCGTCGAGCCCATCCTGCTCGAGGTCGATCGCATCTTCAGCCTCGCCTGCCCTGCCTCGCCCGTGCACTACCAGTACAACCCGGTCAAGACCATCAAGACCAGCGTGATGGGCACCATCAACATGCTCGGCCTTGCCAAGCGCGTGCACGCGCGCATCCTGCTCACCTCGACCAGCGAGGTTTACGGCGATCCCGAGGAGCATCCGCAAACCGAGTCGTACTGGGGCCACGTCAACCCGATCGGCGTGCGCTCCTGCTATGACGAGGGCAAGCGCGTCGCCGAATGCCTCATGATGGACTATCACCGGCAGAACAACGTCGACACCCGCATCGTGCGGATCTTCAACACTTACGGTCCGCGGATGGCGATCAACGACGGCCGCGTGGTTTCCAACTTCTGCGTGGCCGCACTGCGCGGCGAGAACCTCGAGATCTACGGCGACGGCGCTTCGACCCGCTCGTTCGCCTACGTTGACGACATCATCGACGCGCTCGTGCGCATGATGAATCAGGAGTCGCACATCGGCCCGGTGAACATCGGCAACCCCGACGAATTCACAATCGCGGAACTGGCCAAGCTCGCCATCGAACTCTCGGACAGCTCCTCGAAAGTCGTCTTCAAGCCGCGCCGTGCCGACGATCCCGTCCGCCGCAAACCAGATATCGAGCTCGCGAAAAAGCTCCTCGGCTGGCAGCCGCATACCGCACTTCGGCCCGGCCTCGAAAAAACAATCCATCACTTCCGCGAAGTCCTGGGCCTCCCGCGCAAATAACGCTTGCCGCTCTCGCGCGCGCGCCACGCCGCTTGCGATTCGTGCAATCCGGCGACAAGATAATTTTAAGTCCCGTCTGCGCGAACCAGCGCCGCACCATGAATAGAAGGATTTCGCGAGCCGCGTTACCCCTGCTTTTGTCGATCGCGATCGCCTCATGCTCGGCGGCGCCGCCGGCTCCTCCTGCGCCTGCACCGGCCGTGTATGTGCCGCCATCTGATGTGCCGCCGCCTGACGAATGGAATCTATTTCCCGATCCGACCACCGGCCAGGTTGACGTGTACCACGAGGGTGAATACGTCGGCGCGATCACCGGCAGCGAGCCCGCCGGCCAGGACCCGCCGATCCCGCATCCCGTCGTGCCCGCGAATTGACCCCGCGCGCCGCGCTCACTCCTTGAGCAGGTTGCGCGCGATCACGACGCGCTGGATCTGCGACGTGCCCTCGTAGATCTGCAGCAACTTCGCGTCGCGCATCAGCTTCTCCACCGGATAATCCTTCATGTAGCCGTAGCCGCCGAAAATCTGCACGGCGTCGGTCGTGATCCGCATCGTCGCATCGGCGCTGAATGCCTTCGCGTAGGCCGAAATCGTGTTGGCGCCCTGGCCGCGATCGACCAGCCACGCCGCCTTGTACGTCAGCAGCCGCATCGCTTCGATTTCGATCGCCATGTCGGCCATCATGAACTGAATCGCCTGAAAGTTTGCGATCGGCTGCCCGAACGCGCTCCGTTGCTTCGAGTACTTGAGGCATTCGTCGAGCGCGCGCTGCGCAATCCCAATCGCGATCGCGCCAATCTCGGGCCGGCTGTGATCGAACGTCGCCATCGCGTACTTGAAACCCTCGCCCTCGCGTCCGACGAGCGCGCTGGCGGGTATTCGCACGTCCTCGTAAAAAATTTCGCCGGTGTCGGCTGCGCGTTGCCCGAGTTTCCCGTGCATCCGATTGCGCGTGATTCCCGGCACGCTCGACGGAAACACGAAGCACGAGATGCCCTTGTGCTTGAGCCGCTTGTCCGACGTCGCAAACGTGACGTACCAGTCCGCGCCCGATCCGTTCGAGATGAAATGCTTGGTGCCGTTGATGATGAACTCGTCGCCCTCGCGCCGGTACGCCGTACTCATCGCGGCAACATCCGATCCCGCGCCCGGCTCGGTGATCGCGAACGCGCAAAACGTCAGCTTCTTCACCAACTGCCCCAGGTAGGTCCGCTTCTGCTCATCGTTGCCCGCGATTAGAATCGGCAGCGTCGCGAGGTCGTTGGCGCCCACCGCGTTCGAGATTCCCGAGCATCCGTAGTTCAGCTCCTCGACGATCAGGCACGTGTCGAGCACGCCGAGTCCCGGTCCGCCCAGCTCCTTCGGCACTCCAAAGTTCATCAGCCCCGCCGCGAACGCTTTCTCGCACACGTCCACCGGAAAAATTTCCTTCTCGTCGTATTCGCGCGCGCGCGGAATTATTTCCTGTTCGGCAAACCTGTGCGCCAGCTCTTTCAGTTCGCGTTGTTCGTCGGTCAAATCGAAACCAAGCATATTATTATTCTCCACGATCCCGGCTGTGATCGATCGTCGCGTCGCCGCAATTGGCTTTTAACCGTTAACCGACCGCGCGCTGCAAGGAAAGAGCCGCCGCGCCGCGCTTCGATTCGCCTTGAAATTCCGCGCGCGTCCGAATACGACGGTAGTTGAATTGATCTTTCAAGGAGACCCACGATGCCGATTACTGTGATTGCAAAACTTAAAGTGAAGCCCGGCAGCGAAGCCGCGTTCGAAGCCGCAGGAAAGGAAATGATCGCGACGGTGAAAACTTCCGAGCCCGGCACCCTCGCCTATGTCCTCCACAAGAACACCAAGGACCCGACCGAATTCACCTACTACGAGGTTTACCAGGATCAGGCTGCGCTCGATTCCCACGGCAAGACCGACCACATGAGGGCATTCGGCGGAAAAATCGGCGGCCTGCTCGCCGGACGTCCCGAGATTGCGGTGCTCGAAGAAGTCGCGCGCAAGTAGCGTCACGGCCGCCCGGCGCAGCGAGGCGCCTGAGGTGCGGATATTTTGGTACTTAAAGTAATCGTTTAACTTCGATGCCATCCACTCTTGCAATCCTGGGCGGCCAGCCCCTTCGCACCCGCCCCTTCCCGACGTGGCCGGTCTTCGACGCCCGCGAGCGTGAGCAGCTCGACGACGTCCTCAACTCGTCCAACTGGGGCGGCTTCCCCAGCCCCAATCGCAAGGCCGCCGAGTTCGCCGCCGCATTCGCCGCGTATCAGGGCGCCCGCTTCGCCATTCCTACCACTTCCGGCACCAGCGCGCTCGAAGTCGCGCTCAAGGCGCTCGGCATCGGCGCCGGCGATGAGGTCATCGTTCCCGCACTCACCTTCGCCGCGACCCCCTATGCTGCCGTCGCATGCATGGCGCGTCCGATCTTCGCCGACGTCAGCGCCGCCAACGCATGCATCGATCCGGATTCCGTCACGCGGCTGATCACGCGCCGCACCAAGGCGATCATCCCCGTCCACTACGGCGCGTCGCTCGCCGATCTCGACGCACTTGCGGAAATTTCGCGCGCGCATTCCATTCCGCTCGTCGAGGATTGCGCCCACGTCCCGGGTGCTCGATGGCGCGAGCGCGGCGTCGGCACTCATGGCGCTCTCGGATGCTTTAGTTTTCAGTCCACCAAGCCGATGACCGCGGGCGAAGGTGGAATGATCACGACCGACGACCCCGACCTCGAGCAACGATGCCAGTCGCTCATCAATTGCGGGCGTCGCCGCCCCGGCGACACTTTCGAGGGTCCGTTGATGGGCGCGAACTACCGGATGACGGAATGGCAATGCGGAATTCTGCTCGCGCAACTCGCGCGCCTTCCCGAACAGATCGAACGCAAGAGCCGCGCTGCCGCCCGCCTGCGCGAAGGACTCGGCGCAATCAGGGGGATTAGCCCCATCGCGCGCGATCCACGCGTCACGCGCGAAGTCATCTACGCGTTCGTTTTTCTCGTCTATGAATCCGCGCTCGGCCTGTCGCGCAACCGATTCGTCCGCGCGATGCGCGCCGAGGGCATTCCATGCGGCGTCGGCAACGACCCCGTTTATCGGTCCGCACTCTTTCCGCGCGAGTCTGCCGCCTATCGAAAAGCGTGCGAACTTGCAGGCGCTTCCAACCTCGAGAGGACCTCGATCGATTGTCCGGTCGCCGAACGCCTTTTCGAGTACGCGATGGCCGCGATACCGCACGAATGCCTGCTCGGCGACGACCGCGACGTTGACGACATCGTCGCCGCAGCCGCAAAAGTGGCTTCCAGAGCGGCCGAGCTCGCCGCAGCCAATCTCGACAAATCGAGCTAGCTATGCGTCCCCTCCACGCCGGCGCCGCGCGAGTAAAGCTCGACCCGCCGGTCGGTCTCGCGATGATCGGCTACGGCAACCGCGTCGGCCCTGCGACCGGCGTGCACGACGACCTCGCCGCGAATGCGCTCGTGCTCGAGGACGGCGGCGCGAAAGTCGCCATCGCCGGCGTTGACGTGCTGGCGATCGGGATTCGCATCGCCGACGACATCCGCGAGCGCGTCGCCGCCGACACCGGCATCCCCGCCGATTCGATCCTGATTTGCGCCACTCACACCCATTCCGCGCCCGCCTTCAACATCTTCGCGACTCCGCGCGCCGCGGCAATTCCCGCCGCCGGCCGCGACCTCGGATGGGAGCGCGCGCTGCCCGGAAAGATCGCATCCGCCATCATTCAGGCGCACGAACGTCTCGAGCCCGCGATGCTCCGCGCTGCCTCTGCCCGATTCACGTTCGGAATCAATCGCCGCCTGATGCGTCCGGACCGGCAAATTCAGCTTGCCGCCAACCGCTCCGGGCCGGCTGACGCCGAAGTCATAGCCCTCGGCGCGTACCGCCCGGATGGAAGTCCAGTCGCGTTCCTCATGAACTATCCGTGCCACGGTGTCGTGCTGTGTGAGGACAACCTGCTCTACTCGCGCGACTGGCCCGGCTTTGCGATGGACGAAATCGAAAGCGCGGCCGGCTCCGGCGCCGGCCCGCGCCCAATATCGATTTTCCTCCAGGGCGCGACCGGCAACATCGATCCGCGCAGCCGCGGCAATTTCGATGTCGCCGAAAAATACGGCCGCGCGATGGGTCGCGGCGCGTTCGACGCGCTCGAGCACGCGCCCCCGATCGGCTACGCCGGGATCGGTGAGGTAAAGATCGCCGCCCGCAAAATCCCGCTTCGCCTCAAGCTCAAGGATCTCGGCGCCGACCTCGCCATCGCGCGCGATTGCGCCGCCCAGACCCAGGCCTCGCTCGACAACCATCGCGGCGGCGACGGCTATCAGTTGAAACGCCTGCGCGACCATCATGCACAATCGCTTTCGGCGCTGAGCGCTCTGGAAGCCCTCGAGGAGCAAAATCGCCGCGACCGCCGCGTTGATATGGCGCGCCGCGAGCTTGCCACCGCGCTGACCGTCATCACCATCGGGAATCTCGCCATCGTCGGGGTCCCGGGCGAACTTTTCGTCGAGCTCGGCCTCGCGATAAAGGCAAATCCGTACTTCGATCAAACTTTTGTGGTCGGCTACTGCAACGACCTGATCGGATATATTCCCACCCGTGCCGCGTACGCCGAGGGCGGTTATGAAGTCGATACCGCGCGGATCGCCGCCGGTAGCGGCGAGACGATCGTCGATACTGCCCTCTCCGCTCTCGCCGCGATGCGCGCGTAACTCGTGCGCGAGATTCGGCATCGCGAGCTTGCCCGGATGCGCGCGTCCGACGGCGTGCAAATCGTTGACGTGCTTCCGTCGCACGAGTTCACCGCCGCGCACATTCGCGGCGCCGTTCACATTCCGCTCCGCTGCATCATCCGCGACGCGACCCCGTCTTTGCACCGCACGCGCCCGGTCGTCGTCTATTGCCGCGATTCCTTGTGCGACCTTGGCGCGCGAGCCGCGGCGCAGCTCGAGATGCTGGGATTCACCGACGTCCGCCACTACTTCCGCGGCAAGGCCGATTGGATCGTCCGCGGATTGCCCACCGATCCCCCGGCCCCGCTCTCAGAGCGGATGCGCGCGCTTCCCTATTTCATCAACAATCTCGCGCCCGGCTTGCGCTCATTTTGGATTCGCTGTTCGGACCGCGTGCGCGTCGGCGAGTTTATGCGCGACGACCTCCTCCGCCTCGGCCCTGAAGACTCCGCCTCGCCGGCCTCGCCCGATTCGCCGACGCCGCGCGCCGTCGTGCTCAGTCCCGAAGGAGTCCTGCTCGGCGCGATCGAACAATCCGAGTCCGCGCCGCGCGCGCTCGCTGCGATGAATCCCGCTCCGCAAACGATTCGCCCCGACATGACGCCGCGACTCGCTGCGAAACTGATGGCTTCGAATCCGTACCTGATTGTGACGACCGCGATGGGAAAATACCTCGGCCGCTACCTCGCGTCTCAAGCTCAGTAGTCCCTCTCCCGTTCCTCCTGACTCGGGTGCAGGGGCCTGCCGCTGCTATCTCTCGATCACTCCATCGCCCGAAATATCCAGATGGTACGCGACCTCGTGCGCAAGCTCCTCGGGCCGCGCGCGATAGTACTCGACCTGCGGCACGCCGGGGATCGCGGCGATCACGTCGGCGACGGCCACCGTCGCGAAACCGTGCCGCCGGAAGAAACCGCCCGCATCGGTGCTGAACAGGTACAGATGACGCGCGCCGCGCGTGTGCGCAGCCTTGCGTGCCGCCGCGATCAACGCGCCGCCAATTCCACGCCGGCGCATCGATTCATTCACGTACAGCGAACGTATCAGCGCCGCGTCGATCTTCGACTCGACGCCGATCGCTCCGACCGCTTCATCGCCGACATACGCAAAGATGTAACACGCGGCCGGCCATTCGATTCCGTCCGTCATCATGCCGGCTCGCGCGAGCATTTCGCGCACGCGCGCGAGGTCGCGCGTCTGCTCGATTACGAGTTCGCCTGCGCGACGCCTGCGTATGGCCATGGCGCGATCCGTAAGGCTACTTCTTCGGCGGCGGAAAAAGCTGCACGCCGGCGTCTTCGTCCACCACCGTGATCGCTTTGACCGGACACGAACGCGCCGCCGAAATAATTATCGAGTCGCCGGCGCCCGATGCGTTGACGACTTCGGACTTGCCGTCCGCGCCGAGTTGAAACACGGCGGGCGCCGTTTCCACGCAGTCGCCGCTGCCGATGCAACGGGTCTTGTTCACTGTGATCGAAAAAAACTTCGCCATCGCTGCCTCCGCGTTGTGGATGAAGAATAGAATCCGCACTCGGCGCGTCGCAAGTATTCCACTGCTTCAATCACCCGGTCGTGCGCGCTCGCAATTGAATCCGCCCGCGGCGCGGCTGATACTCATTCGCGATGGGGCAAATCGCCGGCACCGGAATCGACGTTATCGAGGTCGAACGGATCGAGCGCGCGCTCACGCGGCCCGCCACCGGCGAGCGTTTTCGCGCCCGCGTCTTCACGGCAGCCGAGGTCAGGTACTGCGAGTCGCGCGGGCGTCCCCGCTACCAGAGCTACGCCGCGCGCTTCGCCGCCAAGGAAGCGACGATGAAAGCGCTCGGCACGGGATGGAACCGCAACGTCGGATGGAGTGAGATCGAAGTCGTGCGCGAGCGCGGCAAAGCGCCGACCATCGCGCTATCGGGCAAGGCGGCGGCGTTCGCGCAAACAAAACAGATCGCGCGCTTTCATCTGAGCATCACGCATACCGGCGCCCAGGCCATCGCCCACGTCATCGCCGAAACCTGACGCCTATGGCCCAAAGGTCAATATATAAGCGAAATATCCCTGGAGTTGATTTTGCCCATCGAAAGCGGGACCAGCCGAGAGAAGTATGTGGTGAAGGCCGCTAAGGTCCCAGATCAACCCGAGATTGATACCCGTTGCATGTGGACCGCCGACCTCTTCCTCGATGCCGTGAAAGATCTCTATGCCCGGCGTCAGGTTTGGCAGAACCTGACGCTGTATGACCAACCCGGTGAAATACCAGTTGTGGTTTTGCGGCCCGGGATTGATCCAATAACCGCCTCCTCCATACGCGGTCCACTTGCCCATGCTCTTCTGGAGCCATATCGGCAGGAACATCTGCAGGTACCCGCTGCCAAGATTCCGGCTGTGGGAGCCGGTCGGCAGTTCCAGCATCGGATACGTACCGATCTGTGGCATCCAGTCGCCCTCTTGAACGAAGCGGAACTTCGTCCCGAGCTCGGTATCGCTGTAGCCGTAGCTGGTGGCGCCCTTGTTGGGCGCGTAGAGGGCCAGCGGTGCGATCACGTGGACTTGGAGGTTTTGAAGCGGCCCATAATTCACTTCCAGGTGCGGCGCCGTGCTTGTCCAGGCATCCGGCTGTTTGGTGAATAGCGATGCCACGTAGACCTCCCAGTGCTGATATTCGACGGGTTCGGGGTCGTCCGTGATATATGGAGGTCCCGCCGATGCAATCACTGGAAAGCTCAGGATAAAGAGGACAGCCGCTAACCAGGGGATGGCCGCTGCGCCGCGGAGACCAGCCTTCATCCTCCGAACCAGCGCCCGAAACCTGACGCCCGGCTACTTCGCCGGCGACGGCGCCGCCTCGGGCGCCTTTGCCATGTACAGCGGCGCAGGCTTGTTGAGTTGCGCGAAACTGAAATCGCTCAGCGAGAATACAGCTTTGCTCGCGCTTGAAGATGCGTAGTACTCCGTCCGCGGTCCGGCCGGTTCGCCGGGAATTGGCGGGGTCGTTGGCTTGACGCTGATCTTCGCGAGCTTGACCGCGCCGAGCTCCTTGCCGTCCTTGCCGACCAGCGTGATTTCAGCCGCGGGATTGTCCAGCCCGAACGGCTGAGCGCTCGGCATCGGATCGGCGACGATCGACGTGCCCTTCAGATCGCGCAACTGATTGAGCATCCGCTCCACGACCGGAATATCGCCCTCCGACGTCTTGCCCCCCACCATCACGTCCCACTTCCCGCCCGCCGCGCGCTTGAGCGTGAAGTCGCCGTCGCTGTTTTTGACTTTGACCGTCACAACCGCCTCGGGATCGACTTTCAGAATTGTTCGATCGCGAAAATCCAGCGCCGACTTGTCCAGGCTGCTCATCACGTACTCGGCCACGACGTAAACCGGCGCGCGCTCTCCGCGGCGCACGTAAATTCCGCTCTTCCCCTGCTCGCTCTGTTTGAAGCCGAACAGCATCGATTGCTGCTCGCCGTTCTTGAGCACCACCGTCGCCGTCAGATGCGGTTTTTCGAGCCCGTATTGCGTGACGTTGCCGGGCGCATCGGCGATAAAGTCGGACGCCTTCGCGTTGACCAGCGTGCTCAGCGCCATCCGGACCGCCATGTCGTCGGCCGCGTACGGCGCGGGCTTGACGATTTTCCACTGGTCGCCGTCGCGATCGATTTCCACCGTCGGTCCGTTGTCCCGCACGATGATCAGCTTCTGAACGTCGTCGATTTTGAATGCCATCAAGTCGCGGACGCGCAAATCGTTGACCGTCTTGTTCATCCCGGCCGAGAACACGGCTTCGGTCAGCAGCACCGCCGGACTGTCGGCGAGCCGGACATAAGCGTTGAACCCAATCGGCGTCGATTTCCCCACTTCGATTGCGGGCAACGTTTTCTTGTCGAAGGTCGTGACCGTGACGGTCGTGGTCGGAGGCTTAAGCCCGAATGGCACGAGGTCCGCCGGCTTCTCGTCCGCCGTGCGGACCACGGCGCAGTCGGCGATTGCGCGCGCCAGGTTGTTGGCCTGCGTCTGGTCGGCGTCGGCTCCGATAGGCTTCACGAGCCGCCACGGCTTGCCCTTGTCGCGCCCGAGCACGATGTCCCGGTCCGAATAGCGCAGTTCAATTTTCGCGATATCGTCCTGCTTGACGGCGAGCAGTTTGCGCTGCGCCTCCGGCGAGGAATAATGGCCGACGATAAAGGCGTAGCCGCCGACAGCCCCAAACAGGATCAGAACGATAATGGTGTTGCGCAGCCGCATCGGACTTGAGTCGGATTAGGGGGGCGCCTCAGTTGCGCCGTTCCCACCACACAACGATCCCCGCAATCAGCAGCATCTCGGGCAGGAACAGCACCGCAAACGCAAACACTATGGAGAACTGCCCGGTGGTCAGACGAAAGCGCGACGCGCGGATAGAACGCGGCCTGATCGAGATCGAATTTTCCTCGCCGGTCAGCCAGTCGGCGCTATTGATGAAAAAATCGGGGTTGAAGGACGTCGCATATTGATTTTCGGCAACCTCGGTGCTGCCGTACACCACCATGCGCGCATCGCCCTTGCCCCAGCCGAGTCGCTCCAGGTTGCCGTCCACCGCCATCACCACCGTGATCGGTCCGCGCGTGTCCTTGGCTGTCAGTTCGGCCTTCTGCTGCCGGAACAGCAGGTCGAGATCGACCTCCGCCCACGACGTATCGCTGGTGTTCGCAATCGGGGTGACGGTCAGTCCCGGCTTCAAATCGGGTTCGGCGGTAAGCGATCGCGACATCGGAAATTCGGTGCGCTGCTTGAAACCCTTAGTAATCGGATGCTCGCCGTAGGTCTGCACCAGCGGATTGAGGCCGAGCGCGGGACTTTGGAACAGCCTCATCACCTGGTCCACCACGATATCGTTGCCGACCTTGACGCCCCAATCGCCCGCCAGCTTAACCAGTGCCGCTTCGTCAATTGGATTGTCCGGGCGCTGCGGCCGGTACATCGCGATCATGCGCCCGCCATGCTTCAGATAGTCATTCAACGAATCGATCTCGTGCCGGCCGAGCGGCTTGATCGGTCCCGCGACCACGACCAGGTTGGCGTCGTCGGGCACCTTGGGCAATTGCGCGAGCTCGAGCTTGCGAACCTCGTAGCCTTCGCCTTCCAAATCTTTCTTGATGGTGCCGTAGCCCGACTGGGTTTCGGCATCGTCGGGATCGGCCTCGCCGTGCCCGTCGAGGAACTCGACTACCTTCTTGCTGCTCCTGGTCGCGCGAATGATCGCGTTAGTCAGCGCTTCCTCGTTGAGCTCGGTGACGTTGGTGCCTTCGCCATTGTCGCCGCCGTACTGCATATGCGTGGTGCCCATCACCGACACTTTGAAACGCTCGGCGAGTTCGGGATGCTTGTCGGGATCGACCAGCTCGTAGGTGAGCTTGGGAGAGTAATACGCAAACGTCTCGTAGAGTTCGCGCGCGGTAGGATTCTCGCCGCCCTGAAAGAAGCCGTAGAACTTGAGCGGCTTCTGCAAACCCTTCACCACGTTCACCGACTGGCTCGAAAGACTGAATACCTTCTCGGCCGTCAGGTCCAGCCGCGTATGATGGAGCGTTGAGATATAGTTAATCGCGAACAGCAGCCCGATGTAGGCGGCCGAGTAGATGACGGCGTTGGCGCCGTAACGCGCCGAGCGCCCGGTCGTGATCGATGAAAGCTCGGAGCGGCTCGAAGTGATCCACAGGACTATCGCGAAGATGCCGCAGATCAGGTTGACCCACACGAACAGCCGAAAGCCGCTCGAAATGAAATAGTCAACCAGCCCGAATGAGAGCAGAACCAGGCCGAGAATCCCGTAAAGCGCCGCTGATCGCCGCATCCGCCCCTCTACCTTACCGCCAGCGCGCCGACTCGACCGAGCGTTGGGTCAAGAACAGCGCCACGAAGATTAGACTCAGGAAATAAACGATGTCGCGCGTATCGATGATGCCGGTGACCATCTGTGCGAAATGCTCCGGCAGCGAGAGATAGCGCACCAGGTCCGCAAGTGACCCTCCACCTGCCTGCGCCGGCCACGATATGACGAACAGCAGCAGCAGCAGGCCGAAGCAACTGATCGCCGCGATGATCTGATTCTGGGTGAGCGAGCTGGTGAACAATCCTATCGCAACAAACGAGACCGCCAGGAACGCCAGTCCGAGATAGCCGGAGAACATCACGCCGACCTCGGGATTGCCGAAGGCTACGAGGATCAGCGGAAACATCCCGGCCAGCCCTATCATAATCAGCATAAAAGCCGCCGCCGCGATGAACTTTCCCGCGACGATCTCGCCGGTCCGGATCGGAGCTGTCAACAAAAGTTCGTACGTGCCGGTTCGCTTCTCCTCGGCAAAGCTTCGCATCGTGATCGCCGGCACCAGGATGACGAGCACGATCGCCAGGTTGTGCAGCATCGGCTCGATTACCCGCTCGTTGAGATTCAAGCGCTGCAACACCTCGGGATTTTGCATCGCGGAGTAGGCGGTCAGCGTCACTTCGAAGTAGCGCAGCAGCGCGAAGAAAAAGAATCCGCCCAGCAGGAGAAACACCGTCATCACGACGTAGGCGACCGGCTGCAGGAAATAGCCCGCGAGCTCCTTGCCCGCGATTGTAAGAGAATTTTTCATTCGAGCGGCACGGGTCTAGGTATGCCCCGCTCCAACCTCCTCCAGCGTTTCCTCGGCACTCGCGGCGTCGTCGTGACGCTCCTTGGTGATCGCGTTCAGGAAAATATCTTCGAGCGAGGTCCCGGCCGGGAGTTTCTTCAAGTATTCCTCGAGCACCACCTGGCCGTCGGCGATGATCACGACCTTGTCGCAGATCTGCGAGACCTCGGGCAGGATGTGCGTCGAGAGCACGACCGTTCTGTTCCCCGCGAGATGGTGAATCAGACCGCGAATTTCGTGAATCTGCCGCGGATCGAGACCGATCGTCGGTTCGTCGAGTACCAGCACGGGCGGATCGTGAATCAACGCCTGCGCCAGGCCGACGCGCTGGCGATAGCCCTTGGACAATTGGCCGCAAATCCGATGCGGCATGTCGGCGAGGCCGCATACTTCGAGCACGTGCTCGAGCGCCGACTCGATCTTCGCGCGCGGGACGCCGCGGAGTTTCGCGACAAACCTGAGATAGGCTTCGACCCGCATGTCGGGATACAGCGGCGGACTCTCGGGCAGGTATCCGATTTTCCGGCGCGCTTCGAGCGATTGCGAAAAGATATCGAGTCCGTCTATCAGCACGGTGCCCGCAGTCGCCGGCATATAGCCCGTGATGATGCGCATCGTGGTGGTCTTGCCGGCGCCGTTGGGGCCGAGAAAGCCGAGGATGGAACCGTTCTCGGCTTTGAACGATACGTCTTTTACCGCGACAAAGTTGCCGTAGGCTTTAGTTAGGTTTTTAACCTCAATCATTCAGATCGTCCGATTCGACAGCCGCCGGGACGCCGTGGCCGGTTCAGCTTCAATTGACGAAGCGGCCTGCCCGGCAATTCAATCAACAACAGAGCAACCGACTAATTAAACACACCACGCCAAACTGTCAATACAACGATCCGAGGTCGGGCAATATTTTCGATTTGCCTTCGCGGCGCTTTTGCTTTGAGAACCGTATCGGATAGTTTCGACTGATGGCCGCGGAACGCAAGCAACTCATTCTCGTCGACGGCTCCGGCTACATCTTCCGCGCTTTCTTCGCGCTGCCGCCGATGAATACGTCGCGCGGGATGCCGACCCAGGCGGTTTACGGCTTCATCCGGATGATTCTGAAGCTGTTGAAGGACGTGCGCCCGTCGCATATCGCGATCGTCTTCGACTCGCCGAAAAAAACTTTTCGCGACGACCTGTTCGCCGACTACAAGGCCAACCGCGCCGAGGCGCCGAATGATCTTATCGTGCAGATTCCCTATATCCACCGCGCGGTCGAGGCGTTTCGGATCAAGTCGCTGATGCTCGATGGATACGAGGCCGACGACGTGATCGGCACGCTCGCCAAGCGCGCGGCGCACGAGCATTTCATCGTCACGATCATCACGGCCGACAAGGACTTCATGCAGCTGGTCGGCCCGCACGTCACTCTGTGGGATACGATCGCGACCCGTGAAAAGCGAATCGGAGCGCGCGAGGTCAGGGAGCGCTTCGGCGTCGAGCCGGCGGCGCTGGTCGATATCCAGGCGCTTACGGGAGATACGATCGATAATATCAAAGGCGTGCCGGGGGTCGGCGAGAAAACGGCCGCTGCGCTGGTTCAGAAGTTCGGCGGGGTTAAAGAAATCTACGAGAACCTGGACCGTATCGAGGAGAGCGGGATTCGCGGGGCGAAAAAAATCGCGGGCCTGCTCGGCGAGCATCGCGCGGCGGTGGACCTGGCGCGACGATTGGTTCGCATCGACACCGATGTGCCGCTGAGCGTCGCGCCCGACGAATTCGCGTGGCGGGGTGTGGACGAGCGCGCGGCTGCGGAACTGCTGCGCGAGTTGGAGTTCCATTCGATCCTGCGCGAGATATCGCCGTCGCAAGTGGAACTTCCAGGTCTGGAATCGACCGCGAAGCCTGCCCCCGCCGTCACCGGGAAAGATCTCGCCGACGCGCTCAAAACTCTTGCCGGCGCGCCGCGCATCGCGTTTGACCTCGCCATCGCCGAGGCCGGTCAGGACCGCCTGCAGCTCGCAAGCGCCAACCAAACAATCGTCGTCGAACATGACGGGATTGCGAGCGCAGCGCCGATTCTCGGCTCCGAGCGCCCGCCCAAATCGTGCCACGATCTGAAGACTCAAATCGGAGCGTTCGCCCGCCACGGAATTACGCTCAAAGGCGTCGATTTCGACACGATGCTGGCGGGCTTTCTGATCAATTCGGGAAAGCCGGAGCCGTCGCTGGCCGATCTGTATCACGAGTACCTGGCTCCGCTTGGCGCCGGCGCTACACCGGGCACGAATGCGGAGCTGGTGAGAAATCTTCGCGAAGCGCTGGCGGCGCGGCTGGAAGCCGACGGGCTCACTTCGCTGTTCGACGACATCGAGATGCCGACCGCGCCTTTGCTGGCGGCGATGGAAGCTGAAGGAATCGGCATCGACGGCGATGCGCTCAAGATCATCTCGAAGGAATTTGCCGGGCAACTGAATCGGCTGGAACGCGAGTGCTACGAGCTGGCCGGCCGCGAGTTCAATCTCAACTCGCCCACGCAGCTGCGCGAGCTGCTGTTCAACGAGCTGAAACTTTCGGCCAAGGGTCTGAAAAAAACCAAGAGCGGATTTTCGACCGACGCCGACACGCTCCAAAAGCTCGCGGCGGTGCATCCCATGCCGCGCAAGCTGATCGAATACCGCACGATTTCGAAATTGAAGTCCACCTACGCCGACGCGCTGTCCGAGGTGATCCGCTCGGGCACCGGGCGAATTCACACGACCTGGCATCAGGCGCTGGTCGCGACCGGACGCGTCAGCTCGAGCGATCCGAATCTGCAAAACATCCCGACCCGCAGCACGGAAGGCCGCCGGATTCGCCGGGCGTTCGTGCCGAAGCCGGGATGCATCTTCGTGTCAGCCGACTATTCCCAGATCGATCTGCGCGTGCTGGCTCATCTGTCAGGCGACCAGACATTGGTGGACGCATTCAACACCGGCGAGGACATCCACGTGCGGACCGCGACCGAGGTACTGGGAGTCACGCCGGACAAAGTCAACGCCGAAGCGCGGCGGCTGGCCAAGGTGATAAACTTCGGGATCATTTACGGGATGGGGCCGCAGCGGCTGGCGGGCGAGCTCGGGATTGCGCTGGCTGACGCCTCGGACTACATCAAGCGCTACTTCGAGCGGCTGCCGGGCGTGCGTGCGTGGCTCGATGAGACGGTTCGCAACGCGCGCACGACGGGCTACGTAACGACGATGTACGGGCGGCGCCGTTATCTGCCCGAGCTCAACGCCCAGCCGGGCGGGGCCCGGGCGCAAGCAGAGCGAATCGCCATTAACACACCCATCCAGGGCACGGCGGCAGACCTGATAAAACTCGCTATGATACGGCTGGATGGGGTCCTTCGAGAGCGCGGGCTGGGTACGCGGATGATTTTGCAGGTGCATGACGAACTACTGCTGGAAGCGCCAAAAGACGAGTGGCGAGAGGCGGCCATGCTGGCAAAACGCGAAATGGAGGGGGTGGCCGAACTCAAAGTTCCGCTGAAGGTGGAGCTGAAATCCGGACCAAACTGGGCTGAGATGAGCGGCGCCGCATGAAAAATCCGCTGAATTTAGTCGCCCGCACCTGCGTCTACTCAAGTTGAGAACACCAGGTCGCCAGGACGGTGATGAAGCCGAGCTAATCGATCGCTCCCGCAAGGGCGATTCCGAGGCGTTTGGCGTTTTGGTGGAACGTTATCAGCGCCGCGTGGTCGGAGTCGCGCTGGCAGTAGTGCACAATCAGGATGACGCGATTGAACTGGCGCAAGAGACATTTATTCGCGCCTATGAAAACCTTTCCAAATTCGAATCGCGATCGAGCTTTTCAACCTGGCTCTATCGAATCGCCGCCAACCTCGCAATCGATTTCTGGCGCCGCGAGGGGCGCCACGTGGTCCTTCATGGAGAAGACGCCGATAACGAAATCAGCCGGTTGCCGACCAGCCAGGGAGACTCATTCAAGGAAGTCAGCCGTAGTGAACTCTCGGCGCGCCTAAAGCAAGCGCTGGAGGAGTTGACGCCGGAACATCGTGCAGTGATACTTTTACGCGAAGTCGAGGGAATGTCGTACGACGAAATCAGCGACGTTTTGCAGTGTCCAAGAGGAACGGTCATGAGCAGGTTGCACTATGCTCGAACCCATCTGCGCAACATCTTGAAGGACGTGGCCGGGAGCTGAGCGGCATATGGCTGAATGCGGTGAAATAGGCATGATGCTCGGCGCGTTCGAGGACTCCGAACTCGAGCCCAACGAGATGCAGGAGGTTGCGTTTCATCTGGCGCGATGCGAATCCTGCACCGGCATCCTCGCCGATTACTCGACCCTCGGACGAGACCTCAGATCGATTACGGCAGAGCCGTCGCTGGCTGGATTTTCGAGCGCGGTAATCGCTCGCGTCGATCGCCTGCCACAGCCGGTGCTGACGAGAATCGCGCGCTACTTGAGGCGCCAGGCGGATTCTGTCGGTTCCGGCTTCGCGTGGGGCGGCGCGGCAGCGGCGATCGCCGTCCTGACGATAATTCTGATGACGCCATATGCCGAGCAGTTCGCCAATCGAGGGCCGCACTCGACCACCTCGATCGCCGGGCACGAAGCCGCCACGGCCGTAAATCAAGTGGCGGAAGCGACGGCCAGCGAGCCTACAATGGCGGATAATGATTCTCATGCCGACATCTCGCGGCTCGAGTCGGAAAACCATTCGGTTGCAGTCTGGAGCGAGCCTCGCAGGGACACGACAGTCATTTGGTTGCCGGATCAGCCTTAGGTCGCCATGACGCTGCGCCCAGGTAGCCTCACCTTCCTCATCATCGCGATCGCGGCCTTCGGTACGCCGGGTCTCGCGCACGCTCAGGCGGGACCGAAGCGGGTGACCGTTTATATCGACTCGGTTATGGCCGCAGATACCAACGAGGGAACCGATCCGCGGCTGGCGCCGATGGGCAAGAAGCTGCAGGGTTTGTTCGGCTTTTCGACTTACAGCCTGATCGGTCACAACGAGGGGCAGACCGATTGCGGCAAGATGATCGCGTTCACGTTGCCGGGCGGCAAAATTCTCCACGTGCAGCCGCGCGCCATCGACGGCGATATGATCGCGATGGAGATCGTGCTGTTCGACGGAACGCGCCCGATGATGACCACCGACCTCAAGCTCAAGAACAATGGGACGTTGATCGTCGGCGGCCCGCGCTACGAGCAGGGGATGATGATCATCTCGATTGGCGCGAGCACCGGCGGATCGCATCCGATGCGGGCTCAGGTGGGCGCCCCGGCCCAGGCAAATACCCGCTAGCAGCAGGGGTGACCCCTGGCCGTGGCGACGGCGGCGCAGTATTAAGCCGTTGGCAGGCGCGGCCACTACCGCGGGCGCGCGATCACAGCGGATCGAAATACGCCGCGACGCGGCCGTCGAAGTGGAACTCGCGCGCCAGCCCAATCCACTTGCGATCGATCCCGTGCATCGGCTCCGGCAGACGGTCGAGCGGGAAGAAACCGGCGGCAACCGCCTCGAGCGGATTTGGCTTGAGCTCACCACCGACGATTCGACAATAGAAAAGCATCGAGTAGATATGCCGGGCGGGTGAGCCGTACTTCTTGCTGTCGATTACTGCGATCAAGCGCTCGGGCTCGACGATAAGCCCGGTTTCCTCGCGTGCTTCTTTCGCCGCGTTCTCGGCGGGCGATACGCCGACATCGCAGAACCCGGTGGGATACCACCATTTGCCGGTCGGCCGCTGAATCAACAGAATTTCGTCGCGCTCGTTGAATGCGATCACGCCGCATCCCGACGCCGCCGTGACATATCCTTCGTAGCCGGCGATCACCTGCTCGCGCCATCGCCGGCGCAACGCTTCGGCATCTTCGTCGTTCGCGCCGGCAAGGACCGCATGCATTCTGGCCGCCTCTTTGAGCAATTCCTCGTAGCGTTCGGAGTCGAAGCCGTCGGGCTTGAAGGCAAGTCCGGTTCGCGCGATCGCTGTTATACGTTCTATGAAGCGCGCCAGTTCGGCGAGCAGATCAGAATGGGGCGTTGGCATCGCTAGCGACTCGGCGCGGAGCCGCACACCGACCAGGCCGCGTCGGCAAGCGCGGGTACCAGCTCCTTCATGCCGGCGAACAGGGGATCGTCGGCCTGTCCGCGCACCAATCGGGCGTAGCTGCCCTCCATGATGATCGCAAGCTTGAACAGCGCGAACGCCTGATAGAAAGGAAAATCGCGCATCGCGCGCCCGGTGCGGCGTTCGTATCGATCGATCATCTCGCGCCGCGTCAGCCATCCTTCGGCGGCGCCCATGCTGGCGATCACGCCACCCGATGCGCGGTCGGTTGGGTCGGGCCAGTAGGTCAGCATCCAGCCGAAATCCGCCAGCGGATCGCCAATTGTGGACATCTCCCAATCGAGCACGGCGATCGCGCGGGCGCTGTCGGGGTCGAACATCACGTTGTCGAGCTTGTAATCCCCATGGACAATCGTGGGCGCCGGCGACTCGGGGATTCGCGCGCGCAGCCAATCCTTGACGTTTTCCATCACGGGCAGCGGGCGGGTGTGCGGAATCGTGCGTTCGAGCTGATCGGACCATCGCTTGAGTTGGCGTTCGAGGTAGCCGTCAGGCCGTCCGAAACCCTCAAGACCGACCGCGCGCCAATCGACTTCCTGCAGTGCGACGAGCACATCCACCATCTGCTCGCTGACCCGGCGGCGAAGCTCGGGCGTTTGCGCGAAATGCCGGTTGTCGGCTCGCACTACCTCGCCGCGCACGTACTCCATCAGGTAAAACGGCGCGCCGATATATGACGGATCGTCGCACGCAGCGTATACGCGCGGCACCGGCACCGGAGTGTCCTGGAGAGCCTTGAGCACGCGATATTCGCGCATCACGTCGTGCGCGGTCGGGAGCAGCGGTCCACGCGGCGGGCGGCGCAGCGCCCAGCAATGGCCATCGAAATGAATCAGGTGAACCTCGTTGGAATGGCCGAACGAGATATTTTCGGACCGAAGCGCACCGGTGCCGCCGAGCTTGCGCTCGTCGAGGAACCGCTTCAAGCCGGCGAGATCCACCGTGGCCGACGGTCCGGTTTTTTCCTGCGTCGAAGTGCTCATCGAGCCGTACTGTCTTCGCAAACGCAGCTCGCGGTCAAGTGAAATTGACGTGGCTGTCCCGAGTGGGCTGCCGCCCCCTCCGCGACCGCCGGCTTGCGACGGCAAAGCGCAGACCTGTACAAAGAGATGCAATGAACGCGGCGCCAAAGTTGAACGACAGCCAGAGCACCGGCCAGTTGGCCGCGATGATCCGCCTGGCGCGGCCCCATCAATGGCTCAAGAACGCGCTGGTATTGGCGGCGTTGGTATTCGGCCAGCGTCTGTTCGTTTTCCACGATGTCGTGCTTGCGCTGATCGCATTCGTCGCGTTCTGCGCGCTTTCGAGCGCTGGTTACGTTCTCAATGACATCACCGACCGCGACGCGGATCGACTGAATCCCGAAAAATGCGACCGCCCGCTGGCGCACGGCGATATCACGGTTGCCGCAGCAAGCAGGGTGGCGCTGTCGCTGGCAGCGATTGCGGCGGTGTTGAGCATCGTATTGGGCCCGGCGTTCGTGGGGATCGCCGTGCTGTACGTCGCGCTTCAGCTTGGCTATTCGCTGTGGGCCAAGCATCAGGTGATCGTCGACGTGCTCGCGGTCGCGGCGGGTTTCGTGCTGCGCGCATTCGCCGGCGGCGTCGCAATCCACGTCGAGGTATCGCCGTGGCTGGTCTTCATCACGTTCGTGTTGGCGCTGTTCCTGGTGCTGGCGCGCAGACGCCACGAACTGATTGCGCTGGGCGACGACGCCGTCGCGCATCGCAGCGCGCTCTCGCAATACAGCGTCCGGCTGGTCGATCAGATGATCTCAATCGTCGCCGGCGCGGCTCTCGTCAGCTACATGATTTACACCGCGTCTGCCGAGGTCGAAGCGAGGCTCGGAACCCGGCATCTCTATCTGACGGTGCCATTCGTCGCATTCGGAATCCTGCGCTATCTGTACCTGATCGATGAGCGCAACGAAGGCGGCGACCCCGCCATCGCGCTGCTCAGCGATCGGCCGCTTATGCTCGCGGTCGCGCTGTGGATCCTCACCGATGTCGCGTTGTTGTACTTCTAGGACTGCCGGGCGCGCGCGGTCTCAATAATTTGGCAGAACTCCGGTCGGCGAGCCAACCAGGCCCAGCTGCTGAAACGGATTGGTTCCAAATGGCTTTTGCCCATACGAGCCCAAACCGCCAAGCGTCAACTGGAACTGGAACTGTAGCTCATTGGGATTGTACGAATTGGTGATTCCGAGGTCCACCGCCCAGCAATCGCACGGCGATTTCAGCCGCACGCCATATTCGGTATACAGCATTTGATTCGACGCGATATCGTAGTTGGGCGCAAAGTAAACGCCCATGAAATCGAATAACTCTGTGTACGCGGCGCCCGATATGAACTCCGCGGCGTTCTTGTTCGTCCCGGGGATGACCGTGTCGCGCCGATTGGCGTAGTTGTATCCCAACTCGAGGAACGAGCCTTGCAGCGCCTTGCCCATATAGATTTTCGACCCGGCGGTCGACCACGGCGGCTGATAAGTCACCGCCGCATCGGCAAGCGTGACCCCGGAATGGGCTCGCGGACTGTAGTCGACCTGCGAACTGAACGTTGCAACCTGGCTCGCGTAGATGTGCAGCAGCGCCTCGACGTCCGACATGCCCGACCCATCGGCCACTTGGTGCCCAATGTCGTAAGCCTGCTGTATCGTCAACGAGCCAATCTGCGAGGAATGCTCGCCGTCTCGGACGATATTTCCGGCGTGCGGCACCAACGAATCCGGGCCGATGGGTTCTTCGCGCAGCGGCCCAGCGGCCGAATCGGCATCGGATAATTCCTCGGTCGGAGTCGCGTCGGTTGTCGTCTCCTCCGGAAGCACTCCCCTGGCCTTGGCGAACAGGCGCGTGGTGACCCCATAACTGAAGAGGCTGCGCGAGTTCAGACGATCGAACGAATCGAACAAGGGCATATTGCCCTGGTAGATGTTCGGCACATAGTAATAGTTGGCAAACGGTTCGATCGTATTTTTGAGCTTCTCGACCGACCTCCATTCGAAGTCGTAAACGCGATCAAGGACCGTCGAGATTCCGGCTGTTGCATATGGGACGATTCGCGCGCTTGTTCCTGCGGCGCTGAAAGGGCTCAGCGCAACACAATTATTAAAAATCAGCTCAACACCGCCACCGTTAGCGCAAGTGGGATGGGGATACTTGGGTGCGGTTCCCACTGGAATGATCTGCATGTTGTTTCCGGCGGTGTCATAGAACGCGGCTTGGGAACCCACTTCCCCGTAACCATAGACGTAGTCGCCCCATCGCCACGGCAGCGTAACGCGAGGATTGGCGTCCAGGCGCAGCCCATCGATCCCTTGGTCCCGGTAGAAGTTGACCGCCTCCGCATCGTAATCCGAGAACATAAGGTTGCTGAATAGTTCCTGGCGCCCGCTCACCGTCAGATCGGGCAGCCGCTGCAACGCGAATTGTTGCGGCTGAATCAGATCCTGATTCCAGCTCCCTCCCAGCCGCGCGTACCCGTCTTCGAATTGATCGAGCAACCCGAAATCCGACGGCGCATTTCGCATCGTGCTGAAGTCTTTGCCAAAGCCGTGCGACAACGTCCACACATCCATCTCTCGCAGGTACAGGCTGTCGCTGACGGAAATTGTGTTGCCGTATGCCATCAGATCGTCTGTGAGATGCTCCCGCGTCATCCCGATAATCCCGTAGCGGTCCAGTGGGATATGCGGATCGGCGATCTGAGCGTCGTCGATGTCGCCCGCACGATTCGCATCCGACCGGAGCGACTCGTTGTAGAACGCGCCGTCCACCCAGAAATAATCGTCCTTCCCATTAACCAACCGATACTCGGCCAGGCCGCCGATTCGCTGCGAGGTCTCGAGGTCGAGCGCCACCGTCGCGTCGGAACTTTTACTAATCGCGATATAATACGGCTGAAGCCACTGAAATCCGCGCAGTCCCGACTTACCCTCTCGCCCCATCAGAAGGCCGCTGTGCCGCGAACTATCGGCCGGAAAGATAAAGTACGGCGTCTTCAATATCGGGTAGCCGGCCACGTCGAAGGTGGCGTTCTTGGCGATGCCGGTGTGTCCCATGTTCACTACCATCTGATCCGCGCTTATCGACCAGTCGGGCGTGCCCTTCTCGCATCCGCAGGTCGTAAAGAATCCATCCTTCACCTCGTAGCTCTGCCCCTCGAGCTTTACGATCTGCTTGCCTTCAAGATGGTAAATATCTTTTTTCGCCAACACCTTGGCGTTGTTAAGCACCATCGTCTCATTGGCAATGTCGATCGTCCCGTCGGTCGCCCACATTTCGATTTCCGGGTCGATCAAATGGACATGGCCGATCGCGCGGGCCTGACGCTCACGGCGCATTATGTCGATCTCGTCGGCCTTCAGCACGCTGCCGCCCTGGCTCATGACGGCGTCGCCCTTTACCACGAAGATGTCGGTCTTGGAGTCGTAGATCGTTTCCTGGCCGGTCACGTTGATCGGTTCTACTCCATGTTCGGCGCGGACCGGGGCGGGAACTGCAAACCCCTTCTTCGCTCTGGCGGGCTGGGCGGGCTGGGGAGCGGCCGGCGCGTCCGCGTTGACGGCAGCCGGCAAGAGCATCGCTGCCCACACCAGCAAAACCGCAATCGCAATTCTTTTAAGCGCCGGCTTCAGGGAACAACCCAATTCGGCCCTCGCGGGTCAGAAAGTGCGGGTAAACTTCGCCGATAAGATACACCGATCCCGTGACCAGCGCCACGTCATCGGGCGCCATTTCAGAAATCACTCGCTCGATCGCGCGGATCGGATTGCGCTCGACGCAAGCGGGACAATGCGCCGCGAAATGCGCCACCAGTTCCTCCGGTTCGAGCGGGCTTTTGGGCTTGGCCCGCGTCAGGGTGACGTCGCGCACGCGCGGACCCAGCATCGCGGCCATCGCGCCCCATTCCTTGGCGGACTGGCAGCCGAATATCAGGCGCGGTTTCACGCCCGGACCGAGCTCGATGCTCATCGTCTCGAGCAATGCCGCGATACTCATCTCGTTGTGCGCGCAATCAAGGATAACGAGCGGCCGCTTCGATACGACGTCGAAGCGCCCCGGCCAGCATATTTCCCGGATGCCTCGCCGGATGGCGTCCTCGTCTATTCGCCAGCCCTGGGCCCGGAGCGCCTCGAGCGACGCCACCGCAATCGCGGCGTTCTCATGCTGAAACGGACCCGCGAGTCCAATCTCGAGATCGCTGATTTTTAAGCCCAGGCCGTGGTAGTCCAATCGATGCGCCGGGGCGTGCGATCGGTACGAGAAGTCGCGATCGATCAAACGCACGGCGCTTCGGCGCTGCGCCGCAAGCGAAGTCAGCACCAGCCGCGCATCGGGGTCGCGCGCGCCAATCACGACCGGGACATCGTTTTTGATTATCCCGCCCTTCTCACCCGCGATCGCCGCGATCGTGTAGCCGAGATATTCCATGTGATCGAAACCGATCGGCGTGATCACGCTCAAAATCGGCGTCACCACGTTGGTCGAATCGAGCCGCCCGCCGAGTCCCGTCTCGACCACTGCGATATCAACGCCCGCCTCGGCGAAGTACAGGAACATCATCGCAACCGTGAACTCGAAAAACGTGAGCGCCAGGCCCGCGCGATCGTAAATCGCGCGCAGCCGCTCGATATAGTCGAGCATCTGCGCCGCCGGAATTTCAGCGCCCGAGATTCGCGTCCGCTCCGCCAGGTTTACCAGATGCGGCTTGGTGTAGAGTCCCGTGCGGTAGCCGGCCGCGCGGAGGCAACTGTCGAGCATCGCGGCCACGGAACCTTTGCCCTTGGTGCCCGCGATATGTACGGCGCGAATTCGCCGATGCGGATTGCCGATCAGTTCGAGCGCGGCGTCCATGCGTTCGAGCTTGTAGA
This sequence comes from Candidatus Binatus soli, assembly GCA_002479255.1. Taxonomy (GTDB): domain Bacteria; phylum Desulfobacterota; class Binatia; order Binatales; family Binataceae; genus Binatus; species Binatus soli. The sequence goes on along the minus strand of DLMJ01000006.1, from coordinate 15,667 downwards.
TCTCGCCGCGCGACTCCAGCGAATACAGCCAGTCGATAGTCTTGCTAAGCTGGTCCATTTCCAGCCCCGCAGTTTACCGGCTGTCACTCGCCGGCGGAAGATTCCGCCCGCAGTCCCCTTTTTGTGTCATCCCGAGCGAAGCCGAGGGACCCCGGATCTTTTTCCTACGCCTCTCCCTGACAGGGAGAGGCCGCGCCTCCGGCGCGGGTGAGGGTCCATTTTCCAAGATGCCTCCCCTCTTGGGAACCTTGCGTAACATGATCGAGGCTTTATTTTTCCTCTCCCTGTCAAGGAGAGGAATGAAGGGGAGTGAAAAGTCCTTATCCAGCGCGCGCCCTGTTTCCCCCTGTTAACACTGGCTACCCGTGCCCACGGGCGCGCGATTCAGGATTCTGCCTCTGCGGGGCGGCGGAAGCGGATTTGAACGCGCGCGCGGAGGTTATGCAAAGCTCCCCCTCGGGAGCGGCCGCGTCCGATTCTTACCTCGCCCGTTACACTCGCCGGTAGCGCCCTAATTTGACTTGGGTCGTTCGCCCTTCAACTCATCAGGCGTAATGTCGGGAAACAGCCGATAAAGTTCGGTCGAAAACTCGATCGTGCCGTACATGCTCATGCCAATAAAATGGACATACTTCTTGAATTCTTCCTCCGATAAATCGTCCTTCGGAACATGACGCCGCATGTACTCGACAATGGCGTCAAGGTTCAACCGAACCCCGCCCAGGAGGGAATCAATTCTAAGCGCGAAGTCTCTCTTCATATGCCTGCCTCATTACGTAGCTCAACCATTGACCATAGCCCATCCGTGACGCCAACCGCGCGAGCGCGCGTCATTCGCAACGTCAAATTAGGACACGACCCAATCGGCGTACTTTACGGGAGAGGCGGCCGGCCGCCAAGCCGCCGGTAGGTGAGGGTTCTGCGATCACAGCACCAAGGCCCGCGCGCGCATTTTCTTTGTGTCATCCCGAGCGAAGCCGAGGGACCCCGGATCCCAACCCCTCCTTGTCCGAGGAGAGAGCCTGCCCTGAGCGAAGCCGAAGGGTGCGCTATGATTTACCCCGACAGGCCGAGCGGTTGGAAATCCAAGAAGGATTCGCGGCGATCAGGTTCTCGAATCTGAGGAGTATCCGCTTGACTGTTTCGAGGATTTGGCCAAGTGCAGGTCTAACGGCGTACTCGCCATTCAAAGTGATGATTCCCTGCTGGAACGATATGTCAAAGATATAGTTGCTCCGCACTTCCACCTTTGGATTAACGACGCCAGCGGGAATATCGACTTCGGCGAGTATTACATCGTCCTCAAAGGTGCCCTGCGAAAACCGGATCGGATAAGGCCTGCTATTGATCGGATGGAGGATGTTGATTTCGGCATTTTTGGCTACGGTCTGCGTCATCGTGAGCAACTTGTGTTTGTCTCTCGCGTCAAGATCGTGAAGTGTCCAGAGGGCACTAGGTTCTCCGTATCCTCGATTGTACGGTTGCAGCCTTCTGATTTCTGCGACCGCATCGGGATGCATCCTAGTGAGTCTAGGCAGCCCTCTCTTCTCGAACCCGGCGGGTTCCAAAAAGACGGGCCAGAGCGTTTGTCTGTCATCGAGATCGCTGCCAGCCAATCGCCACGCGATGTAATCGAGGGCACTTCTGGCGTTGTGAATACAGTCGCCGATGATGCATGCCAACCGCTCTTGCGGAATCGTCTTAAGAACCTTCAGCCGGAACAAATACTTGCACTGGTTCGCATCGAATTCTCGAACAACACTGTAGGGCTGCGAATCCAGGAATTGCGCGATCTCCGTGTCAAGCGCCTGCGCATGTTCTTCGGCGCGACGCAGCTTGTTCCAGCATTCCCTTAGAGGTGAGTCGGCCAATCCCGGCATCAGGACACTTCCCCGGAGCGCTTGCCCTTGCCCTTCGACGCGACCGGACCCGCGCCGCGATTGCCGCGCGGCCTCGTCAGCATCGTTAGAATCCGCGCCAGCGTGAAGCGCATCTGATGCCGCGGGACGATCGCGTCGATCATCCCGTGTGCCAGCAAAAACTCCGCGCGCTGGAAATCGTCGGGAAGCTGCTGATTGCTGGTCTGTTCTGTCACCCGCCGGCCCGCAAAACCGATCAGCGCTCCGGGCTCCGAGATATTCAAATCGCCGAGCATCGCAAACGATGCGGCGACGCCGCCGGTGGTCGGATCGCACAGCACGGAAATATAGGGCAGCCGCGCGTCGCGAAATCGCGCGATCGCGGCGGATACCTTCGCCATCTGCATCAGTGAAAGCGCGCCTTCCTGCATCCGCGCGCCCCCCGACGCAACGAACACGATCACCGGAATCTTGCGCTCGCGCGCGATGTCGAACAGGCGCGCCAGCTTCTCGCCCACCACCACGCCCATGCTGCCGCCCATGAATTCAAAATCCATCACGCCGATCGCCACCGGCTGATTCTCAATTTTGCCGATTCCAACCACCACCGCGTCGTTGCGGCCGCTGCTCGCCCGCGCCTGTTCCAGCCGCGCCGGGTACGGCTTGGAATCGACGAAGCCGAGCGGATCGCCAATCGCCATCTCGGCCATCAGCTCGCGCCACGTCCCGCGATCGACGCCGAGCGAAAGCCGCTGCGCGACTGTGACGCGGAAATGATATCCGCACTTGGGGCACACGTTCAGATTGCGTTCCACTTCTTTGCGGAACGCCATCTCCTTGCACGACGGGCACTTCGTCCAGATGTCGTCGGAAGGCGCCGGCGCAGCGCCGGTCGTCGGTTCGCGTTCAGCCATCTGAATTCCCCAATCCGGGCGGCCGCTCGCCTCGGCGCGCCGAGTTCATCGCATCTTTCATTGCGCCGACCAGTCCGCCCACCGCCGCCGCCGCGTCGCCGGATTTGGCGTACGCCTCGATCAACAGGGAAATCGCACTGCCGACGACGACCGCATCCGCCATCGTTGCGACCTCGGCAGCCTGCTCGGGCGTCGAGATGCCGAAGCCGACTCCGATTGGCAGATCGGTGACGCTTCGAAGCTCGCGCATGTGCTCGCCCAGTTCCGCGTCGAGATGCGCGCGCGCGCCGGTCACTCCCGTCACCGATACATAATAGAGAAAGCCGCTGGCGGAGCGCGCGATCGCGCGACTTCTGTCGATCGGCGTCGTCGGCGCGAGCAGATAGATGATGTCGAGACCGTTGGCGTGCGCGGGCCGCTTGAGCTCACCGGCTTCCTCGGGCGGCAGATCGACCGTCAGTATCCCGTCGATACCCGCCCGCGCCGCGTCCGCGCACAACCGCTCGCATCCGTAGTGAAAGATCGGGTTGAAGTACCCGAACAGGATAATCGGAATCTGCGTCTGCGCGCGAAGCTCGCTCACCATCGAGAGAATCGCCGCCAACGACGCGCCCGCGCCGAGTCCGCGCGCCAGCGCGCGCTGATTGGCAGGTCCGTCGGCCATCGGATCGGAAAACGGCACGCCCAGCTCGATCAAGTCGGCGCCGCGAGCCTCGAGTTCGAGCACCAGCCTCCGCGTGGTATCCATATCGGGATCGCCGGCAACGATGAACGGGATTAATGCCGCCTCGCCGCGCGCGCGCAGCTCGCGAAATTTGCGTTTGATTCTGCCCGCCGATGCCATCGTCCTACACCGTCACGCCGAGCGCCCGGGCGACTGTTTGCATGTCCTTGTCGCCGCGCCCCGACAGATTCACGATCATGATTTGCTCCTTCGGCAGTTGCGGCGCCAGCTTGATTGCGTGCGCCACCGCATGAGCGCTCTCGAGCGCCGGAATGATTCCCTCGGTCTCCGACAGCGTCTTCAAGGCGTCGAGCGCCTCGGCGTCGGTAACCGAGGTGTATTCGGCGCGGCCCACATCCTTCAGCCACGAATGCTCGGGGCCGACGCCCGGATAGTCCAGCCCGGCGGCGATCGAATGCGTCTCGCGAATCTGCCCAAGCTCGTCCTGCAGCAGGTAGGTCTTGTTGCCGTGCAGTACGCCGACACTGCCCGTCGTGATCGTGGCCGCATGATGCGGTCCGCTGATGCCGAGACCGGCAGCCTCGACGCCGATCATCCGCACGCTCGTGTCTTTGATGAACGGATAGAAAAGTCCAATCGCATTCGAGCCGCCGTTGACGCACGCGACCAGTACATCGGGGAGGCGCCCTTCGTGCTTGAGAACCTGGCGGCGCGCTTCACGCCCGATGACCGACTGGAAGTCGCGCACGATCATCGGGTACGGATGCGGTCCCGCGGTGGTGCCGATCAGATAGTAAGTGTTGCGCACGGTCGCGATCCAATCGCGCAGCGCCTCGTTCATCGCGTCCTTCAGGCTCTTGCTGCCGCCCTCGACGGGAGTGACCTTCGCGCCGAGCAGTTTCATCCGAAAGACGTTCAGCGATTGACGCTCGACGTCCACCGAACCCATGAAGACTTCGCATTCGCGGCGAAACAGCGCCGCCATCGTGGCCGTGGCGACGCCATGCTGTCCCGCGCCGGTCTCGGCCGTGATGCGCGACTTGTTCATGCGCACCGCCAGCAGCGCCTGTCCAAGAGTGTTGTTCACCTTGTGCGCGCCGGTATGGCAGAGGTCCTCGCGCTTCAAATAAATTTTCGCGCCGCCAAGCCGTGCCGTGAGATTCTCGCACAGGTAAAGCGGCGTCGGGCGTCCTACGAACTCCCGCGAGCGCTGCTCGAGCTCGTCGCGGAATTTTGGATCGCGGCGTGCTTGCTTGTAGGCGCTCTCGAGCTCGAACAGCGACGGCATCAGGGTTTCCGCAACGTACTTTCCGCCGAACTGGCCGAAATGACCGCGGCTATCGGGAACGTTTTGCATTTTTTACGAAGCTCCTCAGTTTTTCGTGCTCTTTTACGCCCGGCGACGATTCGACGCCGCTTGCGCAATCGACCGCGTAAGGTTCGAGCGCGGCCACCTCGCCAACGTTGTCGGGATTCAATCCGCCGGCGACAAACGCGCGGCTCAAGTCGAGCCCGCGCAGCTGATCCAGTGCAATACGGCTTCCAGAGCCGCCGCGGAGTCTCGCGTCGAAGGCGTCGAACAGCACGTAGTCCGCACGGCGCGGCGTCACGCTCAACATTTCGCCCGGCTGAAGACGGTTTGTGACAATCGACGGAACCGGCCAACCTGCGAGCGCCGCGTCATCCTCGTCGCCGGAGAATTGGATCATGTCGAGCGACACGGCGCGCAATCGGTCATCGATGTAGGCGCGCTCGGCGTTAACGAACACTCCGATCACCGCGGCGCGGGAGCCGATCGCCGCGCGAATCTCTCTGGCTCGATCGACCTCGACGTAACGCGGACTTTTCGCGTAGAAATTGAGACCGATCATATCGGCGCCGGCGGCAATTGCCGCGTGCGCGTCTTCGATGCGCGTTACACCACAGATTTTGACGCGAACTGTCATCCTACTTGTGCGGCGCGCCCCCGAACGCGTTCATCAGCTCACCGAGTTTCGCACCCGGCGTAGCGCCCCTCAGCAGGCTCTCGCCGATCAGAAACGCGCACGCACCCGCCGCGTCGAGCCGCCGAATATCGCCGGCCGAATCGATTCCACTCTCGGTCACGATCACCTCGTCGCCGCTGTAGCCCGCCAGCAGGCGCTCGGTCACCGTGATATCGGTCACAAAAGTATGCAGGTCGCGGTTGTTGATGCCTACCAGCCCCGAGCCGATTTTCCCGGCGAGCGCGAACTCGCCGGGGTCGTGCGACTCGACCAGCGTCGCCATCCCAAGCTCACGCGCGAGCGCCGCGATCGATCGCAGCTCCCCCTCTTTAAGCATCGCGGCGATCAGCAGAATGCAATCCGCGCCGGCCGCGCGTGCCTCATAGACCTGGTACGGCTCGAAGATGAAGTCTTTGCGCAACAGTGGAACATCCACCGCGGCGCGGACGGCGCGCAGATCGTCGAGCGAGCCCTTGAAATGGACGTCGGTCAGAACGGAGATCGCAGCCGCTCCGCCGCTGACATACTCGCGAGCGACATTGGCTGGATCGAGTCCCGGCATGATGTCGCCCTTGCTGGGCGACGCGCGCTTTATCTCCGCGATTATCGCCGGACGCCGGGCGCGCAACGCTGCGACGAAATCGCGCGGCTTGGGCGCGCGCCCCGCCTCGGCGACGATTGCCATCGGCGACACGATTGCCCGTCGAGCGCGCACTTCGATGCGTTTGGCGGCGTAGATATTGTCGAGGATCGAGGTCATTGAACTTCTTTCAGGATTTCTCCGTTGCTGGCGCGCCGCATCTTGTCGAGGACTTCCAGGGCGCGGCTCGAGCCGATAATTTCGCGCGCTGCATCAACGCCTTCTTTCAGCGACGCGGCCCTGCCGCCGACGTAAATTGCGGCGCCCCCGTTCAGCGCGAGCACATCTTGCGCCGGGCCCGCGCCGCCATCAAGCGCGCCGCGGAGAACTCGCACGGCATCGTCGAGATTCTTGATCATCAGCGCGCGATGGTCGCCGCGGCGCACGCCCAGGCTCTCCGGCGTGATTTCATATTCCGTCAACTCGCCGTTGCGGAGTTCCGTAACGTGGGTCGGACCGTCGAGCGCGATTTCATCGACTCCATTGTCGCCATGCACGACCATCGCGCGCCGGGTTCCGAGCGCCTTGAGCGCGTGCGAGATCGGTCTGATCAGGCTGTCCTCGGCGACGCCCAAGAGATGGAAGTGCGGACGCGCAGGATTGCCGATCGCGCCCATCAGATTGAAGATGGTGCGAATCCGCAGCGCGCGTCTGAGCGGCGCAATCTGCTTGAACGCGGGATGATACGCCGGAGCGAAAATGTGGCAGCATCCCGCCATCTCCAGGCATCGTTTCAGCCCATCCGGATCGCAATCGATCTTCACGCCCATCGCCTCGAGCACGTCCGCCGTGCCGACCGTGCCGCTGACCGCCCGATTGCCATGCTTGGCGACCGGCACGCCCGCCGCCGCGGCGATCAACGCGGCGCCGGTCGAGATGTTGAAGGTGCCGGCGCCATCGCCACCGGTGCCGCACGTGTCGAGCACGTCGCCGGCGCGAAGATTGAGCAGACGCGCCCGCTCGAGCATCGCACGCACCGCGCCTGCCAGCTCATCGGCCTCGGCGCCCTTGATTTTCAGCGCCACCAGGAACGCGCCGACGACGGCGTCGTGCGCGCCGCCGTCCAGAATCTCGCCGATCGCGAGTTGGGCCTCGGCGCCGGTGAGCGAGCGCCCGTCGATGAGCGCCTGGATTGCGTCGTGGAGTCCGCTCATCGCGAGTTTCCGTCCTGATCGATCCGGTCGAGAAAGTTTTTCAGCAGATGCTTGCCTTCGAAGGTCAGAATCGATTCGGGATGAAACTGCACGCCTTCGATGGCGTGCTGTCTGTGGCGAAGCCCCATGATTTCGTTTTCCGCCGTGCGGGCGCTGACTTCCAGCGCCGACGGAATCGACGCCGCATCGACCAGCAGCGAATGATAGCGCATCGCTTCGAACGGGCTGGGGATTCCCGCGAAAATCGTTTTGCCGTCGTGAATCACCGGCGAGGTCTTGCCGTGCATCAGGCGAGCCGCGCGCACGACCTTTCCGCCGAACGCCTCGCCGATACATTGCAGGCCCAGGCACACGCCGAGAATCGGAACTTCACCCGCCATCTCGCGCAGCAGCTTCAGCGAGATTCCGGCCTGGGCGGGAGTGCACGGGCCGGGCGAGATGACGACTGCGGCGGGATGGAGCGCGCGAATGCCGGCGACGTCGATCGCATCGTTGCGCTTGACCGTGACGCCGGCGCCAAGTTCGCCGAGGTACTGCACGAGGTTGTAGGTAAACGAGTCGTAGTTGTCGATCATCAGGACTCGAACTTTTTCATTGCGCGCCATACAACCTACCTCTTCGCCGCGTTTTCAAAATCGCGCGCGGCCTGAAGCGCCCGCACCATCGCGCGAGCCTTGTTTACCGATTCCTCGAATTCCGCGCCGGGGTCCGAATCGGCGACGACGCCGCCGCCGGCCTGAATGTAAACGCGGTTGTTCTTGATCAGCAGCGTGCGCAGCGCGATCGCGGTGTCGGTGTTGCCGGTGTAGCTGAAATAGCCGACCGCGCCGGCGTACACGCCGCGACGCACGGTCTCGAGCTCGTCGATAATTTCCATGGCGCGGATTTTCGGGGCGCCGGAGACTGTTCCCTGCGGAAAGGTCGCCGCGAATGCGTCGAATGCGTCGCATCCCTCGCGCAGCACGCCGGTGACGTTCGACACTATATGCATCACGTGCGAATAGCGTTCGACCACCATCAGCTCCGTCACTTTCACCGAGCCGATTTCGGAGACCCGGCCGACGTCGTTGCGGCCGAGATCGACCAGCATCACGTGCTCGGCGCGTTCCTTGGGATCGGCGAGCAACTCGGCTTCGAGTTCCCGGTCCTCGGCTTCCGTCGCACCGCGCCGGCGCGTTCCCGCGATCGGCCGCAGCGTAATCTCGCGACCCTCGACCCGGACCATCACTTCCGGTGAGGCGCCGACCAGCGTGTGGTCGCCCAGGCGCAGGTAGAACATGTAGGGCGACGGGTTAATCGTGCGCAGGCTGCGGTAGATGTTGAACGGATGCACGGTCAGGGGCGCCTCGAAGCGCTGCGACGGAACGACCTGGATAACGTCGCCGGCCGCGATATATTCCTTGGCCGCAGAAACCATCGCCATATAGCCTTCGCGCGTCTGGTTCGAGGTGATGGACGCGTCGTTGACGGCGACGCTGCTTGCACCCTCGAGGAACGGCGGCACGGCGGGACGTTTGAGGCGCTCGATTATCTCGTCGATCTTCACGCGCGCGCTTTGATACGCCATTTTTGTCGAGGCGAACTCCTCGACCGGCACGTTGGCGATTATTTTGAGCGTCTGGCGCATGTTGTCGAAGCACAGCACCGTGTCGGTGAACATCAAATGGAAATCGGGGGTGCCGAGATCGTCGTGCGTGGTCTCGGGAATCTTCTCGAAGCATCGCACGATATCGTAAGCGAGAAATCCCACCGCGCCGCCGAAGAAGCGCGGCAGGTTCGCCAGCTCGGGGGCGCGCCAGCGCTTGACCTCGGCGCGCAACTCTTCGAACGAGTTGGCCACCGAGCGCACTTCGACGCCGCGGCCGGGCCGGATGATGTCCATACGGTTTTTGCGCGCACGCATCACGACCGACGGCTCGGAACCGAGAAAAGTGTAGCGTCCCCATTTCTCGCCGCCGCGGACGCTTTCGAGCAGAAAGGCGTAATCGTCGCGCGCGACCTTCAGGAAGGCGGAGACGGGAGTCTCGAGGTCGGCGGCGATTTCCTCGAAGACCGGGATGAGGTTGAATCCCTTGGCCGCCAGTTGTTCGAATTCGAGTTCACTCGGTTGCAACATCTCGTTTCCCTCTCTTAGGTCCGATTCCAAAGCCGAAAAAAAGAAAAGGGCCGCAGGTTTTTCGCCCGCGGCCCTTCAAGAAATCGGTTTTGCGATGAATTATAAAGTCGGCGCGCAGGCGGGTGCATCGACGTGCCAACGCCACCATCCCGCACAAACTTTCCGGCTCATGATATTCATCGTTGCATCAATGATCCACGCGAAACGGGCAATTGTCAATGCAGGGGGCGGCTATTCCTCTTGGCCTCGGCAAAGGCCGATCAGGTCCTCCAGGCTCTCCTGCAAATGATGAATATGATCGTTCGTCATTCTGACCTCGGTAACCCCTGCGCTTCCGCTTTGAAGTTGCATGATGTGCGCGTATTCGATTTGCTCGGAATTTATAAGAATCTGTCGGCCTCTTGGCGACTCATGAACGATGATGAGCTTTGCCATTTGCGGATGCCTCCCGCTCGCGTAATACTACGCGCATTCCTGCCCGAGCAAGAAGGCAAAGCGGCGGTGAACGCGCCGATTCCTCGTAGCTCGCAACAACAATCGCGTGCTGATGTTCGAGCCGCCGCTGACGACCGGGATGAACGCCAGCGTCGTCATCGGGCAGCCGAATTTCACCTCATCGACGGCCGCCACTTCCACCAATGGAATGAGCGGACCGCTGGGAGTTACCATCGGACCGTGAGCAGGGGCGGGCGACTGCCGAGGTGTGCTGATTCGCGTTCCTTTTGACCATTGTTTGACTTGGGCTGTCTATCGGCTACCATTTCGTCGCTATGCTGGATGCTGCCGACAATTCACACCACTTCGAGTTTGATCTTGACCGAGGCATTCGCGCGCAAGTTGTTGAGAAATTGGAGAGAAGTCCGCGTCTCCCACTAACGAAAGGCACGGGACCGCAGGCCAGTGGAATCTATGCCCTCTACCTTAAGAACAAGCTCGTTTACATAGGCAAAGCATCGAAGGGCACCACCAAAAGCAAGCGAACGCTACGCAGTCGGCTCAGTGAGCACGTAACAAAGATCGGGAGCCGGCGAAATATTTCACTGGCCGATATGAGGTGTCGTTATCTGATCTTTTCGAGCGAATGGTGGGTGTTCGCAGCTGAATTTGCGCTGATGGTCCACTACCAACCAGAATGGAACGAAAGCGGGTTTGGGAGCAAAGTGCCAGGAGTGGGCCGTCCTGGAACGCATCGCGTTAGCCGCTGGGATGCGTTATTCCCGAAGAATTCCTGATGACTGTCTCTCGCAGTCATCGCCATTACGGCAGACTATCCAAAAACAGTGACGCTTTCTTGCGTGATGAGCTTCTTTCCACTTGGTCGAAACCATCGGCCCATTCCGAACTTTGACAATCAAATCGCACACGGTGAATCCAGCCTCTTCAGCCATTCGCATGAAGTCGCAGTGCGGCCATTTCGATTTGTGGTTGTTCACCATGTCCGTGATCTTTGCGAGCAGCAGGCCGTTCGGTTTTAGTACCCGCTTGGCCTGTTTCAGAAATGGCGGATACAGATAACTCAGGCTCCAGTCCTGCTCTTTGCCGCACTCCACCGTCGCGCCGAAGTCCACGTCGAATCGCTTGCGGCTCTTATCTCGACCTTGCGGTCCGACGTGCGGTGGATCGTAAACGACGGTTCCGAATTTCGCAGAAGGTACGCCCGTCATTTTGCGATTGTCCCCCGCGATCATCGGCTTGTGCTGTGGGTCGATATCCATCGAGACGACGCGCCGTTTAGAGCCCTTCCAGAATCGCCCGGCATTGTAGGTCGAATCCAAAATCGGCTCAGGCGGGATGGTTGCGTAGAAGTTGAACATCGCTTCGAGCAGTTCGCCATCGCTCCCTTCCCATACACTGCTGATCGGCTCATAAGTCGATGGGTTGTTTAGAGACGGTCCTTGGCGATTGGCGATAATCACGCTGGCTCTTTTCGGCCCGGCGTCCTTAAATTTCAACGGTAAAGTTCGAGATTTGTTCACAGCTATCAGAATGGCCTGTTTGTTCCGCACGGATCAACTGTTTCGCCTTTTGTTCGAATTGCGTCAGTTGCGTACTCCGAGTTCGCTGGCGTTTCTCGGCGACTGCCTCAATGCGAGGTCGTGTAGGCTTGGCGGTATTGCTCGCGGAGTTTGTTCTGCGCCGCATTCGCTTCATCGGCGCTGGCGTAGGGTCCGATGCGCACGCGGTACCAAGTCTGCCCGTTGAGCGCGACCTTTATCTCCTGCGCGTTGTAGCCGAGCGTCTTCAGCCGCGAGACCATCTCGTCTGCTCCGCTCTTGTCCATCACGGCTTCGATCTGGATGTTGTACGGCTTCGCGCCGGGAGCAATGGCGCGGGCCGGTGCGGCGGGAGCGGCAGCCGTTTCGGAATCTTCGTCGGATTCGTTTTCGATGTCAGGCGCGGGACGATTGATCGCGGGCGCCTCAGGACGCGGTTTCAAGCGCGCGACGGTGGCAGGTGACGTGCGCGCAGCCGGCCGTATCTCGCCGACGGCGGGCGCGGGTGGTTCGATCGGGACCGCAGGCAGCGCCGGCACAGACGCAACCGATGGCGACGCGGCGGCCGCAGATGACATCTCAGCTACGGGCGCGGGCTTTTCGCCGGATGCCGGGGGATTCGGCAGCGAGTAGGTCGAGGAGATTTGACTCAAGTCGGGTTGATTCTGCCGGGCCATCTCGTAGCCCGCGATCAATCCGAGCGCGAAGACCGCGCCCGACAGCCCGACCAGTCCGAGTAAAATTAGAAACGCGCCGCCCGCCCTGATTTCGAATCGCATCCCGCCCTCACATCCGCTCTGGAGCGCTCACCCCGAGCAGCTCAAGTCCGCCCGCAATCGCATCCTTGAGAATCCCCGCCATGAACATCCGCGCCAAACTGAGTTCGCGATCCGGCCCGATTATACGATTCGCGGGCTTGTTGTAGTAGCGATGGAACTCGCCGGCCAGCTCGAGCAGATAGAACGGAATCCGATGCGGCTCGAGCGCCTCGGCCGCCGCGGACATGACGTCGGGGAGTCCAACCACACGCTTGGCGAGATCGAGTTCCTCAGCGCCGAGCAAATTGAGATCGATGGCCGACGACTCCGCGGGGAGCGTCAAGCCCTTGGCCGCGCCCTCGCGAAAGATGCTCGCCAGGCGCGCGTGCGCATACTGGACGTAAAAGACGGGATTCTCGGGCGCCTGCTTTTTGGCGAGTTCGAGATCGAAGTCGAGCTGGCTGTCGGACTTGCGGAAAAGGAAGAAAAATCGCACCACGTCGGCGCCGACCTCGTCGATCAGCTCGTCGAGCGTGACGTAGGTCGCCTTGCGCGTGGACATCTTGACCTTTTCGCCGCCGCGCGTGAGCGTGACGAACTGGTAGATAATCGCGCGGATGGGCGTGATGTCGCAGCCGAGCGCCTTGACGGCTGCGATCACCTGCTGATGCTCGGCGATATGATCGGCGCCGAACACGTCCACGATCAAATCGAAGCCGCGCTTGAGCTTCTCGATATGATAGGCGATGTCGGGCGTGCGATAGGTGGGCAGCCAGTCGGGGCCGGAGCGCATCAGCACCGCGTCCTTGGGAAGTCCCAACGGCTCGGCGCGCAGCCAGATGGCGCCGTCCCTTTCGACGGTGAGGCCGCGTTCGCGCAACGCTTTGAGGACGGCGTCAACCAGGCCGGCGTTGATGAGACCGAGTTCGTTGGTATAGACGTCGAAGCGAATTCCCAGCCGCGTGCAGGTCTGGTTGATGTCGGCGAAGATGGCTTTGACGGCCGCCGCGCGGAAAATCTCGAGATCGGTGACGGACACCAGCGCGTCGCCCCACTCCGCTTTCAGAGCGCGCGCGATGTCGCAGATATACTCGCCCTGATAGCCGTCCTCGGGCAGCGGCGCGTCGATGCCGTGCTCCTGGAGATATCGCGCGCGCACCGATTCGCCAAGCAACTTCATCTGGCGGCCGCCGTCGTTGAAATAATATTCGCGCGTGACGTCGAAGCCCGCCGCCTCGTAAAGGCGCGCGATGGTGTCACCGAGCACGGCGTTGCGGCCGTGGCCGACGGTGAGGGGGCCGGTGGGATTGGCGGAGAGAAACTCGACCTGGACTTTTTTCCTTTCGTTGGCTCCCGGACGCAGCTCCCATGCGCGCGGCTTCCAGAACGCGCGCCCGTCGCTCGCCGCGCGGCGCATCTCGGAATGCCAGTAGGCGGGCGACATCTTGAAATTGATGAAGCCCGGGCCCGCGACCGAGACTTCGCTCACTTCCGCGGGCAGCGCGACGCGCGACTTGATAATTTCCGCGATCACGCGCGGTGGTTTGCGCTCGGCCTTGGCGATTGTCAGCGCGACGTTCGAGGCGACGTCGCCGTGGGCAGAGTCCCTGGGCGCTTCGATTCCGATCGAAGGAATGCCGGTGGCCAACTGACCCGCTGCGCGCGCCCGTTCGATTGCGTCGCGAAGGATGGAGACGATCAGATCTTTCATCTGTGAAGCCGTGGATGCGTGCAGCAATCGTGTCAGATAGACGCCGCGATGTTAAGGCGCAGGTGTGCGGCTTGACGATCGCGGCGGCGCGATGCGAACGTGACGGCGAGAGGCTATCGCTCATGGCCATGCCAGCGACACAATGGAAAATGCCGCCGCTCATAAAAGTGTACGAAGCGCTCGGGGCGATTGGCGACGGCCGCGTGCGAATCGAGGACAGCCGGCGCGCGACGGTAACGTCGTCGGACGGGTCGAAGACTTACGAAGTAGAGACCTCGGCGGACGGGCGCGAGATCGCGTCGAACGACAACGCGTCGTACTGGCAGGGCTACGTCGGCTATCCGGCGATCGCGGTGCTGCTCGCGCGCGGATTTTATCGTCCACCGGCGAACGTGACCGACGCGCTGGCGGGAGTGGCGTGGAAGGAACTCAATCGCAAGTTCAGAAACGACTGGGCCAGGACGATCGCGGAAGTTGAGAAGGAGCTGGAGCAGGCCGGGCACGATCCCGACGCGGTGCGATCGGAAGCTGAAGCCGTGCTGAGCTTTCTTCGCGCGCTACGACCGGTGCGCGGCAAGCACATCCACCCACCGGCAGAAAAGCCCGCCATCAAGACCCGCTAGCAGGCCCCGACCGGAACGATTCGACCACGGCGCGGGGACGACTGATTAGTTGCAGACGCCGCTGACCGACACGTTGTACGACTGCACGATAACAAAATCGCGCATGCTGAGCTCGGTGGTCACTCCGGATACTTTGCCGCTGGCGCAATTGCTGAGCAGGTTCGCAAGCGCGGTCTGCGTGAGCCCTTGCGGTGCGACCAGGTGAAGATATCCGAGATCGCTGGCGCTCGAGCTGATTGGGTTACCGGCGCCGGCGCGATCGGAGATCGCACTCGATTGAACGAAGACGCATCCGTAAGCCTGCACGCAGCCCGCAAGCAACGCAGCGAGAACTATCGAGTTGATCTGTTTCATCGTTCCTCCGGTCTGCCGATTGGGCGCGAATGGAGCCCGTGCGCGATGGTAATTCGCATCGTGAAATAGAGTCAATCGTGCGCGAGCGGCGGGACGTTATGCTGTTGCGTGAGGTTGCAAGATGCTAGCGTGACGAAATTCGCACCGGGACGGGGGCTTCGATGGCGAACGGGGCTGGCGGATCGATCTCACCTTTCCTCACGATATGTACCGCGCCGCGCGCGACGATTCGGCGCATCGTCGATACCGATCCGAAGCGCAACGTAATCGCGCTTGCGGCCGTCGGGTCGGGGATCAGCGCGCTGGCGAGTCAGTGGTCAAAGGCGCTTGTCAACAACGCCAATCTGTCGGTCTTGTGGCCGATATGGGTGGCGGTCACCGTTGCAATTCAGGCGGCTCTCGGAGTTCTCTTTCTGTTCATTTCTGGCGCGGTTTTAAAATGGTCGGGAAGCCTGCTGGGCGGCGGCGCGAGCCGAGTCGAGGTGCGGGCCGCGCTGGCATGGTCGCAGGTGCCTGCGATCGCCGGTGCGATCTTCTTTCTGATCGCAGTCCTGCTGGGCGTGCCGATACCGGTTCCGACGCCGGGAACGTTGCCTCAAATCGATCCCGCGTTTTACAAGGTCATGGCCGTTGAAGGAGTGCTCGGGATATGGGGAATGGTTGTCTGGCTGAAGTGTCTCGCCGAGGTGCATCGATTCTCGGCGTGGCGCGCGTTGGCTGCTACAATGATACCGGGGCTCATTGCGTTAGCCGCAATCGGTTTTATCGTCTTCGTAGTCGGCCGCCTGACGGGGCATCACTGATCGAACTCGTACGCTCGAAGCCTTCGCCGAGAATGCGTGAACTGAACAGCTAGGGAACCTCTGCATAAGTT
>DLMJ01000005.1 GCA_002479255.1 Candidatus Binatus soli | reverse complement strand
CGGCCAGATCTCGGGCACCTACTTCCATGGCGGGATGGAGCACTTTGCCTACCTCAACCGCGTGTTCGCGCTGTTCTCGCACGTCAACCTGCTGCACCGCGACATGTGCCCGAGCGGCACCAAATTCGAGGGCGAGATAATCTCGATGACCGCGCGGATGCTGGGCGCGGCGCTCGCGCGCGAGAGCGATCCGCAGGCCGACGTTTGCGGAGCGATCACTTCGGGCGGCACCGAGAGCGTCATGCTGCCGATGCTGGCGTATCGGGAGAAAGGGCGTGCCGAGCGCGCAATCACGGCGCCCGAGATGGTGGCGCCGGATACGATTCATCCGGCGTTTTCCAAGGGCGCGCACTTTTTCGGCATCAAGCTGATTCGCGTGCCGGTCGGAGCCGATTACCTGGCCGACGTGGACGCGATGCGGCGCGCCATCGGGCCCAACACCATCGCGATCGCGGGCTCGGCGGCGAATTTCCCGCACGGGCTGATCGATCCGATCGAGAAGTTGTCCGAGCTCGCGCTTGAAGCCGGCGTCGGTCTGCACGTCGATAGCTGCTTCGGCGGCTTCATTCTGCCGTGGATCGCAAAGCTCGGCTATGACGTTCCGGCGTTCGACTTCCGCCTGCCGGGCGTCACCTCGATGTCCTGCGACACGCACAAATGGGGCTATGGGCTGAAGGGCGCGTCGGTGGTGCTCTATCGCAATCGCGCGTTGCGACGGCACATGTACT
The DNA here is from genome assembly GCA_002479255.1 of Candidatus Binatus soli. Taxonomy (GTDB): domain Bacteria; phylum Desulfobacterota; class Binatia; order Binatales; family Binataceae; genus Binatus; species Binatus soli. Next base: position 165,569 of record DLMJ01000005.1, on the reverse strand, counting down.
TCGCGATGACCGACTGGCCGGGCGGCTTGTATGCGTCGCCCACGGTGGCGGGCACCCGCTCGGAGGGAATCAGCGCATCGACATGGGCGGCGATGGTCACGCTCGGCGAGGAGGGCTACCTGAAGGCGACCCGCCGCATCATGAAGGCGGCGGACACGATCAAGTCGGGAATCGCAAAAATCCCGGAGCTCAAGATTATCGGCAAGCCGACCTACTGCATCGGGATTACGTCGGACAAGGTGGACATCTACCACGTCAACGATTTTCTCGTGGGGCGTGGATGGCGGCTTAACGGGCTGCAGCGGCCGGCGGGCTTTCATATGTGCGTCACCTTGCTCCAGACACTTCCCGGAGTGGCGGCGCGTTTCGTCAAAGACATCGCGGCCGGCGTCGAATACGCGAAGAATCCGCCCGCGACGCCCGCGCGCAGCGGCGCGATGTACGGCGGCGGCGCGGCCTCGTTCGATCCATCGATGGTAAATGAACTGATACTGGCGTATCTCGACGCGAGCACCGACGTCCCGTAACCGGGCCGGCGCCGCTCTGGAAAGGCCGTGGAGCAAAACCTGGCTGAAGCCTTGCCGAGGGAGACCGTTTGGTCTACAAGGCGATTAGAAGCGAAGAGGAAAACGGAAATCCCGGATGAACTACCAATTCGATTAATCCCACAAACGTTGGGCTCTGTCGAAAGGAGCGTTTGATGAAAACGCTGAAGCGTCAAGGCTGGTCGTCGCTGCTCAGTTGCTGTCTCGTGGCGGTCTTATGCGCAAGCGGCCCTTCGCTCCCGGTGGCCTGGGCGCAAGCAGGTCCGGGAGAGGCGCCGGCTCCGCTTTCAAGTGACGAACTCGACCAGTTGGTAGCGCCGATTGCACTGTATCCGGACGCACTGGTCGCACAAATCCTGGCGGGCTCGACTTATCCAATCGAGGTCGTCCAAGCGGCCCGCTGGCAGAGCGCAAACGCCGGATTGAGCGGGGCCAGCCTGGCCGCGGCCGTTGACAGCCAGGATTGGGATCCCAGCATCAAGGCGCTGACCCAGTTTCCATCGGTATTGGCGAATATGAACACCAACCTGTCGTGGACCTCCGCGCTCGGCCAGGCCTACTACTCTCAGCCCCAGGATGTGCTCAACGCCGTTCAGGTGATGCGCCAAAGAGCGCTCGCCGCGGGGACCCTGGCGAACACACCTCAACAAACAGTCGTCAACCAAAATGGCATGGTCATGATCGAACCGGCCAATCCCGATTTGGTTTATGTTCCGACGTATAATCCTTTTGCGGTATATGGCGCGCCAGTCCCAGTATATCCCGGATACTCGATGGGAGAGCTGATTGGCGTCGGAGCATTGGGGTTCCTGGCCGGAGTGGCGGTCGGTCTGTTCGCAGACCAGCCTTGGGGATGGAATTACTGGAACACCGACTGGCACCACCATTATGTGATTTATCAAAATAATGTGTACGTCTCGAATACCAGCAGCTTTGGCTCTGTCGGCGGCTATGGGGGCGGGTATCGCGGAGGTAGAGGTAACTTCAATCGCGGGGCTGGAGGCTACACCGGCGCTCAGCGGGGAGGCGCCAAGGCAGGCTACGGAGGAGCCGGCACGTCGGCGAGTCGTCCGGCCAATGCGAATCGCGAGACGGTAAGCCGCGAGCCAGGCCAGATGGGCGCCGCCGCCGAAGCCCGTCCGGGGGCCGGCGCCAAACCATCATACAGGTCCAACGCGCCAGCTACGCGAAATATCTCCAGGCCGCAGGCCAATCCCTTGCGAGGCTTCGCCAAGGCTCCGGAAACCGGTCTCAACAGAAGCGCATTCGCCCGGATCGCACCAGGTCGCGAGGCTGTGGCCGCCAGCGCCCGCGGTCGGACCAGCTTCGGCCGGGCACCGGCCCGCGCGGCGCCATCGGCTCATTCCGCCGCGGGACGTGCAGCGCCTGCCGGTCATAAGCGTTGAGCGGAGAAGGCTTGGAGGATAGGCCACGCAAAGCGCCCTGTGGACACGAGGGCTTACCACCTAAGGAAAGAGCAATGCTTCAAGCAAGAGACGATAATCGAGGAAGCGGCATCAGCCGGCTAATCCTAAAGGTCTTACTCATCGGCTTGCTAGCTACCGGACTAGGTACCTCGCAACCGAGCTCCGCCCAGGAGCCAGGCCAGAAGGCCTTCAGTTCGCCCGCCGCCGCGGCCGATGCGCTGGCCGCGGCTACAGAGAAACACGATAAGCAGGGAATGTTGGCGATTTTCGGTCCCTCCGCCGAGGACCTGGTCTCCTCCGGCGACCGGGTTGCTGACAAGGAAAACAATGATCGCTTCGTCGAGAAATATCATGAGATGCATCGGTTCGTTGCCACCGGCTCGGGACGAGTATTGCTATACATAGGCGCGGAGAACTACCCGCTCGCGATCCCGCTGCAAAAAAAGGGCGGCCAATGGTATTTCGACACGGCTTACGGCGAGCAGGAGGTTCTATATCGCCGGATTGGCTTCAACGAACTGAATGTAATCAAGGTCTGTGGGGAAATAGTCAAAGCCGAGCAGGAATACCGCGCCGCTCTTCATGACGGCGACCCGGCGCATCAATACGCTCAGAAGTTCAGAAGCACCCCCGAGAAGCAGGACGGTCTGTACTGGGAGGTCAAGTCAGGCGAGCAGCCGGAAAGTCCCCTAGGTCCACTGGTAGCCGAAGCCGCCAGTGAAGGCTACGGACCTCGCCTTCATCGTGTCGCGGGCCAACCTCGTCCTTTCCACGGCTACATTTACCGGCTGTTGACCCGTCAAGGGGCCGCTGCGCAGGGCGGCGCCAAAGATTATATCGTCGATGGCAAGATGACGGGTGGGTTCGCGCTGGTCGCTTATCCGGTTCGCTATCGGGACTCGGGAGTGATGACCTTCGTGGTCAATCAAGACGGCCAGATCTATCAAAAGGACCTGGGTCCGCAGACCGCCCAGATCGCTTCCGAGATGGTAGAGTACAATCCGGACAAGACTTGGCAAGCGGTCGACGAAACCGGGAACACGAACATCTCTGAGCTCAAAGCTCCGACCACCATCAGAAAGCTATCGCTGAAGCGGTCTGCCAAAGCTTGACCTCGGGGCGCAACGTTACTCCAGCAAGTTATGGATTTGGTCCAAAGGTTAGTTGATAAGCGAAATATCCCTGAAGTTGGTTCGGTCCTCCGAAAGCGGGACCGGCCGAGAACATGATGTGCTGAGTGCCGCTAAGGTCCCACACCATCCCGAGATTAAACCCGGTCTCCTCCGGCTGACCTGTCTGTTGCGAGGTGCCGTGAAAGATCTCTATGCCCGGCGTGAGGTTTGGCAAAACCTCACGCTGTATGACCAACCCGGTGAACCACCAATTGCGGTTGTTCGCGCCGGGATTGATCCAATAACCGCCTCCTCCATAAGCGGTCCACTTGCCCATGCTCTTCTGGAGCCATATCGGCAAGAACGTCTGCAGGCGCCCGCTTCCAAGATTCCGAGCGTGAGAGCCGGTCGGCACTTCTAACAGCGGAAACGTTCCGACCTGCGGGACCCAGTCGCCTTCCTGAATGAAGCGAAACTTGACACCAAGCTCAGTATCGCCATAGCCATATCTGTTGCTCCCCTCACTGGGCGCATAGAAGACCAGCGGCGCGATCACGTGCAGCTGAATGTTTGGAAGCGGCCCGCAATTCACTTCCAGGTGGGGAGATGTGCTGGTCCAGGCACCCGGCTGTTTGGTGAATAGCGATGCCAAGTAAACCTCCCAGTGCTGATATTCGACGGGTTCGGGATCATCCGTGATATATGGAGGTCCTGCGAATGCAATCACTGGAAAGCTCAGGATAAAAACGACAACCGCTAACAGGCTGATCGTCGCTGCCCCACGGAGACCGGCCTTCATCCTCCGAACCATCGCGTTGCGGCAAAGCCAACGAGCCCGGCTGCGAAGATCAGCCAGGCGGAGTTCATCCGAGAGTAAATCAACAGCAGGGCGCTGATTGCGGCCACAACTGCGGTCGTAACGTCGACGAGCGCGGCTCGGCTGACCTGCAACGTGACAGCGGCCATCAAAGCGAGGGCGCCAACATTCACTCCGTCAAGCAACGGGCCTGCGATGGGCGAGCGCCGGATGCGCGGAATCAACGGACGGCTGGCAGCGACGAAAATAAACGACGGGACGAAAATCCCAATCGTTGCAACGATCGCTCCGGTCGTACCGCCCAGCAGGTAGCCGATGAACGTAGCGGTGGTGAATACCGGTCCCGGAGTGACTTGGCCGACTGCGACTGCGTCGAGTAATTGCGACTGGGTCATCCAGTGCAAGCGATCTACAAGGTCCGCCTGAAGGAAGGCGAGCAACACATAGCCGCTCCCATAAAGCACTGCGCCGACCTTGAGAAAGAAGAGAAAAAGTCCTACGAGGCTGAAGGGTGCGATCGCTGCCGTTGCACTTACGCTCTTGAGCACTGGCAGAATACCCGGCCATCTGATCGTTGGGATCGCGGCAAAGGGCTCCGTGAAGCGGCGTTGATTGATCCACGCCGCGCCCGCTGTGACAACACCGGCGCCGAAGAGAACGAGCAGCGTGTTGACGCCAAGCAGCGCACTCGCGGTAGCGATGAGGCCAATTATAGCGAGAAATCTGCTCTTAACTGCGCTGGGAGCGAGCCTCCACAACGCCTGCAGCACAATGGCAATGATGACGGGTTTGATCCCATACATGATTCCCTGAACCTGAGGCAGCGATCCGAACCGAACGTACGCCCACGCGATGGCCATCACGATGAGCACGGCGGGGACAATGAAACAGACCCCGCCTACGACCAGCCCTTTCCAGCCCGCTTTCTGATGGCCGATGTGAATCGCCATCTCCGTGGAGTTCGGCCCCGGAATCAGATTGGTCGCGCCGAGCATGTCGAGGAATTCTTCGTGCGAAAGCCATTCTCGCCGCCGGACGAATTCTTCTTCCATCATCGCGATGTGAGCCGCTGGTCCGCCGAAGGCGGTCGTGCCAAGCCGCAAGAACGAAACGGCGATTTCTTTCAGCATCCGTGGGTCGGTAACGATGTGCCGCGAAAGTGGTGGGCCGTCCTGCTTGGCAGTCTCACGGTGATCCCCGCTTCTTGGCGATGCTTGCTCATCCATCTTCGAAGAGTTCTGCGAAGAGCTCGTGGACTTTGGTCTTCGCCTTTTGCAATGCCTTGCGGCCCACGGGAGTCGCTCGGTAGAGACGCCGGCTATGTCGACCGTTTCTTTTCTCGAACGAGCGCAGATATCCTTCGCGTTCGAGGCCGTGAAGGAGCGGGTAGAGGGTTCCAGCGCTCAACCTGTAGCCGTGCCGCCCGAGTTCCTCGATGATTCCCAACCCGAAAATCGCCTCCTTCGACGCGTGGTGGAGAATGTGGAGGCGGATAAGTCCGGAATAGATTGCATTGGATGCGGCCATCAATTATCGTATCTCGATATCGAAGTTAGATAGCATCCGGGATAAGCGAGCGCAATCATTCAGCGGCGTGGCTTTCTAAATCTGATCAACCTGTTCACCTCCAAATGCGGGCACGGCCATTAGAGGAATTGAGATCAACAGACTTCTCGCTCCCGCCTGGAACGCGAGAAGCATTGTCTTCATTCGACTGGCCGTCGGCTTGATCTTCTTCACGCAGGGAATTCTCAAATACATCGACCCGTCCATGGGAATTCTCCGATTCGCGAAGATCGGATTCCCATACCCCGCTTTTACGGCGCATTTTGTAGGAACCTTCGAGATCGCCTGTGGCTTTCTGGTCTTGATCGGCCTTTTCGCCAGGTTCGCGAGCATACCGCTCTTGATCGTAATCCTGACCGCGATCTCGACCACCAAGATCCCCGAGTTGTTGCACCCGAATCAGGGCTTTTGGTTCATGATGAGCGACGCGAGGACTGATTTTGCGATGACGATGGCTTTGCTGTTCCTAATCAACGTCGGAGCCGGGGCATGGTCTTTCGACGCTTGGTTTTGGGATGGAAATCTGCGCGCGCAAGTTTGACCAACGACTTCGAACAAGCGCAGACCCCGTACGATTGATTGAATCACGACCCGGGAGTCATTGATGCTTTTGTCTCCGATGCCGAGTTCAGTCGATGCCATCATCACTCAAATGAGGATGTGCCTTCTAATGGTTACAGCAGGATTCCCTTCTTCAGCGCACGCTCCTTCATGATCGCGAAGAACACGTGCACTTCCCCTCGTCGGACAATTCCACTGGCCTGAGCGCCGTGAGGTTCGTTTCACCCAATCCGGAACTAGCTAAATCCTGCCGAAGTCGACCTGCAGACGTGGCGCTCGCATCCGGGACCAGCACGCGCGCAAGACCATCTTCCTGCTTCAGAGGGCAACCGTTCGCAATCTGAGTGCGTTGGCGATTATTGACACGGAGCTCAGGCTCATCGCGGCGCTCGCGATTATTGGACTCAGCAGCAGGCCGAATACGGGGTAGAGAACGCCGGCGGCGATCGGTATTCCGAGCACGTTGTAGAAAAACGCAAAGAATAGATTCTGCCGGATGTTGCTCATGGTCGCGCGGCTTAAGCGCCGCGCCTTCGCGATGCCGCGCAGATCGCCCTTGACCAGAGTGACGCCCGCGCTCTCCATCGCGACGTCGGTGCCGGTGCCCATCGCGATGCCGACCTGCGCCTGCGCCAGCGCGGGCGCGTCGTTGATACCGTCGCCCGCCATCGCGACGATGCGCCCTTCCGACTGCAATCGCTTCACCACCGTAGCTTTCTGATCGGGCAGCACCTCTGCCTCGACCTGATCGATGCCAAGCTTTTTCGCGACCGCCGCCGCGGTGATTCGATTGTCGCCGGTCAAAACGACGATCTTGACGCCGTCATCCTGCAGCATCTTGAGTGCTTCCGCGGTCGATGCCTTGATTGGATCGGCAACACCGATGAGTCCGGCAGGGCGGCCGTCGATCGCGAGGTACATCACGGTGTGGCCATCTTTCCGCTGAGCGTCGGCATCGGCGGAAACAGTTTCGATGGCAACGCCGAGCTCGCGGATCATGTGCTGATTTCCAAGCGCTACAGCGCGCCCTTCGATGCGGCCGGTCACGCCTTGGCCGGTCACCGACTTGAAGTCCTCGGAGGGCACGAGACTCAGCCCGCGCGCTTGAGCGCCTGCCACAATGGCCGCCGCCAGCGGATGTTCACTGCCACGCTCGAGGCTGGCGGCGAGCCGCAAAACGTCGGCGTCGGTGAAACCGTCGAGCGCAGTGACTGAGACCAGTCGCGGTTTTCCTTCGGTCAGAGTCCCGGTCTTGTCGACGACGAGTGTATTCACCTTCTCGAGAATCTCGAGCGCTTCGGCGTTCTTGATCAGCACGCCCGCGGTCGCGCCACGCCCGGTGCCAACCATGATCGACATGGGAGTTGCGAGGCCGAGCGCGCATGGACACGCGATGATCAGAACCGCGACCGCGTTCACGAGCGCATAGGCCATGCGCGGCTGCGGGCCGACAATCGCCCAGACGATGAAGGTGATCACGGCCGAAAGTATGACGGCCGGGACGAAATACGAAGCAACCACATCGACGAGCCGCTGAATCGGAGCGCGGCTGCGTTGGGCGTCACTCACCATGCGGACGATCTGCGCGAGCAGAGTATCGCTGCCAACTCGCTCGGCACGCATGATAAATCCACCGGTTCCATTGATGGTCGCGCCAATCAGGCGGTCACCCGGTTTCTTTTCAACGGGAATTGGCTCGCCGGTAACCATCGATTCGTCAACCGAGCTGGTCCCCTCCACTACGACGCCATCGACGGGGACTTTCTCGCCCGGCCGCACGCGCAACCGATCTCCCGGGACGACGCGGTCAAGCGCGATATCTTCCTCGCGGGCGTCGGGCCTGATCACGCGTGCCGTCTTCGGCGCCAATCCCAGCAGCGCTCTGATCGCGCTGCTGGTATTGCTTCGAGCCCGAAGCTCAAGGACCTGGCCGAGCAGCACCAGCGCCGTGATCGCGGCTGCGGCCTCGAAGTAAACCGGTACGGAACCATCGGCGCCCCGGAATGAGTCGGGAAATAAATTCGGGAACACGGCTGCGAACAGGCTGTAACCGTATGCGACGCCGACACCCATCCCGATCAAGGTGAACATGTTGAGGCTGCGGTTGACGATCGATTGCCAGCCGCGAACGAAAAGCGGCCAGCCCGCCCACAGCACGGCTGGAGTTGCGAGCGCCAATTCAATCCAGGTTCGGACCGACGCGGGCATCACGCGCTGAAAGGGCTGGCCCGGAAGCATGTCCGACATTTCGATCAAGATCAGGGGCAGTGCGAGCGCGACGCTTATCCAGAAGCGCCGCGTCATATCGGCCAGTTCCGGTGACGCCTCATCGCCGGCGCTTACGACGCGCGGCTCCAAGGTCATTCCGCAGATTGGACAATTGCCCGGCTCAGAACGGACGATCTGTGGATGCATCGGGCAGACGTATTCGGTTTTCGAAACCGGCTGGATTGGCGCGACAGATTCAAGCGCCATGCCGCATTTCGGACACGACCCCGGATGGTTCTGCCGAATCTCGGGATGCATCGGGCACGTGTACAAAGGAGCACCCGCCGCAACTGGCAAGGGGGCGCTGCCTTTCGCCGGTGCCATCTTCGGTGCCGCGCGAGTTACATAGGTGTCAGGAGCGCTTTTGAATTTCTCAAGGCAGCGGATGCCACAGAAATGGTACATCGCGCCCTTGTATTCAAACGATCCGGCGCTCTTGGCCGAATCAACCTGCATCCCGCACACCGGGTCGATGACTTGACTGCTCAACGTCTCTCCAGGTGGCTGGCGGCCGGGCTGGCCATCAAGCCGCTCGTTGTCTTGCCGATATCACGTTGTAGAGTGGCACCCAGATCAGCGTGAAGTACCACCCCCACGCGTAGCTTTCGACTATACCCAGGAAAAAGCTTCCCCAGCTAATCCATTCGAAGGCCGGCAACAAGCGCTGCCACGCCGTATGCATCTCGTGCGCCGGCATAACGAAGTCCCCCGCGACACAAAGGACGAAAGAGATCGCCAGGAACAGGCTGGTTGCATGACCGACGCCACTGAATGAGACACTCCGGTTCATACGATCCTCCTACGCGCGCGCGAATTGCTGAGGGTTGGTGTCGAACTGGTCCAGGCATTTGCGAGAACAGAACCGGTACTCGCGACTTTGGTATTTCTCCGAGTAGCCGGCATCCGGGGCAACCTCCATGCCGCATACCGGATCTTTAGACGATTTTCCGGCGCCGGGTCCTGTCCCTTGCGGCCCTTCGTGATGATGGCCATGAACCATGTGCGCGCCGCAGCCAAACCGCATTATGAAGTAGAAGAATGCCGCGAACAGGAGAAGTGAGATTATTCTATCCATCGTTGCTGCCTCCCATACCTTTGCTATTCGGTTAACCGGCACCCAACACTCGGAGTTCGATTGCGCTACTTTCGGGGCAGGGCGGCGGTTGCCGCCCCGCCCGTCGTGGACTTACTGTCGAGTCGGTGCGGCGGCCTTTTTGGCCATTTCGTGATGCTCCTTTGCGAGCTTTTCTGTGTCTGCCGCGATCTGGTCCCACATCGCTGCCACGTTGTCGCACATCTTGCCCATGCCAGGCATGCCGACTGGCCTCGAAAAAAGACCCGACTTTCGATAAGTCTCCGCCGAGCGCCGATGGAGGTCCGCTTTTTTCTTCGTGTCGGCAGCCTCTTGCTCGTAGAACGCAGCGATGGCCTCATGGTTGGCAGGGGTTTTCGCGTTAGCGATCGCCTGGTCGAGATTGTCGTCCGTCACAGCCGCTTGTTGAGCAATCGCTCGAGTGGCTGGCAGCGTGGCTGCAGACAACATCAAAAGCACCGTCGCGAGAAATATGCTTAGTCGCTTCATCGTCGTTTTCTCCTTCCTTTCGGATTTTTCGTAGTTTTCTACTTCTCTTGAATATTTCCCAAATATTGCACCAACGACTGGATACGCTTGTGAACGCTCCTCTCTGGCACGTAGAAGCGCAACCCCGATCGGCATTTCACGAGGCCCGTGAGCAGCAACTGCGTCGCGACTGTCGATAAGGTTGGCCACCTGCTCCTCAGTGCGGGCTCTTTTTCTTGATTTCCCGCTCCTTCATGATCGCGAAGAACACCGGCACCAGTATCAGGACGTGAATGGTCGACGTGATCATTCCGCCGACGATTGGCGCGGCGATGGGCTTCATCACGTCGGAGCCGATCCCGCTCTCCCATAGAATCGGCGCGAGACTGAGCATCACGACTGCAACGGTCATCAGCTTGGGTCGAAGCCGCTGGACTGCGCCCTCGATCACCGCCAACTCGATGTCCCCATACGCGAGATCGCCGGCGGCGACGCGACGATTGAGAGCTTCGTGAAGATAAATCACCATGACGACGCCGGTCTCGACAGCGATGCCGAACAACGCGATGTACCCGACCCACACGGCAACGCTGAAGTTGAAGCCCATCATGTACTGAAGCAGCAGCCCGCCCGTCATCGCGTACACGGTCGGAAGGATCAGCACGATCGCTTCAGTCGCTGACTGGAAGAGCATGTAAAGCAGGACGAAGATCAGACCGAAAACGATGGGCAGGATCACTGTGAGGCGCTTTCGCGCGCGCAACTGGAACTCATACTCTCCCGACCATTTCACAGTGTATCCGGCAGGCAGATGCAGCTGCCGATCGAGCACGCGCTGCGCGCTGTCAATGTAGCTGCCATAGTCGGACGTCGCGAGGTCAACATAGACGTAGCCGGTCAGCAGCCCGTCTTCATCCCGTATCATCGACGGTCCCGGGCCCAAGCTGATACGCGCGACTTCGCCGAGCGGGATCTGCGCTCCCGTCGGCGTCATGATCAATATTCGACGAAGCGCGTTCAGATCGCTGCGGTAATCCGCGAGATAGCGAACGTTGATCGAGTAGCGCTCGCGTCCCTGGACGGTGGTCGCGATATTCTCGCCGCCCATCCCGGAGCTGACCGCCCGCTGAACGTCTCCGACCGTCAGGCCATACCTCGCGGCGACGGCGCGATCGACATCAACGTTAATGTAGAATCCTTGAGAAACTCGTTCGGCGAAAATTCCCCGCGTGCCAGCGACGGGACCGAGTATTTCTTCGATCTGAGAACCTATCTGCTGAATCCGGTCGACGTCGGGACCCTGAATTTTGAGTCCGACCGGAGTTTTGATCCCGGTCAGTTCCATGTCGAGCCGGTTCTCGACCGGCATTGTCCAGGAGTTCGACAGGCCGGGAAAATGCAGCCGGTCGTCCATCTCGGCAACGAGCTGATCGTAGGTCATGCCCTTTCGCCATTGGTCGCGCGGCTTGAGCATGATCGTCGTGTCGTACATGTCCAGCGGTGCGTTGTCGGTCGCGCTATCGGATCGACCGACGGTGCCGAATACACTCTCGACCTCGGGAAACGCGCGGATGATCTGATCCTGCTTCTGCATCAGATTTACCGCCGACGTGATCGAAATCCCGGGCAGCGCGGTAGGCATGTAGAGACTTGACCCTTCATACAGCGGCGGCATGAACTGACTGCCGATCTTGAAAAGCAGCGGAATCGTGAGCAGCAGGAAAATAACGTTGGCGGCAATCGTCAGCGCGCGATGATGCAGGCACCATCGGATCACTGGCAGATAAATGGCCTGGAAGCAGCACGAGATGGGATTGTTCTCCTCGGGGCGCAGCCGTTTGCCGCGTATGAAGAAGACCATCAGCACCGGGACCACCGTGATCGCGAGAACTGAGGAGAACGCAATCGCGAAAGACTTGGTGTAGGCCAGCGGCCGGAACATCCGTCCCTCCTGCGATTCGAGCAGGAACACCGGCAGGAACGAGACGACGATGATGATCAGCGAGAAGAAAATCGGGCGGCCGACTTGCTTCGCAGCCGATAGCAGAATCCGCTGCCGTTCGGGTTCGGATACTGACTCGCCTTTCTGCGACGCCTCGTGCTGTGCCTCCGACAAGTGCCGGTACCCGTTTTCGACCATTACGATCGAAGCGTCGACGAGCACGCCTATAGCCAGCGCCAACCCGCCCAAGGACATGATGTTGGAGCTGATCTGCAGATAGTACATGGGGATAAACGTCGCGATGACCGCGATCGGCAGCGCGAGAATCGGGATCAGCGCCGAACGCAGATGAAAGAGAAAAACGATGATCACGAGGCTGACGATGATGGCTTCTTCGAGCAGATCGCGTTTCAGTGTGTTGATGGATTCCTGAATTAGTCCCGATCGGTCGTAGCCGGCGACGATTTCGACTCCCGCCGGCAGAGTCTTTCGAATCTGAGCAAGCTTTTGCTTGACCCCGCCGATGACGGTGAGGGCATTCTGCCCGTAGCGCATCACTACAATGCCGCCGACCGTCTCTCCGTCGCCGTTCCATTCAGCGGCGCCCTCGCGAAGATTGGGGCCCAGACTGACAACGCCCAGGTCCCTTATCAGCACCGGTGTGCCGTTGTTGGTCGCAACGGAAATTTCTTCCAGGTCTGCCACCGAATGAACGTAACCGAGGCCGCGGATCATGTAATCCGCTCCTGACATCTCGAGAACCCGTCCGCCGACTTCGCCGTTGCTGTCGCGGATTTTGTCGATCACCGTCTCCAGCGGGACCTTGAGCGCCAGCAACCGATTCGGATCGAGCTTGACCTGGTACTGCTTAACGAAGCCGCCGATAGTGGCGACTTCTGAAACCCCCGGCACGGTTTCGAGCGCGTAGCGCACGTTCCAATCCTGCAAACTGCGCAGCTCGGCGAGACTGTGAAGATGACTCTTATCGACCAGAGCGTATTCGTACACCCAGCCCGCGCCGGTTGCGTCGGGGCCGATCGCGGGATTCACGCCAGCCGGCAACTTGCCGGCTATCTGTTGGAGGTATTCCAGGACGCGACTGCGCGCCCAATAGATGTCGGTGCCGTCTTCGAACACGACGAACACGTACGAATCGCTGGGCATCGTCTGCGCCCGGACTGCTTTCACATGCGGCGCAGCAAGCATCGCGGTGACGATCGGATAGGTCACCTGATCCTCGATCAGATTGGGTGGCTGGCCCATCCATTCGGTGTGGATGATCACCTGAACATCGGAGATGTCCGGCAGCGCATCGAGCGGGATCCGATCGAGCGACCAAACGCCCGCGATTACCAGCGCCAGCACACCGGCGAACAGGATGAAGCGGTTCGCATTACACCAGTCGATAGTTCTCTCGATCATCGTTCTTCCCTCACATCGCCATGGAGCCGCTTGCTGATACGTCCATTTGCCTGGTCGCGATCGGATGGCCACCCTTCGACGCGACGATCGTCAGGCTCCAGGTGCCACCGCTAAGCAGTTCGATATTTGCGGCGTAGATGCCGTTGCCCTGATCATCTGCGATGGCTTGCGCGCGCATCGCGGCCATTCCCATCGCCGGCATTGCAGCCATGTAGAAAGACACCTCTACTTTCGCGCCCGACATTGGCGCGCCGCTGGAATCGTGGAGCGTCACGATCACCTTGTTGTGGCCGCGCACGAGAGGATTGGGGTCGCTCGTGAACGCAATGCTTGCCTGGGGAACAGGCTGTGCCGCTGGTGCAGCCGCATTCGCGCCTACGACCGGCGCAGCCGGCGCGAACGCGCCGGCGGCGGCCTGGAGCTGGCTTTCCGAGTCGATCAAAAAATTGGCGGAACTGACGATCTGCTGACCGGGCGAGAGTCCCTTGAGCACGATGAACTCATCGCCGACGTGCGCTCCCAGCTCGAGCTGGGCGGGAGTGAGATAACCGTCGCCGCGATCGATAAACGCGACATTGTGCGTGCCCGTGCGTAGAACCGCAGTGTCCGGAATGACAGTCTGCTCGCCCATCGGCAGATCCAGCGCAACCTGCGCGAACATCCCCGGAAGCAGCCGGCCGTTGGGGTTATTGAACTCGCATCGCACTTTGGCGGTGCGGGTGATCGGATCGATCTGCGGCCAGATGAAATCGACGCGCCCATCGAAGTTCGTACCCGGATAAGCGTCGACCGTAACGGTTGCGGGGTCGCCGGGACGGACCTTGCCGATCTCGTCCTGAAACACCGCCGCATAGATCCACACTTTCGACAGATCGGTGATCGTGAACAGGCGCGTGTCCGGTTGCACGTACATGTTGGGCAGCGCGTTGCGCTCGACGATGTACCCACTCATGGGCGAATCGATCTCGACGGCGCGGCGTACAGTGCGCTCGCGTTCCAACCGTGCGATCTCGCGCGGCGACACTCCCCACAGGCTTAGACGTTGCGCGGCGGAATCGACCAGCGATGCGGCGTCGGTGGTCACATCGGCGACCGAGCTGTCTTCGACGCGCTTGCGGGCATCGACGGCGAGCAGATATTCGTTCTCGGTACTGACCAGGTCCGGGCTGTAGATCGTGAACAAGGGCTGGCCTCGGCGGACGTACTGATAAGTCGAATTCGCGAACACCTGTTCGATCCATCCGGCGAAACGCGTTTGCACGTAGCCTTGCAGCCGTTCGTCAGTCTCTATGTTGCCGGTGGTCTCGAGGCGATCGCTTACGTCCTTTCGCACCACGGTCGCGAACTTGAGACCGATCAATTGCCGGCGCTCCGGCGCGATCCGGATTGGCGCCAGCGAAGAATCGGCTGCGTATGCGATTGGCGCCGCGAGGAAGAGAAGGGATCCCAGGATCAAAATGACTGTCCTGAGCCGTAATTGTAATGAGTTGTAATTCATCTCTGGTCACCGATTACCTGCTGGATTTTGGCGATCGCGATTTCGTGGTCGGCCAGGCTGCGGTAGTACTCCTGCCGGAGGTTCTGTAAATCGAGAACCGACGAGAGCAGCGTCTGGAAATCGACTTTGCCGACTCGATACGCAGCCATCGCCGAGGCCTCCGACGTTTGAGCCTGCGGAATCAGGCCGTCGCGATAGATCGACATCGTTCGCTCCGCGGTGCGCATCGCGACCAGGCTGCTTTCTGCAAAGGACGAAACCTGCAGTTGAGTTGCACGGGTCTGCGCGCGCGCCGACTCGGCTTCAAGCGCGGCTTGCTCGATCGCGGGCGTTTGCTTGCGCCAGAAATAGAGCGGAACCTTCGCGCCCAGATTCAGCATGTAGTAATCGCGAAATCCGGGGCCGGTTTTTTGGTACGAGTAGCCCACGGTGAAGTCCGGCCAGTACCCCTGATGCGCCAGCTTCAATGCTTCCGCGCTGCGCGTTTCCATCGCACGATCCGCTGCGAGGTCCGGGGAACCGCTATCGGCTAGCTGCGCAAGCTGCGATGGGTCGAGCTGCAGGTGCGTCGCTGCGACCCCGCCGATGTCGATATTCGGCGAGTCGGGATCGCGCCCGAGGATCTGCTTGAGCTCGAGCTGTGCCTGGTCCTCCTCCTGATGGTGCATCGCGTGCTCCTTAAGGAACTCGGTGGATTGGAGCTGCGCCTTGATCAGGTCCTGCTGCAGTCGCTGTCCCAGCCGATACCTGGTTTCTATGATCTGCTGAATCTGTCTCAGCTCCGCCTGATTGCGATTGAGAATCTCGAGCGTCTTCGCGTGATAGAAAAGCTCGAAGTAGGTCTCCTTGACCTTTTCCTCGACCTCACGCTCCGCAGCTTCATAGCGACGCCTGGCGTACTCGGCGTCTTTTTCGGCCTCGGATTTTTGCAAGCGAAGCTTGCCCGGACCCGGGATGTCCTGCGAGACACCGAAGCCGGTGTAGTAAAAGTCGCTGCTCTCGTAACCCGAGAATGGTTGGGGACTGCCGACCGTGAAATGCTGGAGCGACACCTGTGGATCGGGGATCGTCGCCGCCTGGATCGGAACCTTCGTTTGAGCCTGCCAGTGGCTCCGCGCCGCGAGCACGATCGGGCTACGGGAAAGGGCCTCGTCGATCAGCGACCGCAGTCGATCTGAACTGGTGGACGTCTCAGTGCCACCGCCAGGTTTAGCGACATCCTGCTGTGCCGCCGGAGCGGCGCTGTCCTGTGCGTGTCCTGAGGACGGAATGCCGATCAGAATTGTGATCGCGATCAGGGTTGCTAATAAATTTCGCGCCGCTATGCGGCGAATGCTTGCGTATAGCATTTCACAAAAATCCAACCTTCCAACCGCGATCAATCGCGGCGCTGCTGCGTATCCGCAGGTTTTTTTGAAAACCCGCGTCTTTATCTGCCGATCGTATCGGCAAATGTCTTTCCCAATTGTCGCGAGCGAGCAGCACGCGAGCGTCGGCGGCGGATGCGAAGCATCCGCGCTTCCAACTCACGCGCTTACGGAAGGCTCAGATCTGACGTGAACAGAGAAGTGCTAACGAAAGGAGACGACCGGGCGGCGAGCAGCCACGGGTGATGACGCTATTTTGAACGTATGAAATCGCGGTTATCACCGCGGTGGCAGGCAGACTCCCGACCGAGTCGAAATGATCCGCGGCTCGCGCCTGGCTGGTCGCTCTATCTGGTGCCGCCGGCGCCTTGCAGCAGTTCGGCTGATTCATAGGAGCGCTCTTCGAGCGATTCGCGCAACCCGTCATAGTGGGACACGCCATCGCAGACGGCACGCTCGGGCTGAGCGGAAGCAGCAGGACGATCAGGATTACAGCGAAGAAGCGCACGCGGTCACGTTACTCCTGCCCTCGAAAACAGGCAACGACTCTCGTGATCCATGATGGCACCCGGACGGCCAGGCGTGAATCGCGAGATTCGTGAGTTGATCCGGGCGATGCCTTTCCGTGGGACGAAGCCCGGACGCTGAACCGCGGGCGCCGGGTCCCAGTGCGGCGCAGCACCGCGATTTGGTGGCGCAAGGCCAGGATTTCGAAGCCCGGCTCGTTGCGCTCGCTGAGTCTGGCGCGTGCCCTGGAAGCCGCGAACTCGATTGCTGAATCGTGGCCAGATGTAGGGATCATTTGCGGGGGAAGGATTTGAACCTTCGACCTCCGGGTTATGAGCCCGGCGAGCTACCAGACTGCTCCACCCCGCCCCGGCAGTGTATCTGCCGGCTGGTCAGCCGGTCAACATCGAACGCTTTAAAATGCGCGCGGGCGTGCGGAAGCGACGATCCCGGCATCGAGCCGGCGATCGCGTCGGTGGACTCGAATCCGATCTAAAACTAGCCGCCGAGAATCCGGATGTTGCAGTTGCGATGCTTAATTCCGAACTCGATGATCTCTTTTTCGATCGGGGTCGCGCCCGGTTTTGCGTCGGTCAGCATCAACTGCTTCGCGACTGCGTTGTCGATTCCGTCGGCCTCGACGTCAAGGTTATGGTCGTCACAGATGATAAATGCCATTTCGTTAAAAGCACCTCGAACAAACAAAGCTATAAGATTTTTTCACCGATTTGAACCGCGCGGCGGCGGGCTCGCAAGACGCAATTTGTGGTAATCGTGATCGAGATGCGCGCACGCGCGAACTGGGAAACGCAAACGCGGGAGGTCGATGCGAATTGAGCCTTAAGGGAAAAGCAGCGGCGATTGGAATTGGCGAACTCAAACCGGTCAAGGAACCCGGCGACCTGACCGCGCTCGGCCTGATGGCGCGGGTGGCGGCCGAGGCGATCGCGGACGCGGGGCTGGAGAAGAAAGACATCGACGGCTTTCTGGTCGGCGTGCCGTTTTCGGACCCGGGGATGATTTACCCGGCGAGCGCGGCCGAGGTGCTGGGGCTGAACGTGCGGATGCTGAACCAGGTCGATATCGGAGGCGCGAGTCCGGCCGGGATGATCTGGCGCGCGGCGGCGGCGATCGACGCGGGAATGTGCAGCGCAGTGCTGTGCATCGTCGCGGATTTGAACAAGGTCGGCGACCAGCGCCCGCCGGTGATATCGGTGCAGCGCGAGTTCGAGGCGCCGTACGGAAATATCGGCGCCAATTGCGGCTACGCGATGATCGCGCATCGCCATATGCATGAATACGGCACCACGGCGCGGCAGATGGCGAAGGTCGCGGTCGATCAGCGGACCAGCGCGCTCAAGAATCCGCTGGCGACGTTCAATGACAAGGCGCTTACGATCGACGACGTGCTGAACTCGCGGATGATCGTAGATCCGCTTCATCTATATGAAATCGTAAGCCCGGTGAGCGGCGGCGCAGCGATAATTGTCGCGTCGCCCGAGGTGGCGAAACGCGCAAAGAATCCGCCGATATGGCTGCTGGGAGCGGGCGAGTACGCCAATCATTCGACGATCACTTATGCGCCGTCGATCACCGAATCGCCGATCAAGCCGGCCGCCGAGGCCGCGTTCAAGATGGCGGGTCTGCAACCCAAGGACATGGACTTGGCGTGTCCGTACGACTGCTACACGATCACCGTGATCGTCACGCTCGAGGACGCGGGCTTTTGCAAGAAGGGGGATGGCGGACCGTTCGTGATGGAGCACGACCTGACGTACGCGGGCGACTTTCCGTGCAACACGCACGGCGGGCAATTATCGTTCGGTCAGCCGGGGCTGGCGGGCGGCATGAGTCACGTGACGGAAGCGATAAGACAGTTGATGGGGCGCGGCGGCGAGCGCCAGGTCAAGGGCGCGGCGCTCGGCTACGTCAACGGCAACGGCGGAATCATGAGCGAGCAATCAAGTCTCGTGCTGGAGCGCAGATCATGAGCGAGTACTACAAACCGCTTCCGAAGCCATCGCCAACCAGCCGGCCGTTCTGGGAGGCGGCCCGGCGCCACGAGCTGACGCTTCAGCGCTGCGGCGCGTGCCGCGCGTTCATCTACTATCCGCGCGATCGATGCCCCAAATGCTTCTCGGACAATCTCGCCTGGGAACGCGTGAGCGGGCGCGGCAAGGTGTACAGCTTTACCGTCGTGCGGCGAGCGTCGAGCCGGGCGTTTTCCGACGCGCCGTATGTGTTGGCGATCGTCGAACTGGCCGAGGGACCGCGCATGACGAGCAATATCATCGCGGCGCCGGAGGATGTGCGCGTCGAGATGCCGGTCGAGGTCTGCTTCGACGACGTGACGCCGGATCACACGCTGGTGAAATTCAAACCGGCGTAACTTTCCGCGCTCATGCCAGCAGGACGGCGACGATTCCGGTCAGGAAGATCCCGTCGAAGGTGCCGGCGCCGCCGATCGTCGAGTCGGTGGCGTAGCGAACCGGCACTCTGTAGCGAATACCGAAACTGCGGACCACCGCAGCCGGACGCGGCCGGCCGGTGGCAACGCGCGTGATGGGAATATTGATGTAGCTGCCGACGAGACTCACGAGCAAAGCGGCGAACGCCAGCTCGGGTGGCAGGCCGATCGTCACGAGTGCGTAGTTGATAACGTGGATTTCGACCAGGATAAAAAAGAACGCGAGGACGAGGAAAAAGACGATCGCGTAGAAAGCGAGGAACGGTGCGAAAAACACGGCGCGATGATAGCAGGCATCGCGCGCAGAGCGAATGTCAGGAAATCACGGGTCGGGCCGCGATATTGCGGGGCTATTCTGGCCGGCGCCGCAAGCCAGGGAAAAAACGGCGGCGCGAGCCAAGCGCGTCGGCGTATCGCCCGCCCATCGCGCGTTCCTCGGCCGGAATTCGCACGGCGAGAATCAGAGCGTTGCCTATCGAGAACGCAATCGCCGTGAAGATCGCACCGCCGATCATCGGCACCGCTGCGATCTCGATGACCACCGCAAGATAGTTGGGATGGCGCATGAAGCGATAGGGTCCGTCGGTCGCAGGGGCGCGGTCGGGACTCACGATGATTCGCGTGTTCCATCGATCGCCGAGAGTCGAGACCGCCCAGTAGCGAAGCGCTTGCGCGGCGATTTCAGCGGACAGCGCGAGCCACGCGACCGCGGGCGCGAATGCGTGCGGAAAAAACGCCGCTTCGCCTGCGCATGACACGATGAACAGCGCGTGAAATGCGACCATCACGCGATAGTGCGCCTGGCCGACTTCGACAGCCCCGTGTTGGAGCGCACGGCGCGCATTGCGGCGCGCGCGATCGAGCTCGAAAACCCGCTCGACGACCAACAGCGCGAGGATGAGCAGATAGGTGCGAAGCGAGATCACCACTTCAGCAGGACCAGCTCGACCGAGAAACCGGGACCCATCCCGATGATCAGGCCGTAGTCGCCGGGAGCGGCGGCGTGGTCTTCGAGCAATTCGTCGAGGATGAACATCACGGACGCGGACGAGAGATTTCCGACCGATTGCAGCGAGCGCCACGAACGTGCCAGCGCGGCCTCGGGGAGAGCCAGCGCGCCCTCGAGAGTTTCGAGCACCTTGGGGCCGCCGGTGTGCGCGATCCAATGGCGGATATGCAAGCGGTCGATTTGCTGCGTCGCAAGGAATGAATCAACTTCGTCGAGGATATTGGCGCGGACGAGGTCGGTGAGCTTCGACGACAGAACGATTTTGAAGCCGCTGTCCACGATCTCCCAGCCGAGAATTTCTTCGGTGTTTGGAAAGACGAGCGAACGCGTCGCGATTACCTGCGGGCCGGTCGCCGCCCGGGCATTGCCGCCTATCAGCATCGCGGCGGCGCCGTCGCCGAACAGCCCGGACGCGATAATGTTGGCGATCGAAAGATCCTCGCGCTGCAGCGTGAGCGAGCACAACTCGACCGATAGCAGCATCGCGACTTCCGACGGATACGCGCGGATGTAGTCGGCAGCGCGCGCCGTGCCCGCCGCTCCCGCCACGCATCCGAGCCCGAAGATCGGAGTGCGCTTGATTTCCTTGCGCATACCGAGTGCGCTGATGACGCGAGTGTCGATGCTCGGAACGGCGATGCCGGTGACGGTGACGAAGAATAAATGATCGACCTCGCGAGGCTTCAGGCCGGCGCGTTCGAGCGCGAGTTCAGCCGCCACGGTTCCGATTTTGGGCGCAACGCGCAGCCACGCATCGTTGGTCTTGGCGAAGGTGTCGAGCGGGATGTATTCCTCGATGGGCAGGGCGAGATGGCGCCCGGTGATTCCGAGCGCGCCTTGGATTTTGTCGAAGCGGCGCAGATCCGAGTAGCGTTTCTCCCACAGCTCGCGCAGGCGCGAGGTCAGTTGTTCCTGACCGACGTAGTTGTCGGGTAATGCAGTGGCGGTTCCGATTATACGGGGTGCGGTTTCGCTAGTCACTTATGATCGCGCGCCGCTCGAATTGTGGAATTCGTTGCGGCATCGCTGCTTCTCCTTCGCTGCCTTGCTCGACAGTTCACCCGATTCTCGACCACAACGATACAGTGGTGGTCCGCCACCGGGCGCCTTGAAGCTATCGGCAGGGCAAAATCGCAGTATACCGCTCTTGTGCCCCCCGCTGCATCCGTTAAGATCACCCTTCAATTATGCGATCCGAAGAACGCCGCGAGCTGCTGGCGATGCTCGCCCGGGAGTCGTATTTCGAGCGCCAACTCACGCTCTCATCGGGGCGCGCGTCCGACTACTATGTCGATTGCAAACGCACGCTGTATGTTCCGCGTGGTGCGTACCTGGCCGGAGAACTGCTGCTGGAACTCGCGACCGCGGCGGGCGTCGAACAAATCGGCGGCATGGCGGCCGGCGCGTTGCCCGTGACTGACGCAGTGATGGCAGCGGCGCACCGCGGCGGCGTCAGTATTCGCGGTTTTTTCGTGCGCAAGGAAACCAAGCAGCACGGGCTGCAACAAATCATCGAGGGCGCGTTCAAGCCCGGCCTGAAGACCGCCGTGATCGACGATACGATCACTACCGGAGGATCGAGCCTGCAAGCGGTGGCTGCGATGCGCGAGGCGGGCGCAAACGTAATCGCGGCAATCGCGCTGGTGGAACGCGGCGAGGGCGCGGTCGAGGCGTTCGCGCGCGCGGAATTGAAGTATAGCTGGGTATTCACCGCGGAAGAGGTGCGCGCCGAGCGCGCCGCTCATCCCGTCTGATTTCACTTTTTACTGATGATCCGATCGAACGGATCTGGCCGGGCAGCCCATGAGGTCTTCAGCAATCAATGCCGACACCGCGATCGCGGCGATTTTTGGCGATCCCGTCGGACATTCCAAATCGCCTGCGATGCACAACGCCGCCTACGCGGCGCTCGGCATGAACCGAACGTACGCGGCGTTTCGAGTCACTTCCGAGAATCTTGCCGCGGCCCTTCGCGCGATTCATCCGCTCGGAATCATCGGCGTAAATCTGACCGTGCCGCACAAGGAAGCTGCAGCCCGGCTCATCAAGGACCTCAGTGGAGAGGCGCGCATGCTCGGCGCGGTCAATTGCGTTGTGAATCGGCGTGGCGCGCTCCGCGGCGACAACACCGATGCGCGCGGGCTGGAGCGCGACTTGCGCGATCTCGGATGCGAATTGCGCGGGCGGCTTGCGATCGTGATCGGCGCGGGCGGCGGTGCGGCGTCATCGGTCCTCGCGTGCTTCCGGCTGGGCGCGAATCGGGTCGTGATCGCCAATCGCACGCCCGCTCGCGCCGTGGCGCTCACCCGCCGCTTTTCGGCGAAGGGCGTGGTGCGCGCGGCGGGTGAGCCTCGCGGCCTGGACGCGCTCATGGACTCGAAGCTGCTCGCCGACGCGCGATTGATCGTCAATGCGACATCGATGGGTCTGACAGTGGGGCGATTCGCGCGTCTGGACTACAGTTCAACCCCCGACGATTGTCTGTTCTACGATCTGATCTATTCGCGGGAGCCGACCCCGTTCCTGAAGCCTGCAATTGCCGCCGGCCGGCGCGCGGCAGATGGCGCCGGGATGCTGGTGAACCAGGGTGAACTCGCGTTCAGGTTGTTCAATCGCGTCGCGCCGCCGGCCGGCGTGATGCGCGCGGCTTTGTTCAACGAGTTGGGCCGGACACAAAGTTAATTACACGGAGGTGTCGGCAAGGTCACCGATCCGCCAAAAGAGTACGACTATCTGCCCGGATACTATGCGGTGTTTTTCACCGATCCCGACGGTCTGAAGCTGGAACTGGTGCACGTCCCGCGCTGAGCAGCGCGTCGCGCGAATGAGTTGCTGGCGAGAGGCGGCCGGCTAGCCGAACATCTCCTTGAGCTTGTCCACGAAGCCCTTGGAGAGCGGATGATTGACCGCCTTGCCGTCGAGCTTGGCGAATTCCTCGAGTAGTTCACGCTGGCGCGGGGTCAGGCTGCGCGGCGTTTCGACGATTATCTTGATGAGCTGATCGCCGCGGCCGTAGCCATGAAGGTCGACGATGCCCTTGCCCTTGAGGCGCAGGATTTTTCCCGATTGCGTGGCGGGCGGAATCTTGAGCTTCACTTTGCCTTCGAGCGTCGGCACTTCGATCTCGGTGCCGACCGCCGCCTGCGGGAAGCTGATCGGCGCCTCGATTATCACGTCGTTGTCCTGGCGCACGAACATCGGGTGCTCTTTGACGTGAATGACGACGTAGAGATCGCCTTGCGGTCCGCCGCCGTAGCCGGCCTCGCCCTCGCCGCGCAGCTTGAGCCGCGAGCCGTTGTCCACGCCCGGCGGAATTTTCACCGCGAGCGATTCGTGCTTGCGGATTCGCCCCTGTCCCTGGCACTTGGGGCACGGGTCGGAGATGATCATGCCCTCGCCGCGGCATTGCCCGCAGGTGGTCGAGATGGAAAAGAATCCCTGCTGCGTGCGGACCTGGCCGCTGCCGCGGCAATTGGGGCACTGGCTTGCGCCGCTGGAGCCGCCGCGGGCGCGCGTGCCGTTGCAGGCTTCGCATTGAGTCAGGCGCTGGAACTTCACGACTTTTTCGATCCCGCGCGCGGCTTCTTCGAACTCGACTTCGAGATCGTAGCGCAGGTCGTCGCCGCGCCGGGTGCGCGAACGCGAGCGTCCGCGGCCGGTGCCGAAAAAATCGCCAAAGATGTCGGAGAAAACTTCCTCGAAGCCCTGGCTGAAGTCGAAACCGCCGAATCCGCCCGGACCCTGCGGACCTTGGAAGGCGGCGTGACCGAAGCGGTCATACTCCGCGCGCCGCTCGGGATCGGAAAGGACCTGGTAAGCCTCGTTGAGTTCCTTGAATCGCTCCTCGGCTTCTTTGTTGCCGGGATTGCGATCGGGATGAAACTGAATGGCGAGACGACGGTAGGCTTTTTTCAGTTCGTCTTCGCCGGCGCCGCGATTGACACCGAGGATTTCGTAATAGTCGCGTTTATGTGCTGGCGGCATCGCGCAAAGATTCTATGCGAACATCCGAGGCGACGCCATTGTCGGTTCCATACGAGCGGGGCCACTTGCGCGGCCCCGCCTGTCGCTACTGATCCTTGACTTCTTTATAGTCCGCATCGACTACGTCTTCTTTCGCGCCGCTTTCGCCATTTCCGCTCTGAGGGCCGGTTTTCCCGCTGGCGCCATCCTGTGGGCCGGCGCCGGCTTGCGCTCCAGCCCCTGCCTGGCGAGTCTTGCTGTACATCGCCTCCGCCAGTTTGTGCGACGCGTTGGCGAGCGCCTCGGCCGCGCGGTTAATCTCGTCGGCGTCCTTGGACTCGAGCTTGGTCCTGGCTTCCGCGAGCGCGTCCTCGACCTGCTTGCGTCCCGCCTCGTCAACCTCGGCGCCATGCTCTTTGAGCGTCTTCTCAGTCGTATAGATCAGGTTGTCGAGCTTATTGCGCGCCTCGGCCTGCTGACGGCGAGCATGGTCCTCGGCGGCATGGGCCTCGGCCTCGCGCACCATCTTCTTGATCTCTTCCTCGTTGAGTCCGGACGACGCGGTTATCTTGATCGACTGCTCCTTGTTGGTGCCGAGGTCCTTGGCATGCACGTTCACGATTCCGTTCGCATCGATGTCGAACGTGACCTCGACCTGCGGCAGCCCGCGCGGGGCAGGTGGGATTCCGATCAAGTCGAACTGGCCGAGCAGCTTGTTGTCCGACGCCATCTCGCGCTCGCCCTGGAAGACGCGAATCGTTACGGCGGTCTGATTGTCCTGCGCGGTCGAGAACACCTGGCTCTTGCGCGTGGGGATGGTCGTGTTCTTCTCGATAAGCTTGGTGAACACGCCGCCGAGTGTTTCGATTCCGAGTGACAGAGGAGTCACGTCGAGCAGCAGGACGTCTTTCACTTCGCCCTTGAGCACGCCCGCCTGAATTGCGGCGCCGATCGCGACCACCTCGTCGGGATTGACGCCCTTATGCCCTTCTTTGCCGAACAGGCGCTTCACGCGCTCCTGCACCGCGGGCATCCGGGTCATGCCGCCGACGAGCACGATCTCGTTGACTTCGCTCGCCTTGAGGCCGGCATCGCGAAGCGCGGTCACGCATGGCGCGTCGAGCCTGTCGAGCAGGTCTGCGCACAACGCCTCGAGCTTGGCGCGAGACAGCTTGATATTGAGATGCTTGGGTCCCGACTGATCCGCAGTGATAAAGGGCAGGTTGATGTCGGTCTCCGTCACGGTGGACAGCTCGGTCTTGGCTTTTTCGGCGGCTTCCTTGAGCCGCTGCAACGCCATCCGATCTTTGCGCAGATCGAATCCCTGGTCCTTGCGGAACTCGTCGGCCAGGTAGTCGATCACCCGCTGATCGAAATCTTCGCCGCCCAGGAAGGTGTCGCCGTTGGTCGCCTTGACCTCGAACACTCCTTCACCCAGTTCGAGAATTGAAACATCGAACGTGCCGCCGCCGAGATCGAACACGGCGATCTTTTCGTCCTTTTTCTTGTCGAGACCGTAGGCCAGCGACGCGGCCGTCGGCTCGTTGATAATCCGCAGCACGTTCAGGCCCGCGATGCGGCCCGCATCCTTGGTGGCCTGGCGCTGGCCGTCGTTGAAGTATGCGGGCACGGTGATAACGGCCTCGGTTACTTTCTCGCCAAGATAATCCTCGGCCGTCTGTTTCATCTTCTGCAGGACGAACGCCGAAATTTCCGACGGGCTATATTTCTTGCCACGGATTTCGACCCACGCCGCGCCATCCTCGTTCTTCACGACCTTGTATGGCAGCACCTTGAGCGCCTTCTGAACTTCGGCGTCATCGAAACGCCGGCCCATCAGGCGTTTGATCGCAGATACCGTATTGGTTGGATTGGTGATCGACTGGCGCTTGGCGATCTGGCCAACCAGCCGCTCGCCTGCTTCTGTAAATGCGACGACGGACGGCGTCGTACGACTGCCTTCGGAGTTGGCGATAACTACGGGGTCACCACCCTCCATGATCGCGACGCAGCTATTCGTCGTGCCCAGGTCGATACCTATTACTTTTGCCATTTTCCTAAAGATCCTCTGATATTGAGATAATCATGCTTCAGTCATTTTCAATGTCGGAGACATCGCTTTCGCCTCCGTTTCGCTTTCCAGAATCGGTCCCGGTCTCCTTCGCAACCGACACGCGGGCCGGACGCAAGGTTCGGTCACCGATCAGATAGCCGCGATGGAATTCATCGACGACGGTGTTCGGCGGATACACCTGCGATGCCACGTGATCGACCGCTTCATGCCGATTGGGATCGAACGCCTGGCCGACCGACTGCAGCGGTGTCACACCGTGCGCACGCAGGAAATCGATCAGCGCCCGCACCGTCATCTCGACGCCATCTACGATCGTCCTGGCGTCATTGCCATCGCGGGCGGCCGCGAGCGCGCGCTCGAGGTTGTCGATGATCGGCAGCAGGTCGCGGAGGATGGCCTCGCGCTGGATGCGGATCGACTCCTCGCTCTGCTGGCGGATTCGCTTGCGCCCATTTTCAGAATCGGCGAGCGTGCGAAGATATTTGTCCTTCAGCTCGGCTATTTCCTTGTCTTTTTCGGCGATCTGCGCACGTAAGGAATCCAGGTCGCTTTCGATCCCCGCCGGGGCGTGACTGCCCTCGCCGTGCACTGATTCGGCGCCGACCTCCGCCTGATCGAACCCCGCGTCCATGGCGGGATTTCCGTCCTGCGGTTGCTTGTGTCGCTTGTTCATTTGACCAAACCTAAACGTAAGCATGATTTACGCTCGTGCCAGTGCCGGCAAGTGCGGAATCGTTGGATTTTCGCCAATTTTTGGGTCGGCGCGGTCTCTACAAACTCAGAGGAATGAGGGGAGCGGGCGAAGAGGGGGAACTCAGTACTCCATCAAGCGCGACAATGCACGCGCAGTGTACTCGACCAGCGGTATCACCCGGTCGTAGTCCATTCGCACCGGACCTACGATCGCCAGGCTGCCCAGCGCGCTCGAACCACTGGCGTACGATGCCGCAACCACGCTCAACGACGACAGGCGCGGGTCGTAGTTCTCCGACCCGATCGACACCGTCAGCCCGGCGTGGGTCAGGCTGCGCTCGAGCAATTCGAGTAGCGCGGTTTTATCGTCGAGCGCGCGCAACAGCTCGCGCATCTTGTCGCGATCCGAGAACTCCGGCTGCTCCAGCGCCTGCAGGCTGCCCTCGACGTAAAGCTCCGGACGCCCGACGTAGTCCGCGATCGCCTCGCCGAGTGCGAGCGCGTCGTGCATGAAGCGATCGTAGCTGGCCCGCTCCTGGCGCAGTTGCGCCTCGATCCACCTGCGCGCCTCGTCGAGCGTGCGTCCTTCGAGCGACTCGTTGAGGTAGCGCGCCATGCGATCGAGTTCGTCCGGCGAATGGTCGCGCTCGGTATCGACAATCCGGTTCTGCATCGCGCCTTTGGCGGCGACGAAAACGGCCAGCACTTGTTTGTCGCGCAGGCGCACGAAGTTGACGCGCTCGAGAATCGAGGCCTCCAGCCGCGGCGCCATCGCCAGCGCCGCCTGTCCCGTCAGGATGGAGAGCAGCCGCGGTGTGTCGCGCAGGACTTCGCCCAAGTTGCGCACGGCGGTCGAATAATGGAGCTCAATCTGCGCGCGATCCTCGAAGCCGATTCTCGTCGCCGCGGCGAGATGATCGACGTAATAGCGAAACGCCTTCTCGGTCGGGACCCTGCCCGCCGACGTGTGCGGCTGACGCAGGTAACCGCCGTCTTCCAGCTCGGCCATCATATTGCGCACCATCGCGGCGCGCACGCCCAGCTGATGGTGCGCGACGATCTGCGCCGAACCGACAGGCTCGGCAGTCGAGATGAACTCCTGCACCGCCGCGAGGATCAACGCGTGCTGCCGGTTCGAGAGAGCGTTGTTTGAAGATTCCTGAGTCATCTCATTGGCGCTGGCGCGCGAAGCTCACTTTTTCACCGGGCCCTAGTATCCGCGGCGCAGCGCTTGTTTCAATTGTGTTACGCATCCAGCGATACATTCAAGCACCATCGTGACGCAATGGCAGCGATTTCAGCCGTGGCGAGCCGGTTTTCAGTGACGTAGGATCGATCCCGATGGCGCGCAAAGCCAAAATCATCCAGCCGCGACGCCGATATGTCCCGGTTGTGCCCACCAATGCGTCGTGGTTCGAGAGTGACAGCTACGACCGGCGCACGTGGAATGAAATCGTCGCCGACGCGCCCTCGATCGCCGATCTCGCTGAATCCGGCGAGCGGCTGGTTCCTCATTTCGGCGCACTGATGCAGGACCTCTTTTTCGCGTTGTTCAAGATGAATCCGGTCTTCCGCAAATCCGGCGACGTGCGCCACGCGGCCGCGCTCAACCGCACCATCCTCGAGCAAATCGTTCCGTCGGCGCCGTTCCAGGCGCTGCGATCGCGCACCGCACTCGAAGAAGACAAGGCCGCGATCGCCGCGATAGTGATGAGCGAGCATGCGCTGGAGATGATGAAATCCGAGAAGCTCGTCAATCGCGGCGAGATGCTCGATCTGTGGGATCTCGCGCGCCAGGAACAGGATCTCGAAGCGCGTGCCGAGGCGGTGAAGGCCGTCAGCGAAATCCAGGAATCGAAAGACAACGAAAACGAATCCGCTCCCGGCGAAGAAAAAAAAGAGCGGGCAACGAAAACCAAAAAGGAGCTCGCGGAGATGGCCGATGCGGCCGAACGCGCGGCCAAGGTTTCCGAGGCGCGTCTCAATCAGAAGTCGCGGCAGTTCGAAACTCAACTAAAAGGCGCGGACCAGAGCGCGCTCAAGCGCATGCAGCTCAAGACCGCCGAGCTGGCCCGAGAAATCGATCAAGCCGCCGAGGACAGTCACGACTTCAGCCGCGAATTCGGCCAAGGCGGACGCGTAGCGGCCGGTGCCCGCCTCGAGCTCGGGCGGCGTCTGGCGCGAAACAAGAAACTCGGCGAGCTGGCGCGGATGGTCGGGCGGTTCAAGCAGGACGCGCGCGCGCTGAAGCGCAAAACGCTCGAGCGCGGCGTCGCCGAAGCCTACGACATCGAGCTCGGCTCCGAGCTCGGACGCCTGATTCCCGCCGAGCTGCTCGCGATGCATCATCCTGTGCTCAAGCGCGATTTCCATCGCCGCGTACTCGAAGGCGCCGTCCTTCAGTACCGGCTGCGCGACGACGAGCAGAAGGGCAGGGGCCCGATGGTCGTGTGCATCGACGTGAGCTCCTCGATGGAGGGCGACAAGGAGATGTGGTCCAAGGCCGTAGCGCTGACGCTGATGGATATCGCGCGGCGCCAGCGCCGGCTGTTCCGCGCCGTCATGTTTTCCTCGGGCGACGTGAGCCTCAAGATCCTCGACCTGAATCGCGAGCGGCGCTACCAGCCCGATTTGGCCAAAATCGTCCAGATGGCCGAATACTTCCCCGGCGGCGGCACCGACTTCGAGGCTCCAATCGACGCGGCGGTCGAACTGCTCGGCGAAAGGAAACTCAAGCGCGGCGACATTGTG
Organism: Candidatus Binatus soli; assembly: GCA_002479255.1. Classification (GTDB taxonomy): domain Bacteria; phylum Desulfobacterota; class Binatia; order Binatales; family Binataceae; genus Binatus; species Binatus soli. The sequence goes on along the minus strand of DLMJ01000005.1, from coordinate 136,019 downwards.
ATTATCACCGACGGTGAATCGCAGGTCAGTCCGGATTGGCTGGCGCGGCTACGCGAGCGCAAGGACGAATTGGATTTTTCGATCTTTGCGGTGCTGGTTGACGTGGGATCGGCCGAGATTTCGTCGCTGGCGCAATTTGTGGATCGAATTACCTCCGTCAAGCGCATCAGCGACGAGCACGCCCGCGACATCTTCGTGCAAATGCAATCATGAAGCCGACCGATCTCGAAGTCGTTCTCGAGCCGGTCGATCGTCGCAATTACCGCAAGCTGTTCACGATGCAGCTTCGGCCCGAGCAGACCCGTTTCGTCACGCCCCCGCGATGGACGCTTGCGCGATGCTACGTGTCTCTGTTCGGCGACCGATTCGAGCATCTGCCGCATCTCATTGTGGCCGCAGGCGAGGTGGTCGGATACTCGACGACCGTATGCGACCCGGCCAGTGCCGACGATTATTGGATCGACGACATCATGATCGTTGCGGAGCATCAGGGTAAAGGCTACGGACGCGCGGCAGTGGCGGAGACGATCAGGATGATCGCCGCGCGCTATCCGCGATGCCGCGCCGTGCAACTAACCTGCTTTCGCGCCAATACCGACGCCGCGGCGCTGTACAAGAGCCTCGGCTTCGAGTTGACCGGCGGCATTGACGAGGAATTCGGCGAACCCAACTATTCGCTCTCCGGCCCGGCGCTGGCGAAGTTTCGCAAGTAGCGCATCAGCATCTCAGCAGGTTCAGAAAAAGAAGGGCCGGTCGAGGATGACCGGCCCTTCGTGATTGCGTTTGTGGCAGTTGCGACTATGCGGCCGACGCCATCTGCATCACGCCGAGCTGCTGATACCACGACTCGGTGCGATCGTTGATCAGATCGATTTGCCGCAGGCATGGGATGATCGTATCGACGAACAGGAACGAGTTGAACTGCTTTTCCATGTCGTTCTCCGCCGCCGCCCACACCGGATCGCGGTGCATCTCGTCCTCGATGTCCTTGATTGAGATGCCAACTTCCGCGAACACTTCCGCGCCCGACAGGAAGCCGTCCTTTGGTTTGCCGTCAACGACCTTGGTCACCATCATGTCGCAGGCGGTGAAGGCGAAGTCCTCGAGGTCCTTCTTGTCCTTGCCCTTGAGCTTGGTGACGGCGTCGCGCAGCGCGAGCATCCCGAAGCCGATGTGGCGCGCCTCGTCCTTCATGATGTACTCGAGCAGTTCCTTGAGCAGCTCGTCCTTGGTCTCGCGCTGCATGAAACGGAACGCCGCTATCGCCAGTCCCTCGGCGACGATTTGCATTCCGACGTACTTCGGCTCCCATCGATCGTGCTCCAGGACTGCGCGCAGCAGCCGCTCGAGGGTGGGATCGATCGGGTAGATGCGGTCGAGCTTGGTGATGTACTTGCGGAAGCCCTCCACGTGACGCGCTTCGTCGAAGACCTGAGCGGCCGCATTCATTTTGGCGTCGAGGTCCGGCACCGCGTCAACCAACTGTCCGCAGACCATCAGCGCGCCCTGCTCGCCGTGCAGGAATTGCGAGAGCCGCCACGCGGCGAACTTGCGGCCGAGCTGGTGCTTGTTCTCCTCGCTGAGCGATCGATAGAGCTCGGTCTGGAACATCGGCATCATGGTCATGTCCAGAACTTCCTTCTCGATCGGGCGGTCCCAGTTGATTGTCGTCGAGACGTTCCACTGATCGCGTTTGGCGTTCTCGTACAGCCGGTCCATCTGCGGGAACTTCACGCTGTAGTCCCAGTGGAAAATGCTTTCCAGTGGTGTGTTAATAACGGTGCGCTCTTGAGCCATTGTGAGAATCCTCCAGATTCAAGGGGCGCCGAGCCGTGCCGCGCGCTCGAGTCCGCCCAGGGCAAAATTTACGGTGACGTTTTTCAGTTCCGCGTGGGAAAGATCGCCGCTGGCGAGCAGCCATGAAATCGCCTGCGACAACATCCCGATCGTGAGATGCGCAATCGCATCGGCGCGCTCGCCGACCGCGGGAGCGAGGTCGTCGCGCAGGTCGTCGATGAATACCTCGTGGACGCGGACCATCAGATCCAGAAACGCAGGACCATGGCCGAACACTATCCGAAACAGTTCCGGCGCCTGGGCCGCTGCGTCGAGAATCGTATCGATCGTGATTTTGAGCTTCTCGGCCGGCGTATGGACGCCCGCCTTCGCCTCGGCGAGTTCGCGCCGCAATTCAGCCGCGCCATGCTCGATCAGCTCGATAAAGATTTCGTTCTTGGTCCTGAAGTGCAGGTAGAAGGTGCCCAGGCCGACGTCGGCTTCGGTCGCGATGTCGGCGATTCGCGTCTGATGGTACCCCTTGGTCGAGATGACGCGTTCGGCCGCCGCAATCAGATCGACACGCGTCTTCTCACGGCGCCGATCGAATCGATTCGGAGCATCGCTGAATTCTCGACTTGCTTGACCCACTAAGGCGACTTTTAGTCGAAAATGAATCGTGAGTCAATCACGATTATAGGTTCATTACTGAAGATAGATTCATATATGAAAAGGCCCTTGAAGCAAGAAACTAAGGCAATTCATTACAGAATAACGAAATCAGCGGGGAGTCTAATCAGGCGGCCGAGGTCCGAAAAAGTGCGATAAAGGGGTAGTGTCTCAGTTTGAAATCCGGATGCACATGCGCAGATTCACCCGGATGACGAACGCCTTTTCCAAAAAGTTTGAGAATCACTGCCACATGGTTGCGCTCTACGCGACGTGGTACAACTTCGTGCGCATTCACAAGACGTTGAAAGTTACGCCTGCGATGGAAGCTGGCGTCACCGACCGACTGTGGTCGCTCGAGGATATGGTTGGGGTCGTAGATGAGCGGGGAGCTAACCAAAAGGCAAAGCAAGAGACAGAACGGTGTAGTTAGGATCGACTAAGATGGTCACTGCACTCAAGCAGCTAACAGTCTTTCTTGCAGGCGGCATCGAGTTCGCTGCTGCAATCATTGTCGGCGTTGCAGCCATCCAAGCCACGTTACGGTCGTGTCCCCTGTTTATTCCGCGCAAAACCCCATTGGGTGACGAAGTAGAAATTATTCGACTGAGCCTCGGACGCTGGTTAACGCTGGCTATCGAATTTGAACTTGCCGCAGATATCTTGAGAACCGCCGTAACGCCCACCTGGAATGACATTGGCCAATTGGCGGCCATCGTCGTTCTCCGGACGGTGCTCAATTACTTTCTTCAGAGGGAAGTGAGCAGAGCTGAATCGCGGCGCCGCCCGACATCTCAACAATCGTAAGGTACGCCCTTCTCGCGGAAGCGCAACGCGTCAGTCATGTGAAAACATCAAACTGAGACACTACCGATAAAGGCGCTATGGCGTGCCGCTCGCAGAAGCACCAGATTGATCGGGAGATTCGCCGGACGGCGCGTTCTCGGTTCCGGTGTCTTGAGTCGTCTCGGGCAGAATCACCGGCTCGGGGAAATCCGACGTGACGTTGCAGCACAGCATGTAACTGCTGCCCGCCCGGGGTTGAGCGTTGTAGGCCTGAAGCGACCCATCGGCGAGCACCTTGACCGTCTGGTAACTGGTCGAGCCCGACTGACGCTCGATCTGAAAGACGTAGTAAGCGCCGCGATCGAGCGGCTCTGGCGGTCCTTCTTCGGGAATTATCTGCGTGAAGTGCGCGGGCATTTTCGCGTACTCGATACTCTTGAGCGTGTACTTGGCCGCGCCGACGCCGGTGATCGAACCAAATGTGCCTTCGTCGGCTTTGAACTCCCAGATCGGAACGCCGCCGTCGAATCGCACCACCGACTCGGTATGCGACGCGTCACGCTGATGGTTTGCGATCACTTCGGCGCCGAAGAACTTGATTACGGTCGCGCGTGCGAGCGCATCGCCGGGCCGCCGGTAGCTGATCGCGACATTGGCGACGGGAGGCGGCAGCGGTTCGCCTTCGTTGGCGTTGGCCGCATCGTCGAGGTCGGTGTCGTCGCCGGAACTCCATAGCGACTTGACGACCGAACATCCCTGCACCGCCAGCGCGAGCGTCAAAAGCAGTGCGACAGGCCACCGCAGCAGTCGGCGTCCACGCAGCGGTGCGCGATCGAGAATTCTCATCGCCACCTCGATCGTTGAGTCGGACCGGAAATCGCAATCGCTTTGTAAGTAGGCATATCTATCGGATAGTCTCTGCGGCCTGTGGCAAACCGGGATTTGAGCGAGAAGATTGGCCTTCGTCCCCTGTTAATCTACGCGCAGGCGCAGACCGGCCTCAACCTGTGCGCGACCCTGCTCGGGCTTCACCTTCTCTATTTCTATACCGATCGCAAGGGGCTCTCTCCATCGCTGGCCGGGCTTGCATTCTTCGTTGCGCTCGTGATCGACGCGCTGACCGACCCGTTGGTCGGCAATATTTCCGATCGTGCGCGTTTCAAGTCGGGACGGCGACGGCCGTTTTTTTTCGCGTCGATTCCAATGGCGGTCTGCTACTACCTGCTGCTGTCGCCGCCGCAGCTGGGCGCAGGCCTGTTCGCATGGTTTTTGGGCTTCTACTTCCTGATGCTCACGTCGAGGAAGTTTTACGAAACCGCGTTTGGCGCGCTGATGCCGGAACTCACGCTCGACTACGACGAGCGCACCAAGCTCTCCACCTTCCGCCAGCTGCTGGGCACGGTCGGCGACATCAGCGGAGCGCTGTTGCCATTTGCGGCTTCGTACCTGTTCGCGCGCGGCACCGATTTCAAAGTCACCGGCGCGGTCTGCGGTCTGGTGGTCGCCGGCGGCGCGATGCTCGCGTACGCGGGTCTTCGCGAACGCGCCGAATTTTCAACGCACGAGCGTTCCAGGCTGTTCGCGTCGCTCAAATCGGTCGCAGGCAATCGGCCGTTTGTCATTCTGCTGATCGCCACCACGCTGGCCGTGATGGCCATCAACATTCCGACCGTCCTGATGCGTTTTTTGGCCACGTACTGGTATCACGACGAGAACGCGGCGGCACGATGGCTGATGGCGTACTTCGTCGGATCGGCGGTCTCGTACCCGTTCTGGTTCAGGATCACGGTCAGGTTCGAAAAAAAGCCGGCTTTTGTGGTCGCGATGATCTGCAACGCGATCGGCTCGCTGCTGCTGATGCTGATGACCCGGCAAAACACCTGGGCGCTTTATTCTTTGATGGCGTTCAGCGGATTCTCGGCGATCGGGATTTGGGTCACGCAAATTTCGGCGTCGGCGGACGTGATCGAATGGGACCAGGAGCGTACCGGCCAGCGCCAGGAGGGCGCGTACGGCGGAATCACCTCGATGTCGATAAAGATGGCGCTTGCGGTTTCGCTGCTGCTGGTCGGCCCGGTTCTGAGCTGGGTCGGTTACAAGCCCGGTGTTGGCGGGATCACGGAGCAAGCGGGGGAGGATCTGCGCACGCTGTTTGCGCTCGGTCCCGCGTCGCTCTACTTGCTCAGTGCGCTGGTTTTCTCGCGCTATCCAATCACGCGCGAGAGCCATCGCGCGATGCGCGATCGGCTCGCCGCGCGCAACTCCTCCGCCGAAGAAGAAAAAGCAAGCTCCATCGCGTAGGCTCTCCGCCGGGCTCGGACTTCGCGCTTGACAGTTTGGTATCGGAGACACAAAAAAACAATTGAGCTTCGGGTTCGAGGTTTCCCATGAATGCACGATTCAAATCTCTCCTCGCCGCCATCGCGTTGATCGTGATCGCGTCCGTCTCGTACGCCCGCGCCCACGACATGGACAACATGGATTCGGGCACCGACAGCGGCGCCACCGGCGCGATGGGCCAGATGGGCGCGCACATGAAGATGAGCGACCACATGACGATGACGGAGTCGCGGCCGATGACTCCCGCGGACACGCAACGCGGCGAACAGATCATCGCGGCGATGCGTGCGAAGCTCTCGAAGTATGAGGATTACAAGGTCGCGATCGCCGACGGCTACCTGCCCTACATGGAGTCCGTGCCGCAGGATGTTTACCACTTCGCCAATCGCACGGCGACGCAGGCCGAGTACATGGGCGACATTGACCTGGCGCATCCCGGCTCTCTCCTCTACGAGAAGAAGACGTTCGGCGGATACCGGTTGGTCGGTGCGATGTACGACGCGCCCGCCGGCGACACTCCCGAGCAACTCGACGCGTTGATCCCGCTGAGCCTCTCCCACTGGCACGCGCACACCAACATCTGTCTCCCCAATGGCGTGACCGAGGCCGACGTGATGAACGGCAACGTTGCCGCCAGGATGCGGCCGGATATTTCGTCGTCGGTCGACCCTGACCGCGGGAGGGCTCGCGGCGCGGGCGATTCCGTGCGGATGCGCGTAGGGTACCTGGCCGATCCGCGTTTCGGCTTCACCGGCACGATTTCAAATCAGGCTGGCTGCGAGGCCGCGGGCGGCTCGTTTCACAAGCAGATTTTCGGCTGGATGATCCACGTCTATCCGTTTGCGAGCGAAGATCTCAAGGTTGCGTTCAGCCTCGAAGCGCCGTGAGCCGCCCCGAACCTCAGTCCGACGTCGTGAAAGAAAAAGGACCGCGGGCGATGAACCCGCGGCCCTCTACCGATCGATCCAGCTCGTCGCGATCAGCCCAACAGGGACTTCGCCACGGTCTCGCGATGCACCGGGGCGTTGCCGAAATTCGCTTCGCCGGCCAGTGCGCGCCGATGATACAGGTGCATGTCGTGCTCCCAGGTGAAGCCGATGCCGCCGTGCACCTGGATTGCCTCCGAGGTGACGTTCTTCGCCATGTCGGATGCGTACGCTTTCGCCATCGGCACCGCGCTCGCCGCCTCTGCGCCTTTGGTATCGACGGTCCAGCACGCGTAGTAGGTCAGGGAGCGCGCGTTCTCGACCGCGACCATCATGTCGACGCACTTATGCTTGACGGCCTGAAACGATCCGATCGGCTTGCCGAATTGCACGCGCGTCTTGGCGTATTCGACCGACATGTCGAGCGCCCGCTGCGCCGTCCCGACCATCTCGGCCGCCAGCCCCGCGGTTGCGATGTCGAGCGTGCGCCGCAGGATCGGCCATCCCTCGCCTTCCTTGCCTATAAGTTCGGAGGTTTTCACATTGTCGAACTTCACGTGGCATAGTCGGCGCGTCATATCGACCGTCTTGAGCTGAGTGATCGTGAGGCCTTTCGCAGTGGTGGGAACGGCCAGAATCGTGATTCCTTTTTCGCCACTGCCGCCGGTGCGGACCGCAACCGCTATCCCGTTGGCCACGTGCGCATCGGGCACAAAAAACTTCTCGCCGGTGATCGTGTATTCCTTGCCGCTCTTGGCCGCCTTGAGTTGGACTCCCTCGGCGTCGAAGCGGCCCGAGGCTTCGGCGATCGCGACGGTACCGATAAATTCGCCCTTCGCCATGCGCGGCAGGAGGTCTTTCTTCTGCTCGTCCGAGCCGCCTTCTATAAGCAGCGGCGCCGCTAGCATCGCGGAGGTGAATAAGGGTCCCGGCACCAGAACCTTGCCGGCTTCTTCGACAATCACCGTCATGTCGAGAAAACTGCCACCCTGGCCGCCATAACTCTCCGGTATGAGCAGCCCCGGCCATCCGAGTTCGACCAGCTTTTTCCAGAAGGCGGCGTCGTGCGCGGTGGGATCCGCCATCATCTGGCGGACAAACTTGGGCGGGCAGTTGTCGGCCAGAAAGCGCTTGGCCGCGTCCCGAAGCATCTCTTGTTCTTCAGAAAATCCGAAATCCACCTTGCGTTCCTCCGTTTTGTCAATGAGGAATCCCGCGGTTTGAAACCGCTCAGATCCATCTTTCAGGTACCATTAAGGCTTTCGGGCGTGCAAGCGCCGGAAATCCCGCGACGCGGCGGGCTACTCGCTTGATTCGCGCGCGGGGACCGCGACAAAAGGCAGATCGGAATCGACCGGCTGCCGGCGCGCGCTGCTTTAAGATTTTCTTCCCGATACCAGCGCGAGAACGCCTGAGTATTGGAGGATCGAGGGCTGCTCTCCGAGCGGGCCGATTTCGAAACCGGTGAAGAACCCTGCGATCGGAACGGGTCCAAGATAGCGCCTGATGTACGCGGAATCGTGACCCGGGATGTTGTAGAGCCCGGCGCCGCGCGAGACACAATCGAAGTACAGACCGAACGCGGGAGGCGAATCGAGGCGGTCGCCCAATTCTTCCAACTTGGCCTTCAAGTCCTGGCGCGACCGCTCGGCATCGCGCAACACGAAACCGACCGTGTCGCCCACCCTGGGCTGGAATGCGACCGCGATAACGCCGTGCTCCTCGCTGGCGCCGACGATATTGCGCACGAAGAATTGTCCGCGCTCGATCGTCTGTGCATTCTCGTACACGGGAACCGCAACGAAGACGTAAGTCAGCGCGCGGCGCAGATCGCCGGCCAGAGGGCCGGCGGCCTCGGCGAAGACTTCGTAAGCCGGCCGGCCGTCGAGTTCGATCAGTATGTTGTCGCGCGCGGCGGTCACGCGATGCGCCGTTCCGATCAGGCCGCATGCGATCGAGCTCGCCACCGTGGCCTCGAAGTCTCCCGCCAGCAGCATCCCGGAGACTGCGTTCGAGCTGACAGTATCGCCACAGAAAACAAACGTCTCGCCGATCGAGCCGTCCTCGCTCGCACCGCCGCCCGCAATCATCACGCCGGGCAGTTCAGTCCCGAGAGCTTCGAGCGTCGCCTCGGCTTCGAAGTTGTAAGTATCGGCAAAAAGAATCAGCAGGTTCGATTTGCCGAGCTGCGAGCGCACCGCGGACGCCACTTCTGCCGCCACGCCCGCGGCCCGGCCGCGAAGGGTGGGCACGAAGAATCGGGTTGCGTGAATCTCTTCGCCGCCGAACACCAGCACGGCCAGCGCGCCTCCCGATTCGATTTCGGTCTCGCCCGCGATGACGCCCATGCTCGAGCATCCCGCGACTTCGCGCGTATGCGCTTCGGAAGCCACCGTGCGCAGGATCATCGGATACGCGGCGCCGTAGGCAGGAGTTGCGAAACAGAGCGCGCCGTTGGCGCGGCTCAGTCCCGCCTGCGCGAGCGCGACGGCAGTGGCCTCGGCGGCGGCGATCCGCGGATTGAGCGCGGTCGAGAAACCGACGCCGGCTCGAATCATGCCAACACCTATCGCGAGCTCCCGAAAATCCGGAGCAACTCGACCATCCGTTGAATCCCGTCAGCGAGTTCCTTCACGCCGATTCGCTCGTTGATTCCGTGAACGCCTTTTGCTTCGGCGGGATTTACTTCGACCGGAATGAAACCGTAGGAGACGATCTTCTTATGGCGGAAGTAATGGCTGTCGGTGAATCCGATGATCATGGAGGGCACGACGGTGGCCCGGTCGTGGTCTTTGGCCAGCGTCGCAATCGCGGTCATCAGCGGCGAGCGCGACGGCGACGAGATCGGCTGAAAGTTAAGGATCACGTCGACCTTGATGGCGTCGTCGCCGATGACTTTTTTGATGTCGCTCATGACCGTCTTGGGATCGCTGCCCGGCAACAGCCGGCAATCGACTTCGGCATACGCCGTCTCGGAGATCACGTTGGTCTTATCGCTCGCAGACAGCACCGTAGGCGTGATGGTGTCGCGGACCCGCGCGTTCTGGCCGGGATCGGAAAGAAACGTCTTGAGATACTCGGGATCCTTCAGCGCAGCGGCGAGATCGAGAAGCTGCCTGGGGCCGCGATCGAGCTCGGCCATCGTGCGATAGTAATCATTGACCGGCCCGATGACGTGGACCGGCGTTTTGTACTCGGTCAATTTATCCAGCGCGCGCACCAGCCGCGTGACCGCGGTTTCCGCGGGTGGATCGGATGCGTGCCCGGCCGGGCCTGTGGCCGTAAGCTTGAGCCACAGCGGCGTTTTTTCGGTGACGGACACCACGTAAACCTTGCGCTTGTTGTCGGATAGCGCGCGAATCCCGCCGCCTTCGTTGATCAAATAGCCGGCGTCGGAGAAGACGTTGCTCTCGTGATCGACGAACCATCCCGCACCATTCTTACCGCCTTCTTCCTCGTCGCCGGTGGCGACGAACAGCACGTCGCGATCGAGCAGGATGCCCGCGCGCTTGATCGCGAGCATCGCCATCAGCTCGATCACGCCGGGGCCCTTGTCGTCGATCGAGCCGCGTCCCCAGATTTTTCCATCCTTGACGGCGCCCGAGAACGGCGCCACCTCCCATTCCTTGGGGTTGGCGGGCACCACGTCCATGTGGCTCAGCAGGATAATCGACTTCGTATGCTTGCCGATCCCGCGCAGGCGCGCCGCGACGATTCCGCGCCCATGCTGCGGCTCCCAGGTCGTGGCGGGAATTCCGTCGGTCAGAAATTTTTCCCTGAGCATCCGCGCCGCTTCGATCTCGTTGCCGGGCGGATTGGTGGTGTTGATCTGGATGTACCTGGAGAGCAGGTCGGTCGCTTCCTGGGTGACCTTGTCCCAATTGATCGGCTGGGGAGGCGGCGCCTTCGATACCCCCATCGATTCGGATGGCAGGATGTTGGGCGAGGCCGACGGGGCGGCCAAGGCGGAGCCGCAAAGAGCAACGCAGGCTATCATCCATACCGCGGCAATCGAGGCAGGTGCACGCCGGCGCAAAGCGGCTTTCGAGGATGCGCTCGTCATTTTGGGCCGTAGTTGAGAATTTCGCTCACGGTATGAAGGAACACCGTCGCGCGCGCGCCGTCAACTGCTCGGCAGGGCTGAGAGTGCGAAGCGTGGGGAAGGAGAAATCACTTTATTGAATGTGAAACCCACCGTGGGGTTCACACTTCCCTGGGCAGGGGTGACCCCTGCACCCGGTACTAAGAAGACGCGAAAATCTGCGCAGCGCATCTTTTCGCGACTACGCGATGGGCAGGGCTGAGCCCTGCACCCAGTACTACGGCCGCCCGCCGTTGGCGGGCGCGGCCCCTGCCGCGGGCACGCGGTTTCAGAAGCGCGCGGCGAGCGGGTCTCCGGGTTATTGCGTCCACGACAACGTCCGACTGGAAATCGCAAGTCGGAAGCGCATAATCTTAAAGCCAAGATACCTGATTTTAGATTTTGGAGGCGTGAATGGCACAATCTTTGGGAATCGTTGATCGCATTAAAGCCGCGGCACTTATCGAACTTGATAAGTGCAAGGAAGGTCTGCGCTTTTCGGAACTAGTTGCTAAGGTGAAGGCCACTGATCCCACATTCAATTCAAACACGATCAACGGTAGTATTTGGAACTTGGATACCGCGTATCCGGATCGTGTTTTCAAGCCGTCTAGAGGTCGATTTCTCTCGGTAAAATACAAAGACGAAGCGAATGATTTGCAGTCCAATGAGACAGCCGTTGGCAGTCCAACAAATGAGGAAGATTTCTATGAACCGTTTGCGGACTGGCTCAAGAATGAAATTGAAGACGTAACACATGCCATCCCACTTGGAGGCAATGTATTCAAAGATAAATGGAACACACCAGACGTTATAGGCAAACGCGAGTCACGACAGAGCGATATTATCAAAGGCACGACAGAAATTGTATCGGCCGAGATCAAAACAGATCCTGCCCAACTCATCACAGCATTCGGCCAAGCTTGTGCTTATAAGCTATTTAGCCATAAGGTTTATCTCGTTGTTCCGAGTCTATCAAACGAAGATGAAGTGTCGCGCCTTGATTCTCTGTGCCAGATTTTTGGCATTGGCCTTGTCACATTCGATGCAAAAAAACCAGACGCGCCGAAGTTTCAGATCCTTGTGCGCCCCACCAAGCATGAGCCAGATTTATTTTACACGAATAAGTACATAGCAAAAATCGAAGCACTGCTATTCCCATGAGCGAGTCGGTTGGCTGCCGAGGCGTCTGACGGCGAATCGCCGTTGTGTGACAATGGTTGGCACCGAGCGCTTGCAAACATCCGATCCGAGGAGCGTTTAGTAGAAAGTAAGCACTTCTAGGACTTTCGTTGGTGTATTGTAGAGTAGGGCGCACAGCTTACGAACGCCGCCGGGGAATTCCAGAATGATGTTAAACTTCAAGGTCTCGCCGTTAGTAGAACGTGCTAGGTTATAGATATAGTTCGCCGCAAATTTAGCGCGAATCTGTCGCACAATCTCGTCGGCGCTCAGTTCAACGAGACCGGCCTGCCGCAGCGATCCGGTCTTGTCTTTCTTTAGGTAGTCGAGCCTTCGCGCATCAAGAGCAACCTCGAAGTCCTGGAACTCAACCGGATTCGGTGTGATCGCATTGAGCGAGAACTTCGTGTCGCTTTCGCCTTCAAAGACCGGTCGCTCAATCTTGTACGAAAGGAATATTCCGTAAAGCATCAGCGGGACACTTCTCACCGATAGGGCAAGGCTGTCGAAGTCAAAGAGTGAAAGGTTTACGTTCTCGCTGTCGTCCCGATCATCTTCGTGCCCTCCGATGATGAGGCTTTTGTGCTTGATGAAAGCGCGAACCAGCATCAATGAAAGGCATGTCTTAACGGGCGATGCCAAGTCCAAATCGAGAAAGCCGAGGTACCACGGACTAGCAAGAAGTCGGCTATGCACACTCGATGTTGCCAAAGACGAGAGGTTGTTCAGGTAGACAAAGTATAAGGTGTCGCCACGCCCGCCACGCCGCGCCATCTCGGAATCCGGCGATGCAGAAGGCGAGGCGGATAACATTTCACCGAAATCTGCCTTGTCCAGCCAATCACCGCACAGGACGCTATGGGTCGAACGCGCGTCAAGAACCGGCAGAAGCTGATGAACAGCTTCTGGACCGTACAAGCCGGATGTCGCCTTGGACCAGTCGAACACGAATGCCCGTTCATGGCGATCCCCTGTGGGTGGGACCAGCGCGCCCTTTAGCTTCGAGTATTCTACGCCCTTGGAGGCCAGCAGAGTGCGAAGCCGTTGAAACTGACCTTGAATTTCATTGAACACCTGCTGGTCGCTCAGATTGAAGTGATCTGTCATCACCTCAAGGAGGATGTTGCTTCGTGCCTCCAGCGTGAAAATCGTGTCAAAGGTATACATGGAGATCTGAGAATGCGGGGGGCGTCATGCGGCGGAGTTGAAGAGTTCGAGCACGGTTTGGAGGAACTCGGCGGCGGGCGCCCCGTCAACCACTCGATGGTCGAACGTGAGGCTTAGCCAAAGCATCGCGCGCTTGGCGATCTCGCCGCGATAGACGGCAGGCTTCTCGACGATTCGCCCGACGCCGAGGATTCCGGTCTCGCCGGGATTCAGAATCGGGGTGAACGCGTCGATTCCGAACATGCCGAGGTTGGTTATCGTAAACGTGCCTCCGGTTACGTCTTCGAGTTTGAGATTACCGGAGCGCGCCTTTTCGCCGAGCGCGCGGCTTTCGACCGCGATCTCCCGAAGCGACTTGCTCTCGGCGCGATTCACGACCGGAACGATCAGCCCCTCATCGAGTGCGACGGCGATGCCGACGTTCGCACTTGCGCAAAGGGCAATCTCCTTGCCGTTTGCGTTGAGGCGCGCATTCATTCGCGGATGACGCATCAGGGCGCGCGCAACCGAATGAATCATCATATCGGTGTATGAAAAATCGAATTCGCGGGACAGGCGGGCGCGAAACTCGGTCGCCGGCGTCACATCGGCTTCGGCGGCGATGGTGATCTGCGCGCTGGAGTGAAGACTCTGATGCATCCGCTCGGCGATCACCTTGCGCACGCCACGAAACGCGACCCGATCGATGGACGGCGCCGATCCCGCCGGGGGCGCCGCCGCAGAGATGGCCGGCTGCAATGTCGCCGCGGATTTGGCGCCGCGCTCGACGTCTTCGCGAGTGATCCGTCCGCCGGGGCCGGTGCCTTGGATTTTATCGAGATCGACGCCGAGTTCAGACGCGATCTTGCGGGCGACCGGGCTTGCGGTATGTCGATCCCGCCCGCTCGGGGTGACCGCGGCGGTCTGACTCGGGTTGGCCGCGGCGGTCTGACTGGCGGGCGGCGGCGATGTCACCGGTGAATCGCGATGGGCAGGTTGCGACGCGGATTTGCTGTCGTTGTAACGAGCCGCGACTGTCGCGACATCCTCGCCTACCTCGGCGATCACGGCCACCGCCGTGCCGCATTCAACCGTTGCGCCCTCGTCGAACAGGGTGATCGCGAGCGTGCCCGACGCGGGCGCTTCGACCTGGTAGAGAACTTTCTCGGTCTCGACCTCGTAGAGCGGCTCGCCCGCGTTGACGCGCTCGCCGGGAGCCTTGAAGAAACGCTGAATCGTTCCTTCACGCATCGTCAGCCCGAACTTGGGCATCGTAACTTCAATTGCCACAGTCAGTTCCGCAATTGCCGGGCCCGGCTATCGTCCGACCACGGCGCGAATCGCGGCTTCGATGCGAGCCTCGTCCGCGATGGCCGCCTTTTCGAGCGGCGGACTGAACGGGATCGGCACGTCGAGCGACGTGACGCGGCGGACGGGTGCGTCGAGGAAGTCGAAGCCCTTGTCGGCGACGATCGCCGCGAGATCGGCGGCTGCGCCACCGCGCAGATGGCCTTCGTCGGCGATCACGATTCGATTGGTTTTCTCGACCGAAGCAAGGATCGCGTCTTCGTCGAGCGGAATCAGCGTGCGCGGATCGATTACTTCAACCGAGATTTTTTCCTTCTCGAGCTTTTCCGCGACGCTCATCGCCTTCGGCACCATCGCGCCGATCGCGACCACCGTCACGTTGTCGCCGGGCCGCTTCACGGCGGCCTTGCCGAGCGGGACCAGGTGCTCGCCGGCGGGGACATCCTCCCGGGACCAGCCGAGCGCGCCGTGCTCGAAGACAATCACGGGATTGTTGTCGCGGATGGCGCTCTTGAGCAGGCCCTTCATGTCGGACGGCCCCGAAGGGATGACCAGCTTGAGGCCGGGGACGCTCAGAAATTGCGCGTACACCGTTTCGGAATGCTGCGCGGCCGCGCCGCCCATCGCGCCGAACACTGCGCGAAACGTGATCGGCATGGTGGCCTGTCCGCCCGACATGTAGCGGAGCTTGGCGGCCTGGTTGCAGATCTGGTCGAAGGCGCAATAGAAGAAGCTGGCGAATTCGACTTCGCAAATCGGCCGCGTCCCCGCCATCGCGGCGCCGACCGCCGCGCCGACGAAGCCGGCCTCCGAAATCGGGGTGTTGCGCACGCGCTTGGCGCCGAACTTGTCGATAAGGCCCTTGGTCGCGCCGAACGCGCCGAGCACGACGTCCTCGCCCATCAGGAAGGTCAGCGGGTCGCGTTCCATTTCTTCGGCGATGGCCTGGTTGATCGCCTGGATAAAACTGATTTGTGGCATGACGATTTCTCCGATCGCGGGTGCTCAGGTGTTGTTGTAAACGTCGTCGGTGACTTCCGACGGTGCGGGCAGTTCGCTCGAGCGTGCGAATTCGACCGCGTCGGCGAGTTCCTTTTCGGTGTCGGCGATGATCTTTTTAAGTTCGGCCGAGCTTATCTTGCCGCTCTCTGCGCACCACTTCTCGAATCGAATCAGCGGGCATTTGCGCTTCCATTCCTCGACTTCGGATTTCTCGCGATAGGAGCCGTCGCCAAGAAAGGCCTGTTCGCCGACGACGTGCCCCTCCCATCGATAGGTCTTGCATTCGAGCAGGGTGGGACCTTCGCCCGCGCGGGCGCGTGCGACGGCCTCGCTGGTGAAGCGAAAGACTTCGAGCACGTCGTTGCCATCGACGATATGGCCGGGAATGTCGTAGGCCTTCGCGCGCACGGCGATGTCTTTGACCGAGGTCACGGTCGCCATCGGAGTGAACTCGCCGAAGCCGTTGTTCTCGCATACGAAGACGACCGGCAGCTTCCAGACTGCCGCGAGGTTCAGCGACTCGTGGAAGGTGCCCTCGTTGGAGGCGCCGTCGCCGAAGAACGCCACGGTGACATCGTCCTTGCCGGCGATCACGGCGCCCAGCGCGGAGCCGGTGGCGATAGGCAGTCCAGCGCCGACGATCCCGTTGGCGCCGAGGATGCCGAGCGAGTAATCGACGATATGCATCGAGCCGCCCTTGCCTTTGCAGTAGCCGGTGCGCTTGCCGAAAATCTCCGCCATCATGCGATCGAGGCGTCCGCCCTTGGCGATCAGATGTCCGTGGCCGCGATGGTTTGACGTGATGCGATCGGTCTTGCGCAGCGCGGCGCAGACGCCGGTGGCGGAAGCTTCTTCGCCAATCGAGACGTGGACGAAGCCGGGAATCTCGGCGGCCATCGCGAGGTCTCGCGCCTTGGACTCGAATAGCCGGATCTTCTGCATCGTGCGATACATCTCGAGTAACTTGTCCTTGCTGATGTCCATGAAGGGTTTTTTGCCTCCGTGAGAATTGCGGGGGATGCGCGATGAATGTCCCCGGCGAGCGGAAACTATCCCCAACCGCAGCAATCGTCAAATGAGCGGGCGGGCGGCCGCAGTCGAATTCATTGCGACGTTCGACTGGAGTGGTAGGCTCAGCCGATGACACAGAAAATCGGATTCGTCGGACTGGGCGCGATGGGTCTGCCGATGGCGGCGAATTTGCTCGCCGCGGGATACCATCTGACGGTTTACAACCGCACCGCGTCGAAGGCTGAGCCGCTCATTGCCAAGGGCGCGCATCGCGCGGAGCGCGCCGGCGACGTCGCGCATCCGGGAGGTATCGTCGTCTCGATGCTCGCGGATGACGCCTCGGTCAAGGCGCTCGTGACGGGCGAGGACGCGCTCGCCGAGCGAATTGCGCCGGATGGAATTCATGTCTCGATGAGTACGGTGTCGCCGGCGACCACGCGGGAACTTGCCGCATATCACGCGACGCGCGGGAGCGTGATGGTTGCGGCACCGGTGTTCGGACGGCCGATCCAAGCACAGGCGAAGCAGTTGCGGGTCTGCGTTTCGGGGCCGGCCGGCGCCAAGGCCAAGGTGAGACCGATCATCGAGGCGATGGGGCAGGAGGTATTCGACTTTGGTGACAATCCCGGCGCGGCGAATGTGGTGAAGCTCGCGGGTAACTTCATGATCGCGGCGGCACTCGAGGCGATGGGTGAGGCAGTCGCGATGATGCGCAAGAGCGGCGTCGATCCGGCGGCGGCGCTCGAGATGCTGACGAAAACGATCTTTGCGGCGCCGGTGTACCAGGGTTACGGCCCCGTCATAGCTCATGGGGTGTTCACGCCGGCGGGTTTTCGGCTGCCGCTTGGACTCAAGGACATCGACCTGGTGCTGCAGACCGCGGGCGCGGCGAACGCGCCGATGCCGACGGCGAGCCTGCTGCGCGATCGATTTATCTCGGCGATAGCCAAGGGGCGCGCCGACCTGGACTGGTCCGCGATCGCTCTGGGAGCGGCCGACGACGCCGGACTCAAGGAATCGCGCTAAGGAATTTTCTTGCGAGACGCGCGTGACGAAGTACGTCGCCCATATTTTCGCGCTCTCTCTATGCATGGCCGCGATGCTCGCGGCCGCGCCTCCATCGCACGCGATCGACTTCTATGAAATCGAGGTCTACGACACGGATACCGCGCCGGCCGGTCATCTGGCGCTCGAATTGCATTCAAACACGACCTCGACGGCGACCGGGGATTTGGCGAAGAGCCAGATGGACGTGTACCAGGTACACGAGACGCTCGAGGGCTCGTACGGAGTCTTGCGTTGGCTCGAAGTCGGGCAGTATTTCGCCACCGCGAAGCTCTCCAACGGCGATTACGAATACTCGGGCTCGCGCACGAAGGTCCATTTCGCCGTCCCGCAGACCTTCGAGTGGCCGGTGCAGCTCGGCGGCAATATCGAGCTTGATTACATGCGGCGCGCAGCCGAGGAAAATCCGCTGTCGCTCGAGCTGCGGCCGATCGCCGGCGCGAACTACAAGGGCTTTCGGCTGGTGGGGAACTTCGCGTTTGAAAAGCCGTTCAGCGGTCCCGAGACGCATCGCGGGCTTCAATTCGATCCGTCGGGCGAGCTGGTTTATGAGCTCAACCGCTGGGTTTCCCCGGCGCTGGAATACTACGGCGACATGGGATCGATTCAGCCGCTGGCGAAGGTGCAGAAGCAGCAGCATTTCGTCGTGCCGGCGCTCAACTTTGATTTCATTCCGCAGCTCGAGCTCAATCTCGGCGTGGGAATCGGAGTGACTCGCGCTAGTCACGGGGTATTTCTGAAATCGATTATTGGCTGGACGTTTTAGGCGCCGCCGGGACAGGAAGCAGTGGGGGCGGAGATTCATCGTTGCGTGATTAGCCGGGCTAAACTATCCTCGATTCACGCGCTTGGCGCCTTCGATGTCGTTTCCCTCACAAGACAGGCGAGCTGATGAGAAACTCGGGCAAATCCTGGGCCGGGTAGGTTCCGTCCGCACGCGACTCAACTCGCTGGCGTTGCAGCATGCGATTTTCTACACGCTCGCGATCGCGATCGCGGGTGGCGCCGCAGTTTTTGCCGGTGCATACCTGCTGTCGCCGCTCGCTTTCCTGGTTGGCGCTTCGGCGCTGGTGATTATTGGCTGCGCCGGTATCGCGAGCGCAGTCGGCGCCGGGTGGCGGATGCGCGCCAGCGCGGTGCGCGCCGCCGCGATTGCCGATGATCGGGCCGAGCTGAAAGGGCGTCTCTCGACGATCGTCGCACTCGCCAATCACCAGACCCGCGGCTCGCTGTGGTCGTACCTGGTTGAAGATACGATCGGCTATCAGGACCAATTCGCGGCCGCGCGGATCGAGCGGCGCCGCGTGTCGCGCGCGATCTATCCGCTGGCCGCAGCCTTCGTGCTGGCGGCGCTCGCGATCCCGATTTCAAAAATCAATCACGCGCCACAGGTTACTCCGGGCAGCGGGCAGGACGACCTGACGGTCGATCTGGAGGATCTGCATCTGCGACCGGCTGATCCGGGCGATGAATCGGGGATGCAGGTCACGGCAGACGCCGCGACCATGCGCCGGCTTGAGGACAAATTGGCCCGGGAGAGCGCGGCGAACGGCGAGGCAGGCGGCAATTCGCTGAACCAGCTGGTGAATCGCGCGCGCGACATGGCCGGGCATTTACAGAGCAGGCTGACCGGACAGAAGATGGCCTCGGAGCAGCGCCTCAACCTGCGGCTGGCCGACGCCGGCGGCGATCAGGATCAAAATGAAATTCATCGCGCTCCTGAGACGCAGAAGAATCGGCGCAGCGACATCGCAGGACAGTTCAAACAGGACCAGCCAAAATCCAGCCGCGAGATCGATCTGCCGAGGGAGGACGATTTGCGCCATCCGAATTCCGAGCCTTCGCCCGGCGCCAATGGCGAGTCGGGCGCGGAAGCCAACTCCGGCAAGGATAACCCCGGCAATCGGGATAACAGCGCGACCGATCGCAGGATCCAGCAAAGCGGCGAGAATGGCGGCAACGGGGGCGCGGCGCACGGAATCGGCGCCGATCCCGACAGCCTGTTCGGCGCACCTGCGGCGCCGAAGCTCGGCACCGAGGGTTTCGAGATCGCAATCGAAGCGCGGCCCGTCGATCACGGTGCGAAGGGCGCCGGTCACGCCTACGTTGCGCCCAAAGTGCGCGCGCCGCTCAGCCTGAACCAGGAGCCGGACGAGCCGGTGGCGCGCGCCGCGGTGCCGGCCGAAGATCGAACTACTATCAAACGGGTATTCGACAGATGAGCGAGGTGCAGGCGGAAACGCCAACGGTGGCGGATTTCGCCCGGACGTTTCGGCGTATCCAGGCCGAGATCCACAAGCTGATCATCGGACACGAGCAGGCCGTCGAGGAGTTGCTGTCGGCGCTGTTCGCCGGCGGCCACGTGCTGATCGAAGGCGTTCCCGGCACGGGCAAAACGACGCTGGTCAAAACGCTGGGGCTGGCGCTCAATCTGAGCTTCAACCGAATTCAATTCACAGTCGATCTGATGCCGGCCGATATAACAGGCACGCGCGTGATTTTGTCGGGGGAGGACGGACGGCGCGAGTTCAGCTTTCAGCCGGGGCCCGTGTTTTGCCATATCCTGCTGGGCGACGAAATCAATCGCGCGACGCCCAAGACGCAGTCGGCGCTGCTCGAGGCGATGGCCGAGCTGCAGGTGACGGTATCGGGCACGACCTACCGCCTCAAACCGCCGTACTTCGTGATGGCGACGCTGAATCCGATCGAGATGGAGGGCACCTATCCGCTGCCGGAGGCGCAACTCGATCGCTTCCTGTTCAAAGTCCGTTTGAACTATCCCGACGAAGGCGAACTGACTCGAATCATCTCGTCGACGACCGGGCCCGAAGAAGCGGGGATCGAGGCGGTGTTCCACGCCACCGAAGCGCCCGAGCGAATCGAGGCGCTCAAGCGGCTGGTGCGCGAAGTGATGGCGGCGCCCGCGATGGAGATATACGCGGCGCGACTGGTGCGAGCCACGCAGCCGCAGAACTCGCGCTTCGTGACCGACGAAGCCAGGGCCGTGCATGACGAGATGGTCAATCGCTACGTGATGTTTGGCTCGAGCCCGCGCGGTGCGCAGGCGCTCATTTTGGGCGCCAAAGTGCGTGCGCTGCTCGACGGGCGCGCCAATATCGCGCGTGAAGATATCGAGCACGTGGCGGTCGCCGCACTCGCCCATCGCATCATGCTCAACTACGCCGCGCTATCCGACGGAATCGACGCCGCGCACATTGTCGAGCGCGTCATCAAGTCGGTTCGCGCCGCGAAGCTATAGGCGGCCGACGATGCTCGAAGCACGCGCTTTCGAGCCGGAATTTTTGCGCAAGCTCGACCGCCTGGTGCTGGGCATCAAGCGCGCCCGCACCGTGCGCGCGGGCCAGCGCGCGTTGGGCAGAATCCAGGGGCTCGGAATCGAACCGGAAAATTTCAAGGCGTACGCGCCCGGCGACGATTTGCGCTTCCTCGATTGGAACGCGTTCGCGCGGTTTGACGAATTGATGCTGCGAACTTACCGCGCCGATCGCCAGGTCGAGGTTACCGCGCTGGTGGATGCGAGCGCGTCGATGGGATTGCCCGAGCACGACGACAAGCTGGGGCTCGCGTTGGCGATCGGCGCGTCGCTCGCGTACATCGGGATGGCGGACAACGACGCCGTTCGAATCGGCGCATTCTCGATGCACCGTGGGGCGATGAAGCTCGACGCAACGCCGTTTCATCGCCGCCGCGAGTCGTATGTCAATTTCAGGCCGTTCGTGATGTCGGTGAAAGCGGGCGGCGAGACCCGCCTGGGCGCGGCCGTCGATCAATTGCTGCTGCAGCGCCGGCCGGCAGGGATGGTCGTCGTCATCTCGGATTTTCTCGTGAACGAAAGCGACGCCGCAGACGCGCTCAAGCGGCTGGTGGCGGCGCGCCACGATGTAAAAGTTGTCCACGTGATGGGCGAACAGGAGAGCACCGCTTCGTATCCATCAGGACTGTTCCGCGTGCGCGACTCAGAGACCGGCGAAGTCCGCGAGACCGTGCTGGGCCCGGCGACCGCCGCCGCGATCCGGCGCAACGTCGAAAAGATAGCCATGCGCATGCGCGAGATCTGCACGACGCATGCGATTACTTATGCGCAGGCGTTCGGAGCGGGCAATCTTGAAAGCATTATGGAGCGCGAACTCCCGCGGCTCGGAATTGTGAGATAATCGTGGGTCTCCTGAATCCGCAGAACTTCATTTATGGACTCAGCCTCGCGCTGTTGGTGCTGATCTATCTGCGCTCGCGCTCGCGTCCGACCATCGAAGTGTCGAGCCTGATGCTTTTCGACGAAGCGCCCGCGCCGGTTGCGAGCGTCCGTCACGTGCGGATCGATCCGCTGTTCTGGCTCGAGACGGCGACGCTGACGGCGCTGACGCTGGCGATCGCGGGATTGTACGTGATGAGGCCCCGCACGCCCGGTCACGGCCGCATCCATGCGCTGGTGTTCGATCTCGGCGCCGGGATGAGCGCGCGCGAAGGCTCCGGCGCCAGACTGGACCAGGCCCGCCGGGAGGCGATGGAAATAATCAATCAAGCGCCGGCCGGAGACGAGTTCAGCGTAATCGCATACGCACTGGAAGCGCAGGCGCGCCATCCGCAGACCGCGAACCTGGCTGACCTGCGCAAGGCGCTCGGCGATTTGATCCCCATGGCGGTGCCCGCACGCACGGCGGCTCTGCGAGCGGCGCTGATTCGCGCGCGCGGCGCCTCGGAAATCGATCTGTTCGCCGATCGGCCGCCCGCGGCTGCGATTCTTGCCGACGCCGCCTCGACGGCGCGCGTGAATTTCCACCTGGTCGGTTCCGGCGACTCCAATCTGGCGATCGTGTCGCTGGATCCCGGCATCCCGCGCTCGACGCGCGGCCGCGCCGTGATTCGCAATTTCTCCGCGCGGCCTCATTCCTGCGAACTGGCGATCGATCTCGGCAACAGCGAGGAGTTTCATCAGACCCTGATGCTCGCGCCGCGTGAACAGGTCGTCGTCCCGTTCGGACCGATCCGGACGGGAGGTGTGCTGCACGCGCGAATCCTGACCCCCGATGCGATCGACGCAGACAACGACCGCTACGCTTACGCGCCATCCGATCGTCCGGCGCAGGTCCTGGTCCTGTCGCCTGACGCCGCGGTGCGCGACGATATCGCGCGCGTGGTGCTCGCGGTCAACGCGAATTTCCAGATCGAGACCGCCGATCCTGCCAGGTATCTTGCGGATGCGAACGCATCCCGTCCGAGCGCGAAGCCGCTCGAACTGGCTGTCATGCACGATTGCTATGTGCCCGCGGCCGGGGCGGCGTCCACGCTGCTCATATATCCGCCGCAACTTGCGAAGAACTTGCCGTACGCGGCCGCAATCGGAATCTCGGTCAATGGAACGCTGGCGAGCGCGGACATTAGCAGCTACGCGATGGGCGAAGCGCCCGGGATCGAATCCCTGACGCTGGGCGCGACGCGAATTGTCGCGATCCCCGAATGGATGGATTTGATTGCGACCGCGACCGGCCCCGCTCATTCGTCGATCCCCCTGGCCGCGATCGGGCGTGCGGCGGGCGGTCCCGTCGGCGTACTCGCATTCGACGTCCGCGATCATCTTCTGCTCGCTCCCGATCATCTCGACGCGCTGGTGCTGACGGTCGATCTGATCAAACAACTGACCGCAGCGCGCGATATTTTGATCGTGGCGACCGGGGCTGATGTGAGCGTACCCGCAACCGGAACCGCGCGCGTCACCCAGCCCGACGAGAGCGTGCGGACCGTCACGGCCGACAAATGGGGCCGCGTGCGAATCCGTCCGCTGCAGGCCGGGCGCTACATCGTCGAGTCGGGGGGAGAGACGACGCAGGTGTTCGCCAACTATTACGACGCGGCCGAGTCCGACCTCGGCGCCAAACCGCAGGCCGAAGCGAAGGCGCCGGCGGAAAAGGCCGCCGCCGCATCGAATGCGCAATCCGCCAGGGAAGTGCAGCCGCTGGTTTTCATTTTGATCGCGCTGGCGCTGCTCGCCCTGACGATTGAATCCGCGATGCTGATTGGCCACGCCGGCCGCTGGGGGATGCGCCATGTTTGATCGGCCGCATCTGCTCTGGCTGCTGGTGCTCGTGCCTGTGGCCGTGGCGCCGGGAATTCTCGCGATGCGCGGCGGGATGCGGCTGGCGGGCGCTGCGGCTGCGACGCTTCGCGCGCTGTGCGTTGTAGCTCTGGTCGCGACGCTCGCGGGGCTGCGCATTCCGGGGCGTATCGCCGCGCAAAGCGTCGCGGTGGTCGTGGCGCTGGATGAGTCGCGGTCGGTCTCGCCCGATCAGCAGGATTGGATGCGGGGCCAGGTCGAACAGTTGAAGTCCGCGATGGCTCCGGCCGACCAGCTGGGGATTGTCGCTTTTGGCCGTGACGCGCGGCTGCTTGCGCCTCTGACGGATCCCCGGCTGCTGGGGCATTTCGGCGATGGCGCCGACGGAGGGGCCACCAATATAGCCGGCGCGCTGACCGTGGCTGAAAGCCTGTTTGCGGCGGAAGCGGACAAGCGAATCGTGCTGCTGAGCGACGGCAACGAAACCGAGGATTCCGCGATGACGGAGGTTCCCGCGATGCTCGAGGACGGTGTGCGAATTTTCGCCGCCGCGCCGCCGCCGTCGGCGACCGAGAGAATTGCGGTCACCAATTTCTATTCCCCGGACACGGTCCGCGCCGATCAGCGCTTTGCATTCAGAATCGACGTTGACAGCGAATCGCAGTCTCCGGTCGCAGCCACGCTCAAGCTCTACCGCGACGGCATCGCAGTCGGCGGGGAAGCGACTGCCCTGAAGCCGGGGCTGAACCGCTTCGAGCTGCCCTATCGGCTGGAGCGCGCGGGCGCATACTTGATGAGTGCGGAAGTCTCGATTGCTGCTCCGCGGGTGGCGTTGAATCCGCGGGTCGAGGCCGCGATTTCGGTGACCGGCGCGCCGCGGATTTTGATCGTCTCGACCACGCCGCCGGAAAGCCTCGTGACCGCGCTCAAGATGCGCAACTACGCGATTGATTTCGTGTCGCCACGCAGCCTGAGCGAACACCCGGTGGACTACCTGCCCTATCAACTGGTTATCCTCGACGATGTGCCCGAGGGTTCGCTGACGGGGGCGGCGCAGCACGCGCTCAATCGCTACGTCGCCGATTACGGCGGCGGACTGGTCGCGACGGGCGACACATTGCGCGAGGAGAAACTGGCCGGCGGCGAGCTGGAAAAGGCGTTGCCGGTAAAGTTTGCACCGCAACCGCCGCCGCCGTCGCGCGAGCCGATCGCCGTTTACCTCTGCATCGATCGCTCGAACTCGATGAGTTACGACTCGCGCTATCCGGCGGTGCGCGACGGCGAGCGAATTCGCTACGCCAAGCAAGCCGCGATCGCGCTGCTGCGCCAGCTCGACGATACTGATTTCGCCGGCGTGATCGCGTTCGATTCGCAGCCGTACGTGCTCGCGCATCTGCAGCCGCTCGGCGAGGATCGCGGCGATCTCGAAAACCGCATCGACCGCCTGCAACCCGGCGGCGGCACCGACTTCAAGGAGGCGCTCGAAATCGCGGAACGCGAGATTCTGCGGAGCGCCATCCCGGTGCGCCAGGTGATTCTGCTCACCGACGGCGACACCAACCGCCAGTATCAGGACCACGACGATCTGATCGCCGAATTCGCGCGCCGGCATATTCCGGTCTCGACCATCCGCATCGGCCCCGACCTCGCCAATCTGCGCTTGCTGCAGGACTTCGCGCAGGCGACCGGCGGCGTCTTCTATCGCGTGCAGGATATCGAGAAGCTGCCGCTGCTGCTGGTCGGATTGACGCGCCAGGCGATGAACCGGCGCAAGCCGGATCGCACCACCGTCGAAGCCGGGGCGGCAACCGCGATGCTCTCCGGCATCAGCATCAAGGAGATTCCGCCGATAGATTTTTTTGCCGCGACCGAGCCCAAGGACGGCGCGCAAGTCATGCTCAAGGTCACGCGCGCCGACAAATCTGCGCCGCTGCTTGCGTCGTGGCAATATGGACTCGGTCGCACCGCGATTTTCGCCGCCGAACCCGACTCACTCGCCACACTGAGCTGGATTCGATGGAACCGCTACGCGGAATTCTGGTCGCAGCTGGCGGGTTGGACGATGCGCCAGGGCGACTCCGGGATGTTCACGATGCGCGTCCACGGCGCGCCTGACGGGTCGATCACGGTCGAGGCTGAAAGGGCCGATCCCAATCCCGTCAGTAACCTGGTGTGCCGAATCACCGGGCCGGGACGCGCCATCGACGTTGCGATGACCGAGGCCGCCGCCTCGATCTATCGGGGCGAAGTCGGGCCGCTGCCGCGCGGCAAGTACGTCGCGACGCTGATGTTCAAAGCGGGCGATTCCGAAAAAATCCTCGAGCAGCGCGAATTCGCCGCCGCCGGATCGATTCCGGCCGACAGCGCCGAGTTGCGCATCAAGCCACCCAATCTCGAACTGCTGCGCCGGCTATCAACCGCGACCCACGGCGCGTTCGAAGCTCCCGCAGCGACAATTGCCCGCCATCGCGGTCAGACCGTGGCATTTCGCCGCAGCGCGGATCCGTGGCTGATTCCCCTTGTGATCATGCTGTTCCTGGGAGAAGTGTTTGTGCGTCGCCGCTATCTCGGCGATTGACGATGGAGCGCTTCATGAAAATTTCCGCCGCCAATCTTCCTCATCTCCTGGCCGCAGCCGTTCTCCTGGCCGCCTTCGCCGCTCCCGCCGCGACCGCGACCGCTGCAACGTCACCTCGCGACGCCGGCGCGCTTGCCAAGTCCACCTACATCTACATTGCAACGGTTCGCAAAGACGGCAACCAGAGCAGAGCTGTGCCGGTCTGGTTCATTACAACCGGCGACAACCAGGTTCTGATCGAAACCTCGCCGACCAGCTGGAAGGCCAAAAGAATCAAGCGCGGCAGCCCGGCGCTCATATGGATCGGCTCGCCAACCGGGCCGGCGTTCATCGGCAAGGCGGAAATCGTCGAGGACAAGGCGCTGCAGGACGAGGTGATCGCGGGTTACCCCAAGAAATATCTGCTCGCGCGAATCGGCTATGCGCGTCCCACTCGCGCCAAGCTGGATTCAGGCCAGATAGTCGTGATTCGAATTTCGCCGACGCGGGATTTGCCCGACGGGTTTCAGTCTGCGCCCGGAACTCCGGCGCCCCATCCTTGACGAGAAGCCAAAGCCCGCTCCTCGCGTGACATAATCGCTGGCCTCACGCGCGTCGCGCAGTTATATCAGGATCGTGGCGAACGATTCCCCATCCGCGCTGATCAAGTGCGTGCTCAATTGCCGATGCCCGGTATGCCGAAACGGCGCAATTTTCCGATCGCACTTCAGGATGAATCGTGAGTGCCCGCGATGCCACGTCGTGTTCTGGAAGGATCCGGGAGAGACGTTGGGCGCGATGTATCTCGACTTCGCGGTGGCCGCCGGCTCGTTCCTTATCTGCTGGGCGATTCTCGCCTTCGCCGCACGCCTCTCTGATGCTGCCAGGATATTTTTCCTGAGCGCGATCGCCGCCGGCAGCGTGCTGCTCTGCTATCCGCTCACGCGCAGCGCGTGGACCGTGCTGGTTTATCTTTCGGGCGGAATCGAGCGCCCGCGCCTGCGCGCCATCCAGGGCGGCAAGAAAGCTTCTTGACCCGATTTCTCGGGCCTAGATCTGACGTATTCATCCGGTCTTGAATTTTGACCGCGCCGCCAGCTTCTCCTGCAGATGGCTCAGCCGCTCGGCGGCTGCCGCGATCGTCTCGTCACTTTTCGAAAACGTGAATCGAATCTTCCGATGCCCCAACTCCGGCCGATGGTAAAAGCTTGAACCGGGCACCGCGGCGACGCCGACTTCATCGAGGATGAAATCCGCCGCCGTGAAGTCGTCTTTGAATCCGAGCCCGCCAATCTCCGCCAGCATGTAATACGCGCCGTCGGGTTTGCGGCATTCCAGGCCGGCCCTCGCGAGCGCCGCGTACAATGCGCCGCGCTTGCGCTCGTACATCGCGGTCAGCTCCGCATAAAACGATTCCGGCAGCCTCAGTGCGAAGGCCCCGGCTTCCTGCAGCGGATGCGGCGCGCCCACCGTCAGAAAGTCATGCACCTTGCGAATCGCCGCGGTGATTCTTTCGCTGGCGATCGCGTACGCCAGCCGCCATCCCGTTATCGAGTAGGTCTTCGACAGCCCGCTAATCGTCACCGTCCGTTCGGCCATCCCCTGAAGGCTCGCGATCGATACGTGGCGCGCGCCGCCGTAAATGATGTGCTCGTAAATCTCATCGGTGATCGCCAGCGTGTCATGATGCCGGCATAGCGAGGCGATCGCTTCGAGCTCGGGACGGGTGAAGACCTTGCCGCTCGGATTGTGCGGAGTGTTGATCACGATTGCCTTGGTGCGCGGACCGAATGCCGCTTCGAGCTCCGCGCGATCGAGCGAAAAATCCGGATCGCGCAGCGCCACGTAGCGCGGCGTCGCACCGGCCAGGATCACGTCGGGCCCGTAGTTCTCGTAGAACGGCTCGAAGATGATCACCTCGTCGCCGGGGTTGATCACCGCCAGCATCGTCGCGATCATCGCCTCGGTCGCGCCGCAGGTCACCGTGATGTTGCGGTCGGGATCGCACGCGATGGCGTTGTAGCTGCGCACCTTGTCCGCGATTGCGCGGCGGAAATTCGGCGAGCCGTGGGTGATCGCGTACTGATTGTATTCCTCGTCGATGGCGCGCTTGGCGGCTTGCTTGATTTCGGCCGGGGCGGGGAAGTCGGGAAATCCCTGCGCCAGGTTTACCGCCCCGCACTTGAGCGCTCGCCGCGTCATCTCGCGGATTACGGATTCGGTGAACAGTCGTGTCTTGGCGGAAATGTCGGTCGGCATGACTCTGCGCGCTCACCGCGCGCGGAAATTCGATGCGCGCGGCAACTCGGCTGCTCGCAGTCTAGCCGCGTGCGCATGCGCGCGACAACTTGCCCGATTTCAATGCCTGCTTAAATTGAAAATCGACTACGAATTGCGGGTGGATCAGAGTGACTTCAGCGACAGATCGGGTCAGACGAAACTGGGGATGCTTTGAATTCAGCGAAAGCGGATTGCGGAGCTTCGAGGCCGTCTGCTAATCGGCCCCTTCCTATTCCAGCACGCTGGACCCCTGGCTCAGCCGCCATTCATCGATTACCTCAACGTTGAAGCGCCAGTCGCTTCCGATCTTGAAACCCGGCAACCGTCCTTTCTTGAGCAGGCGGTAGATCGTCGAGCGATGGACACGCAGATACTCGGCGACCTCGTTGACTGTGAGCACCTTAGTCGAGGATGGCATCGCTTCACTTCCTCTTTAATGCGCCTATCCGTTCTTAGGTTGGCAAATAGGCTACCATAAAAGTTGAACTGCGCTAGACCATCTTATTGGACTATTTCCCGACTAAGGTCAAGCCTTAGGGGATATGCCGCGCCTGATTGTGTTATTCAGCACTGAATCGGCTCTGTTTTCGTGTTTTTTAACGATCTAGCCGAACAGTCGGTTGGCGGCTTCCCTCAGCTCCGCGCGATGGTCCGGGTGAGCAATCGCGATCAATTCGGCAGCGCGCTCGCGATGGTTCTTGCCCAGCAGCCGCGCGATTCCGAATTCGGTCACTATAGTATCGGCGAAATAACGCGGCACCGTTACCAATGCGCCGGCTTCGAGTTGCGGCACGATGCGCGAAATCGCGCCGCCCACCGCGGTTGATTGCAGCAGCGTAATTGCGCGTCCGCCCGGGCATAGAAACGCACCGATATGAGATTCTGGCTGTCCTCCCGTCCCGTTCATCATCCGCGCCCCGAGCACGGTCTCCGAGTTAATCTGACCGGTCAGATCGATGCTGAGAGCATTGTTGATTGCCGTCTGCCGGTAGTTCGAGGAAACTGTCGCGAGCTTGAGCACGTATTCGGGATCGTAAAGCTCGAATGCCGGGTTGTCGTCGATTATCCGCAAATCGTCCGGATCCGAACCCGTCCACGCGATCGCCACCGCCTTGCCGCGATGTATCGTCTTGCGCCGGCCGTTGATGATCCCGGCGTCAACCAGCCGCGCTATTCCCGGCGCGACCATCTCGGTATGCAGCCCCAGGTCGTGCTTGCCGTCGAATGCGCCCAGCCGCGCCATCTGCGAACTGGGTTCTCCGACTCCGATCTGAATCGTCACGCCGTCTTCGACGAGTTCGCTCAGGTATCCCGCTACCGCCTTTAACTCTTCGGACGGTTGCGCAAGGCCGAGCAACACGCGCAAATCCGCCAGCGGCGTGCGTTGCAGATACTGAACGATCGGCCAGATACGTTCGACTCCCGCTGCCGCAATGATCGCGCGGATGCCATCGCGCTTTTCGCTGTCCATCGCAGCAAGCGCCTGCTCGATCATAGCCAGATTGGGCGGCGGCGGAGTTCCATCGACGAAATAATCGAACTCCGAGACATGCATGTAAACGTCGCCGTAAGTGCGCGTCATGCTCGCGTCAACCTCGGCGATTGCGTGACGCGCGCGCCGCGCATACATCCGCTTGTTCCACTGATGCGGCCCGAAACTGACGAATCCCTTTGCGTTGGGCGTGGTGACGTTGACGAAGGTGAAATCTATCGGCTTGTCTTCGGCCGGCCGTTCGTCGTGCGGCTTGAAGCCGGTCGAAAATAAATTGGGCAGGTAGGTGGCCGCACGGCTGTCATGCGACGGACGTCCCATGTTGCCGATGAACAGCTCGAACTCCAGCTTGAAATGCTGCGCGGCTTCTCCGCTCAGCCATCCCGGGTCGATCAGCGGCGACGACATCCTGAGATCGACCACGCCGCCGATCTGCTTGCCTCGCGCCGCCAACGCGCCCTGCATCACGGTTCCCGCCGCCAGCGGGAAATTCACCCGCATCCCCGCCTTTACCATTGCGGCCGCTTCGTCAGCCGAAATCGTGCGCGATCGGTAATACTCCTGCCAGTTCATTTGAGCGCTTCCTCTTGGATTTGGAGCCCCGGCGACCAACGAACAGGGACTTTGAACCCAAACAATGCCCCATTGACCGCGTATGCGGCAAACTTGTTCGCCCCCATCCGAGCGGTTAACTTTCGAGCATGCTCATTGCCGACGGCGAGTTGCGCTACGATATCCGCCGCGCCGGCGAGTTGCTCGCTGTCGAGGATGAAACCCTGGCCGCAGGCAGGATCCACGGCATTCGGCGTCCCGCGAGCGGATCCAACGTGTACGAAGTCGAAGCCGAACTCGACGACGCCGGGATCATCCGGCGCGTAGTCGCGAGCTACAGCCGCGGCCCCTTCACTCGCAATGCCACCTACGAATCAGCCGACAGTTTTCTGCGCGGCAACGTCGGCGCGATGGGTGGGCGCAACAACTTGACCGTCAAGCTCGGGCGCTACGGCGAAGTGGATGCCGACCTGATCATCTTTCGCGCTCTGACTATCGCCCACATTCGCGAACGAGGGCAGACGCGATGGACCGGACGGGTGGCGGCAATCGATCCGAATACACTCGTCGCTGCCACCGGCAAACAGTCATGCCGCCAGCGTGGCGACGATCCGCACGTGTGGATTTACGAGCCGCGGATGGGCGACTCCGAGGAAATTGAGATTGACGACTCGGGACTGGTGCTGCGCCGGCGCGATTCACGCGGTATCGAAACCGTCCTGGTCACGCCGCCTCTCCGCCAAGCTTAAGCTTACGCAGCGAGCTTCTTGGCCGGCATCTTGCAGTCGCCGTCGAACTGCGCGCCCTCGTTGAGCACCAGGCTCGGCGTGCTGATCGTGCACTGTGCTCGCGCCGTCGCCATCAACTCGACGCGTTCGCGCGCCGTCACTTCGCCGCTGAACGCGCCCGCGATCGTCACCTTGCCTGCGGAAATCCGTGCGCTCACCACCGCGCCGGTCGCGATTACAACTTCATCTCCGATGATCTCGCCTTCCGCTTCGCCTTCGATTTTTACCGGGCCGCGAAAGTTGAGTTTCCCCGAAGCCTTGGTGCCTTTTCCGATCCGTGATTCGAATGCCGATTCTTCGTTGAGCGCCATATACTGATTGCCTTTCCCGGTTTGGGGTCTCACTATTGCTGGAATCCGCGAGCACACGCAATCTCGCCGGCCGGATCGCGAATGTGAATGAAACGTTAAGCGGTGCGCCGTGAGTGGCTTGCACGCGTCACGCCGCGCGGCGCAATGTTCTTAACAAGGAGATTCGGCATCAAATGAATCGCAAATCCGACCAGCTGCGGGAACATGGACCTGAACGCCACGGTGGCCAGGGACTCGATCCGCATCAGTATGATTCCGGCGACGCGACCATCCTCGCGCTGCTCGCCGAGACTCCAGCGGCCGATCACGTCGATCTCGTGATGACCTGGCGCGCCGACGCGTACGAAGTGTGGTCGCGGCGCGGGATGATTCGATTCAAACGCTTCGCCGATGAACGCGGCGCGCTGTCATTCGAAGTCGTCGAGCAAATCGGCGAGAACCCGATCGCAAATCAGGATCCATTCATCGTTTCCACGATCGACGAGGAACTCGACGCCGCCGGCCGCAGCGGCAATCGCACCGACGATCCGAATCGCGCCTGGTTCGAACCCCACGTGCTCAGCCATCCCTACGCGTATGAGCGAATCGCCCAGCTCTTCGACAGTCCGCGCGCTCCCGATCTGGTCCTCAGCCCCAAGGCCTACGCCTACGGA
Source organism: Candidatus Binatus soli (assembly GCA_002479255.1). Classification (GTDB taxonomy): domain Bacteria; phylum Desulfobacterota; class Binatia; order Binatales; family Binataceae; genus Binatus; species Binatus soli. The sequence goes on along the minus strand of DLMJ01000005.1, from coordinate 104,021 downwards.
ATCCAGCCGGGGCAGCATGGCGCACTCGACGTGGTGCAATCCCGCGCGCCGCTGGTGTTCAGCGGTCCGGGCGTCCGCCGCGGTCTCTTCAAGCTGGGCGCCCGCCAGGTCGATGTCGCGCCGACGATCGCGCGCCTGATGGGACTCCCGAAAATCGCCGGCCTCGATGCGTCGGGCTCACCCGCCGAGGTTTACCTGAAGCGCCAGGACGGCACTCCGCTCGATGAAATAATCGACAACGACGCCGGGCGCCCAACCAGTGCTTATATGTTCCTGCTCGACGGCCTGTCGCATTCGGAACTGCGCCATCAGCTCGATAACAATCCTGGCGCGATTCCTAATCTCGCCGGCCTCGTCGAGCGCGGCGCGATGCTCTCGCACGGGTCGATCGTCAATTTCCCGAGCATCACGTGGCCCAGCCATTCGACGATTCTGACCGGCGCATGGTGCGGGCATCACGACGTCGTCAATCCCACTTTTCACCTGCGCGAGCATCGCGAGACTGTGCCGATTCAGGGCAACATCTTCGAGACCGAACGTTTTCTGAATCCCGGCGTCGAGACGCTCTACGAAGCCTTTAGACGCGCCGGTGGCGCCCGCCCCGGTGGGGTAGGCGCGATCACGGCGTCGATCCATGAACCGCAGGGGCGTGGCGCCGATCATGCGGTGTTCGAGCGGCGGATCGTCGGCGACAAGGCGCGCCTCAAAGCACTTACCGCCGAGATGTCGGCCGACGTAAGCCCGCGATGGGCGGCGGACAATATGTCCACGATGATTCGCGAAGAGATCGTGGACATCCGCGGCCTGGCGCAAGTGATCAACCTCTTCGACCATTGCGGCGACGATGTTCCCGTGTTCGTCGCGCACGAGTTTGTAATCACCGATGGCGCGGGCCACGACTACGGCCCCCATCACGAGGGGCTGCGCGAGGCGCTTTATCGCACCGACCAACGAATCGGCGCGGTGCTCGAGTTGTTCCGTGCGCGCGGCTTGCTCGAATCCACGCTGTTCATCGTTACGTCCGACCACGGGATGGCGGCGCAGCGCGTCGAGCTGAAGGCGAACCCGGCGCGCGAGGCGGAGCGGGCGGGAATCCAGGGCGTGTTTGCCGAGCCGATGATTTATCTGCGCGATCTGCGAGTCGAGATCGTGCGCGCGCGCGATTTGCGCAGCATTGCGGTCACCGTGCTGGACAACGACTACCTGCCCGACGGGGAGCATCCGCCGATTGCCGGTGCGCGCGTCACGCTGTATGGCCGTGGCGGCGCCGTTATAGCAGAATCGCGGACGCCTGAGAGCGGGCGGGTCGCGTTTGCGACGCCTGCGGACGCCTCCGACGCCGAGCTGACGGTGAGCGTCGAGCGCGATGGCTTCAACCGTCGCGTGATCCGGGCAGATGGCGCATCGACAGGCAAAGACATTCGGCGAGTCCTCTACGATAAGTCCTCTACGCGAATCTGAATTCATAAGAATGATGCACGATCTCGATGGCAAGATGGCGCTCGTCACCGGCGGCACGCGCGGACTTGGCCGCGCCATCTCGCTCGGGCTGGCGCGGATGGGCGCGACCGTCGCGATGAACTACCGCCGCGACGAAGCGAGCGCCGCGCAAACGCTCGACGAGGTCCGGGCGGTCGCGCCGCGCTCGATGCTCATCAAGGCCGACCTCGAGGACGAGTCGCAGGTGCGCGCGATGGTGACGCGCGCCGCCTCGGAGCTGGGCGGGCTCGACATCCTGGTTGCGAACGCGGCCGCGACCGCATTCAAGCCGCTGCTCGAAACCAAGCCGCACAATCTCGCCCGCACCTTTGCGCTGAGCGTCAACGGATTCGTCGCCGCGGTTCAGGAAGCGAGCCGGGTGATGGGCGAGGGCGGGCGCGTGCTGATGATTTCGGGAATAGACTCGATTCGCAACCTGCCCGGCCACGGCGTGCTTGGCGCCGCCAAGGCCGCGCTGGAGAGCATGGTGCGCGACTTCGCGTTCGAGCTCGGCCCGCGCGGCGTCACGGTCAACGGCCTCAACGTCGGTTACATCGACACCGACTCGGCGCGCTCTTACGTGAACTACCTGGGCTACTCGTACGAGGATTTTCAGCGCCGATGCGCCGAACGATCCGCGCTGAAGCGGCTGCCTACGCTCGACGAGATCGCCGCCGTCGCGTGCCTGATATGCCTGCCCGCGGCCAGCTATCTGACCGCGCAAACCATCATGGTCGACGGCGGCTTCACGCTGAGCTTCCCCGGCGCGCAGTAATTTCGCCAGTCTTTAGTTCCTTACGCAGCAAAACATACCCGCCCGAAGACAGGAGTCGGGCGAACTAGAACTATGTAAGTTGCGGCCTGACGCTTACTACTCTTGATGAGTCGAGCCTTGCCGCGATGGCTGGGCCATAAGGTCGCGCAGGACGTGATCGACGGCAGCAGCTGCAGAGCGGGCGGTTCCACGGTCGCAGCGCATTTTCCTGCGACGCTCTCGACCCGGATGAATCAGATTGCGGAAGTCTTTTGCTATTCTTGCCTGAGAAGCGGTCTCGTCTGTAATCCTATTCAGCTCGCGCGCCACTTCAATGTAATGAATCAGATCCCAGCTTTCGAGGTCGCTTGGTTCAGGCTGTCTGCGGGACTTCCCGGCGATACGCTTGATGGTTGCAGTGATCTCATATTGATCGTGCTGACCAATTGCCCAGAGCAAGAACGCCTCGACCAACGAGCCCGCCAAGATTGTGGCCGACTTCCACTCGCCATTGCGCAAGGAAGACTCCACGGCGCCCAGATCTAGGCGAAGAGCCCTTCTCAATTCTTCGTCCTCAATAAAGGCCAACTCATTCGTTCCTGCCACCGGGGCCTCGTCGGGGCAGCCGTTTAGCACGTGCTTAATGAAGCAGAGCGCGTTCCGATCCCCCGGTCTCGGCCATGGATGGGTAGCTTTAGTCCCACTGACGAATGTCGCCGACGCATGGCGAAGAGATTCTCGTGCGAGAATAAAGTCGGCGAACTCTCTAGGCTCAATACTCAGCAGCTCATCCGAGATCTGGTCTAGCAGTTTGACGATTCCTGCTATCGTATCCGCTCCCATGATATTCAGCAGCTCTGTCGTTACGTCGGCCTGCTTCGCCCAAGGAAAAGCTCGGTCGATTATGCTGAGTATGAGGCTTGGCACCATCCGCGACATTTCGTCATCCTCGCTGAAAGGCGGACAGACAGTGAAATCACGCGGTCACTGCTCTTGCTCGCCTGCCCACCTTATCTGCACCAGCGCAAATGGGAAAATGCTCTATCACCGAATCGTCGCACATTGTAAGCCCGCGGCTTCACGCTGAGCTTCCCCGGCGTCAAGTAATCCCACCGATTCGCGTTTTGTTCTCCTGAACCAAAAATGTTTCACGTGAAACATTCGTGTCTGGATCCTAGGAAATAACCCCTGTTTCGCAAAATGCGCCGTAATTTGGATCAACCGCGGGTCGCAAGCGCGCTGCACCCACCGTTAATCGAAAAATCCGCAGGATGCGTCTTTTTCTCCCACGGCCGAGAGCGAGAGACGCGCTGCGCGTATCTCGCGCTTTACGATGCGCCCCCGTCGCCGCTCCTGCCCGCGCCCGCCAACGGCGGGCGGCCTTAACATTGGGTGCAGGGGTCAGCCCCTGCCGCCCACCGCGCAGGTGATTCTTGCCTCATCCTCTCCACCCCGTCGCCTGCATCATTCGCGGCGATTTCAGGATCGAGATTTGCTCCGCACGCGGGCGCGATTGCGCCGGTATGCGCGTGAGGAAACAATAGCTGGTAGTGAGCCGGTTTGAACGCTAGTCGCGGAGGTCCTCAAATGGCGCCACAAATTAAAGATTCCGATCGCGCAAGACAGGCCGATCAGGCAAAGCATCACGCAAGGCATCCTGATCACGAGAACTTTTTAGCGCAGGGCGGATTCGTCGTCGTCGATATCCATGCCGAAATTGCGCGCCTCAAAAACGAGCCTGCGTGGGCCGGCGGCGATCGCCACGGCAGCTCGCTGGTCAAAGGCGACGGAATCAACGTCGCGTTGATGATGCTGAAGAAGGGCGCGAAGCTGCAGCAGCATCACACGCGGGCGCCGATCACGGTGCAGGTGATCGAAGGCCGAATCGATTTCATCGCGAACGGCAAGACGCAGCTTGTGACCCCGGGCATGGTGATCGCGCTGGATCGCGCAATCGAGCATTCGATCGAGGCGGTCGAGGAATGCGCGATCGTTCTGACCGTTGGCGGCGAGCAGATGTAGCGCGATGGCGCTAGGTATACGCGAATCTTACACGCGCGCGCGCAGGCCGCCGTCCACGGCGATCGATTCTCCCGTCACGAAGCCGGCCGCAGGCGACACCAGGTAGAGCAGGGCGCCGCCCAGTTCCTCGGGCTTCACGAGACGATGGTAGGGCAGGTACTTGAGCATCGTCTTGCTGAACTCGTCGCCCTTGTTGGCCGGACTCGATTCATCGTCGAGCCATCCAGCCTCGACCGCGTTGACGCGGATACCCTTGCGGGCCCATTCGAGCGCGAGCGCGCGCGTCAGATTCAGGACGGCCGCCTTCGCCGCGCAGTACAGCGCAGCGTTGGCGACGCCGCGTTCTGCCAGCACCGAAGTGATGTTGACGATGACGCCGCCGCCCTGTCGGAGCATCACGCGCGCGCCCTCCTGGCACGACATCCAGACGGTTTTGAGATTGTTCTCCATGATTTTGTCGAAGGCCGTGTCGTCGTTGGTTTCTGCCGGTCCGTACGCCGGCGTGTCGAGCGCGTTGACGAGGATGTGTAATCCGCCGAGCTCCTTCGCGGCGAGGTCGGCGGTGGCGGACAGGTCGGCGCGCATCGCCGCATCCTGTACGCGAATCAAGGGCTTGGTCCCGGCCGCATTCACCAGCTTGGCGACTTCCTTGAGCCGCTTGTCGGTGCCGGGTTCCTGCGATGCGAGCACGACCCTGGCGCCCGCCTCGGCTAGAGTGACGGCGGCGGCGCGGCCGACGGAATGCTCGGCGCCGACCACGAGCGCGCTTTTGCCCTGGAGCGAGAAGTCATTCGACGCGTTGGAGGAGGCCATTTTTTTTAGCTCCGTTGTTTTTCGCTTTTCACTTTTCCACTGCCATCTGGTTCGTATTCTCCGGCGACACTCCGGTCGGCGCGATTCCGCCCGCCAGTCCGCCGCCGTCGATCGCGATCAGTTCCCCGTTGATATGGTTGGACGCATCGGAGGCGAGGAACACCGCGAGCGGACCGAGTTCGCTGTCCTGGCCGACGCGGCCGATGGGAACAAACTTGCCGCCCTTGAAAAACTGCATCATCGCTTCGTTGTGCGGGAAGATGCCGGGCACGATGCAGTTGGTCTGGATGTTGAACTGCGCGTAGGTCAGCGCCATCGAGCGCGTCAACTGGATCGTGCCGCCTTTGGCGCACGCGTACATGAAGTTGTGCTTGCCGCCGCGAAGCCCGTAGCCCGACGCGATGTTGATAATCTTGCCGCGATTCTGCTTGACCATCTGCGCAATTACCGCGCGGCATCCGTAGAACTGGCTGCTCAGGTTGGTGTCGATGCCGCGGCGCCATTCGTCGTCGGTAATTTCCGGCAGTTGCTTGCCGAGCGTGTCGTCACCGCCGCCGGCGTTGTTTACCAGGATGTCGATTCTGCCGAACTGCTTGACGGTGGCGGCGGCGAGCGCGTTGACCTGCGCGGAGACGGTCACGTCGGTCGGCACGATCAGGCATTTGCGGCCGGTCTTTCTGACGGCTTCGGCGGTTTCATCGAGCTGCGACTGGGTGCGCGCCGCGGCCACGATGTCTGCGCCGGTCTCCGCCAACTTCACCGCCATCGCGCGGCCCAGACCGCGGCCGGCGCCGGTGATGATGGCGACTTTGCCGTCGAGCTTGAGAGAATCGAGAATCATTGGGTCACCTCAATATCGAGCGCGGCTCTGCTAGCTCAATAACATAGCTGCGACTTTGCGGAAAATGACCGATGGCAACGCCACGCGCGCGGCGCTTTTGACGGCGCTTGAGGGCGGGTCTTATATTGTGCGCAATGGGAGTCGTGCTATGGCGCTGAAGATCGTGATGTTCTCGGACTACATCTGTCCGTTCTGCTACGTCGGCTTCGAAACGATGCGAAGGCTGAAGCCGGAATTCGATTTCCAGCTCGAATGGCGCGGCTTTCAGATTCATCCCGACTGGCCGGCGGAAGGAATTCCCATTGACAAGGCGCTCGAAACGATCGACCCCGCGTCGCGAGTCGCGCTCTGGAAGCGGATTAGCGCGATGGCCGAGGCGGTGGGATTTTCGATGAAGCCGCCTGCCGTGCTGACCAGCTCGCGCGCCGCGCTGGCAGCCACGGAGTTTGCGCGCGAGTCGGGCCGCGACGAAGCGCTCGAAGAGCGAATCTACCGGGCGTACTTCAACGACGGCGTGAACATCGGCGACGCGGAGACCGTCGCGCGGCTGGCGGCCGAAGCTGGACTGGACTCCGGCGCGGTGGCCAACGCGATAAAATCGCCCAGGTACGAGATGAGGCTGAAGAATGATTCGCTGACGGCGCATCAGCGCGGCGTCAGCGGCGTGCCGACGTTTTTCATCGGCGAATTTCCGCTGGTGGGGGCGCAGAGCCTCGACGCGATGCGCGCGATTCTCAAACGCGCGACCGAGAGATTCGCGAGCTGACCGCGCGGCGGATTCACGGGCGCCACTTGAACGAGTCGCGTCTGGGCGGGCCGGGTGTGGTAAGAATCATGGAGGCATGGAAGCGCGCGGCAAAGCTGTCGCTGTTCGTCTCGACCTGCGAGGCGTCAAGTGTCCGCTCAACTGGGCGCGCGCGAAGGTGCGACTGGAGCAGATGGCGCGCGGCGAGGTGCTCGAACTCACGCTCGACGATCCGCGCGGCGCTCGCGACATTCCCGGCGCCGCCGAGACCGAGGGCTACGTGGTGCTCGAATCCACGGCGCGCGACGGCATCTTCCATCTACGCATCGAGAGATAGCTTGTTCGCTGGTTTGCACTGCGTGTGCCTTCGCGTTAGAAATCACGTCCAATGCGCGTAAAAATCGGCGATGTTCGCCTGTTCTTCGATGTTGAAGGCGCGAAGCTGCGTCCCGACGGCGCGACGATGCGTGAGGTGCCGACCGTCGTTCTGCTACACGGCGGTCCCGGCTTCGATCATTCGAACTTCAAACCCGACTTCTCGCGGCTGACGGAGATCGCGCAGGTCGTATATCTCGACCATCGCGGCAACGGCCGCAGCGATCGCGGCGATCCGGCGAAATGGAATCTGGCGCAATGGGGCGACGACGTGCGCTCGTTTTGCGAGGCGCTGGAGATCGAGCGCCCGATCGTGATGGGCGTATCGTTCGGCGGCATGGTTGCGATTTCGTACGCCACGCGCCATCCCGAGCATCCCGGCAAGCTGGTGCTGAGCAGCACGGCGGCGCGAAGCCGGCAGGATCGGTCGCTCGATATGTTCGAGCGGCTGGGCGGAGCGGAGGCGCGTGAAGCGGCGCGGCGATTTTTCGACAACCCCGTCGCGGAAACGATGGCCGACTATCAGAAAAAGTGTCTCCCCCTGTACAACCGGACTCCGTCGGGGCCCGAGTCAATCCTGCGCTCGGTGATGAATCTCGAGTTGATGGCCGATTTTTTCAAGAACGAATCGCACACCTTCAACTTTCTGCCCGAGCTCGGACGGATAAAATGCCCGACGCTGATTGCTGCGGGCGAACGCGATCCGATCCTGCCGGTTGCCGACTCGAAGGACATCGCCGCGGCGATGACGCCTGGTGTGGCGCGGCTCGAAGTGTTCGAGAATGCGGGCCATGGGGCGCATCGCGACCAGCCGGATCTCTTCTTCAAAGTGCTGAACGAATTCATCCTCGGGTGAAGCGCAAGCGATGGCACGGCGATACTTCACTCCGCGATTCTTCGAATTTCTCGAGGAACTGAGCCGCAACAACAATCGCGACTGGTTTGCGCAGAACCAGCCGCGCTACGAGCGCGACGTGCGCGAGCCGATGCTCGCATTCATCGCCGATTTCGGGCCGCGGCTGCGAAAGATCAGCGCGCGCTACGTCGCGGATCCGCGCCCAACCGGCGGCTCGATGATGCGCATCCATCGCAATCTGCACTTCTCGCGCGACAAGACGCCGTATCATACCAACATGGCCGCGGCGTTCAGTCATCGCGACGGAAAGCACTTCGACTCGCCGTCGTTCTACCTTTCACTCTCGCCCGCGGAGGCTTTCGCCGGCGTCGGAGTCTGGCATCCGCAAGCGGATTCAGTCGCAATGATTCGCGACGCGATTGTCGCCCGGCCCGCGAAATGGAAGAGCGCCGTCAACGATCGAAAATTCAGGGCGCGATTCGAAATGGCGGGCGACATGCTGTCCCGCCCGCCCAAGGGCTACGACGCCAACCATCCGTTGATCGAGGATCTCAAGCGCAAGGACTTTATCGGCGGGACTCAGTTCACCCGCAAGGAAGTCTGCTCCGCCGAGTTCATGGATTTGTTTTCCAGCGCGTGCGCGTCGGCGGCGCCGTTCATGAAGTTTCTCACCGAGGCGCTGGGTCTCAAGTGGTGAGCGCGCAAATCTGATCGCGCTTACAGCATGCGGCCGATCTTCTGACGCAAGCGGCCGAAAAATCCCGCCCGAGTCACGCCCGCTTTAGTTACGATCGGAATCGTCGCTTGCGGCTTGCCGTTGAGCAGAACTGTGAGATCGCCGACCGGATCGCCCGGATGAACCGGCGCTTCCAGGTACCTCAGCGCGGGCTCGAATTGGACCGTCACCTTGCTCTCTTCGCCGCGCCCGAGCGTGAACACCGCGGCGCCGCCGGGCCCTATAGCCACCGTCTCGGCGACGCCGTCGCGCACCGGTATCGCCGCGGGCATCGCCTTGTTCAAATCGGGCCGGTAGCTGACAAAAGTGCGAAACGCCCATTCAATTAATTTCTCGGTTTCGGTGCGGCGCCGCTCCGAGCTCGGCGCGCCCATCACGGCCGACAGCAGATTCATGCCGTTCGATGATGCCGACGCGACAAGGTGATAGCCCGCTTCGTCGACGTGGCCGGTCTTTATCCCGTTGACGCGCTTATCGTAGAACAGCAGCGTGTTGAAGTTGGGTTGCTTGATCTTGTCGAACGCGAATTCCCTGGCCGAGGTGTACTTGAGCGACTCCGGATGATGCTGCACGAGCGAGTGCGCAAGCGCCACCATGTCGGCCGCGGTCGTGAACTCGCCTTCGACCGGCAACCCATCGGGGTTATCGAAGTGAGTCTCCTTGAGCCCGATCTCCTTCGCTTTGTCGTTCATCATCTGCGTGAACGCGTCGGTGCTGCCGCCGAGGTATTCCGCGAGCGCCACCGCCGCGTCGTTGCCCGACGATACCATCAAGCCATACAGCAGATCGTTCACGCCGACCTTTTGTCCGACGCCGAGGAACATCCGCGACACGCTGTCATCCATCGAGAGCCGCCACGCCTTTTCGCTGATCGTGACGTCGGTGGCCCCAACGATCTTGCCCGCCTTCAGTGCGTCGAGGGTCAGGTAGAACGTCATGATCTTGGCGAGGCTGGCGGGCTGCATCTTCTGATGTTCGTTGAATGCGTACAGCACCGCGCCGGTGTCGGCGTCGATCATGATGGCGGCCTTTGCGTCGAGGGCGAACGGAGCCGGTCTGTCGCCGAGCACGTGAATTGCGGTCAACGGAACCGCGGGAGCCTCTTCTTGTGCCGCCGTGGCGTGCTTCGATGCGGTTGGATGGCGGTGAATCACCCTTGCAAAGGACGCAGTGGAACCCGCCGCCACAATAGCGATCGCCGCAAACGCAATTGCCTTCGATATTGACTTTTCCCGCACGCCCATCGCCATCCGCCTCAAAGAGATTACTCCGCGAGCATCCGGCGCGCGACGTTCGCGGGCAAGCCGGCCGGGATCGCCGAATCGCGGCCATCGGCAATTCGGCATATTCCCTTTTCTTTCGTTCGAGCATAAAGGAAACTGAGCCCGAATGGACGTTTCCGTAATTTTGCCGGTCGTGAACGAGGCCGAAAACCTGAGGACTTTGATCCCCAGGCTCACCGCGCTGCTTGACCGCGAGCGGCTCACTCACGAGATCATCGTGATCGATGGCGCGTCCAGCGATGGCACTCGTGAAACGGCGCAAGCGCTCGGCGCGAGAGTCTTTGCGGAACGCCGGCGCGGATACGCGGGCGCGATGGAGACGGGCATTGCCGAGGCTCGCGGCGACTACCTGCTTACTCTCGACGCCGACCAGTCGCACGATCCCGATTTCATCGTCAAGATGTGGCGGGCCCGAACCCGCGCTGACATCGTGGTCGCGTCCCGCTACGCGCTCGGCGGCGTCGCCTACTCCGGCTTCGTGCGCCGCGCGACGAGTTGGCTGCTGAACGCGATGCTGCGGCGGATGCTCTCGATGCCGGTGCGAGACATCTCCAGCGGATATCGCCTGTACCGGCGCGAGGTGTTCGCGAACCTCAAGCTCACGTCGACGAATTTCGAGGTGCAGGAGGAAATCCTGGTCAAAGCCTACGCCAGCGGATTCAGCGTGGTCGAAGTTCCATTCACATATTTTCCGCGCGGTGCGGGACGCTCGCACGCGAAGCTCTTCAGCTTCGGGTGGAAGATCCTGCGTTCTTCGCTGCCGCTGTGGAAAATCCGCAACTCGCTCGCGTCCGCCGACTACGACGAGCGCGCCTTCTACAGCCTGATTCCTCCGCAGCGCTACTGGTCTCGCCGCCGCCATCGCATCACCGTGTTATGGGCGCGCAGCGCGGGCCGCGTGCTCGACGCGGGATGCGGTTCCAGCCTGATCGTGCAGAGCCTCAACAACGTGATCGGCATGGACTACAAATACGCCAAGCTCCGCTTTCTGCGCCGCTACGAAATTCCGCTGGTCAACGGCTCCGCCTTCGCGCTGCCGTTCAAGGACGAATCGTTCGATTGCGTGATCAGTTCGCAGGTCATCGAACATATTCCATTCGACGAGTCGCTTTTCAGTGAGATGCGCCGGGTGCTCCGGACCGGTGGCCGGCTTATCCTCGGCACGCCCGACTATGCGACGATCGGGTGGCGGATTATCGAACCGATCTACGGGTTCCTGATGCCCGGTGGATACAAGGACGAGCACATCACGCATTACACGCTGGGCGGGCTGCGGGAAATCCTTGCCCGCCACGGAATCGAGATCGAGGAGACCGCCTACATCGCGCGCAGCGAGCTGATCCTCCGATGCCGCAAGGTTGAACTCGAAGATCGTGCGCCGAGCGATATCGCCGCGGTTGCCTCGACGGCGGCCTGAAATCCGGGAGCGAATCCTGAGATGACAGGGCGTCGCATCTTGAGACTTGCCGGGACCGGCGTGCTGGCTTTTATCGTGGCGACCGCAACTTGCACAACGTCGTGCTCGAGCAAGAAGACGCAATCGCCGGGGATGGATCTGGCAAACATGCAGTTATCGCCTGCCGCAGCAGGCAGTTGCGAGATCGATGCGGTCAAGATGTGCCAGGCCACGGGAGGGCTTGCGGCGCCGGGGCCGTCGTCGCATCCAGTGACGATACCGATGGCGAGTTCATACGGGCCGCCCAGCGCTCCCGAGTCAGTCGAATTTCAGATTCCGATGGGCCAGGTTATCAAGCTGATGTGCTATTACAATCCGCAGCACAATTCGGTCTATCGGGCCGATGCGGCCGCGCAATCCGCGCTGACCGGGAACTCCGTCGAGTACATGAAGCAGCGGGGATTCTGCATTAACAAATAACTTCCTTTCCGGACTGGGCCAGGCCGTCTAGGAGCAAAACCTCGCGGCACTTGCGCAGGAGGCAGCGGGCAGCCTTAATCTCGTACGTGCCCTCGTTTTATGACTTCGCTATCGTCTGCCAGTCGCTCAGCCAGACTCAGAGCCGGCTTCAGATGGCCGAGACGGTAGGGACACTTTTGGCCAAACTCGACATCGATGAAGCGGAAATCGCGGCACGATTCATGACCAGCCGCGGGGTCGCGCTGGGCGAGGAGAAGCGCAGCAAAATAAGCGGCCGCGCAATCTGGAAAATCGTCGCGGAGATGACGGACAGCGCAGACCAGGGCGAAGACATCTTTGCCGCCGCGGGAGACTTCGGCGAGGCCGTGGAGATGACGCTCAAGCTTCGCGCGGCCGACCCCGAACCCGCGCTTACGATTCGTGAGCTCAACGAAAAATTCGCCGCGGTCGCCGCGATCGAGGGACGCCACGCGCGCAAGCGCAAGCTCGACGCGCTGCGCGAGCTGTTCGCGCGCGCAGCGGCATTCGAAGCCAGGTACATCGCGAAGATTCTGATCGGCGAGATGCGCCACGGGATGAGCGAAGGGCTGATGCTTGAGGCAATCGCCAGGATGGGCGGGCGGCCGGTCAGCGAAGTTCGCCGGATTCACATGCGGGAGGCCGATCTCGGCCGCGTGGTGCGAATCATCCGCTCGCCCGGCGCGGTGAATCAGCGATTATGATGCTGGAGGTGGTTGGGCTCGTGCGCGCCGCATCGCGTGCAGACATTGCGCCGGGCGTTCTCGGGGATAATCAGGCGAGGCGCCATCGTGGCGCCGCACAGCGGATAGAATCTCATGCAGTGAGGCGGCGGACCAGCGCCTCGGCGATAAGCATAATCATCGCGGCGACGAGCAGGTACGGATTCATCGAGACGCGGCGCTCGAGCGTGGCGCGTTCGGTCGAGACTTCCGCCGGCGACGGATTGAGGCGCCCGCCGGTGGCGGACGCGAGTTGTTCGAGCAGACCGTAGTTGGGCTCGGGGCGCGGCAGTTCGGCGTTGACGGCCGGACTGACGGTGAACGCAAGCGGCGGGAACTTCTTGTCCTTGCCGGCCGGCGAGCGGACTTCGAAGTAGTAATTGCCGGGGGCGGGCGCGTCGATCGATCCCGACAACTCGCCCACAACTTCTTCGGTGAGTGCGGTTTCAGTCCTGGTTCCGTCGGGCCGCGTCACGAGCACGGTTACCAGGCGGGGCGCGTTGCCCGGCTCGGCGCTGTAGTCGGTGAGCTTGATATTGATCCGGCCTGCATTGTAACCGAGTGCGACGTCGATTTTGGGCTCGGCGGGCATCTCCGGCGTCATCCAGGCGAGAATGCGATCCCAAAGCGGCTGAAAAACATTCGCGCTGACCCATCTCCCGGACCATCTACCGCTCGCGTCCGTGGTCACCGCCATCGCTTTGCCCGCGCCGTACCTCCAGCTCGCAATGACAGGTTCGCGCGTGCCGCTGCGATCTACGTACATGCTCATTGTGGCGCGCGGTTTGATCTCGGTGGAGACGTAGCCCTTGAGCGGCGGCATCTGGCGCGCCGCGAGATCTTTCAAAATCGCGTCAGGGCTTTCGGTGCGCGGTGTGAATTCTTTTTCGACCATCGTGATCTCGCCGCCGTGGGCGCGAAAGTCTTCGACGAAAAGCTGGGGCAGATTGCGCGGGCTGTCGGTCTGATAGTAGGAACCGCCGCCGTACCTGGCGATCGCCTGGAGCAGGTCAACGTTGGCGTCCCGGCCGACCGCGATCGTCGAGATCGTCGTGGCGGCGTCATAGTGCATCCGCGAGACCAGGTCATAGTACATCTCGGCGGTGCCTCCCGTCTCGCCGTCGGTGAGGATGACGACGTGCTTGACCTGGGCGCCGCTGTTGCCGAGCGTGCGTTCGGCCTCGCGCAGCGCGGGAATCATGAAAGTCTGGCCATGCGCGGAGAGCCGGTTGATCATCTGATCGAAATACGGGCGGCTCTGCGCGACGGACTGCAGCGGGATGACGACGAACGGCTGCGAGTCGAATCCGATGACGGCTATCAGGTCGTTGTCCTTGAGAGTTCTGGTGACGGTCTCGGCGGCGGCTTTGGCGTAGGTGAGTTTGTCGTTGCGGCCCATCGAACCCGACTTGTCGATAATGAGTACCAGCGCGCGTTTCTTTTCCTTATGCTGCGGCGGTTTCATCGTCACCGGCATCACGTCGGCGAGCGGACTGTCCGCATAACCGCCAAGGCCGAAACTCAAATCGCCACCGACCATCGCGAGCGAACCGCCGCGACGCACATACTCCGCCATCGCGTTCTGCGCGGCCGGCGCGATACGTTCGCTCGGCACGTTGTTAATCAGGATCGCGTCGTAACCCGAGACGGCGCCGTCCCAGGTCCCGCCGGTGACGGGCACGACAGCCGGTTCGAGTCCCATCCGATTGACGACGGCGCCGAGATAGTTCGCGTCCCTGGCGCTGTCGGTAAGAATCAGAACTTTGCGGCGCGCGCCCACGCCGACCCACCCTTTGAGAGAGTCGTCCTCGAGGTACGCGTCGAGCGCGGGATTGTCGGGCTTGAAGGCGGCAGTATAAGAAGCCAGGCCGGCGTTTTCGGTGCGGACCGGGAAGTCGAAGCGCTGCGAGCCGGGCGCAAGCGTCACTTTGCGCTCATCGATTAGCGCGCCGTCACGCTCGATGGTGATTGTTCCCGTCACGGGCACGTCGTTGAAATTATCCATCGTAACGCCCAGCGCGAACGCAGCGGCTTTCTCGAGCGCGGGCGGGAGCGAGAGCGCCGTCATCGCTACGTTGGGGATAGAACGCGCACCGGGCGGCGTAAAGATGTCGAGGCGAATCTCGGCGGAGACAATCGCGCTTATCGCTCGCTCCGCGTCGCCGCGATTTTGCCATCCGTCGGTCACCATCACGGCCGGCCCGCCATGCGCGTCGGGGTCTGCGGCGATACGGTAGAGCGCGCTCTCGAGGTTGGTCGCGCCGGGCCCGCATTCGGCGCATCCGGTTCCGTTGGCGAACGCCGATTCGACGGCGCCGATCGATTGAGGGACCGCGATCGTCGCGAACATGTATGCGGGATCTCCCGCGCGCAGCCCAAGGTCGTCGCGGATCAGCTTGAGCGTCCACGCGCGCATCGCAGGCGTGATGCTGGCGCTCGCATCGACGATTGCGGGCCGCGCGGCGCCCTCGGAATGCATCACCTGCTGCGGATTTGCGAGTGCGACGACGAACAGGGTGAGCACTATCGCGCGCATCAGCGGTGCAAACACGCGGCGAATTTCGCGCGCGTTGACAAGACCCCAGAGCAGAACGATCGCGGGAATCGCGAGCAGATAGAGCGCCTCGCGATGAGCGAAGGTCAAATCGTGCGGCAAATCGTGCGGGAAGATTGTTGGAATCACGGCGCGGCGGCCTCGGCGATGCGGCGGCGCCGATAGACAATGAGGGCTTCCAGAGCGGTCAGCGCGATAATCGCGGCGAGAAAGTAATCGCTAAGCGAGGATTTTCCCATTACCGGCGCGGCTGCGGAACCCGAGTTTGCGGCTTCGACTTTGAGCGGCGGCGAGCCGGAGAGATCCGACTCGGTCAAGTCGGCAAGATTCACCGCGCGCGGCGTCTTCACGCCGCCGGGACCGACGAGTTCGTAGACTCCCTGCTCCGAAACCGCGGTGAAAAGCGTGCCGGGATGAGCTGCCACCGCGCTCCCCGACGGGAGTATCACGCGCTCGACGCCCGCCGGCGCCAGCCACGGCTGTCCGGTCCGGTAGCCGCTGCTGCTCGCACCCAGTCCGGCGAGATAGCTGATGGCGTTGAGCGTCAGCACCGACATGGGAAGGTTGCCCCGCCCGAGATACGGGAACGGATTGAAGCCGGTCGCGACAAAACGATGCGCTCCGCGCTCGCCATTCAGCAGGATCGCGCCGCCGTCGCCGCCAACTACTTCGCTCATCCATGGATGAGTCCCGAAATACTCGCCACCGCGCAGATTGAGCAGGCGGAAATTCACCGAATCGGTGAGCGTGTCGGCCGTGCGCCATCCGGCAATCCGGACCTTCGAGGTCGGCGTCACCGTCAATCCGAAAACGGGATCGCCCGGCGGCGGCATCACGAGCATCGTGTTCACGTCCGGGATTTCCCTGGGCGTGGCGTATTCAAAGATGGCGAGATCGAAGTTGCCGAGATCGCCGGGTGAGTAGGAATCGGGGCTTCGTGCAGTGACCTCGACGCCGGGAATCGAATTCAGGCCCGCGGCGTCGGCGGGAGTCGGGCTGATGAAGAGAATCGACACGTTCTTGACGGAGCCGGCCGTCGCATAGGCAACGTTGTCGAGGGCGAGTGCGTCATCGGGCGCGAGTTTCGCCTCGTAGATGCGCGCGGGCGGAAGCGCGGGGAACTCGAGCGTAGCGGTCTCACGCGCGCCGAGAGTTTCTTTGGCGTGGGCGATTTGCCTGCCGTCTCCGGTCACGACCAGTTCGAGCGTGCGGGTTTCAGGGCTGAAGTTGGCGATGGAGAGACTCGCGTGAAGGGCTTCCGCACCAAGGACTTCGCGCCGCAGCGAGAACGAGCCGATCGCGGCGTTTGCGACGGCGTCGCCCACCGCGATCGGATGAATTCGCGCGGGAACCGGCGCGGTGAGCGCGCTGGCGCCGGCAAAAATCACCTTTGCGACGCGCGCTTCCGAGGCGAGGTTGCCGAGAAAGTTCTCGAGCGTCGTTTGATCGTTGGGCGCATCGGTCGGCTTGATTCGCGACAGCGCCATGCGCGCCTCGGTCAGGGTATTGAACGGGGGCGCCACGCGGCGCGGCTGCGGCGCGGTGACGTAAACGGAGATTTCGCCACCGCCGTCTTCGGCGGACAGGGCGGCGTCGAGCTTTTCGCGCGCGACCTCGAAACGGCTCTTACCCGCGGGCGTCAGCGCCTGCATCGCCGCGGAATTGTCGATTACGACTGCGAGCGGGGTGGTTTTCTTCCAGATGAACGGACCCGCCATCGCGAGCACCGCGAGACTCAGGATGAAGACCTCGGCGAAGAACATCCAATCCAGCCGCGGCCATCCACCGAAACGCTCGCGCCGAAAACCGCGCAGCGCGCGGAACGCCAGCACGCTCGAGACCGTCACCCGCGCCGGCCGCTCCTTGGCCAGATATGCCAGCACGAGCGCCGGCACGAGGGCGAAAAATGCGAGCGCGCCTGGATAAAGGAATCCCATCGGATAACTCTTCAGTGCGCCAGGCCGAGGTCGCTCACCGCACGGACGAAGAAATTCTGGAAGTCGTGATCGGTCGTGTAGAGCGCGTAATGCAGTCCGCGCTTGAGGCAGAACGATTTTATTTCGCGCGTGAGACGCAGCATCGTCTCGCGATACTGCGCGCGTTCGCGGTCGCCGATCGAGACGCGCAGCCGCTCGCCCGATTCGGAATCGACTACCTCTACGTCGCCGTCGAGGCCCTGGCCGTTGAGCTCGCGGCCGCCAAGAATCTGCACGGCCGTCAGGTCCATCGAGGCCGCGGTGAACATCCCGAGGCCGCGCGTGACCGAGTTGAGCAGCATCAGGAAGTCGGAAACGATAAACACCTTGCCGGTGCGCCGAATCGCGAGCAGCTCGGTCGCCAGCGAAGTCGCGAAATCGAACTGCCCGCCCGGCTTGAGATCGTGAAGGCGGCGCGCGAGCTCGACGATTCGATGGCGGCCGTTGACGAACGACGGATCGACCTTTGCGCCGCTGCCGCCGAGCACGCGCAGCATCACGCGATCGCCGCTGGCCAGCGCGACGTAGGCAAGCGCGAGGGCGGTCAAGATCGCGGACTCGAACTTGCGGTCGCCGGCGGGATACGCCATCGACGCGCTCGCATCGACGAAGATGTACGTGAGCAGGTCTTCCTCTTCCTGGAAAAGCTTGATGTAGAGTTTGTCGCTGCGGCCGTAGAGTCCCCAATCGATGTAGCGGAAGTCGTCGCCGGGCGAGTAATGGCGAAAATCGTTGAACTCGAGCGAGGAGCCGCGCTTGGGCGACAGATGCATACCCCGGCCCAGCCCGGCGTATCGCTGGCGGGTTCTGATCCTGAGCTTTTCGAGCCGGGCAAGAAAACCCGGCGTAAACTCGTCCGGCAGTCCGAACATCGGCTACGTGCGCGGCTTCCTGAGCCGCTTTATCACCTGCTCGAGGATCGATTCGGAAGAAACACTTTCTGCCTCGGCCTGGAAGTTGAGCAGCAAGCGATGGCGCAGGCACGGGACGATCGCGTCGTCGATATCGTCGTAGCTCACGCTAACGCGGCCGGCGAGCAATGCGTTAACCTTGGCGCACAAAATCAGCGCCTGCGCGCCGCGCGGACTCGGCCCAAAACGCAGGTATTGGGAGACCTCGGGGATGGCGCCGGGACCGCCGGGAGTGCATCCGCCGATCACGCTGATGATGTAACGTTCGAGCGGTTCGGCCACCATCACCTCGCGAACGAGTGCTTTGAGATCCTCGATCGCCCGCGGCGCGCGCGAAGCTTCGAACAGCGGCTGAATCCGATTTTGCGTCGTGCCCGTGGTGCGGCTCAAGATTTCGCGCAATTCGTCGGGTTTGGGCGATCCCAGCACGACTTTGAAGATGAACCGGTCCATCTGCGCCTCGGGCAGCGGATAGGTTCCTTCGAGCTCGATGGGATTTTCCGTGGCGAGGACGATATACGGCGGATCGAGCACGTAGGTGGTGCCGAAGACGGTGACCTGATGCTCTTCCATCGCCTCGAGCACGGCCGATTGCGTCTTGGGCGTCGCGCGATTGATCTCGTCGCCGAGCACCATGTGCGCGAAGATCGGGCCGGGCTTGAACTGGAACTCGCGATGACCGTCGGCCTCGGTCAGCACCTGTGTGCCGATGATATCCGAGGGCATCAGGTCGGGCGTGAACTGAATTCGTTTGAAGCTGAGCCCGAGCGTTTCGCTGGCCGCCTTGACCATCAGCGTCTTGCCGAGTCCGGGCACGCCTTCGATCAAAATATGCCCGCCGCAAAACAGCGCGGTCAGCATCTTTCGTACGACCTCACGATGGCCGACGATCACGCGCGCGACTTCGCTCTCAGCGCGCGAGAAGATCTTGCGAAAATCCGCGACCCGCTGGTCGGGTGAAGCTTGTTGAGGAGCCGCTCCCATCCGTTGTCCTTCCTTATCCTGAATCTAGTGAATCATGTCGCGATAGCGTGGCGGCACCAGTTGTCGTTCGTCGGGCGGCGCGTCGTCGCTGGTCGGCGCAAGCGGGGCATTGACGTAACCCGTCGTCGCCGTGGGCCGATCGGTGTCAAGTACCGTTTTCCCGCCACTACCGGAAGAGGGCGCTCCAGGCAGCCGGAACATGACGTAGCGCGCGTCCTTGATGTCAACGGTCGCACCCTTCTTGCCGGGCTTCAGGAAGCGTTGTGCGTTAGTTGACGTGGGCATCTCGCCGAGATGCGTATCGCCGAGGTTCGAGCCCATGTCCTTGTTATTCTTAAGCTTGCCGCCGGCGGCGGGAATATTGCGATCGCCGTTGGCGCCCGGCTTCGGGATGATGCCGGGTCGGTTGGGATCGGGCTGGCTGCCGCCGCCCTGATGCTTGTCGTCGGCGGGCTGGTTGTCGGGGCCGGGATTGTTTGCGTTGGCGGTCTCGACCTGCGCTTCGGCTTTGGCGAGTTCGTTGTGGAGTTCGATGCTCGATTGGTCGCCCTTGTTCTGATCGTTCTTGTCGTTTTTTGCCGATCCTTTTCCGCCTTCGTTCTTGCCCGAATCCTTGCCGGTAGCACCTTTGCCCGAACCCGAACTCTCCCCGCCCGGGTTCTGTGCGGCGCCCGTCCCGCTCTTGCCCTCGCCGATCCCGGCGCCCGCGGAGTTGCCGTGGCCCTGGCTCTTGCCGGCGCCGTTGCCGTTCTGCGCATTGGACTTGCCGGTACCCTGATTTTTTCCGGACTGACTGTTGTTGCGCTTTTGAGCGGCCTTGTCGGCCTGCTGCATCGCTTCCTCGATGCGCTCCTTTTTCTCTTCGGGCGGCAGCTTGGAATTCTCAAGTGCGTCGGCTGCTTCGCGAATCTTGTCCGCCAGCGCGGAATCATCGGAACTGGTCGATGTTCCGGCGATCTCCTCGGCGATCGCACGCAGCTTGGCGGCCTCGGTATTCTCGGGCGTCGGCGCGCGCACCAATCCCAATGTCGCAAGCACCATCGCAAGCGCGACCACGCCCGCAAAAATCGAGGAGCGCTTGAGCGGCTCGCCGACTTCGAGTCTGAATTCCCGGCGAACATCGAGACTGGCGAACAACGCGATCGCGTGCCGCCACAGAATCGGGAACAGCGGCGTGCGCCGCGCACGGATGCTCTCCGGCGCCGACGGATCGGCCAGCGTGGCGAATGTCACGATCTCCTGATCGCAGTCCAGGCGGTCGTCGAGCTCGGCTGCCGCCGCAACAAAGTCGTTGCCGCGCCTATACGCCAGAAATGCCATGACCAATCCTGCCGCAAGGACCACGATGCCCGCGCCGATCAATGCGAGGCTGAGCATTGCGGCGCGCTCGGGCGCAAGCCGGTATCCCAGTCGCATCCAGGTTACGTTGCCAATCGGCTTGAGCAACACTCCCAGCGCGATCGCGGTGAGCGCCGGCGCAACCGCGCATAGCATCGCACGGATGGCGGCTAGCCGCGCGATCCGCGCGCTGGCGATCCCGATTGTCTCGACCGGATTGTCCACAGAATGAAATTATAGCGTACTCGACGCAGATGCGACCGTCCAATCGGCGGCCCGAAGAACCTTATTTTGCCGGTATTGCGGCTGGTTTCCCCGCCGGCGGCTTCCTTTCGATCGCGATCGCGCGCCGATGCTCGTCAAACGATTTCGAAAAGACATGAGTGCCGCCTTCGCGTGCGACAAAATAGAGAAATTCGGTCTGCGTCGGGTATAGCGCGGCCTCGATTGATTTCAGCCCGGGATTCGCGATTGGCCCCGGCGGCAAGCCGGTGAAGTCGTACGTATTGAAGGCCGACGCTGTGTGAACCGCGCTCGCGGCCGACTCTTTGGCGCCGTCGAGCGCGTACTCCGCCGTCGGGTCGGATTGCAGCGGCATCTTGAGCCGCAGCCGATTGTAGAACACGCCCGCGATCAGTGGCCGCTCGCCGGGCGCTTTCGCTTCCTTCTCGACGATCGAGGCCATCGTGACCAACCGGCGCGCATCCAGGCCGACCTCGAACATCCGCTCTTCCACGGCAGGCGTCAGGACCTGGTAGAACCGCGCGAGCATCGCGGAGAGCACGTCGTTGGTCTTCGCGTGCGGCGAAAATCTGTACGTCGCCGGGAACAGGTAGCCTTCCGCGCCGAGCGGCATCAGGCCGAGCGCGCGCACCATCGCGCCCTCGCGCGCGGCCTGCTCGAATTCGTTCTCGCAGACCAGGCCTGTCTCGGCCAACCGCTCCGCGATCTGATGGACCGTCAAGCCTTCGGGAATCGTGACTGTCACGACGATGAAATCGCCCCTGACCAGATGGCGCATCACGTCGGGAATCCGCTCGCCGCCGTTGAAAGCATAGTCGCCCGGCTTGATTTGGCGCGCGGTCTGGCTCATCTGGCCGTATAATCGGATCACAAGCGCGCTTCGAACGACGCCGGTATCCGCCAGCGCCCGCGCGATTTGGCGAAACGACTCGCCCTTTTCAATCGTGAGCTCGCGTGGCGGCGCGAATTTTTCGGTGGGACTCAGCCAGTAGTATGAGAACGCGGCGTACGCTCCGGCTACGACGATCGCGGTTACGAGGATTGATGCCGCAAGCTTCATCTGATCCGAGGATATATTTCGCGCCGTGATTTTTCATCAGCCGCTGCCGCGCGGGATTTTCTCCGGATGCGCCTGCATCCAGCCTTCGAGGATGACCACCGCCGCAAGCGCGTCGAGCCCGGCCTTGCGCGCGCCTTTCCTGGCCGGCATGTCCGCCAGACGCTCCCGGGCTTCGAAGCTCGTCAGCCGCTCGTCGAACATCTCGACGGCGACGCCGAGTACATCCGCGATGCTCGCGGCGAACTTCCGCGCGGAGAGGGCGGCCGGACCTTCGCTGCCGTCCATGTTGAGCGGAAGGCCGACGACGATCGTGCTCACGCGGCGGTCGCGCAGCATCGCGGCGATCGCCGCGACGTCCTTTTTGAGTGCGCGCCGTTCGACGATTCCCACCGGATGCGCCCCCATCGAGGCCGCGTCGGTTACGGCGACTCCGATTCGGCGCCGCCCGAGATCAAGCGCGGCAATCGTCATCCGTATCCCCGTCCATCCGCGTCCCGCCCGGTCGATATTCACGATTCATAGACGGTCTCCCGCGTCTGCGGGCTGGAGGATAACAATTTTCATGACCGCTGGTACTATAGGTGCCACAATCGAGGACCAGTCCTGAGATCCATTCGATGAAAGCTTTTTCGCAATTCTCGCGTTCAGTGGCGCTTTGCATTGCCAATCTCGTATTCGCAGTCCTGCTCTGCCCTGTATCGGCATGGGCTTGGGGACCTGACGGGCACAAAATCGTCGCAATCATTGCGGCGGATAACCTCACCCCTGCCGCCGCGAGTCAGGTGGCAGACATCCTTGGCGTGCCAGCCGACAAAAGAGCAATCGCAACAGCAATGGAGGATGCTTCGATCCTCCCCGATTCCAAGTTCCGCGATGAAGATCCTTTGACGAGGCCATGGCATTTCATCGACATTTGTCTGCAAGACCGGCGAGTGGACGTTCCTGCACGATGCCCCCGCGGAAACTGCGTGACAGGGAAAATCGACGAATATTCCAAGCGCCTGAAAGGGAGGAACTACGACCGCTGGGGCGCGGCCGGTGATCTGGCGTTCCTGATCCACTTTGTCGGCGACATCCATCAACCTCTGCACGCCGCGAACGACGAGGACCGCGGCGCCAATTGCATAACGGTCGATTCGAATGTTCGAGCAAAAGATCTTCACGCGGTCTGGGACACCACCGTCGTGCGCCGTCTCGAAGACAGCGTCGATTCCGGAAGGCCCGGCACGACGGCCCGCAGGCTGGAACAAACATACGCGGCCGAGGGAAAGACCGATTCATGGATTCCTGCCGACGATATCGCGTGGGAATCGAATCAAATTGCGCGGTCCGACATCTACGCCGCGCTGCGCATCCCAATCGAACCCTGCCAACCCACCGCCGATCTCTGCCTCAATCCTCTCGGACACGCCGTCGAACTGGACTCTTCTTATCTGGACCACGCTGACGCGGTCGCGGGCCATCAGCTTGCGAAAGCGGGATTCAGGCTGGCGAGCCTGTTGAATCAGATCTGGACACAGCCCGCTGGTCCGAACGATGTGCCGCGTGGATCGAATGCGAATTCGGCCCCGGCTCAGGTTCTTTCATCGAAGACCGTTGCCGGCCAAATCGTTTTCGTTGGTAATCGGCGAAGCAAGATTTACGCGTGGCCCGGATGCGGAAGCTACGACAGGATGGCGCGTGAGAATCGAGTCGTGTTCGCGAGCCGCGAAGCGGCCGAGCAGGAGGGCTATCGGGCGGCTCGGAATTGTCCTTGATGAATTGTCTCCTCAACCGCCCCGTCCAGTCGCGTCGCGCGCGTCATGTAGTCCCGATTCATGTGTGCCCTATGCATCGGTTTATTTGTGCCTATTGTAACCGCGTGAATAATGTCTGTCGCTGTCCTGAACGAAGTGTCAATAGAGATGACCGTAGTGTATCAGAGTGATACACCGCCAGGGGTTGCGTTGGGTAGGCGAATCACCTAGCGTCGCTGATGATGCTCGCTCGGGGGAGACACTCTTTGGGATATCCACGCGCGCTGATGGGGTTGGCCGTTGCCTTGGTTGCGACCACCGCGGCGCTGTTTCTTTTTTTCCAGGCAAATCCGCAGACGCTTGGCTCGCCGCTCGACACGCTCAGCTCCGAACTGGATGCCGGCAAGGACGGCCCTGACGTAGTCGAGCAGCCAGAATCCGTCGATCCCGCACCTGCGTCGATCATGATCAGCACGACGCTTGACCGCACCGCGCCCATCGAAAGCTACCTTCGCGAAGCCGGGATGGAACCGGGCGACGCGCATCAGTGGGCGTCGTACATCCAGCGCATCACCGCGAACCGGTATTTTCACAGCGGGCATCCGCTGACGCTATATAAGGATCCCGAGACCGGCGAGATGCGCGGCCTCAAGTACGATCTTGACGAAAAGACCACGGTCACCGCGGCGAGCCTCGGCGCCGGAGTGCTGAAGGCCGGGCTGCGGCCGATCGAGTATTTCATTCACCCGATCAAACTGACGTTCGCGGTCAAGGACAACTTCCAGCGCGCAGCCGCCGAGAACGGGATACCCAAGCCAATCGTCGACACGCTGCAGGATGCGTTCTCGGACCGCCACGATCTCAATCGCCTCGCGCCCGGTTCCGCAGTCAAGCTGATTTACAATGAAAAGATCAGCCGCGACGGCTCCTACACGCTCGCCGGCGACGTGCAGGCGGCGCAAATCCGCTTTGGAAGCCGCACGCTGACGGCGATATCGTTCTCGGACGAACACGGCCGCCCTCATCTATATGACGAAAAGGGCCACGCGCTCGGTCCGCAGTCCCTGAAGTTTCCGCTCAATTTCCAGTACATTTCCTCGGGCTTCACGTTCCATCGCTATCATCCGATCCTGCACGAGTATCGGCCTCATGTCGGCGTCGATCTGGTCGCCAAATACGGCGAGCCGGTCAAGGCCGTCGCCGATGGCACGGTTATAAGCGCGGGATGGCAGGGCGAGCTCGGCAATTGCATCCGCATCCAGCATCAGCATGAGATGGTCAGCATCTACGGTCATCTGTCGAAGATCAGCTCCGACGTGAAGCCGGGCGGCTACGTCCGTATCGGGCAGGTCATTGGAAATGTCGGTTCGACCGGGCTTTCGACCGGGCCGCATCTCCACTTCGCGATGGAAAAAGACGGCGCCTGGGTCAATCCTCTCACCGAGAAACTTGGCGAGAATCACGAGGTCTCGCCGCGGATGAAGGCGATCTTCGACGACATCAAGGACCGCTACCAGTCCGCACTGGCCGAGCTGCCCGACCTCGGCAGCCATTTCATCGCGACCGACGCGCGCAAACCCGCGATCTCGAAGTTCGCCGACATGTACCACGTGACGCTCGGTCGCAGCCCGGCAAAGACCGCGCATATCCGAGGACAGAGAATTTCAAGCAGCCAGGACGGCCCGGCGCTCGGAGCCTCGGAGTCCGACAGCGCGCTTTGATCTGAGCGTCTTACAGTTTCGCTCCATTCTTCGATCGCCATTACCAGGTCCCAGCTTCCCGGTCACAGCAGAAATCGCGACGAGGTTGCATCTGAAATGCGCGAGCATCCCAATACCGATTTCTTCAAGCCCGGATTGCCGCGCGCCTTTGGGCATCGCGGATGCGCCGGTACGCATCCTGAAAATACGCTCGAAGCATTTGCCGCCGCCGCCGCGATCGGCATTCAGTATCTCGAACTCGACATCCATATGACGCGCGACGGCGAAATCGTTGTCAGTCACGACGACTATCTGGAGCGCACTTGCGGACGCGCCGGCGTCATCCGCGAAATGACATACGCCGAGCTCGCGGCGGCCGACGCGGGCCGGATGTTTACGCTCGACGGCGCGAATTTTCCATTCAGAGACAAGGGTATCCGGGTGCCGCGCCTGGCCGAGGTGCTTGCGGCATTTCCAAAACTGCCGATAGAGGTCGAAGTCAAGCAAATCAAGCCGAGCGTGGTCGTGCCGTTGCTCGGCGTGATCGATCGCGCCGGGATGCGCAGGAGTGTGTTTGTCGCCAGCGAGCACCAGGAACCGCTCGACGAGGTCCGGATGCTGGCGCCGGAAATCCCGACCAACTTTTCGTACCTCGAATCGGGCGGATTCTTTCAGGCGATGGTGAGCCGCGACAACTATCGTCCGCCCGGCGACGCACTCCAAATACCGCGCAACTACGAATCGTGGCAGCTCGTCACGCCCGATAGTGTCGAGTTCGCCCATCGCATCGGACTCGAGGTGCACGTCTGGACAGTGAACGAGGAAGCCGAAATGGAAGAATTGCTCGACATGGGCGTGGACGGACTGATCAGCGATTACCCGCGCCGCCTGCTCGACGTGATTCGCAGACGCGCAGCCGCGCGCCGCTGAGCGCGCTCTTCCCAGTTCGCCGCATGCTTTGTTACGATTTCGCCCGCTCGTCTAAAAATTTACGCGGGAGCGAAAAATTATGAAACTCGACACCGGTCTCTCGACGCGCAACTTGCGCGATGTTCCGGCCGCCGCCCGCGCCGCCGAGGCGGCGGGATTCGATGCGATCTGGATTCCGGAGGCCGGCAACGACGGCTTTCTTCCGGCCGCGCTGATCGCGGAGCATACCAAGCGAATCAAAATGGGCACGTCGGTCGCGATTGCGTTTCCGCGCAGCCCCATGGTTACCGCCGCGACCGCTTGGGATCTGGCAGGGCTTTCCGAGGGCCGCTTCATCCTCGGCCTCGGCACGCAGGTCAAGGGCCATATCGAGCGCCGCTACAGCACGAAGTGGGAAGCGCCGGTGCCGCGCCTGCGCGAGTACATCCTGGCGCTCCGCGCGATCTTCAAGTGCTGGTCGGAGGGCGGCGCGAAACTTTCGTTCCAGGGCAAGTACTACAACTTCTCGTTGATGACGCCGTTCTTCACGCCGGCCAAACACAACTACTCGAACGTGCCGATTCACATCGCCGGCGTGAACCAACATATCATCCGGCTCGCCGGCGAACTGTGCGAGGGCCTGCATGCGCATCCCTTCAACTCGCCCAAGTATCTTCGCGAATTCGTGCTGCCGAACGTCGAGAAGGGTCTCAAGAAGGCCGGGCGCTCGCGCAAAGACTTCGAAATCCTGTCAGCGGCGTTCGTGATCGTCGGCCACAACCAGGACGAAATAAAAAAAACCCGCGAAGCCGTCCGGCAGCAGATCTCGTTCTACGCCTCGACGCGAACCTACAAGATCGTGCTCGACACGCACGGATGGGGCGACGTTGCCCAGCGATTAAACGAAAAGGCTGCCAGGGGCGAGTGGGTCTCGATGGCCAAGGAGATCACGGACGAGATGCTCGACGTGTACACGGTCGCGGGCACCTACGACGAGATCGCGGACAAGGTGATGCAGCGTTACGATGGGCTGCTCGACCGGGTTGCGTTTTACATTCCGTATCGCGCGGGCACCGACGACGCGCAATGGGCAAAACTCGCAAGGCGATTCAACGGCTGAGTCTCGCGATTCTCGTGATAGATTGTCATGACCTGCTGAACAAGGAGAAAACTTCGATGAGCAAGGCAATGTTGAAAACGATGGCCGCTATGGCGGTCGCGGCAGCATTCATGCTTCCGAGCGCGAGCCGGATCGCGGCGGCAGCCGACGCCGCCCCCTCGGCCGCAGCTGTGCCGGCACCCGCCGTGGACGAGCCCGGCACCAAGAGTTTCACGCTCGTCTCGGTCGAGATAGATGACACGAAGTTCTGGTTGCCCAGCGTGATCGCGGTTGAACAGGGCGACAAGGTAAAGCTCACGCTCAAGAATCAGGTGCCGGGCACGGGCCCGTCGAATCAGCACGGCTTTACGATTCCGGCATACAACATCGCGGAGATTGTGACACGCGGCACACCCAAGACGATCACGTTCGTCGCCGACAAGCCGGGAGTGTTTCCGTATTTTTGCCAGCTGCATCTTGCGCATATCGGCGGCTCGTTAATCGTCCTGCCCAAGAAGTAGCTTTTCGTTGCCAGGGCGCTGCCGGAGCGGCACGAGACTCGCAGACTCGCGCCTCGTCGGCGCGCCCCCGATGCCATCGGCGCGCGAAAGGGCTAGGCTTGATCGCGCATGCGCACGGTAGTCCTCTATGCGCGTTCGCCGGATTGGCGCGCGGTCGTCGAGCGCGCCGACGAATTGATGGCGTCGGCGGATTTTCGGGTGCTCAAGTCTGAAGCGCGCACGCTGGCTGGATTCCTCGACGTCCCCGGCGCCGGGCCCGCGTTCTTAAAGCGCGTCGAGGTTTCCTCATGGAGCCGCGGCGTTTACGCGCGATTTCGCGGTTCTCGCGCCGCGCGATCGCTCGCCGGCGCCGCGATGCTCCGGGCGCACGGCTTCGCGCATCCGGAGCCGCTGGCGGCCATGGATTTGTACCAGGCGGGTGCGATTCGAGCCTCTTATCTCGTCAGCCGCGCGCTCATCAACGCCGACTCTCTGAGCCGCTTCATGCTCGGCCCTGGAGAAATCAAGGGACGCAACGTGCATCGCCGCAAACAAATCTCCGATACGGTGGCCGCACAAATCCGGCGCCTCCACGAGTCCGGTCTTTACACTCGCGATCTGCAAGAGACCAACATCATGGTCGAGGAAAACGAGTCCGGCGGTTTCAAGGTGTACTTTATCGACCTCGAGGATTTCCGCCGCGCCGCCAACGTATCGTGGGATCGCCGAATTCTGAACCTGGTGCATCTCGATCGCAGCATCGGGCGATTTCTGTGCCGCGCGGCGCGGCTCGATTTTCTTTACTCCTACCTGGGCCATCGGCCGGACCGCGCGGCCGCGCGCAAGATGGTCGCCGAAGTTGGAGCGGCGCGCGAGTCAATCGATCGCCGCAAGCGCCGCGGCGTCCCAGCCACGGAGCGGGTCGTGGAGCCGCTCGCGGGAGGAACTGAGTAGTGGCTTTTTCGACCCGCATCCGCGAGTACGACCATCATACCGAGCAGGTCCACGCCGCCGGCGGAAGCTGGGTGCGCGACGTGATGCTCGGACTGAACGACGGACTGGTCGCCTCGTTCGCGGTTACCTCCGGCGTCGCGGGCGCGTTCGTCACGGGCAACGCGGCGATGATGGCGGGACTCTCGGAGATGCTCGGCGGCGCGGTAGCGATGGGGCTTGCGGCGTTCATCTCCGCGCGCTCGCAAATCGAGTTTTATCAAAGCGAGATAGAACGCGAACGCGACGAAATCCACCGATGGCCGGAACGCGAGCGCGAAGAGATCAGCACCATCTATCGAAAAAAGGGGTTCGCCGGGCCGCTGCTCGATCAGATCGTCGCGCACATCACGTCGGATCCCGAGCGATGGAGCAACGTGATGATGCGCGAGGAGCTGGGCTTCAACGAAGAATCCTTCGACAGCCCGATCCGCTCAGCGTTTGCCGTCGGGTTGTCGTATCTGTCAGGCGCGGCAGTGCCCGTCTGGGCGTACATTTTTTTCGAGCCGAGCCGGGCGCTGATCGTGTCGGCCATCTCGACCGTCGCGGCGCTGTTCGGCGCCGGCGCGCTGAAGACGATCATCACCAGCCGTTCGTGGTGGCGCAGCGGACTCGAAAGCATGTTGATTGGAATAGCAGCCGCGGGTGTGACTTATGCCGCGGGCCGCATGTTTGCCGGGCGCTGAAGCTTGCCATCGGGAATTGCCTGCGCTCAGGTCGTGTACTCCGCGTTGATTCGCACGTAATCGTAGCTCAGGTCGCAAGTCAGAATCCGGGCGCTCGATTTTCCCAACCGCAGATCGAGTCGCACGGCGAATTCGCGCTCTTTCATCGCAGTCCCCGCATCCGCCAGCGCCTCGGTCAGCAGCCGGCCGTTCGCGGCAACTTTCACTCCCCCGATCCACAGCATCAGCTTGCCGGGTTCGACGTATGCGCCGGACGATCCCGCCGCCATCAGGATTCGGCCCACGTTCGGATCGCATCCGAAGAACGCCGTCTTGACCAGCGGCGAGTTGGCGATTTGCCGGGCCGCACGCTCGGCGTCGGCAGGATTGCGAGCGCCGCGTACCTGGACGCTGACGAGCTTGGTCGCGCCCTCGCCGTCACGCACGAGTTCGCGCGCGAGCGCCGCCGAAATTTCCCCGACCGCGCGATCGAATGCCGCCTGCTCGCGTGCGCCGAATGCGCGATTTTCCGCGGCGCCGCTCGCCATAATAATCACCGTGTCGTTGGTTGACATGTCGCCGTCAACGGTGATCGCGTTGAAGCTCGCCGGCAGCGCGGACTTGAGCGATTTTTTCAGTAAAGAGGGAGCGATCACCGCGTCTGTGACCAGGTAGCCGAGCATCGTCGCCATCCTGGGCGAGATCATCCCGACACCTTTCACCGCGCCGGCGAGCGTGATGGTCGAGCCGCCGGCCTTGAAGCTGGTCGAGGCGGTCTTGACGCGCGTGTCAGTCGTCATGATCGCATGTGCGAAGTCGGCAAGCCCGTCTTCACGCAGCGATCGTACCGCATCGGCGGCGCCGCTTTTGAATTTCGCGTAGTCGTAGAGATGGCCGATCACACCGGTCGAGGATGGCGCGACGAGTTCCGGTGCGCATCCGAGAAGTCGCGCGACTTCCGCGCATGAGTCGCGCGCAAGGCGCATCCCTTCTGCGCCGGTGAAGCTGTTAGCGCATCCCGAGTTCGCGACGACTGCCTGCAAACGGCCCGACTTGACGCGATCCGCCGTCACATAGACCGGCGCGGCTTTCACACGATTGGCGGTGAACACCGCGGCTGCGGCGGCCGGGCGATCGGCGGCGATAAGGCCCAGGTCCAGCGCGCCCGCCCTGGTCTTCAGTCCCGCGCTGACGCCGGCGAATCGAAATCCGCGCACGGCGGCGGGCTCGAGTTCGACTTTCATCCGGCAAAATCCTCCGTGCGCCGAACTATACGCGGACCGAGCGCGCACGCAAGAGTGCGCGATGCGCGCGTCGCTCCGCGTGCGGTTGCGATCGCTTGCTCCAGCCGGCCTTGGTTGCGCCGGGGCCTCGATCTCACTTGCCGTGGCAGCGCTTGTACTTCTTGCCCGAGCCACACGGGCACGGATCGTTGCGGCCGACTTTTTCGGCGTCGCGCTTGACCGGCGTTGCGGCCGGCGTCTCGCTCTCGCCGCCGTGGCTCATTACGACGCGCTGCGGCTTGGGCTGCTGAATCTGCTCGACGTCCTGCTGGCGCTGCACCTGGACGGAAAAAACCTTTTCGACCACGTCCTGTTGCATCACCGCCATCAGCGCCTCGAACATCGTGAACCCTTCCTTCTGGTATTCGACCAGCGGATTCACCTGGGCGTAGCCGCGCAGCCCGATTCCTTCCTTCAGATGGTCCATCGCGAGCAGATGGTCCTTCCAGAGCGAATCGAGCGTCTGGAGCATCACGATCTTTTCGATTTGGCGCATCACCGGCTCGGTGAATTCCGCTTCGCGCTGATCGTAGAGCTGATGCACGCGCTCGGAACCGATCTCGGTCAGATCGTCGGCCGACTGAACCGGCTTGCCGCCCACTTCGGTCTGCGCGCTGAAGCCGGGGCGGAACTTGAACTGCTTGAAGAACGCGTCGTCGATCAGCTTCCAGTCCCATTGCGCCGGATCGACTTCGCTGTTCGCGTGAGCCGCGGCGATTTCCTCGATCAGCGCGTCGCACATGTCGAGCACGTCATCCTTGAGCGAGGCGCCGCTGAGCAGTTCGCGGCGGCGATGGTAAACGACCTCGCGCTGCTTGTTCATGACGTCGTCGTATTCGAGCAGATGCTTGCGGATGTCGAAGTTGTGCGATTCGACCTTCTTTTGCGCGTTTTCGATCGCGCGCGATATCCATCGATGCTCGATGGGCTCGTTGTCCTCCATCCCGATTCGGCCCATCAGGCCCTTGAGACGGTCGGCGCCGAAGATGCGGAGCAGGTCGTCCTCGAGCGACATGTAGAATCGCGACGAGCCGGGGTCGCCCTGGCGTCCCGAGCGGCCGCGGAGCTGGTTGTCGATTCGGCGCGACTCGTGGCGCTCGGTGCCGAGGATGTGCAAGCCGCCGGCCTCGAGCACTTTCTCGCGCTCGGCCTTGCACTGTTCGACGTACTTCGCGAGTGCAGCCTGGAAATTCGGATCGAGCGGGTCCTTGGTGCCGACTTCCGCCGCCGCCATGAACTCGGGATTTCCGCCGAGCACGATATCGGTGCCGCGACCGGCCATGTTGGTCGAGATCGTGACCGCGCCGAAACGGCCGGCCTGGGCGACGATTTCCGCTTCGCGCTCATGGTTTTTGGCGTTCAGCACGTAATGCTTGACGCTGGTGTTTTTGAGTTTGTCGGCGACGCGCTCGGACTTTTCGATCGAGACCGTGCCGACCAGCACCGGCTGGCCGCGTTCGTGGCAGTCGCGGATTTCCTCGATCACGGCGTCGAACTTCTCGCCTTCGGTTTTGTAAACGACGTCGTGATTGTCGATACGGATCATCGGCTGATTGGTCGGAATCACGACCACGTCAAGGTGGTAAATTTCCTTGAACTCGACCGCTTCCGTGTCGGCCGTGCCGGTCATCCCGGACAGCTTCTTGTACATTCGGAAGTAGTTTTGAAAGGTGATGGTGGCGAGGGTCTGGTTCTCCGACTCGATCTTGACGTTCTCCTTCGCCTCGACCGCCTGATGCAGCCCGTCGCTCCATCGCCGGCCCGGCATCAGCCGCCCGGTGAATTCATCGACGATGATCACCTCGCCTTCTTTGACGACGTAATCGACGTCGCGCTTGAACAACGTGTGCGCGCGAAGTCCCTGGTTGGCGTGATGCAGCAGCAGGATGTTGCGCGGGTCGTACAGGTTATCGACGCCGAGCAGTCGCTCGACTCGCGTCACGCCGTCCTCGGTCAGCGCCACGGTGCGCATCTTCTCGTCGATGGTGTAGTGCTCTTCGGGCTTGAGGCGCGGGATCACGCGATCCACCACATAATAAGTGTCGGTGGATTCCTCGGAGGCGCCGGAGATGATCAGCGGCGTGCGCGCCTCGTCGATCAGAATCGAGTCCACTTCGTCCACGATCGCGAAGTTGTGCTCGCGCTGGACGTAGTCCTCGATGTTGAACTTCATGTTGTCGCGCAGGTAGTCGAAGCCGAACTCGTTGTTCTGGCCGTAAGTGATATCGGCGCGGTAGGCGAGCTTGCGCTCCTGGTCGGTCACGCCGTGAACGACGACGCCGACCGTCAGGCCCAGGAATTTATAGATGCGCCCCATCCATTCGGAGTCGCGCCGGGCCAGGTAGTCGTTGACGGTGACGATGTGCACGCCGCGTCCCGCCAGCGCGTTGAGGACGGCGGGCAGAGTGGCGACGAGAGTCTTGCCCTCGCCGGTTTTCATTTCGGCGATTCGCCCCTGGTGCAGGATCATTCCGCCGATCAGTTGCACGTCGAAGTGGCGCTGGCCGATCGTCCGCTTGGAGCCCTCGCGCACGACGGCGAAGACTTGCGGCAGGATTTCGAGCATCGCATCGTCGCGCCGCTCGCGATCTTCGATCGCGCTGATATTCGCCTTCCATTCGGCGATTTTGCTGCGCAGTTCGTCGTCGCTCAGCGCCGAGGTCTCGGCTTCGAGCCGGTTGATCTCGTCTACGTCGGGACGCAGCCGTTTGATTTCGCGTTCGTTCTTCGAGCCGAAGATTTTCCGCGCTACGAGGGAAATAGCTGAAGCCATCTTATATGAGCGATTTTCGCGGCAAGTGTTTTTTTGAGATCAGGTTCTCGACGAGCCAGAGCGATGCGGTCTGACCGGTGGCACAGTGAAAGAGTGAAACAACTCCGCAAGTTTAGCTGGAAATCATCTTATCCCGAAATCGGGTCGGTAGGCAGGGGGTCATTCCCTGCACCAGGGTAAGGAGAGCGGACTAGCGCTCGATTCGGACGGCGGATTCGACCTGCGGGCCGAGAAATCTGCGACCGACGCGGACGAAACGATCGGGGGTCTCGGTCACGAAGAAACTCTGAATCCCTTTGCCGGTGCGCCGGGCGAGCTTGAGAATCCGCAGCCGGTCGCGCACGTCGGCCGCGGTCGCAGTCGCGGAGTCCACGATCTTCACGCGGGGCCCAAGAATTCGCGCGAACATATCGCGCAGCAGCGGGTAATGGGTGCATCCCAGCAGCAGCGTGTCGATGCCGCTCTGTTTGAGACTCTCGAGGTAGTGGGCGACGGTCAATTCCGCGACCGCATTGTCGGTCCATCCTTCCTCGGCCAGCGGCACCAGCAGCGGGCACGCGCGCGTGTAGATTTCGGAGCGCGGGCTTAGCCGCTGGATCGCGCGCGTGTAAGCGCCGGACGCGATCGTTGCTTCGGTGCCGATCACGCCTATTCTGCCGTTGCGCGAAGCCTTGACGGCGGCGCGCACGCCCGGCTCGATCACGCCGATCACGGGGATCATCGTGTCCGACGCGATTGCGTCGAGCGCGACCGCGCTGGACGTGTTGCAGGCGACCACCAGCATCTTGATTCCCTTGGCGAGCAGGAAGCCGGTGTTCTCCTTCGAGTAGCGGACGATGACTTCGTTGGATTTCGTGCCGTAGGGAAGCCGGGCAGTGTCGCCGAGGTAGATGAAATCTTCATTGGGCAGAGCCGCGGTCAGCGCTTTCAGGACGGTGAGTCCGCCGATTCCCGAATCGAACACGCCGATGGGCCGATCGATCGCCGCGCGCGAGCCGCGAAGAAGTCCGTTGGAAGGCGCGATCGAATTTGGCCGGGTTGCAGATTTTTTACGGGTCGGCATTATTTTTGAATCCGCGGGTGTGCGGCCCGTGCTCAGTCGCGCGCGAGGCGGTTGCCGATTATAGCCGGCCGTGAGGGCGCCGCGCCAAAGACGCTTTCATGGACGCTGGCCGCTTCCATGCACAGATAGGCGGGGATTTCCGCGCCCGCTTTTCGGAAGCGATCGGCAAGCGTGCGGTAGAGGTTGAGGCGCAGCGGGGTGAATGTCCGAAACCGTCCGTCAGCGGCGAGCACGTCCTCGCCGCATAGCATCGGATCGCCGGGGAAACGGCTGCGCGCGGCGCCGCGCAACCGCGGCGTCATCCGCAGACCGCCCATGCTGATGAACGAGATTTGTTTGGGCGCGATAGTGTCCAGCAACTCGTCGATCAGCAGCAGGTAATCGCGCTCGGCGCCGGGATATGCGATCAACGGATCGAGATGGAACGCCACGCGGTAGCCGGCGTCGAGGACGGCGCGCGCCGCCGCGATTCGCGCCGTGGGCGAGGCGGTGAGATGCTCCGAGCTTCGATAGACGGCGGCCGGCGACAAGGTCCACGAGACGAGCACGCGGCCGCGCGGGTCCCGGCCAAGAAGATTTTCAATTTCGTCGGTTTTGGTCTTGAGCTCGAGCGTCAGATTCTCGCGCGAGGCAAAAAAATCGATCAGGTCGCGGCTGATCGAGGTAATCGAGTCGAACGCGAGCGAATCCGCCAGCTCAGCGGTGCCGACGCGGAAGCTGCGCCCGCGAGCGTTGTCGATGAGCCGGTCGAGCTCGTCGAATGAATCGGTGAAATTCGCATATACCTGGAAGGCGGGATTGTCAGCCAGATATTCCTGCAGAAAGCAGTACGAGCAATCCATCGGGCAGTTCGATGCGAGCGTGAGCACGAGGTATCCGCAGCAGGCGAACCTGGAGGAGCCTGCGTGACACGGCATCAGGAACGGAGTCTTGCGCCGCGCGATCACCATCCGGCGTTTGCCTGCCCCGAACGGATCGCGCGCGCCGGATGCGGGCCTGGTCGCCTCGCGCGTTTCGTTGTCGGCGACATGCGTGACGGGCACATGGCGCGGGAGCGCGCGCAGGATGCGAGTCGCCAGCGCAGAGCCGGCGCATCCGTGCTCGACAAGCACGGCGTCGAGGTCAAATTTCATTTTTCACTTTTCACCTTTTACCGCCAAGCATTTCAATAATCCTTGTCAGTCCCGTGCGCGAGCGATCCAGCGCCTCGAGCAGGCGCGCCAGTTCGGCGGCGCTTCGCACCCGAAGCGAAACGGTGAGCTCATCAGAGCCAAGCTCTTTGGGCAAGACCACCGAAATTCCGCGGGGGAGCTTCAGCGCCGAGACTTCAGAGCGGATCTGCTCCTGCATTTTCTTAAGGAGGGGGTAGCGAAGCGTTCGAAGCGCTTCGAGCAGCGCGCTCGCGCGCGACGGCGCGGAGCCGGGACCGCCCGCAATGCGCCTGATTTCGGGGCGGCCGAGAACGCCGGCGGCTGTGACGTGCTCGCGCACGGCGATTTCCTCAAGCGTCTCCAGTGCGGTCATCAATTGACCGGTCCGCAGGCGGATGACGCGCGCGATATCGAGCATCGCGGCACGCGACGCCGGGTCCATCGCGAGCCATCGCGCAAGATGGCTCGGCGGCAGCCGTCGCTCGGCAGCGAGCATCCGAATCTGCGCGTCGATCTCGTCAGCATTCATGTGGAATTTCGCGAATCATGGATCGCATCGCCTTGACCGTGCATCCGATTTCAGGAGCCGCACGCGTATCCCAGCCTCGCGCCTGTTCAGCGACCGATTCGTACAGTCGCGCCTCGTCGATTCTGCCTCGTCGCCGAAGGCCGCCCGCGTAGATACGGCATTTTTCGGCCAATACTTCGACCACCGAAGTTCGCCGCGCCGGGGAAAGCCGGTCGTCCGCGAGCAATTTTGCAAGCGCGAGAATGCGGAAGCGATCGAGGGCAGGAGTCGTGGCCGAGGTTTGATCGGGATGCCCGCCGCGGCGCGTCACCAGCGGTTCGTCGAGCAGGCCGGCTTCATGGTCGATGAGAATTCGCAGCCATAGATCGTAGTCTTCGGCGGCGGTCATGAGCTCGTCGAAGCCGCCAAATGAGCGGAAAAGATCGGTGCGTATCATCACCGACGACATGGCAATCAGGCAGGTGCGGAGCGAGTCGATGAAAATATCGCCGGCGCGCTTGCGATGGCGGTGGCCGGGATTCACGCGCCGCCCGTTGCGGATCCAGATTTCGTTGGTTTGCGAGATCGCGCAGCCGGGGTTGTCGCGCATGAACGCGAGCTGGCGTTCGAGCTTGGTCGGCGACCAGAGATCGTCGGAATCGAGGAATGCGATCAGCGGCGCGCGCGCGATGGCGACGCCGCGGTTTCGCGCCGCGGCCGGACCGCGATGATCGATGCGGTCAATTTTCATTCGGATCGTTTCAGCCAGCCGCGCCAGGTGCTCGGCGGTCCCATCGGTCGAGCCGTCGTCGATGACGATCAACTCGAACGCCGGGGTCGATTGGGCGAGCACGGAATCGATCGCCTCAAGCAGCATCGCGCATCGATTGTAAGCCGGGATAATTACCGAAACTTCTGGTCTCATCCTGATGCAGCGTCCCGGACGGCAGCGCCTCGGGTCTTCAGCCTTACTGTACTTTGCCCAACAGAGCCCGCTGCGCGTATGTCCGAATATCGCTACGCAGGTTTGGATGGTCATCCAAATATTTCTGGATAATGTTCGCTCCCAGACAAGCGTCGTCAACCAGGTGGCCGAGTCCATGCAGAGCCGATTGCTGACACGCGAGGCTTGGTATTGTGATTATGCGGGCGAGCGTATTGACGGATTCCTTGTCGATTTCAGGATCGCGGACCTCCGAGTAAGTACCGTCGGGATTATCCTCACGGTGACAAGCATGGTGTATCGCAAGATCCCAGAGCATGAAGCAAATGTAATCCAGTGGCTTCGTGCCTTTGCAGACATCGTCCGAACACCTCGGCGCGAACAACTCGCGGGAAAGACCCTCAATTGATCGGATGCAACGCTTTCGAAGATTAAGATCGACTCTGCCGTCTATGAGCCAGTGGAAATGTTTAGAGCAGGATGTACTGACAATGAAATCGAGACCCTGATTGATCTGAGCGTCGCTATAACAAGACAGGTACTGCAACGGATTCTCGAAGAGTTTTGCAACGAACGCTAATGCCGGCATCGGCGGCCGGTCCAACCACCTGCCGCCTTCATCGTAGTCAGGCTCCTGCCACCACCATTCGTCCGACGTGTTTTCTGCAACCGGGTGGTCGAAAACCCATTTCAGCCATTCGTCGAAAGTCGCAGAATTCGATTCGCTATGCGGCCCGGGTTCAGCGGCATCCATCCGATCGACGGCAAGGATTCGGCGGCGCAGATCGTCGATTCCCTCGCCGGACGTCGCCGAACAGAAGATCGGCGCCACGCGCATCGAGTCGAAACGTTTGAGCGCGGCTGCGCGCTCCGAACGGCGCAGCTTGTCACACTTGGTCGCGACCGGAATTACTTCGATGCCGCGCTCCGCGGCCATCGCCGCCAGATCGAGTTCGTCGTGCTGAGGACCGCGGCGGCAATCGACGAGAATCGCGATGGCGGCGAGATTGACGCGCTCGTGGATGTATTCGTGCATCATAAAAGCGATTTTGGCCGCTTCCTCATGACCCATCTTCGCGTAGCCGAAGCCGGGCAGGTCGCATAGCGCGAGCGTGTCGCCGACCGAGAAGAAGTTGAGGCATCGCGTGCGTCCGGGGGTTTTGCTGGTCCGCGCGAGACCCTTCACTCCGGCGAGCGCGTTGAGCAGGGAACTCTTGCCCACGTTGGAGCGGCCGGCGAGCGCGACCTCGGCGCGCTTCCATCGCGGGCATCCGTCGAGAGCGAACGCGGATGCTACGAATTCTGCGTTGAAGCGGATCATGGTATGGGTCGCTTGAACATGACTAATCAGGTCCTACTCGTCGGTACCTCGGGCGACGCTGACGCACCGCGTCGTCTTTGGTCACAGATCCTCACTGTGTCCTTGAACTCTTCCGGACAGTCCTCATCGCACGGGTCGGGGAGCAGCAGCGCCAGCAGCGTTGCGCGGCGGGCGGCCTGGCGGCCGTCGCGCGCACCAGAGATGGAGCGTGCTCGGATGCCCATGCCGGACGGATTTTTCAAGTGCCGAATGCACGCTCACCAACGCAATTGGAGACCTTATCTCTGCTAGCTGTCTTGCATTCCTTGGATACCATTCATTCAGGCCGCAAGCGTGGCGAGAATCCTGTCACGAAGTCTGGTACGCAGCTCCGCTGGCGTTTCCCAGACGATGTGGTTGTACTGCCGAGTGTCGAAATGGACGTTAGCGAGATCGTCCTTTCTGCAGCACCAGATGACCGGCATGCCCAATCCCATTGCAAATCCGGCCTCGAAATAAACGCCTGGCCGCTGATTTGTCACGTCGGCTACAAGAAACCTGGCTCTTCGAATCTCGGAGACGATTCGGTCGCAAATTTTCTCGTTATGCTCGATCTTGTCTACCCGCAATGCCTGGTAGCCAGCGTCGCATATGCCCGGAGTGAGACCTTCGAGAAAGGCGTCGTCCAGTTCCGTGGCGAATGACATGGCGACGAAAGCGACACGACCGCCGCCGAGCGAAGCGATGCGTTTCCAACCCTCAACCGTGACGATGGTTTCGCGATCGTACTCTATCTCCGGATCCTGCCCGGAGATCTTTGCGTCCAAACCTGCTGGTCGTTCGATCCAACCTGCGTGAGCGAGGTATTCCAGATAATAGTCGAATTCCTCGGCCTCGATAGCATGTGGCACAGGATAATCGTAGTACGCGTTTACCCCTACGGGTTTTCCGGGGTAGTCAGTCCGTCGCGCGAGAAAGCGAAGCAGCCTATCTGCACGGTCTGGAACAGACGTATGCGCGTAGGTTTCGGCTAGCAGCTCCATCTCAGAAAGGTCGAAAGGTACTGGAAATTCAGCCCGCCTGCCGGTTTCCTGGCATTCACGGCTGTAGATAGACAGATACTTCCGTAGGAGCTCGCGGCCGCGCGGCTGATCGGAGCGTCTGACTCTCTTCTCAAGCAGAAACTGAGGTATCCGTCCTATATCCCAGTTTTCAGGAATCCGGGACGGAATTGAGAACTCCCCGCATCGCCGACAACGAACCGCCGTGCGATCGCCATCGGGATCAGATGAGCTGGCAGCGAGCGGTTGGCTCAAGTCGCAGAGCGGACATGCAATCTTCCCCGCGGTCATCTACATCTCTCCTAGGATTATTTTGGAAACGGGCGCAAATACTTCGCCTCGTTGCGCGGCGATCGCCTTCTTTCGGCGCAAGAGGTCGTTGAGATCAATCTGACCCTCCAGGACGGCCATCAGGTCAGCGCCGTCCATGCAGACAATTCGCGGCCGATTTCCCTGCCGATACCGATCGAGTGCTTCCCCGGTGTACCCATGGATCGAAATGAACAGCCCAAGTGTATTGTCCAGGTTTGACCCGACTGCGCCATCGAGATCGCGAAGCGCTTCCAGATTTGCAGGGGCCTTCTACCACTTCGCCTCAAGCAAAAAATCGGTCGACTCGTGGACGAACGCGCCGTCGATCTGTTCTCCGGCAAGGCGAAATGGCCCGCGCGGCTGCAATTCGAAAAGATCGAAGACTTGGTACAGGAGATCTTCTAATCCGTAGCCGCTCTGCTGCCGGTCGAGCGCGGCATACAAGGTTAAGAAATGCTGCTTTAGATGTTCGCGCGTCTCCGAGAACGATTGCTTTCGAGCTCTCTCGTCCTGCTCGCGACGCCGCTGTTCCTGCTTCGTACGTTCCGCTTCCAGCGACGCATCGTGCTTTTCGACCAAGACCCTCAGATGCTCCAACGAATCTTCCGCCTCTCGTTTTCGCTTCTGGCCGTCCGAGAGCCACAGAAGGTGATTGCCATCTTTGTAGTGAAGGGTTTCGGCGAGGATTCGGCGTAATGGTCCAAGCCCGTCCGGTGATCCGTTGAGGGAGTCAATGACGGGATCGATGATGTGAAACTTGTATCCGTTCCAATCTTGGGCGTTTGTCAGATTGGCTGGAACATCGCAGCGGCTAAACAATTCGCGAAGGTCTTTCTTCGTCCAGAATACATTGACGAGAGCCTTTTTGAGTGCACGCGCAACGCTGTCTGGAAAATGCATCTTCGTGTTATTTTGCGAGATCCTTCACCGACAACGCGTAATGGTCGATCTTACGGATCTCGTCCCACTCGATTTGCGCTGTATCTTTGATCGTCATCAATTTCGCGCCTTCCGCCTGCCTGCGGCAAGTCATTACGTTCATCGTACTGCTCGCGCGGAAACGGCGGGCGCCGTCAGGGTTCGTCGTCACGGGAGGGGGTCTCGTCGGCGGTCTTGATGTTGAGGGTGCGCTTCAAGGTTTCGAGCTGCGCGATGAAGATGCCGCGAATGACCTGCTTGATGACGCCGTCGGGGACGGGAAACGACTGCAGCAGATGCGTGGTTTCGTGGTAGTCGATGAACGTGCTCGCGCCTTCATCGCCGAGTTGGTACACGGCCTGAGTATCGAGCAGCGGATTGTCGACGGTGTGATAGGCGATCTTGTTCTGGTCGGGCAGGTACTCGAACTCAAGCTCGGTGGTAATCGTTTGTCCGCCCGGTCCCGCGATATCCATATCGACGGTCTTTTTATTTCCGCTCTGGGATACGACGCGCACCGCCTTGACCTGATCGTTGTGCATTTTTTCGACGTCGCGAATCGCGGTGAAGACGGTCTGCTCGGGGGCCGGGATGCGCGCGGTGAAATCGGCCTTCCAGACGTTGCCGTCATGCCCGATGTTCTCGGTGAGCAGGCCGGCCTGCCGCGCGCGATGTATTTGATAGTAACGCCATCCCACGATCGCGACGACTGCGAGAACAATCACTCCAGCCAGGATTTTGAGTACTGTCTTCATCGATGAATCCGCTTTTACCTCATCGTTCGAATGTGCCGACCAATTCCGCGGTCGCGACGACGTGACCTCTCATCGCGGACTGGACGGCGGCCGCGTCCGCCGGGTCGCCGGGAGTCAACGTCGAATCCAGCGCGAAGAGATGAAAACGATAGTGATGCATTTTCCCCGGCGGCGGACACGGTCCATTGTAGCCGATATGCTCGAAGCTGTTGATTCCATTTGTTCCGCCGCCGGCAATTTCCGCGGTTTGCGGCACGCCTGCCGGCAGCGAAGTTTCGCCAGCCGCAATATTGTACGCCACCCAATGAAAAAATGTTCCATGGGGAGCGTCGGGGTCGTCGACGATCAATGCAAATGATTTCGTTTTCGTTGATTGCGGCGCATCGCTCCATGCGAGCGCGGGGGATCGATCGGCGCCAGTACATGCGTAGTCATCGGCAATTGCGGCTCCGGGAGCGATCGCGGGGCTGGTCAGCCTCATTTGGGCTTGGGCTGGTTGGGCGTGAGCAAGGCCAAGCCAGGCGAAGATTAGCAAAATTGAAATTCGCGTACTTGGCATGCTTATGACCTCATTTCAAGGCACTCACAGGCATCGTTTAGAGCTTAGCTGAGCATTTTGTTATCGAAATCTCTGCAAGAATAGCTGACTTCACATACAATAAAGGAGAGAAACGCGAAAAGTACCAGAAGTCCCCTTAAGCACCTCTTGACCGCCAGTGATTATTTTGAGACTCTCATACAGGCTCATGGTGGGCGTAACGGGCGGATTGAATCATTCGAGATGCGAAAAAAGGCATCAAATCCAGGGAGTAGGCGACCGACGGGGACGTTACCGGGGAGTATCATGGCTAATGAAACCAAGTATAACCTGCCGCGCGTGATGACGGTCAAGGAATTGTCCGAATATCTGCGTGTGCATCCATCGACAATCTACAAGCTGCTTCGTCGCGGAGAGCTGCCGGGCTTTCGGATCGGCACCGATTGGCGTTTCAACGCCGAGGTGATCGACCGTTGGTGTCTGGAGCGAAACATGAAGGCTCCGGACGGCGGCACCTCCAGCCAGAACTGACGCGCGAGATCATCGAGTCGCGCGCGCCCGGCGGCAGCCCGGACGCGAATGCGGAGTAGTCTCCGTCGCCGCAGAGTCGCGCTTCAATCGACGCGCGCTACATTCAGCTCGCAGCGGAGGCGGTCATCGACCGCCTCTGTTTTTTTATCTCAGGGAGCCGGGGGCGCGACGCGGATCGACGATTTGGCGGCCACTCGGGCGAATTTCCAGCGCGCATCCGAACAGCGAATCGTCGCGGACGAGGCTGACGACTGCGTCGGCGATTTCCTCGGGCTGAATCATCTTCGCCGGTATCCAAGC
The DNA here is from genome assembly GCA_002479255.1 of Candidatus Binatus soli. Classification (GTDB taxonomy): domain Bacteria; phylum Desulfobacterota; class Binatia; order Binatales; family Binataceae; genus Binatus; species Binatus soli. The sequence goes on along the minus strand of DLMJ01000005.1, from coordinate 61,400 downwards.
TCTCGCCAAAAACCCAAGTTTGGTGGCCGCCTCGAGTCCCTTGTGCACCATCGGAGTATCGACGATTCCCGGGCAGACGCAGTTGACGCGGATTTTCCGTTCCGCTTCCCAGAACGCCAGGGAATGCGTGAAGTTCACAACGCCGCCCTTGGCCGCGCCATAAACCACGTCCTGGCGATGCGGATACAAGCCGGCCATCGAGGCCGTGTTGACGATGGCGCCGCCGCCGTTCGCTTGCATCAGCGGAGCCGCGAGGCCGGTGCCGAGAATGACGGCCTGCAGGTCGATCTCGATCACCAGGCGCCATCGCTCAGGCGGTGCTTCGGGAAAGCCGGGCGCGCCCACGCCGATGCCGGCGTTGTTGTGCAGGATGTCGAGGCGGCCGAACTCGGAGACCGCGGTGTCGAGCATCCGGCGAGCGTCCTCGATCCTGGTGACGTCTGCCTTCACAAAAACGGCACGGCTGCCGGCGGTCTTGATACGCTTGACGGTTTCGGCGCCGCCGGCTTCGTCGAGATCGGCGACCACGATCGCGGCGCCTTCTTTCGCCAACCGCTGTGCCGTTGCACGCCCGATCCCCGATGAGCCGCCGGTGACGACGCCGACCTTTCCCTTTATTTCCATTGCGCGATCCTCCGTCCGAATACTAATCGATCACTAACCGACATTCCCTACCAGCACACCAACGATCAACCCTGCGAGCACGTAGGCCGTAAGAGCAACATACGTGTAGTCGCGTTCCCGGATGAAGAGGACGAAGCAGAACGCGACGCGCGCGAGCGGGACCAGCGTCAGCACGAACAGCCCGATCGTCAGCACCGCATGCGGATTGCCTTGCCGGACCCCGTCAAACAACCGGCCAATCGTTTCCTTGCCGATCAGGTGACCATGCTGCGCCGCCTGGTAGCGCTCGACATAGTAGTCCGGGGCGAAGGTGTAGGTCAGGACGAGTCCGGCGCCGAGTACGAGCATCGCGACGATGAGAATCGACCGCAGCAGAATCGGCGTCCATTCCCTGAGTATCCGGTCTTCTTCGTGTTTCGGCATCGCTTAGATTCCCGATAATGCGCGCCATCCCATCTCGGCCGCGATCAGCAGAAGAATTATCACGAATACGGTCCGGAGCGACTCGACCCTGAGATGCGGCAGGACGCGGCTGCCGGCGAGCGCGCCGGCGGTGACTCCAATCGCCACCGGGGCTGCGATGGTGGTGGCAACGTCGCCACGCGCGAGGAACACGAGTGCGCCGGCGCCGGCGGTGACGCCGATCATGAAGTTGCTGGTCGCGCTCGAAACCTTGAGCGGCAGGTGCATGATGTAGTCCATCGCCGTCACCTTGAGCGCGCCCGACCCAATTCCGAGCAGGCCAGACATGAGGCCCGCGACGACCATGAGCGCGCCGCCCTGGGGTACATTCACGACTTCATAGTGGACCGTGTTGCCGCTGAGGTCGGGCACTTCGCCCGAGAGTTCCAGGCGCTCGGCGAGCGGGTCGCCCCTGGTGAGAATGTCGTCGCCGCGCCTGGTCATCGAGAAGTATGCCGACTGGAGCATCATGGCGGCGAAGAGCAATTCGAGCACCACGGTCGGCACGACGCCGGCGAGATAGGCGCCGATCACGGCGCCGGTAACCGTCGCGCATTCCAGCACCATCGCGACTTTCAGATTGGTCCATCCGTCGCGCACGAATGCGACGCTGGCTCCGGCGCTGGTCGCGACGACGGAGATCAGGCTCGCGCCGACGGCAACCTTCATCGGCATGTGCGCCAGGATGACCAGCCCCGGCACGATGAAGACTCCGCCACCGAGGCCCGAGATCGCGCCGATGAATCCGGCGCCGACTGCAAGCGCTAACAGGTAGATGAGGATTTCGAGCAAGAACGGGCTCCGAGTGCAGGCTCAGACTTGAAGTTCAAATGATTGGCTCGGGCATTTCGCGCAATCGTAGTTTGGTTCGAATAGGAAAGACAGACGCGGAACGAAGATGGACTACACGGGACGGGGATTGAGAATTTCAAACGTGCGCCGGGGACTGTTGCGCAGCCCACGCTCGATGTCGTCGGTAATCTCGCGCACGGCGCGGATCGGCTCGGCAGCGCGCCAGATGGGACTGCCGACGACGACGTAGTCGGCGCCCCCGCGGATCGCGATGCAGCGTGGAGACTGCATCGTTGCGACTGCACTCAGCCGTCACGCACGCGCGAGCGATCGTTGGAATCCGCACGAATACTCGGCTTTTGGCGCAATCGTGCGTCGGCATCGGCTTTGCAGTTAGAGGTCAGGACTGGCAGATGGCATCGATTGTGTTAGTTCTGACGACTACGATAGGTCAATTACACGGACCGGCATTTCCGGCCCCAGGTGAGACAAAATGTGGGGCATCCTTTTAGCAGCGTTAATCATTTACGCCGTCGTGCAACATCGAAAGCGGAACCGTCTGCGCTGGATGAAATACGGCGACTGGTCGAAGCACGACTGGTCGAAGCACGACTGGTCAAAGTGGTCGCACCGTGACTGGTCGAAGTGGGCGGAAGACGCGAAGGTTTCGACGACGGCGTCGGCTGAGCGCTTCGCAAACGATCTTCATTCCAAAATAAAGCGCGACTTCGATACCAAGATGGCGCGCAAGTTCGAGGCCAAGGCCGAGCGATTCGAGCGCAAGCTGCGGGCGCGATTCGATCGGCAGACGCAGAAATACGGCGGCGTCAGCCTGGATCCCGCCAATGATTTGCCGCCGCCACCGCAGTTCAAGAACGACGCCGAGCGCCAGACCTACGAGCGCGCGCACAAACGCGCCCAGGCCGAGGCGGGTTTCTTCGTGCACCTGATGTGGTACGGCATCGTCATCGGCTTCCTGTTCATCATCAATCTGCTGACGGGAGGGTTCGGCGGATATCCGTGGTTCCTGTGGCCGGCGCTTTTCTGGGGATTTGGAGTCGCGAGCCACTTTGCGGCGGTGTACGGCTGGCGATGGGTTCATCAGCGGGTTTTCGATCCCGCGATCGCACGCGAAGTTCAGCGCGAAGTTTTGCAGGAGAAGGAGCAACTGCGGACGGAGAAGCAGGCGTCGCTGGACGAGTTGACCGCGACCTTTGCCCACGAAATCCGAAATCCGATCGCGGCGGCGAAGAGCCTGGTGCAGCAGATGGGCGAGGATCCGACTTCGCACGAGAACGTGGAATACGCGAAGGTCGCGCTCGACGAGCTTGCACGTGTCGAGCGCAGCGTGTCGCATCTGCTCAAATACGCGAAAGAAGAAGACTACAAGTTTGAAAACGCAAATCTCGCGTCGGTGCTCGACGGCGCGCTGACGCAGATGCGCAGCAAGCTGGAGGCGAACTCGGTGGCGGTGTCGCGCGCATACCTGAGCGGTCCGACCGTGCGCGCCGACGCCGACAAGCTGCGGCAGGTTTTTTCCAACATCATAGACAACGCCATCGACGCGATGGAATCGACGAGCGGCGAGCGCCGGCTCGAGTTCGCGATACAGAACAATGGCGCGGGAATGGCCGCGGTCAGGATTCGCGACAACGGCTGCGGAATTGCGGACGACAAGATCGCCAAGATTTTCAATCCGTTCTACACGTCGAAGACCAATGGCACCGGGCTCGGGCTGGGCGTCGCGAAAAAAGTAATCGACGCGCATCGCGGAACGATCGAGGTGCAAAGCAAAGTGGGCCAGGGAACCGAATTCGTGCTGGCGATTCCGCTCAGCGACGCGGTGCGCGACAGCGCCGATTCATCGATCGAATCGTCCGCCGAGCCGGCGATCGAAACGGCCGTGGAACCGGCGCCGGGAAACAACGGTCGTGGCGCGGTGGACGCGCCGATCGTCCCGCCGGGATCGGGTTCGCCGTCCACCGAGAGCTCGAGGGCGCGCAATTGAAAGGCCGATTGCTGGTAGTTGACGACGAGCGCGGAATCGTCATCGCGCTCAAGGGGCTCTTCACCAAGGAGGGCTACGAAGTCGAGACCGCGGAATCGGGCGAGGAAGCGCTCGAGAAGGTCAAGGCCGGCCTGTTCCACGTGATCATCACCGATCTCAGCATGAAGGGAATGAGCGGGCTTGAATTGCTCAAGCAGGTCCGCGAACTCGATCCCGCGTGCGCCGTGCTGATGATCACCGCGTTCGGCACGCAGCGAATCGCAGTCGAAGCGATGAAGGCGGGGGCGGAGGACTACCTGCCCAAGCCGTTCGACAACGACGAGCTGCGCCTGAAAGTGCGCAAGGTGATGGAGACGCAGCTGCTCAAGCGCGCGCATAGCCAACTGCTCGAACAGGTGCGTCTGGAGACCGGAGTTTTCGAGAATATGGTCGGGAGATCGCGCACGATGATGCGCGTGTTCGAGACGATCGACAAGGTCGCGCCGACCGACGTCACGGTTTTGATACGCGGCGAATCCGGCACCGGCAAGGAGCTGGTTGCACGCGCGATCCATTTTCGAAGTCCGCGCGCGCGCAAGCCGTTTATCCCGGTCAATTGCGCGGCGTTCTCGCGCGAGCTGGTCGAGAGCGAGCTGTTCGGCCACGAAAAGGGCGCGTTTACCGGCGCCGTCGCGCGCCGCGAAGGCAAATTCGAAGCCGCCGACGGCGGCACATTGTTCCTGGACGAGATCGGCGACATGGCGCTCGAGACGCAGGCCAAATTGCTGCGCGTGCTGCAGGAGCAGCGGTTCGAGCGGATCGGCGGGAATCAACCGCTGAGCGTGGACGTGCGGATAATCGCGGCGACCAATCAGGACCTCGAAGCGATGATCGCGCAGGGAAAGTTTCGCGAGGATCTCTACTACCGCCTGAAGGTGGTGGAGATTCGGGTGCCGCCGATTCGCGAGCGGCGCGAAGACGTTCCGCTGATGGTCCAGCACTTCATCGCGGAGGCATGCCAACGTTTCTCCGCGCCCCGGAAGCAGCTTACGGCGGAGGCGATGCGCGCGTGTGTCGAGGCGCCGTGGAAAGGCAACGCGCGTTCGCTCAAGGCGGCAATCGAACAGGCGGTGATCCTGTCGTCAGGCGCCGAGATCACCGCCGAAGATCTTTTCGCCGGCTCGGAACCGGATGGCGACCACGCCAGTCTGCCCGCGCCGGGCGCGTCGAATCACACACCTGCGACCGGCGAAGGCAGCGACCCGGCGCTGACGTTTCGCGAGGCGAAAGAAAAATTCGTCGGCGATTGGGAACGCGATTTTTTCATCCGCGCGCTGCGGGCGACGGGCGGCAATATCTCGCGCGCCGCGGAACGAACCGGGATGTACCGGCAAAGCTTTCAACAAAAAATGCGCGAACTCGGGATCACACTCGCGGATATCGGGCTTGCGCCCAAGGGTGACGGGAATTGATTTCGCGCAGATACGGAGACGGTAAGCGATGAACTCCACCGAACCTGAGTCCCCTGGCACTGTGCTCTCGACGACGAAGATTTATCCTCCCCTGCTGGCGGGCGCGCTGGTGCTGGGCACGCTGGTGCTGCACTTCATCCTGCCCGAAGAGCGCACGGTGGGATGGTATCAGGTGATCGGCCTGCTGGTCGTTGCGGCCGGCGTGGGAGTGTCGTGCTTCGCGGCCGCGATTTTTCAGGCCCGCGAGACGACCAGGAATCCGTATGGCGAGCCGACCGCGTTCGTCGCGCAGGCGCCGTACAGCTGGACGCGAAACCCCATGTACCTGGGCGTCGCGACCGCGTTGTTCGGACTGGCAATCTTCTTCAGTTCGATCGCGATGCTGCTGGCGCCGGCGGTGTTCTATGCGGTGATCGATCGGATGGTAATTCCGCGCGAGGAGGAAACGCTGGAGCGCCTCTTCGGCAATGATTACGTCGCTTACAAGAATCGCGTCAGACGTTGGATCTGAAACTTTAATAACAGGCGGCTACGCGAGCGCATCACGCTCGGCGCCGAAAGGAGAACGAAAGTGCTGTCAAGATTATTCAAATTGATCGGAGGCAAGTTCAGCCGCTGGATTAAAGCGCGCGAGGCGCGCGACCCCGAGGCGGTGTACGAGTCCGCAATCTCGGATCGGGTGTGGCGCTATCACCAGCTCAAGACCGCGGCGGCCGGCGTCATCTACATGCGCAACAAGCTCGAGCGCGAGCTGCGTGAAAAGCTCGCCGAGATGGCGGAAGTCGACGAAGAAGCGGGGCAGGCCGCCGACATGAACGAGGATCAATGCGCGCTGATTCTGATTCAGCGCAAACACATCCTCGACGGCGATTGCACGCGGCTGCGCGAAGAACTCGGCGAACTGACTTCGGAAGCCGAGGACGCGAAGAAGAATTTGATCGCGTTCAAGGGCGAGATCGAGAAGCTCAAGGTCGAAAAGGTGCGAATGATCGCACGGCTGAAGAACGCGCAGGCGCGGGTACGAATCCAGCGTGCGCTCGAGGAGATTTCCTACGATGACGACGTTCGCGCGCTCGAAGAAGTGCGCGAGTCGATTCAGCGGATGCTCGCGCAGGCGGGCGTCAATCACGAAATCGCCGGCTCCGAACTCGGCGACAAGCTCGAGGCGATCCGTCAGCGCAACGCCGAGGCCAAGGCTCAGGCCGAACTGGCGGACTTGAAGCGCAAGCGCCGGCCGCCGCTGGCGCCGATGGATATTTTCACGGCCGCAGCCAACGCGGCCGCCAACGGCGACGTCAAGCACGCGAGCTGAAATGGAGATGCGCGCGCGCCATCAATACCGGGCGCGTTAGCGGCGGAACAGCGTGGAATCCGCGATCGGCAGACCCAGCGCGTAGCGCCGCAACCAGTCGAGCGCGACTTGCGAGGTGATCAGTTTCACCCAGTCGCGAGTGCCGCGGAACTGGTATCGGCGCGTGAAGCTCCGATCGTCGGCTGACAGCGCGATGCAGACCGTGCCGACCGGCTTGTCCGGTGTGCCGCCGTCGGGGCCCGCGATGCCCGAGGTCGCGACCGACACGCTCGCGCCCGTGCGTTTGCGAACGCCGGCCGCCATCTCGCGCACGCATTCTTCGCTCACGGCGCCGTGCGTTTTCAGCGTCTCCTCGGAAACGCCGAGCACGCCGGACTTCACGTCGTTGGAATAGGTGACGAGGTCACCCTTGAAGTATTGCGAGCAGCCGGGAACGTTGGTGATGCGATGTCCGATCAGCCCGCCGGTGCATGATTCGGCGACCGCCAGAGTAAATTTCTTTTCTATGAACAAGCGGCCGACGACTTCCTCCATCGAGGTATCGCCTTCGGCGTAAACGAACTGCGAGATTTTCTCGCGCACCCGCCGGGACAGCTCTTCGACCCTGCGATCGACTTCGCCGGGTTGTCCCTCGACTCTGATCTTCAATGAAATCTGCGGGAAGCTCGCGCGGAACGAGACCTTGGCCTCTTCCGGTTTGATCAATCCCGCCACCGCTTCGTCGAGCGCCGACTCGCTCATCCCGAAGGTCTGGAAGACGCGAACCGCGTAAACTTTGTCGGTGCCGCGATTCGCGGAGATCCACGGTATCAGCGTATTTTCCATCATCGGTTTCATTTCGCGGGGCACGCCGGGCAGGACGATCAGATGCGCGGTATGGCCGCCGATCGTTGCCGGCATCCGGAAGCCGGGCGCCGTGCCGAGCGGATTCTGGATGACCGCCGCACCGTCGGGAAAGAGCGCCTGCTTGAGATTGTTGTCGGGCATTGGGCGGCCAATCGCCGCAAACAAGCGCTTCATGTTTTCGACGGTGGCCTCGTCGCGCCACAATTTCACGCCCGCGACGCGCGCAACGGTTTCGGTGGTCAGGTCGTCGGCGGTCGGTCCGATGCCGCCGGTCGAGATCACGACATCGCCCATCGCGATGGCTGTGCGCCATGCCCATTCCAGACGGTCGGGAACGTCGCCGACCGTAATCACCGCGACGAGATCGATTCCAATTTCCGAGAGCTTGTCGGAAAGGTAGTTGGCGTTGGTATCGACGACCTTGCCGCTGGTGATTTCGTCGCCGGTTGAAAGAATCACAGCGCTTTGAATCATCGGGAGCTCCTCGCGGGCGCGTATGTTCAGAGCACGCGCACGATCACCTGCAGCACGATATTCGCATAAATCGCCGCCACCAAATCATCCAGCATTACGCCCGCGCCGTTGCGCATGCGGCGATCGATCAGGTTCGCCGGCCACGGTTTAATCACGTCGGCCACTCGAAACAGAATGAATCCCATGATCATATAGCCGACCGTAAGCGGATTGCCGAACATCGTGGCGACCATGCCGAGCACTTCATCGATCACGATGCGCGAATCGTCGTGCTGATCGAATATTTTCTCGGCGCGATCGGAAATCCAGCACGCGATCGCAAACGCGATCGCGAAGACCAGCAAACATAGCGGATGGGAATGCTCCCAGAGCGGGCCGAAAACCAGCCATACTACCGCCAGCCCGACCACCGAGCCTGCGGTTCCCGGCGCAATCGGAGAGTAACCGGAATAGAATCCAGTGGCGAAGAAGATGATGAGCGAGCGCATCGGCTGAAACGGATTGCGCCAAGATAGCATGGCAGGCCGCAGCGGGGTAAGTGCGATCGAGTGCGCGGGCCGCAGATGCAGGAGCATCCGCGACCAGCAGCTAGCTGTTCGTCAAGGTTACAGGGTCTTCTTCGGCGCCGACCTCGACCGATGCGACTCCTTCGATGGTTTGCGCGACTCCGATCACGAGATCGTCCCACGGCGGCACCAGTCCCGGACCGCTCACGCGCACGCATCCCGCCGAGCAATTGACTGACATCTGCGCGTCGCGAATTTTCGGATGCGCCACCAATGCCGCATTGACCAGAGCAGCGATCGCGGCGTCGCGCATCACTTTCGTTCGCTCCGGGTTGCCCTCACTGTCGATATGAGTCGCGAGCGCCGCAAGAGTTTTCGCGTGCGATCTCAGCGAAAGGCGCGCGGTGTTGATAACCAGGTCGTAAATCGCGGGGGAGTCTATATCCTGCCCGAACAGACTCTGAGTGCGCGCTTTCACTTCCGTGTCGAAGTCGCGAACGCGCTTGTCGGCCGCCACCACTGCGAGGTTCTCGTCTTTCGCCACCTGTTTGATGCGCTCGGCCACCGGAGCCATCGTACGCACCCTGATGCCGCATCCGCCTTCTGGGAGAAAATGCGCCGAACCGCGTCCTGCGAAGACGATCCGGTCTTGCGCGGCCGCTTGCAGGAAGACGGCGCGATAGTACGCGGCGAAACGGCTGCTCTCGGTCTTCCGCTCCCAGAAGTGGGGGTTGTGTACGTCAAACCATTTCACTTGCTCGGCGCTCACGTTGAAGCGCTTCGCCGTCTCGGCGATTAGTTGCTCGCCGGTCTGGAACCGATAACCGAGTTCCCGCGCCGCGAGTTCGCCGAGTTCGACGCCCCTGCTGCCTATCTGCTGACTGATCGCGATAACCGCCATCGATGCTCCCCAAGCCGGCGAGTTTCGTCTTTCGTTCTTCCCTGGTCCCCGCCGCCATCTTAGATTTATGATCGCAGATAGGGCAAACCAGTCTGCGATGGAATCGCCGCCGAGGTGACGATAGGATTTCCGCGGCTGATCGAGAGGCCGTTGCCGGTCAACTCGCGCCGCATCTCGAGGCCTGGAAGGAACGATGGAAGAATCGATGGGACTCAATCGCGGCGCGAAACGCGGCGCTGCGCCGCGAATTGGCGCGAATGCGCCCGCCAATGATTTGACGCGGGAGCTGACGCTCGCAAAGAAGGCCGCGCGCGCCGCCGGCGAGATTTTGCGCGGTCATTGGCGCCGGGGCGGTTACGAAATCGGATCGAAGGGACACGACAATCCGGTTACGGCGGCCGACCTCGAGGCCGATCGCGCAATCAAGCAGTTGCTCCGCGATCCGTTCCCCGGCTACGGATGGCTCTCGGAGGAGACGGCGGACAACGACGACCGGCTGGAATGCCGGCGCGTGTGGATCGTCGATCCGCTCGACGGCACCAAGGAGTTCATCAAGGGCATTCCCGAGTTCGCGGTCGCGATCGCGCTCGTCGAAGACGGAGTGCCGGTGCTCGGCGTGACGTACAATCCTATCAAGCGCGAGATGTACTGGGCGGCGCGCGGCGCTGGATGTCACTTGAATACGCGGCGGGTGCGGGTCACGCGTACGCGAACGCTCAAGCGCGCGACCGTGCTTGCCAGCCGCAGCGAAACCGCACGCGGTGAATGGCAGGTGTTCCGAGGGATGCTGAAAGTGAGCCCGACCGGCAGCGTCGCGTACAAGCTCGCGATGGTCGCGGCGGGCAAGGCCGATGCGACGTTCACGCGCTCGCCAAAAAGCGAGTGGGACATCGCGTCCGGCGCGGCGTTGGTCATCGAGGCCGGCGGCACGATCACCGATATCAAAGGCCGCGAGATTCGTTTCAATCAGCGGATCGTGAAGCTCGAGGGGCTGATCGCGGACAACACTGCGCTGCATGCGGCGTTGATGAAGGTCGCGCCCCCGTAAGCACGGGTAGCCAGTGTTAAGAAAAAGATCGAGATCAGTTTTTGAACACTCTGCTAGGCCTTGGGCGCCGGATGAGGCGCCGCGGAGGCGGCGGCGATTTCATAACGCGTGCGGCCCGGCCCGGTTTCCGGCAGCAGGTAAAACATCACGATCGGCAGGAATTGGAAGACCAGAAAGCCAAGCATCACGGTGCGCAGTCCGATCCGCGCCGCGAGCGCGCCGCCCAGAAAGGGCGAGATGAACGCGCCGAAGTAGCCGATCGCCCAAACGAAGCCGATTGCGGCTCCCAGCCGCGTCGGATTCATGCCGGGTAATTCCATCAGCAGGGTTGTGAGCGCGGCGAGCGATCCCGCCGCTCCGATCCCGACCAGCACCAGCGAGAGCCTGATCCACATCGGATCGCGCAGCACAATCGCACCGGCGCATCCGACCAGGTTTGTGAACGCGATCGGCCATGTGAACGGCTTGCGCAGCCCCGACATCCCGGTGCCGATTCCGCCGCCCAACGCCGCGAACAGGCCGGCGAACGGCAGCACCTGCGTCATCAGCGAGGCTCGCGAGAGCGTCATGCCGCGGTAGGTGCGGAAGAACTCGGGGAGAAACGCGGTGTAAATCTGGAACACCCACATCCCGCCGAACAGCCCGGCCGCGATCAAGAGCACGTTGCGCATCTTCGCGACTTCCATCAGTGCTGACCCGCGCTCGGCCGGCGCTTCGATCGCGCCCGGTGCGGACACGCTGGTTCCGCTGCGATGCTCGCGGCCGAAAAGCGTCCACAACAGCGCGACGCCCGCCGATCCGACGCCGTACCACAGCAGGACCATCCGCCACGACCCGACCGCCGCGAACAGCGCCGGTGTCGCGCGGAACACGGCGGTGAGTCCGACGAAGCTGAAGGCGAAGTTGATCATATTGATGTACGGCCATTCGCCTTCGCCGAACCATTGCATCGTGAGCGTTCCGGGCGGCGCGATCACGAGCCCGTAGCCGATCCCCTCCAGCACGCGGCAGGCGAGCAGCGCGGCAAAATTAGGCGCGTAGCCGCTGGCGACCTGTCCGATCGCCAGCAACCAGATTCCGATCACCAGCGCATGCAGCGCGCCGATCCGCTCGGCGACCACAGCGCCCAAAAGCGAGAAGATGCCGATGCATAGCGCGATGATCGAGATGATCAGGCCCGCATCGCCGAGCGAGATTTTGAGCCCGTTCCTTATTTCCTGGAGTATTGGTGCGGGCGCGAGCCAGGCGAGCGACTGCGCGGTCAACAGCAACAGCAGCAGGACCTCGATAATCCATCGGTAGGGCGAGAGTTTGCCCGGCTGGCTCATCGATTATTCGCGATCCTGTTCGTGCTCACGGTATAGTCCGGCTCCCGGCCACCGCGCCACCGGAAAGCCGGCGCCGCGTCGCGCGAGACTTCAGATCATCTGCTCGCCGCTGGCCCATCGCAGGTAGAAGAACATTCCGAGGCCATAGACTGCCGCGATCAGAAAAAAGACCGCGCTGAACGACCTGGTCGCCTGCACAATCAGGCCCGTTGCGGCGACGCCGATGATACCGGGGATGGTCGCGATGGTGTTCGAGATTCCCATCAGGATTCCGGCGTAGGTCGGGGCGACGTCCAGGTGATTCACCCCGAAGGCCGCGGAACTGATGCCGTTAGCCGAGGCTGCGACCGTGAGCAGCGCAATCGCCATCGCCGGCGAACCCGCTGCGGGCACTACCAGCAGCGATATCGCACCGATCGCAAATGCCGTGGTCTGCATCGACTTTCGTACCGTCCCGACGCCGAAGCCGCGCCCGATAAGGGCGTCGGCCAGCCAGCCCGAGAAAGTTATCACGAAGAATGTCGCGATCCATGGAATTATCGAATACCCGCCGACGCGTTCCAGCGGCACGCCAAAGCTGTGATGCAGATAGGTCGGCAGCCAGAGCAGCAGAATGTTAAATCCGAAGTTGCTGCAAAAATGCGCGACGACGATCGCCCATACCGCTTTCTCGCGCGCGATTGCCGCCCACGGCACCCGGATCGCGCGCGGCGCTGCCGAGCGCAACGACACGATCAGTTCGAGTTCGGCGGCGCCGATGCGCGATGACGTCTCAGGCCGGTCGGCGGCCAAGTACATCCAGGCTACGACCCACACCGCGCCGAGCGCGCCCGAAATATAGAACAGTGCGGGCCATCCGAAAGACGTAATGATCAGCGGACTTGCACTGAGCGCCGCGACTGTCCCCACGTACATCCCACTATAGTTGACGGATAACACGCGCGCGCGCTCGGACGGCAACGTCCAGCGAGCAGTCAGACTGTGAATCGATGGAAAGTTCACCCCCTCGCCCAGCCCGAGCAGCACGCGAGCCGCGAGCAACGCGGAAAATGCCGCGGCAGCGGCGAAAGGCGTAATGAAGGTTGCCAGCGACCAGATCGCGACCCCGGCCGCCAGCACGCGATGGCCGCCGAATCGATCGGCCATCCATCCACCGACGAGCTGCGTCCACAGGTATCCCCAGAACACCGCCGACAGCACGAGCCCCTGCGCGGTGGAGTTGTAGCCGAATTGGCGGGCGAGCGGGATTATCGCGACCGAGATGCTGACGCGATCGATGTAGCAAAGCGCGGTGCCGAGAAAGAATAGCGCGACGACCGTATAGCGTTGCGGCCATCGCGGAATTCCAGGCGGGGTATCGCGCGCACGTGCAGGCTCGCCCATGATGCAGTGGAGCTTAGGCTGTGCGATGCAATCTTGACCAGACCGGCGATTTTGGCGCGCGCAAGAAAAAGACGCGGGAGGCACTCCTCTCGCGTCTTTAACGAATCGGTTGCGCTTAAGGTCGAATCGGCGCTGCGGATACTTCCTATCTTCCGACTGCGTGGCGCACGGTGTTCAGGATATAGATGAAGTCGCGCGCCGAACGCACGTCGCCGAGTAACGCCACTCGCGAAAGAACCTCCATCTCGTCGCCCGCAATGTTGTGAACGCGCCGCAGTTGCTCGTTCTTCTTGAAATCATCCCAGGCCGAATCGGCCTCGGACTCGGTCTCGGGACTCAGCAGCGCCTGCGCGCGAGGATTGGCGAGAAAAAACAGTTCACGGCGACCGAGTCCGAGTACTTCCGCCAGGCGCGATACAATCTTATCGGAAGGATGGCGTTTGCCTGATTCCAGGTGGCCGACGTATGGCGTGGAGATTTTGATGCGAAGGGCTACTTCCTCTTGAGTGAGGTTGAGTTGCCGTCTGCGCTCACGAATAACCTGTCCAAAACTGCGTTCCTTGATGCGTACCATTGATCCGATTCCCCTTGTTTGTGCTGATTTGGCGCGGTCCGTGATTTGACCGCATCCTCATCAAAAAGGTGATATTCGATACTTACAGTTAGTACCATCAAAACGACTTAAAGACAAACAGACTGCCGGTGGATTTGTATGGACACCTTCAACAGCGCCATACGTTTGCAAATAGCGTCGTTCACAAACTGTTTAGACTTCGCGAACTTAGGAATATCCGTTGGAAAATGGACTTATTTTGCGAATAAGTACTATTAATGGTTTTCACGGGCGATTCTTGTCAATTTCCGTAGGGATTTCGCCCGTGATTGAGATAAATGGAAAAATCGGCGACGCCGTCGTCGGGACGCGGTGAACTCTTGAAGCGCACGGCAGCTCCGCGACGGAGGCCATCCACCGAAACGATATCCTTGCCGATCGAGTGGCCGTCGCGATCGAAATAATGGACTTCGACCTGGAGAGGGCCCGTGTCGTCGCCTGTATTGCGAACCTCGCCTTCGACCAACACCTGGCCGCCGCTTCGCACCAGGCGAGTTTCGGCCACCTTGACCGGTTCCGCGCCGACCAAGGCGAAGAACACGTAGCCCGCGAAGCATAGCGCGCCGAGCAGAACGATGATCGCGCCTTTACGCATGCGCGGCACAGGTTAGTACGCGCTCGCGCCGGTATTCGTCCGGGAAGTTCGCGCACAGCAGGAGCACCTGCCTGACGATCTCGTCCTGGGCCTCGGTCAATTCAATTTTCATGTTGCAACCCGGTTCAGACTGAAATGTTTACGCGTACTTTGCGAGCTGTGGATAAGTGATCAGCTTCGATATTCACCCTCGAGCATTGGACTGATTAACTATGCGGCAAATGCATCATATACGTGCATCACCAGCATCTACCGCCGGCCGAAACTCATCGCCGATACTGAGGATTTTCGGCATCGTTCAATTATTACTCCGGTATGAATCTTGAAACCAAGCCAACCGGTTCATCACCGTAGCCCGCTACGTGCGGGCACCGGAAGCCGCGGCTTAAGGCCGCGCATCGTAGGAGGAAGGAGAAGAGTGAACAGAAGGAAAACGACAAAGGTCGCTGCCTGGATCAACCTAATCGCCGGCGTCGCAGTGATTGGATTGCTGTGCAACACGAATGCCTGGGCGGCAGATCCATCGACCGCAGATCCAGCGACGACGACAACGACGACGCATCATCACCACAGGATGAAGATGGCCACGACGACGACCACCACCACTGTCGTCACCCCCACCCCCGAGCAGCAACGGCTCGACGCGCTGTCTGGCCAGATGAGCAATCTGCAGAAGCAGACCGACGACACAACCAGCGAGGTTAAAAAGATAGAGGCCGCGATGACCATCGCACAGCCGGCGGCTTCCGCGTCGCCGGTCACCATCGGCCAGCACGTCGGCCTGGCCGAGACCAACATCGCCGCCATCCAGAAGAATCTGTCGGACAACCTTGGCATCAGCGTCCACGCGCTGGTTGATGCGGGCTACGAGCATAACTTCAATCAGCCCAACGGCAACACGAATTACATTCGCGACTGGGACGAGGATGGATTCCAGCTCACGCAGGGCAACCTGCATATCGAGCGCGACGGGACGGTTGGATTCGTGACTGACCTCAACTTCGGGCAGGTTGCCAACTCGATTTCCGCCATTACAAACTACTCGAACACCTCGCGCGTTGGCGCCCAATGGTTCGATCCGACGCAGTACTACCTGACCTACACCGCGCCGATCGGGTCGGGCATTAGTTTTCAAGCCGGCCGCTTCGTAACGCTGCTGAGCGCCGAGGTCGTTCCGGTTTACAACAACCAGAATTACAACGAGAGTCGCGGCCTGCTGTTTACCCTGGGCGAACCAACCGCCCACACCGGCATCCGCGCCAGCTACACCTTCAACGACTACGTGTCGGCGGCGGCCGGTCTCAACAATGGCTGGGATAATCCCGCGAGCACCACAAACGGCGGTCCGAACTATGAGGGTCAGCTCACGCTCAACAACAAGGACAAGTCGCTGAGCTTTGTAGTCAACGGCATGTGGGGGCCCAATGTTCTGCCCTCGCTACCCAACCCCTTAGGTCTGCACAAATCCAATGAAAATGTGGGAACGATCGATCCGATCGCGACCTGGAAGCCGTCGTTCATACCAAATCTCACGCTTGAGACCGAGTATCTGTATGCAAGCCAGAGCGGCCCGGCAACCGCCACCCCGTTTACCGCCGGGCACAGCGCGACGTGGCAGGGACTGGCGCAGTACTTGGTTTATGACTGTACCCCTTCGCTGGAATTGGCCACGCGCGGCGAATTCTTCGACGACGAGGATGGCGCGCGTACCGGGACTACCCAGACGTTGTGGGAAATTACCCAGACGCTGAGCTACAAGATACCCCAAGTGACGGGACTCATCGCTCGCTTGGAATACCGGCATGACAATTCCGATGTGAACGTGTTCCCCAACAACAATTTCGTCAGCCCGGTGACCGGCCAGCAGCATCTGTGGCACGGCCAGGATACTTTGGCCGCCAACATCATTTACGCCTTCTGAGGGAGGAACCTGACCAGTTAGTCGCGCAACGATGCGCCGGCGGCGGGTCCGAAGAAGCGGACCCGCCGCTTCTTTATTGCACGCGATCGATGCGTGATAGTAGTTTTTTCGCGCGCAACTCATGAATCACACTTCTGCCGTCGCAATCCTTGTCCTGCTCCTGTTCGGACCGCTCGCCATCGCGAAGATCGAGCACAATATCGAGCTCTACTTCCTCGCGCTCGGCGTGCTTGCGACCATGCTTGGGAGCGGCTTCACGCGGGAGTTGATTTCAGAGGCGTTGCACGAGCCGGTCGCTATCAGCGTCGCCGTGATGGTCGCCGCTCTCCTGTTCGGATGGATGCGGCGGATGCTCGACCGGGTCTTCAACCGGCTGCGCAAGCGAGTGTCGCGACCGGTACTGACCGCCGCGACGATTTTCGCGATCGCATCTATCTCCAGCGTCATCACCGCGATCGTCGCCGCCCTGGTGCTGGTCGAGGTGATAGGCCTGCTTCATTTCGCACGCGACAAGCGGGTGCGCGTGACGGTTGCGGGATGCTTCGCCATCGGCCTGGGCGCATCGCTGACGCCGCTGGGCGAGCCGCTCTCGACGCTTGCCACGGGAGCGCTCAATCTGGGCTTCTTCGGGCTGTTCCATTTGCTGGCGCCCTGGGTATTTCCCGGCGTGTTTGTGAGTTCGATAGTCGCAGGCGGGTTTGCCCGCGGTGAATACGACGAGGCGCCCGCGGGCGCGCACGTACGCCAATCCTACAGCGCGATTTTCGTTCAAGCAGCCAAGGTGTTTGCGTTCATCGCGGGCCTGGTGCTGATCAGCAGCGCTTACGGCCCGATTGCGAATGAGTACGTCAGCAAAATGAGCAACGATCTTCTGTTCTGGGTCAATACCGTGTCCGCCGCGCTCGACAATGCGACCCTGGTCGCGCTCGAAGTCCACGGCATGGCCATTGCGCGCGCGCGCGAGGCGATTCTGGCGCTGCTGGTTTCGGGCGGGATGCTGATACCGGGCAATATCCCCAACATCGTTAGCGCGGGGGCGCTCAGAATCGAGAGCGCCGCGTGGGCGAAGATTGGAGTGCCGATGGGGCTGGTCATGCTCGGCATTTATTTTGCAATGATCAAACTGTTGGGCTGATGGGCGGAAAAATAGAGGCTCCGATGCTGGATCCTCCACCGAAACGCAAGTCATCGGGCGTGCGATGCTGCTCGAATGTGCGGCAGACGCCCGTTCGATGGGCGTTGCATTAAGGGAGTTTTCGTGACAGAAAGCGTTGTCGGTCGTAACGTTCGAATGAGTCTGGTGTGACGGCCGGTGTAATTCCTGATGCGTCTCATGCCATCGTCCGCAGGTGCGGACGGCGCGCGGTTTCTATAGATCGTTCAATCAACCAACAAGTATGGGTATGCCGCCCCCGTTAAGCGGCCAGGAGGGTTACGGGTTCGATGACGCCTAAACAAGTTCTGCAAATGATCAAGGATAAGGGCGTGGTGATGGTCGATGTGAAATTCATCGATCTGCTCGGCACGTGGCAGCATTTCACTGCCCCGATCTCCGAGTTCAAGGATGAAGCGCCCTTCGACGAGGGCCTCGGCTTCGACGGGTCGTCGATTCGCGGCTGGCAGGCGATCGACAACAGCGACATGCTGGTGATTCCCGATCCGGATACGGCGGTGATGGATCCGTTCACCAAGGATCCCACGCTGAGTATGATCGCCAACATCTCCGATCCGATCACCCGCGCCGACTACACACGCGACCCGCGTAATATCTCGCGCAAGGCCGAAGCCTATTTGAAGACCACCGGCATCGGCGACTCGGCGTACTTCGGACCCGAACCGGAGTTTTTTATCTTCGACTCGCTGCGCTACGACACCACGCAGAATTCGAGCTACTACTACATCGACTCGAACGAAGGTAACTGGAACAGCGGGCGCGAGGGCGCGGTCAAGGAAGGCGCCAACCTGGGCTTCAAGGTCAAGAACAAAGCCGGCTACTTCCCGGTCCCGCCGGTGGACACCCTGCAGGACATCCGCACCGAGATGGTGCTCGAGATGGAGCGGGTAGGTATCCGCGTCGAGAAACAGCATCACGAAGTCGCCACCGCAGGCCAGGCTGAAATCGACATGCGCTTTCAGACGCTGACCAAAATGTCCGACTGGCTGACCTGGTACAAATACATCGTCAAGAACGTCGCGGTGCGCCATGGGATGACTGCCACCTTCATGCCCAAGCCGATCTTCGGCGACAATGGCACCGGCATGCACACGCATCAGAGCATCTGGAAGGGTGACACTCCCCTGTTCGCCGGCAACGGCTACGCCGGGATGTCGGAACTTGGGATGCACTACATCGCGGGCATCCTGCATCACGCGCCGACGCTGGCGGCTTTCACCTGTCCGGGCACCAACTCGTATCGCCGGCTGGTGCCGGGCTTCGAGGCGCCGATCAACCTGGCGTACTCGTCGCGCAACCGCTCGGCCTCGGTGCGAATCCCGATGTACTCGCCGTCGCCGAAGGCCAAGCGAATCGAAGTACGCTTCCCCGACCCGACCTGCAATCCGTATCTCGCGTTCTCCGCGATGCTGATGGCGGGGCTCGACGGAATTCAGCGCCGGCTCGATCCGGGCCAGCCGCTCGACAAGGACATCTATGCACTTACGCCGGCCGAGTTGGCCGAGGTGCCGAGCATGCCCGCGTCGCTCGAGGAATCACTGGCCAACCTGAAGAAGGATCACGAGTTCCTGCTCAAGGGCGATGTCTTTACCGAGGACCTGATCGAGACCTGGATCGATTACAAGATGGCGAACGAAGTCAGCGCGATTCGCCTGCGGCCGCATCCGTACGAATTCGCGCTCTACTACGACGCGTAAGCAGGGATAGTCAATCGTCAGATCGAAGGCGGCGGGCCGATGGCCCGTCGCTTTCTTTTGGCACTGGTTCGGTTTCGATTAACCGGATTTGGGGGATGAACTATTCAGCCTGCCCCCGCCGGGATTTGGCGTGCTATGCGTACGCTATGGTCAATCGCCAGGATATCCCGTACTCGCTGGGCTCGCCTGAAATCGGGCGAGCCCCGCTTCCAGCAGAAATAATTTCTGACGGAACGAAACTACCCCTAGAGAGCATCCGTCCCAAAACCACCACGGATGGTAGTGTCCCAGTTTCACATTCGGCTTTCAGGCCTGGAGCTCCTCAGGTCGCGAAGCTATTCGATGTCCCCGAATCGTGGGTCCGAGAGCAAGCGAGACTTGGCACTCTTCCATCCATCAGATTGGGCCATTACGTCCGATTCAAAGCCGAGGAAATCCAGCGCTTCATCGCCGAGCGCGAGAAACAGGCGGCGTGAGTTTCTGGGAAATCTTAAGTCTAAAGGCATTTCGTCAATTTTCGGTCGGCGGTGTCCACTCCTCTGCCCCTAACTCGTAGTGGTTGCGACGAAGTGCCGGTTCGTACCGAAGGAATTTGAACCCGCACTTTGTAAGAACCCTGATGGAGGCTTCGTTCTCCGGCATCGCGAATGCGCCGATCCGCTTCAGCTGCAAGTCGTTGAACCCGTACTGCAGAGAGCAATGCACGAGCTCGGTAGCGAATCCTCGACCTTGATACGCCGGGTGGATGAAGTAGCTCACCTCGGGGCCCCATTCAGGCGCCTTAGGATCGATATTCAGCCCTCCCCATCCGATCACACGATCGTCCGAGCGGAGCACTATCGTCCACGGAGCAAAGCCATTTACGCGCCGGCTCTCAGCATATCGACGAAGCCAGGTCTCACATACCGCTCTGGATTCTGCGCAGAAGGTGAACCTCATGTACTCCCGGTCGCCTTGAATCTCGTATAGCGGGTCGACGTCGGAATCTCTGAATTGTCGAAGAACCAAGTGCCTGGTTTGAATTTCAGACATACGCCCCTCTTCACAGCCGACTTCTCGCCAACGCGACGACGGGTAGTGTCTCAGTTTCACATTCGGCTTTCACGCCCTGAGTGGACCTCCGGATCAGGATTCGTGCAGGTCGAGCGACATGAAGACACTGTTCGGGTCGAGCACATAGTCGGCGAACGGCGGACACTCCACGAAGCCATGGCTCCTGTAAAGCGAGCGCGCTGGCCGATAATAATCCTTTGTGCCTGTCTCGAGGCTAAGGCGGGACATGCCTCTTACCCGCGCGGTCGCAATGATGTGCCGCAGCATCGCGGTTCCCACTCCCCTTCCCCGCATGGCCTGAGCGGTATGCATCGACTTGACCTCACCATGATCGGCCGAGAGCCGCTTCAGCGCACCGAATCCCAAGAGCGTTTCATCCTCCCAGATCGTCCAAAAGCTGATGTCAGAAGATTGAAGCCCGGTGATGTCCAAAGCGTGCCCGCTCTCCGGAGGCCCGGACGGAAACGTTGTCAGGTGAATATGCAGGAGATCGACCACGCGCTGGTCGCTCAGGTCGCCTTGGATAATCCGCATCATGGAACACCTCACGCGGTTTTCCGGTCAACATAGCGCCGAGGGCGGATGAGCGCTAAGGTCCACTTCCTACCCGGAGCCGAGTCCCAAACTGAGACAGTACCAACGGATGGTAGAAATTGCCCGATCGGCGGTGATCCTATGAACGGAAGTGGCGGCGCGCAAACTGGAAAGTTCAGCCGGCTTCCACGATGACGGCTTCGTTTGGGCCCAGCCGCAGGGGAGATTTCGTGGACTCGGCCCGCCCGGCGGCAATCGTGCTCAGAATGATTTTGCCCGCGGGCAAATCGATCTCGCGTGGCTCGGCGGTGAAATTCAGCGCGACGACAATGTGCTGCGCGGGCGTATCGCGATGGAACACGAGACAATCTTCGGGCGCGCTGTCCAGGGCGCGATAGCTGCCCTCGGTCAGCGCCGGGGTTGATTTGCGGATTTGGATCAGCCGGCGATAGAGCGAGAGCATCGAGTGCGGATCGTTCAACTGGCGTGCGACGTTGACCGCCTTGAAGTCTCCGCACGGCAGCCATGTCCTCGCGTTCGCGGAGAATCCGCCGTTGCGGGCGCCGCTCCATTGCATCGGCGAGCGGCAACCGTCGCGTCCGACCGGATCGAGTTTGCGACCGGCGGGAATTTCCGCTTCGCGCATCCCGATTTCTTCGCCGTAGTAAATGAAGGGCGTGCCGCGCAAAGCCATGATCATCACCGCAGCGACGCGGGCGCGTGCGTCACCGTCGCCATCGTACGAGTAGCGCGAGATATGGCGCGGGAAATCGTGATTCGAGAGCGTCCAGGTGGGCCACGCGCCGGGTCCGAAGGTCTTTTCCGTCAGCTCGATTGCGGCCCGGAAGCGGCGCGCGTCGTAGTGCGCGAGCAGAAAGCGAAAGTTGAACGCGAGCTGAAGTTCGTCGGGCCGCAGATAGTCCGCCAGCCGTTCCTGCTCGCGCGGCCACGTCTCGCCGACCATCATCCGCTGTTCGTAACTGTCGGTGACGCGGCGCAACCCGCGAATGATTTCGTGAACCTCGGGCCGGTCCGAACTGTAGAGCGGATCCTGCGTGCCCTCCGCGTACCACGGGATGTCGGGGTCGTGCTCGGCCCGGACCGGATTGTCGCGGAGCTGGTCATCCTTGATGAGCCCCTGGATCACGTCGATGCGAAAACCGTCAGCGCCGCGATCGAGCCAGAACCGGATGACGTCGTGAATTGCCTCGACCACTTGGGGATTTCGATAATTCAGGTCGGGCTGCTCCTCGAGGAACGTGTGCAGGTACCATGACGCGGTGGCGGGGTCGTACTTCCACGCATCGCCGCCGAAGTAGCTCTGCCAGTTGCTGGGCGGACGATCCGGCAGGCCGGGAATCCAGATGTACCAGTCGCGTTTGGGATTGGCGCGCGACGCGCGCGACTCGACGAACCATGGATGCTGATTCGAGGTATGGTTGGGCACCAGATCGACGATCACGCGTATCCCGCGGCGATGCGCCTGTGCAACCAGGCGATCGAAGGCGGCGAGATCGCCGAGTTCCGGGTGGATGCCGCAATAGTCGCTGATGTCGTAGCCCCAGTCGTCGAGCGGCGACGGATTGATGGGGTTCAGCCAGATGGCGTCGATGCCGAGCGAGTTCGGCGTACCGTCATTGAGATAGTCGAGATGCGCGGTAACGCCGTCGAGATCGCCGACACCGTCTCCGTTCGAATCGGCAAACGAGCGCGGATAGATCTGGTAGAAAACGGCGCGCTGCCACCATCCAGGATTCCGGTTGTGTACGATCACTTGTCCGTGAAGCCGAGTTCGTTTAAGCGGTCGCGCGCGTCTTTGGCGGCGTCCCGATGAACCATCAGGCGGGTCGGCACCGCGGCGGTCGTACCGAGCAGCCGCGACGATCCGGCGTCAAAGACGAATGATTCGATGCCGGCTTCGTTCAGGTAGTCATGAGCCATCCGGACCGGAGTCGGATCGATGCTGGCGAATATTTCCTCGAGTTCGGAAGGGTCGGGCGGTTCTATTGCGGGCATTTGGTTCCTTTCCTGGCCGCGATGGATTCAATTGGCGGAAGTCGATGCGGACGCGATTCCCTTCACCCGATTATAGATCAGGGCGACGCCGCCCACTATCAAGAGTATCGCGATCAATGCGTCGAAGCGATGAAAATACGGCGCGAGATCCTTCCAGTGCTGCCCGAGTTTCATCCCGCCGTAGGCCAGCGCGAGACACCATATGTATGACCCGATCAGCGTGTAGATGGTGAACGGGACGAGTTTCATCCGCGATACGCCCGCGGGAAATGCGATGAAGGTGCGCACTACCGGCAGCATGCGGCTCCAGAAGACGGTGTGCGAACCCCATCGCGCGAAAAAGCGGTCGGCGGTTTCGAGTTCGTGCTGAGCGATGAGAACGTAACGGCCGTAACGCTCGATGAAAGGGCGGCCGCCCCAGGAGCCGACGAAATACGCCACGTACGAGCCGAGCAGGCATCCGACCGCCCCCGCTATCGCGACCATCTGCAAACCGAAGCGGCCGGTGACGACCAGGTAGCCCGAGAACGGCATGATGATTTCGGAGGGCAACGGGATGCATGCGCTTTCGATCGCCATCATCAGGACAACCCCGCCGTAGCCGAGCGCAGAAATCGTCGCGATGATGAAGGCGGAGAGTCCGGAGATTATTTTATCGAGCATTTTTTCGATGCACTCTTAAGCCAACGCGCAAGCGCACACAGTGGCATGGCGCGGCGGCGGTTGCGAGACGCCCGGCAGCTTAAAAGGGGCATGCGCCGGCCTTGGAGAACTAATGCTGCACACTTGTATATATCTATATTTCTTATGTATATATTTGTGTATCTTAAACGGAATATAAAGAACCAGAACGCCACAAACCAGTTGAGGCAACATCAATGGCAAACAACACGTTGACAATCACCGACAATCGGACCGGCAAGAAATACGATGTACCGATCGAGGAGGGCGGAGTGATTCGCGCGATGGATTTGCGTCAAATCAAGACCGGCGCCGATGACTTCGGCCTGATGACCTACGATCCGTCGTTCGGCAACACGGCGTCCTGCCGCAGCCGCGTCACGTACATCGACGGCGACAAGGGGATACTGCGCTATCGCGGATATCCGATCGAAGAACTCGCCGAGAAAAGCAACTACCTCGAGACTGCGTACCTGATCGTCAAGGGCGAGCTGCCGGACCAAGCGCACTACGACCGCTGGAAACACAACATCACGATTCACACGATGGTGCACGAGAATATCAAGATGTTCATGGAGGGCTTCCGCTACGATTCGCATCCGATGGGAATGTTGCTCAGTACCGTCGGCGCGCTCTCGACCTTTTATCCCGACGCCAGCGCTATACACGACCTCGAATCGCGCCGGCTGCAGACCCGCCGCCTGATCGGCAAGATCCCGACCCTGGCGGCGTTCGCCTTTCGGCATACCCGGGGACTTCCTTACGTCTATCCCGACAACGACCTCAGCTACACCGGCAATCTGCTTGCGATGCTGTTCAAAATGACCGAGCTTACATACAAACCGAACCCGGTGCTCGAGCGCGCGCTCGACGTACTCTTCATCCTGCACGCGGATCACGAGCAGAACTGCTCCACCAATGCGATGCGCGCGGTGGGAAGCTCGCAGCCTGATCCCTACGCCTGCGCGTCCGCTGCTATCTCGGCGCTTTACGGCCCCCTGCATGGCGGCGCGAACGAAGCTGCGATCCGGATGCTTATGGAAATCGGTTCAGTGTCGGCCATTCCCGCGCTGATTAAGAAGGTCAAGGAGGGCGAGCGCCGGCTGATGGGCTTTGGGCATCGAGTGTACAAAAACTACGATCCGCGCGCGAAAATCCTCAAGCATTTTGCGGAGCAGGTGTTCGAGGTGACCGGCCGCAATCCGCTGATCGATATAGCGGTAGAGCTCGAACGGATCGCGCTCCAGGACGACTATTTCATCTCGCACAAGTTGTATCCCAACGTCGATTTCTATTCGGGAATAATTTACCAGGCGATGGGCTTCCCGATGACGATGTTTCCGGTGTTGTTCGCGATCCCGCGGACTTCGGGATGGATGGCGCAATGGGCGGAGATGGTGCGCGATCCCGAACAGAAGATCGCGCGGCCGCGCCAAGTCTATATCGGCGAATCGACGCGGCACTACACGCCGATACAGTCGCGGCCCAAGCCGACGCAGCACGAAGATGCGGTTAGCGAGGCAATCTAACGTCAGGTTAGATGATTTCAAAAGCGTCGCGCGGCGGCGATGATGGTGAGCCGGTAGCGAGTGGCGCTGTTATGGCGAATGCTTTAGGGGCGGTTATGGAACCGCCCCTTTTCTTTGCACATCACGCGTTGCGCGTCGATGAAGCGTCTTTCTCTCCTGGAAAACTGGTAATCCGCAGGATTTTGAAGTGAGGCGTTGAGTTCTTTTAGCCATCTTTCGCTAACCATAACGCAATGTGACGCACCTTTACCAAGATTCTCAGCCTCTGACGGGCGCGAATGGTCAGTATTGACTTATTCGTGGCACGGTTAGAGGCTGCATTGTGGGTTTTTGTGCGGCATCAAGCGATACCTCTCGTTTAAGGGGGAATTGATAAATTTCACCGAGGGGGGGGCTTGGCTTACGATGGCATCCTCGAAAGATATTCTGACCATCTCGGAGTTGTCGGCGCATCTTCGCGTCCATCCAACTACGATTTACCGCTTGCTGCACGAAGGACGAATACCGGGCTTCCGCGTAGGCAGTGCGTGGCGATTCAGCCGCGCGGCGATCGAAATCTGGGAGCACGGGCAAGCCGATCCAATCGACGAAAAATCCGCGCCCACGCGCAAACCCAAAGGCCGCAAGGCACGAAAGTAGCGGCAAACTCTTCTCCGCGCGCCTGCTTTTCTGTCATCCTCAGCGAAATCGAGCGGCCACGCTCCGCTCGGACTGACGGAAGGAAGAAGGGACGGCGCGACATGGACTCCAGCGAAAGTGAAACCTCAGGGCATCGCAGACCTTTACCGGTAGCCGAGTACTTCGGCCGCTTAGCCGCCACTTATGGCGATGGCGAGTACTACGGGAATCGGCGCCGCGCCGTCCTCGAGACGATCGCGGGGGAAATCGCGGATGCGCGCGACGTGCTCGATGTCGGATGCGGCAATGGCGCCTATCTCGCGAAGTTTGCGGCGGCGCCCGGAAATCGCGTTCGTGGGGTGACCGGCGTCGACTTGTCGATCGACATGCTGCTGTCCGCGCGCAATCGCGTCGGCGTGAAATGCCGGCTGCTTTGCGCGGACGTGTCACGGCTGCCGTTCAAGCCGGAGTCGTTCGATTTCATTTTCGCAAGCCACGTGCTTCAGTTCGTTGCGGATCTCGACGGCGTCGTGGCGGAGTTCGCGCGATGCGTGCGGCCCGGCGGGTTGCTGGTGGCAACCGGGCAGCGGGACGAAGGTTTTCGGCAGATGCTGAGCGCGATCGTCGGTCCGGACCGATGGCGCGAATATCGCGACGTGATCTTTCAGCGTGCGGGCCGCCGCCAAGCCGACGCGGCTCCCGATGATCGCTACCAGCGGGCGTTTGCCAGGTCCGGTCTGCGCGTCGAGGAACGCGCGGCGCCATTTACAATCCAGTGGGCGGATATCGAAGAGTGGATCAGCATCAGATGGATGCCATTGATACCCGAGGGCGAGCGCCAACAGGCCGACGCGATGCTGGCGGAAGTCGCCAAGGCGGGCGCGTCGCGCAGCTTGACCCTGCGCGAACCGCTGATCCTTGGCAGGCGGGATGTCTGAGTCTGGCGCCGTTTGACAAGCGCGCGCTCAACCTAATAGCTAACCCACAAAAGCAGATGGCGGAGAGTTTCGCGCCGATGCCAACGAAATACACCGATGTGAGGGGATACGCGACCTACTACTTCTATAGCGGCGCTACGACGCTGCCCGACGTGGCGCCGGACTTTTCACGCGGCCGCAAGATTTTGTTCGTTCACGGCGCCGGCTCGAACGGTCACACCTGGCATCGCCAGATCGACGCGTTCGGCGGCCGGCACAGTCCGATCGCGCTCGATCTGCCCGGGCATGGACGCTCGGCGGGCGTCGAGGGGCTGCGCACGGTTCAGGACTATGCCGACTTCGTTGCGGCTTTTCTTGACATGTTGAAGATCAAAGCGGCGGTGATACTGGGGCATTCGATGGGCGGCGCGATTGCGATGGACCTGGCGATCCGCCACGCCGCGCGCGTCGAGGCGTTGATCCTCAGTTGCACGGCGCCGAAGTTCAACATCACGGCCGATCGAATCGAGGCATTGCGGGCAATCACGATGGGCCGGGCGCCGCAGGCCTTCAACACTGACGGCTATTCGCCCCGCACGGTGAAGGAAAACTTCGACGTGGTCCGCGAAGGCTGGATGGAACAAATCAAGACCGATCCGCGCGTGCGCTACACCGACATCGTCGCCTGCTCGCAGCTCGATTTGCGCGACGCGATCGGAAAGATCGACAAACCGGCGCTGGTGATTGCCGGCGCCGACGACCAGGGCACCACGCCGGCCGACGCGGAGTTTATCGCGGGCAAGATTCGCGGCGCGACCTGCAAGATTATCGCGGACGCCGGTCACTATATCCCGCGCGAGCGTCCCCCCGAGTACAACGCCGCGATCGAACAGTTCGTTTTTTCGTTGGCTAACTGAAGATAGGAATTCGAGATGAGTTTAAGCCGCAAAACCGCAGTGGCCGGCGTGTTCGAGCATCCCACCCGCTTCGCGCCGGACAAAAGTCTGTTTCAGATAATGGCGGAGAGCCTGCGTGGCGCGCTGGACGACGCCGGGTTGACGATCAAGGACGTAAACGGGCTGTGCACGACCGGAATGGGGATGAGCGGGATGGGAATCGTCGGCTTCTGCGATTACCTGAACCTGACGCCGAACTTTGTCGACTCGACTTCGATCGGCGGGTCGTCGTTCGTGGCGCACACCGCGCACGCGGCGGCCGCCATCCACGCCGGGCTGTGCGACGTATGCGTGGTGGTCTATGGCTCGACGGCGGCCTCGTCGCGGTTTGCGATTGGCACGGGCGGAGAACGCGGCGGCGCAGGCGATCCGTGCGACCAGTACGAGATTCCGTTCGGGCCGACGACCGTCGGGGCGTATGCGATGGTCGCGCAGCGCCATATGCATGACTACGGGACGACCTCGGCGCAGCTGGCCGAAATAGCGGTCACGACGCGGCTGCATGCGTCCATGAATCCGGCCGCGAAGTACCGAGACCCGATCACGGTGGAAGACGTACTCGCGTCGCGAATCATCTCGTCGCCGCTGCATCTGCTGGATTGTTGCATCATCAGCGACGGCGGCGGCGCGCTGGTGATCACGTCGGCGGAGCGCACGCGCGATTTGAAGAAGAAGCCGGTTTACATTCTTGGCGCGGGCGAGACGGTGCGGCACGCGGCGCGCGGGCAGCGCGATTTTCTGGAAATCGCGGCGGCGCAATCGGGCCGGCTTGCGTTCGAGCGCGCGGGCGTCGCGCACAAGGACATCGACATGGCGATGATCTACGACTCGTTCACGATCACCGTGCTGGCCACGCTGGAGAATCTCGGCTTTTGCAAGCGCGGCGAAGGCGGCGCGTTCGTGTCGGGCGGAAGGCTGCGCTTCGACGGCGAATTTCCGATCAACACCGACGGCGGGGGGTTGTCGTCGAACCATCCGGGGATGCGCGGAATCTTCCTGGTGATCGAGGCGGCCAAGCAACTGCGCGGCGAATGCGGTCCGCGGCAGGTCAAGGATTGCGAAATCGCACTCGCGCACGGCACCGGCGGCGCGCTCGGCACGCGCCATTCGGGCGCGACGCTTATCCTCAGCAATCAGTAACCTCGGGGCGGACGATAAATCATGGTGGAACAGACGCAAGCGAAAAAATACTCGAAGCCGCTCCCGCATCTCGACGAAGAGAACCGTCCGTGGTGGGAGGCGCTTCAACGGCACGAACTTTACATCCAGAAATGCGCAACTTGCGGCGACATCCGCTACTATCCGCGCGCGCTGTGCACGAATTGCATGTCGTCGCAGGTGCAATGGATAAAATGCAGCGGGCGCGGCAAGGTCTATACCTTCACCACGACGTATCAGAACCAGGCACCGGGGTTTCGCGAATCGATACCGTACATCATGGCGTACGTCGAGTTGGAAGAGGGCGTGAAAATGCTCACCAACCTTGTCGACTGCCGGCCGGAACAGGCTAAAATAGGGATGCCCGTCGAGGTCGTATTCGAGGACGTCACGCCCGCGGTGACGCTCGCGAAATTTCGCCCGGCGAGGTGAGGGCTCAATCCTGGTGAGTACAATCCTTGATCTGCACACGCATAGCGAAGCATCGGAAGACAGCCGCGCACCGGTAGAGGCGTACCTCAACTGGATCAAGCTGCGTCAGGCCGAGCGGCCGGTCGATGGAATCGTCCTGACCGAGCATCGCCAGTTCAATCGCGACGCCGACTACCGCCATCTCGAGGACAAATTCGGAACGTTGGTGCTGCGCGCGTCGGAAGTCGAGACCAACTACGGACACATGCTCGTGTTCGGGGTGAACGATGACATGGTGGCGCGCTTCGATTTTGCCGACGTGCGGCTCGACGCGCAGACCTTGATCGATGAAGTGGCGCGCATGGGCGGAATTGTCGTGCCGTGTCATCCCGGCCGCCCCAATATCGGGCTCTACGAGCACTATCAATCGAGGCCGCCGCTGGAGAACGTGGTCGCGGTCGAGGCGCTGAACGGCGGCTCGCGCAAGGGCGAGGACGAGCGCAGCGCGGAATTGATCGCGAAATACGGTTTTGCCGCGACCGGCGGTTCCGACAGCCATCTGGTGAGCCTGATAGGGCTGTGCGCGACAAAATTCAGCGCGTACATCAAGACGATCGACGACCTGGTGCGGGAATTGAAGACCGGCAATTACGAGCCGGTGGATTTCCGGCCGCGGCGCAAAACCGTGCCGCATGCGGTCGCGATGGAATCCAGGTAACGCCGCGACTGCGATAGCAAGACAGTGAGAAAATCAAGATGGCAGTGAATTACGATCCGGCGCTGATCAACAAGACCTTCGAAATCACCGAGCCGGTCGAAGTCAAGGCCGACAAGATAAAACGGTACTGCGCGGCGCTCGGCGAGACCAATCCGATATACACGGACGAGGAGGCGGCGAAAAAAGGCCCGTACGGAGGGATCGTCGCGCCGCCGTCGTTCGCGGTGACGTTCCGCAACGGGCGGCATTTCTTCGACAACGTTCCGCGCTTCGGACTGCGCGGCTTCGACGCCGGCAAGGATGTCGAGTTCGTCGCGCCGATAAGGCCAGGCGACCAGGTAACGCTCAGCTCGCACGTAAAGGAAATCTACGAGAAAACGGGACGGACGGGCACGATGGTGTTCGTCGTAATCCGCTCGACACTGAAGAACCAGAACGATCAAGTGCTGGCCCATATCGACCATCGCTTCATGAACCGCCCCTGAGCGCATCGGGATCGGGAAGTCGAATTGCGTGAATAGTTTCGAAGAGATCAATATCGGCGACACGCTCGGCCCGCTTGAGCTGTTCGTGAGCAAGGAT
Organism: Candidatus Binatus soli; assembly: GCA_002479255.1. Lineage (GTDB taxonomy): Bacteria > Desulfobacterota > Binatia > Binatales > Binataceae > Binatus > Binatus soli. The sequence goes on along the minus strand of DLMJ01000005.1, from coordinate 31,092 downwards.
CAGTGCCGCGCCTACGCCAGGACGATGGGCATGGGTGAAGGCGCGGGACGCTTCACCGACGATGAAGCCGCCAGGAAGGAAGGGCTGCCCGGGATGATCATCCCGGGCAACATGAGCCTCGGACTGCTCTCGAAGCTGGTGACGGACTGGATCGGCTCGAGCAATGCGTGGCTGACGCGGATGAACACGACCTATCGCGTGCCGGTGCAACCCGATCACACGGTCACGATTCACGGCTTTATCACGAACAAGAATCCCGAAGAGCGCACGACCGAGATCGACGTCTGGATGGAAAACGAGGAGTCGGAGCGCCTCGTGACAGGGACGGCGACCGTCGAGTTCAGAAAGTAGCAGACAGAATCGGCGCGCTACCGCGTCCCTGTTTGTCGCCCGACGTGCAGATTCAACTGCCTCTTTTTTGATAGCTCACGCCAGGTGGGGAGTGTATCACTGAATGGTGGCAGCTTCGCGGGAATTCCAGGTGATGGCAAAACCGGCGGGCGCGGTCTGCAACCTCGACTGTAGCTACTGCTATTACCTCGACAAGTCGGCCCTGTATCCGAACGGCGGATCGCTTCGGATGACCGATGATCTGCTGGAGCGCTACATCGTCCAGCACATCGAGGCCTGCCCTAAGGACATGATTTTCTTCGAGTGGCACGGCGGCGAGCCGACCATCCTAGGGCTCGATTATTTCCGCCGAATCGTCGAGCTCCAGCGCAAGCACCGACCTGCGGGACGGCAGATCCTCAATGGCATTCAGACCAACGGCACGCTGATCGACGACGAATGGTGCCGCTTCCTCGCCGCGGAACGCTTCCAGGTCGGCATCAGCATCGACGGACCGAAGGCGCTCCACGACCGCTATCGCGTGACCAAGGGCGGCGGTACGACCCACAAGCGGGTGATCCAGTCCATCCGGCTCTTGAAGCGCTACCGGATTCCATGCGACGTGCTGTGCGTCGTGCATCGTGGGAACGTCGGGCAGCCGACTGCGGTTTATCGCTTTTTCAAGGAGCTCGGCGTGGAGTTCCTGCAATTCCTTCCGCTGGTCGCGCGGCAAGGCGGGAGCGGGGTAAGCGCGGAGACGGCGCCGGCAGAAGCCTACGGAGAGTTCCTGTGCACGATTTTCGACGAGTGGTTCAGGCACGATATCGGCCGGATCGCCATCCAGAACTTCGATGAGGCGCTCAGACCCTTGCTCGGGGTGGAGCATGCTTTGTGCATTTTCAAGGAGACCTGCGGCGATGTCGTGGTCGTCGAGCATAACGGAGATTTCTACTCCTGCGATCATTTTGTCGATCCGGAGCACCGCATCGGGAACATTCTCGAAACACCGCTCGTGGAAATACTGGAGGACCCGGCGCAGCGCGAATTCGGACGCAAGAAGCGGGACGGACTGCCCCAATACTGCCGGGATTGCGAGGTCCTGAAGTCGTGCAATGGCGGGTGTCCAAAGGACCGGTTTGCCCGGACACCCGACGGCGAACAGGGTCTTAACTATCTTTGCCCGGGCCTGAAAAAGTTTTTCACCCATAGCCGCCCACGCCTGCGGAAGATCGCGTCGCTGATGCGGTCAGGCGTACCAGTGGAACGGCTCATGGATCATCTGCGCTCCGAGGATGGCGAAGCCTCTCCTCGAACAGGGCGGAACGACCCTTGCCCCTGTGGCAGCGGCCTGAAATACAAGAAGTGTTGCCTCGATTCTGGTAAATCGCAGCCTGATTAAGACCGTGAGGCTGAGCGGCCTCGAAGGGGCCTTACACGGCGCGGAGTTCGGTCGAAATGTCGCCGCGGGTGGCCAGAGTCGCAGGTATGAACCCGCTGGCTGCTCCGATCAGGGCGGCGATCATGAAGCTGTAGGCAACGATTCGCGGCGATAGCGTCAGGGAGAGCGCGAGCGGACCGAGCGCTCCGGAAACGTGCGGCAACAGTTCGAATCCCAGGAGCGCCAAGGCGCATCCGAGGACACCGCCGGCCATGCCGACGACCAGTCCCTCGACGAGGATTCGCGCAATGATCGAGTTGCGCGTGAATCCAATCGCGCGCATCACCGCCATCTCGTGGCGCCGTTCGCGCACCGCCATCGCAGCCGTGTTGACGGCGACCAGCGCGATCGTGAAGATCACGATCACCGCAAGAAATTTTGCGCCATTAACCAGAAGGGCAAGATTGCCGGCCATCTCGCTCTTGATCAGCGCGACTTCGGTTTCGGTGGCCGTCTCGTGCGCCGAATTGGCGAACATTTCATCGATTGCGGCGATCACCTCGGGCGCCGATTGCGAGCGGTCTATTTTCACCCAGAACAGGTTCGCGGTGCCGGGCCTGCCCAGCAGTTCTTCCATGTAGTCGCGCCTGAAAATAATTTGAGGCCCTGCGGCTTTCTCGTTCAGCACGCCCACAATTGTCAGTTGCAGATCGACCGGATACACCGTACCGCGCAGCATGATCGTGTCGCCGACTTTCCAGCCGTAAATCTTCATCAAGGTGGCTCCGACGAGGCCTGCGGTGCGCATGCTTTTGAATTCGCGTTCGGCTTCCGCGCTGACTTCCCAATCGGGAAAGATTTCGGGGATATGATCGTCGTCGGTGGCGAGGATGCCGATCTGCTCGTTCGGATCGCGGTAGGTTCCCATGAAGACGCTGTAGCCGGCCACTGCCTCCACGTGTGCAACTTTTTCGATCTGCCGGCGATACGCTTCGGGCAACATATAGTAGAAGCCCGCCTTGCTGTGACAGATCAGGCGCAGCGAGTTGGCGCGGTCGCGCAGGACCTGGTTGAGCAGTCCCGGCAGGCTGATCAGGGACGCGAAGATGAATACCGAGACGGTGATCGACAGCGTGGTAAGAATCGTGCGCCGCTTGTTGCGGGTCAGGTTTATGAGCACGAGCGACAGGTATTTCATGGCGCAACCGAGCGGTGGAGGGTCAAGTCCACAATCGAGCTTACCCTGAACGCGAAGCTTGGCTAGACCAGCAGGGAGCCGCGGAAGGGCTCGTCGCGCTGGGGAGGGAACTGGAGCAGGTTGACGGCCCATTTGCGCGCCTGGCGCAGCGCGTCCTCGGCGCGGCGGAAGATTCGCTCGCGATGCATCACGGACCATACGTACGCATCGACCGACGGCTCCTCGCCGAGCGTGATGTCGATCATCCAGTCCTCGAGCTGCGGGCCGCAAATCAGCAGGCGCACGACGCGCCCGTGATCGATTACGATGCCGCGCGCCTCGCGCGGGAGGCGAAACTCGTCCTTGACGCGCTTGATGACATTGGGCGGCGCATGCTGCTCGGTCATCGCGACGTAGGCCCAATCTCCCTGCGGAGGATTGGCCTCGCGCGCGACGCGCAGGTTGTTGTCGGTCAGGTCTTCCTTGGCGCGATCCTGATCGTAATCGCGCGCGACCTGGTAAAAGGCCATCGCGACCGGCAACTGCGGCATCTCAGTTTCGGACTTGGCCTTTTTGGGTTTCTTGAAGGTGGTTTCGACCCACCAGCGGTTTTCGACGTTGGGCTTTTGCGGCATCAGGCAACCCGGCGAGATTTGCGAGCGTCGATCCGCGCAGAGCGCCTCGATTTTCGTGCGATCGAAATACGCGGGCGGCGCTTGCGGACGCGATTTGCAGCGCGACGCGTGCTCGAGATTCCCGCCCGCATGCGCGAGCGCGATGCACTACGGCGGCCGGGGACTTTAAGCCCGGTCACCATCCGGCGCGAGAACAGGTCGGCCTTGCGCTCGGCGTCAGACCAGAACAGGAAATGACCCATCTCGTGGTAGATCATTTGAATCCACAGGCGCTCGCTGAAATAGACGCGTCCGCGTTTCCAGTTTTCGGGATGCACGAGATGGATGCGGCCGTCTTCGTAGGTGCGGCCGGCGGTCTTGCCCCAATCGATATACTCGAACCATTTGACACGCGGGCGGCGCAGTTTGAAGTATCGGCACATCGAGGAAATGGCGCGGTTGAAATGCGCGGCGCGATGGCCGCGGAAAAATTCGGCGAGGTTGCGATCGATTTCGCGGCGATGAGCGACAGGAGGAACAATCATTCGCACGAGCAGGCGACCTCCGCTGACAGGTGATAAAGATCATACGGAGGCGCGTTCATCAGAGTCAAACCTTTTCAGGAAAGTGCAGTTTTATAATGGCGTTTTGATTGCACACGAAGTTCAAAATCGCCTGTCAGTAGCGGGTTTGGTGCATCGTACAGATGGAAATCTAACCCAAGGCGCCGGAGGCTTTGAGACGCGCGATCTCGTCCCACGTCAGGCCCATTTCAAGCGCGACTTCCTCGGTATGCTGGCCCAGTTCGGGGGCCGCACGATGGGGCAGTGGGTGGGAGTCGCCAAACTCGACGGGGCTGTTCACGACGCGGCATCCGGGAATATTCGGATGGTCCACGGCGGCGAAAGCGCCGATAGCTTCGGCCTGCGGATCGTCGAGCACTTCGGCGTCGGTGCGCACAGGGGCCCAGATGAGATTGTGGCGATCGAAAATCGGCGCCCAATCGTCGCAGCTCCTCGCCGCAATCGCGCGATCTATTTCGTCTGTGAGCGCGGCGCAGTTTTGCGCGCGCGCGACTGAATCCTTGAAACGCGGGTCGTTCAGCCAATCCGGTTTGCCGAGCGCGAGGCAGAAATCCGGCCAATAGCGATCGCTCTGAATCATCACGAAGTAAATCCATCGCGCGTCGGCGCATCGATAGGAACTCCACAGCGGATTAATGCGCTGGGTGCGCGACTCGGATCGGGGAGAAAAGCCGGTCATGAGGCCGATGGTAAGATCCGACGCGTTCATCCACAGGCCCATCGAGAACAGCGAGATGTTGACCTCGCGGCCGCGGCCGCTACGCTCGCGTGCGAGCAGGGCGGCTGAGATTGCGCCCGCCAGACCCAGGCCGACGGCGTGATCGATCATCGCGGGCCGCTGCCCAGGCGGCGACTGTCCCGGCTCGGCGATCGTCGCCATCAGGCCCGAGCGCGCCCACGCGGCGGCGTAGTCGTAGGCAGGGCGATTGCGATCGGGTCCGCGATGCCCGTAGCCGTTGATCGACGCGTAGATGAGCCGCGGATTTTTTGCGGAGAGGGTCGCGTAGTCGAGTTTCATGCGCTCGATGGCGTCGAGGCGCAGGCTGGTGACGAAGACGTCGGCGTGTTCGATCAGCTTGAGCGCGAAGGCGTGGCCGTCGGGGCGGCGCAAGTCAACGGCGACCGAGCGTTTGTTGCGATTGTCGAGTTCAAACGGCGGACGGATGCGCGCGTTGGGATCGCCCATGGTGCGCGTAACGAGGCCGCGAATCGGGTCTCCGGTGGCCGGGTCTTCGAGCTTGATAACGTCGGCGCCCCAGTCGCCCATCACGGCGGTGGTGGACGGGCCTGCGACCCACATCGCAACTTCGACGACTCTGACGCCCTCAAGCGGACGGTCCATAGCATCGGTCTCCCTTGGTTCGGATGAAGTCGAATTGGTATCAGGAGTCGGCGGAAGAATGAAACCGTGCGCGGCGTTTGTTTCTTTTCTTCTCGGCCCGCGGCCTGAATCCGGCGATTGAGTCGGAGTGTTAGTTGCTAGTGGGCGGGATCGACGCGGTGCATCCTGCGCGGATTGCGCCGGCGCGGTCGATTAACCGTCAAGCGTTGGATCCGGCTCGCTTCCTTGAGCCGCAGGCGCAGCGGACCGCCGCCGCGGCCGGCGACCAGTTCGGACAGCCGCCATCGCAAGCCCCGGGCGTCCATGCCGAGCGCGTCGCATACGTTGTCAAATGACAACGGAGAAGTGACGCCCTTGGTGAAGAACCAGTTCCACGCGTCGTTAAACGAGTTGCGTTTGCGCAGGCTCTTTGAGCCGCTGAATTCCTGCACGACGTTGATCGCGTCAGCCAGCACCGCGAGCATCAGGCGCTGCTCGCTGGAGAACGATCGCGCCCCGACCATCTCGAAGAACTGGCTGCGAAGGATAACGTCGGGAAACGGACGCAGATCGGCGGCAGCGATTGTGGAGACGACGGTACTCATTGCTCAGCTTCCTCTCCTCCCCGAGCGAAGAGCTTGAATGTCCAAAAGTGGCCGCGAGAGATGGGCGAAGCCAGCAACATCTCTTATGCAACTCCTCATTCCGTCTAATATTATCGACGGAAAAAGAACTTAATGAGAACGCTGACCGATTGCAAGGGAAAAGTCATAGCGCAAATTCGTGGTCGCAAACGCGCTCGGGGCGTCGGTGAACGATGCGCTCAAAGGCGCGAAGGGCAGTTGTTATCGATACGAGCGGACGGTCTGCTATAGTTGTCAGAAGCAAGCGTGGCGCTCGCCGAAAGCAAACGGTGGAAATGGATCAGGCACGAAAAGATCGGAAGACACGGCAGATAACGATCGGCGGCGCCAAGGTCGGCGGCGATGCGCCGGTCGTGGTGCAATCGATGTGCGCGACGCGGACGATCGACGTCGATCAAACAGTCGCGCAGGCCCATCAGTTGGCGAAGGCAGGCGCGGGAATCGTCCGGATCGCGATGGACAGCGAGAAGGAAATCCCGGCGCTCAAGGAAATCCGCGCGCAGACGAAGGGAATCGTGCTGTCGGTCGATTTGCAGGAGAACTACAAGATCGCCGGCCGGGTTGCGCCGCACGTGGACAAGATTCGCTACAACCCGGGCCATTTGCACCATATGGAAAAGTCGAAGACGATCGAGCAGAAGGTGAAATCGATCGTCGATGCGGCGCGGGACAACAACCTCGCGATCCGGATCGGCGTGAACTGCGGCTCGGTCGCGCCGGCGTTTGTGGACAAGTATCCGGGCGATCAACTGGCCGCGATCGTGGAGTCGGCGGCGTACCATTGCGAGCTGATGGACGAGCTCGGCTTCACGCGCTTCGTCGTGTCGCTGAAGGATTCCGATCCCAACAAGGTGATGGACGCGAATCGGCGCTTCTCGAAGCGGCGGCCGGACGTGCCGATCCATCTTGGCGTCACGGAGGCGGGGTTGCCGCCCGACGGAATCATCAAGACCCGGATAGCGTTCGAAAAGCTGCTCGCGCAGGGTATCGGCGATACGATCCGGGTCTCGCTCACGCTGCCCAACGAGCGCAAGCACGAGGAAGTGATAGTAGGGCACAAGATTATCGAGGACGTCGCGGCGGGCAGGTTCATCTCGGTGCCCGATTTCGGTACGGGGCTCAATATCATCTCGTGCCCGTCGTGCTCGCGGGTCGAGAACATGAAGTTCGTCGAGCTGGCGCAGCAGGTCAAGGAACTCACGACTTACGCCCAGAAGTACAAGATCACGATTGCGGTGATGGGATGCCGGGTTAACGGGCCGGGCGAGACCGATGACGCCGACCTTGGGTTGTGGTGCGGTCCGACCACGGTGAATCTCAAGAAGAAAGATCGCAAGATCGGTTATTTCGGCTACGACGAAGTGCTGCCCAAGCTGCGCGCCGAGCTGGATCGGCTGATTGCCGAGCGCACGGCAGCGGCGAACTAAGCGTCGCTAACGAATAGCTCTCCCTGTCAGGGAAGTGGCTATTGGGACAGTAGGGATTTTTTCTTCTTGGCCTTTCCGGTTCCCGCCAGCGAAACGGACTGCGGCGAGCCGATCACGTTGTCATAAATTATCAGGCTTCCAGTCTGCCGCGTCGTGTCCGGCGGCGTGAAGGTCACCGATACCTTACAGCTCTTGCCGGGTGCGAGCGTTTTTTCGCATTCCGACTTGACCGCGAACACCGGCGGCCACGCGTTCCAGCTCTCGACGCTCACCGCCAGACGTATTTTCTTCTTACCCGCGTTCGTGATCGTGACCGTCTTGGGCGCGCTGGTATTTCCGACTTTCACCGTTTTCCCGAATGCCAGCGAATGGGGACTGATGGTCAGCTTCGCCGAGGTCGGAGTCGGCGTCGCAGTCGGGGTTTGAGTGGCAGTGGGAGTCGGCGTCGCGGTGGCTGTACGAGTGGCCGTGGGAGTCGCCCCCGTCGCGGTTGCCGTCGGTGTCGGCGTGGCCGTCATGGTCGCCGTCGGCGTGACGGTTGCAGTCGCCGTCTTGGTAGCCGTTGAAGTTGCGGTCGGCGTGGGCGTCGCGGTCGGGCTGGCGGTGCGAGTGGCGGTTGCAGTCGCCGTATTGGTAGCCGTTGAAGTTGCGGTGGCTGTCGCCGTTGCAGTTGTGGTCGGCGTGACGGTCGCAGTTTTGGTTGCCGTTGCCGTCGCCGTGGTGGTTGGCGTCGGGGTCGCGGTCTGAGTCGCGGTCGAGGTCGCGGTCGGCGTGACGGTCGCAGTTTTGGTCGCCGTCGCCGTGGCGGTGGCTGTCGCCGTTGCAGTTGTGGTCGGCGTGACGGTCGCAGTTTTGGTTGCCGTTGCCGTCGCCGTGGTGGTTGGCGTCGGGGTCGCGGTCTGAGTCGCGGTCGAGGTCGCGGTCGGCGTGACGGTCGCAGTTTTGGTCGCAGTCGCCGTTGGCGTCGGTGTCGGGGTGGGCGTCGGGCCCAGTGCGCCGAATGCCTTCACAAGATTGTACGCATTCACCGTCCCGATTCCGGTCGCAAAGTCCCAGCCGGGTTGCGTTCCGTACGCGGGCTGATACGCCGAAGTCGACGTGGACAGGACGCCATAGGTGCCTGACGGGTCGTAACAGTTATTTGTGCCCGCCGTGCATGGCACGTCCATGTCACCTTGGGTCACGTCATAAAAGATGCACGAGCCGGCCACATCGTTGCCGAGTGCCGAGTTGCAGGTCGAGCTGCCGCTTGCGCCGTATTCGGTTTGGGCCAGCGAGTAGTAGGTGGCATTCGGATTACCTTGGCTGCTGGCAGTATACTGATTCACGAGCGCCTGAATGCCGGCCATAATCGGCGCGGCGAACGAGGTTCCGCCACCGCCAGCCCACTCGCTGGGAGCGGCGGAACAGGATGCTGCGCCGTTGCTTTCCTGGCTCGGGTCGGACCAGCAGACCACGTAGTAATGGTTCCAGACTCCGTCAGCCGCGAACAGTGAGACGTCCGGAATGTCCCGCACGCCGTCGCTCGGATTGCCAAAGACCGATTGCCATGGCGGCTTCGGCCACCCTTGGCAGGTACCGCCGACGACACCTCCCGTCGATGGCGCCCCGGTCGCGCATCCGCTCGGGCCGCCGCTGCCCGCGGAGGTGTTCAGGAGGGAGTACTGCGAGGCGATCGAGCTGTTGCAGGAGCCGTTCGAGCCATAAGTGAAATCGTCACCGATACCGTAGTTGACAAAAAGGTACTCGGCGATCAGCTCACTGGCGCATGAGTCATTCCAGGGAATTTCCGGGATGTAAGATAACGCTGAGCCATAGTCGGAACTGTTCGTCGCACTCCAGTATGTGCCGGCGGGGGCGTTGGCGTAAGTATCGCCGAAATCGGTGCCCCCCACGGCTACATTATACTGCGTGGAGGCAAATGCACTGACGGTGATCCCGTATTGCGCGACATTATTTCCTTCGTTGAAATCGCTCATCGCCGCGCCACCATCTCCGGCCGCAACGAAAACCGACACGCCCCTCGACGCCGCCAACTGGTACAGGCCGTTGATGTTCGAGTTCCCCGACGCGCCCTCCAGCACCTCGGACCAGGCATAGCCGAGACTGACGACCCCAGGGACCGGGCCGCCGTTGCTCAGAATGTTTTGCAGGGCGATTAAACCTCCGAAGTTGGTGGTATTCTTGCACGAGGCCAGTTCGATGGCCGCATTAGGCGCCGCCGCGCTGGCCCATTCGGCGTCCAGGATTGGTTCGAACTCGGCGTTGGCGACGACGCCCGGATCGCTACAGGCGCCGCCAGTGCCGGGCGCCGGATGGACCTGCGTGAAAGAGCCGCTGGGGTAGGCGCTTGAGAGGCCAAAGGTCGTGCGGAACGTATCCCAATCCGTGTTGTCGGTTCCGGCCGGGTTGGTGTTGTACGCGTCAGTGGGCTCGATCACCACGATCGTCTGTCCCTGGCCCGAATAACCCGCCGCGAAAAGCGGATTCAGATTGTAGATTGTGGCCAAGTCCGCGGGTACCACCGCCCAACAATCGGTCCCTGTGATATCGCCGCAGCCGGAAAAGGTATATGCGGCGCGCGGCTTGTTCATCGGATGCGGCATGAAGTTGTTCAGCGACACGACTCCGACTACCGCCGGCGCCAGCGCGGCCGGAATCCGCGGGTCGCTCATGTTGGCGATGTGCTTCTTACGGTTCACCTCGAGATTGTGAATCTCGGTATGGAAGGCCTCGCGCACCTGGCCGGCCGTCCCGGAAAAGTCGATCACGTTGTTGGGATAGATCAGGTTGATGGTAAAGCCGTGCGATTGGAGCCATCGCGTGATCGCCGCCAGGTCCTTCTGCGCCAGGCCGTAGCGCTCTCCAAACTGCTTTGCGGTGAGCCACTGATGGAAATTCGGCGACTTGGGTTCCGTAAGTCCATCGATATATTTGTCGAGTGTCTGTTCCTGCTCGGGAGGGCGCCGCAACTGGAGCCACAGGTGCTCCATCGGAAAGCTATCCGCGACCGGGCCGCGATCGTTGGCCGCCGTCGCTTCTGGACGCGTATTGCCCGCGAGCGTGGCAAGATTGTTCTCGTCGATTTGATCCGTGACGAGAGTGCGAGCAATCGGCGCGCCGCTCGGCGCGGCGGTGGTCGCCGCCGGAAGCATCGTCACGCCGGCCAAGAGCGCCAGCGTGCTGACGAACACGATTGCCACCAATCCGGCAAGTCCCAGAACCTTGAAGGCGGAGCGACCGTTCATATCCCCCCTATGGACTGACTCACGCAAACCGGAATTTCCATATAGGGGCCCAGCCCCTGTGCATAGAGTCTACGGCCTCCCTGTGCAAGATTCCAGTTTCCAGCGGCGGCGGGAGGGCCGGTTCGATTGTTCAGCCGTGCCGCGCTTGTTGCAACCGCGTCGCGCGAATCCGACAGAAGAGGGAAACAGCAATCAGATCTTCTGATTGGTCTTGCGCCAGTCGGCGAGGAAGCGCTCGAGCCCGAGATCCGTCAGCGGATGATGGAGGGTCTGCTTGAGTACTGCGAACGGCACTGTCGCGATATCGGCGCCGACCGCGGCCGCACGCAGCAGATGGGTCGTGTTGCGCACCGACGCGACCAGCACCTCGGCCGGATAGTCGTAGTTCGACAGTATCTGCACCATATCCTCGACGATCGCGAATCCGTCCTGTCCGATGTCATCGAGCCGTCCGATGAACGGCGACAGAAACGAGGCGCCGACTTTGGCCGCCGCGAGCGCCTGGAGCGGAGTGAAGATGAGGGTGACGTTGACGCGGATGCCGCGTTTGGCGAGCGCGTGGGTCGCCTTGAGGCCCTCGACGATCATCGGGCACTTCACGACGATGTTTTTGTGGAGCTTGGCGAGCTTTTCGCCCTCCTCGATCATTGCGGACGCTTCAGTCGAGATGACTTCGGCGCTGATCGGTCCGTCGACGATTTCGCAAATCTCGCGCAGCACGTCGTGATACGGGCGCCCGGTTTTCGCCATCAAGGATGGATTGGTGGTGACTCCGTCGATGAGTCCCCAACTGGCGGCCTCGCGAATCTCGGCGACCTCTGCGGTGTCGATAAAATATTTCATCGGGTGGATGCCTCGCGTTTGGACGGTTGCGGCCTCAACAGGTCCGCTCGTGCAAGAGTAACACGAAACGGCGACTTAAGTCCCGCGAGCATCTCGGAAATGGATGCGTTGAGTTTCGGATGGATCAGCGCGGGTGCGAGCTCGCTCATGGGGGCGAGCACAAAGCGGCGCTCATGAAGGCGGGGATGGGGTACTTTGAGGATTCGGGTATCGATGGTTTCCTTGTTGAAGAACAGCAAATCAAGGTCGATGATTCGCGGCCGGTACTTGCCGCGGGATTGCTTGCGTCCCTTGACGCGCTTGCGGCCCATGATCCGCTCAAGCGCGAGCAGGCGGCGCATCAGAACTTCTGCGGGGAGCTCGGTCTCGACTTCGACGACGCCGTTTAGAAACGCGCCCTTGAGATCGCCGATCGGTTCGGTCTCGTAGATCGAGGATTGGCGCACGATCCTCGTGTCCGGGATCTCAGCGATCCGCTGAATCGCCTCGCGATAATTGGCGGCTCGATCGCCTAGATTACTGCCTATTCCGATGAAAGCCCGATGGGGCATCCTCGCCGTTAAAACCGCAGCGCTTTTAATCGGTCCACCGCCTCGGCCAACCGTTCGCTCGACACCGTAAGCGAGAAGCGAACGTACCCTTCGCCACCCTTGCCGAATCCGGAGCCGGGCGTAATTGCGACGCCGGCTTCCTTCAATACGCGCTCGGTAAATGAAACCGAGGTGTAACCACGCGGAACTTTGGTCCAGACGTAAAAGGTCGCCCGCGGCTTCTCGCATTCCAGCCCGAGCGCGCGCAGCGAGCCGACCAGCAGGTCGCGGCGTTCCCTGTAGATTGCGCAATATTCGGCGAGCCTATCGCCGTCGGCGCCTTCCAGGCCCGCGATCGCGGCTTCCTGCACCGCCTGGAAAACGCCGGAATCCATGTTGGTCTTGACCTTGCCGAGCGCGCCGATCAGCTGGGCGTTGCCGATCGCGAAGCCGACGCGCCATCCGGTCATCGAAAAGGTCTTCGACAACGAGTGGAACTCGATTGCACATTCACGCGAGCCTTGGGCCTGGAAAACGCTCGGAGCTCGATAGCCGTCGTAGGCAATTTCGGAGTAGGCGCTGTCGTGGGCGAGGATGATGCCGTGCTTGAGGCAGAATTTGACCGCATCTTCGAAAAAGGATAGGTCAACGGTTGCGGCGGTTGGATTGTTCGGATAGTTCAGCCACAGCATCCGGGCGCGGCGCGAGACCTCGGCGGGAATCGAGGCGAGATCGGGAACGAATCCGTTTTCTTTTCTGAGCGGCAGAAAATACGGCTCGCCCCCGTTGAAGACGCATCCCGAGTAGTACACCGGGTATCCGGGGTCGGGAATCAGCACGATGTCGCCGGGATCGACGACGGCGGTCGAGAAGTTTGCGATGCCTTCCTTGGAGCCAATCAGAGCGCATACCTCGCGCTGATGGTCGAAGCTGACGCCGAAACGCCGCCGGTACCAATCCGCGGAGGCCCGGCGGAATTGCGGCAAGCCTTCGTAGTCGGGATAGCGGTGATTTTTGGGATCGTCGGCGGCGCGCTTGAGAGCCTCGACGATGTGACGCGGCGTGGGCAGGTCGGGGTCGCCGATCGAGAGGCTGATAACGTCAACGCCCTTGCCTGCGACCTCCTTCTTCAGGCGGTCAAGCTCGGCAAAAAGGTAGGGCGGTAAAAGGCCCAGTCGAGAAGCAGTCTTGATTTGCACCTGTCGAAACAGCCTCAGACCACGAGAACCTAGTCGTAAGTAACATACTTTGCGGGCTGTCGAAACTACTTGTCGCAATAAATCGGCGTTCTCGCACAATGGGAATCCACAGGTACGTCCTTTATTAAACGATCCAATCCAGCGTATAAAATTAACCCTACTTGATTGGAAACGATCGTGTTGTTAGAAAGTTTAACCGTTGAGTGGTGGCGCGGCGGCGCTTTTTCGGACTATTCACAAGCCTGATCGTGAGCATGAATCGGATAGTGCTGCCGCTTGCCCTGGCGATGCTGATGCTGGGCGGGGCAGTGATCGCGCTGTCGCAGCGGCCATGGGCGCCCCGGGCAGACATAGTTCAGCCGATACCATTTAGCCATCGAGTACACGCCGGGGTGAACAAGATTCCCTGTTCGTATTGCCATGCCTATGCAAGTCGATCGTCTGAACCGGGCATTCCGGCGGTAGCCAAGTGCGTGGGATGCCACGGCAACAGGATTGCGGGAGGCGGAATCCAGCCGGTGACGCGGCCGTGGACGGACGACACGCCGGCGGCGTTCGAGATTCAGTGGAATCGCGTGTACACGCTGCCCGACTTTGTGCGCTTCACGCATCGGCCGCATATTCATGCCGGGCTGCGATGCCAGAGTTGTCACGGCCCGGTGGAAACGATGGATCGCGTGGCGCCGGCGTTTGAAATCAACATGGGTTTCTGCGTGGACTGTCACACGGAGAAAAAAGCGACGCTCGACTGTGTGGGCTGTCATCACTGAGTGAGGGAGTAGATGCGCGAGGGACCGTCGATATCCAGGCGATCATTCATCAAGCTGGCCGCGACTGCGGGTGCGGCGGCGGCGATCCCTGGCTGCGAGCCGGCGGCGAGGCAGCTGATCCCTTACGTGGTGCCCGATGAGAACGTAGTCCCCGGCGTGCCGAGTTTTTTTGCCACGACGTGTTCGGAGTGCCCGGCGGGATGCGGTGTGGTGGCGCGAATCCGGGAAGGGCGCGTCGTCAAGCTGGAGGGAAATCCGGCCGATCCGATTGGTCAGGGTTCTTTGTGCGCCCGGGGACAGGCGGCGCTGCAAGGTCTGTACAATCCCGATCGCCTTGCGCATCCGCAGGTTCGCGGCGACGACGGTGCGATCCGGACCGTTTCGTGGGACCAAGCGGACAAAATGCTGGGCGACAGGCTGGCGGCGGCGTCGAAGGGGGGCAAGGATCGCGTCGCGTTCTTCGGTTCGCCGCAGGGCCCGACCTTCAGGAAAATCGCGCTCGCGTTTGTCGGCGCTTATGGCTCGTCGCGCGCGATATTTTACGAGGCCATCAACCAGGAACCGGCGCGGGTTGCGGCGAAAACGATCTTTGGCCGGCGCGATCTGCCGTCGTATCGAATCGATCAGGCCGAAGTGCTGATTTCCTTCGGTGCGGACTTTCTCGAGACCTGGCAATCTCCGGTGGAACTCGCGCGCCAATACTCGCTGTTCCGCACACCGCATGAGCGGCGCGGCACGCTGACCATTGGCCGCGCCACTTACGTCGGCCCGCGGCTCAGCATGACGGCGTCGAAGTGCGACGACTGGATTGCGACTGCTCCGGGCGTGGAAGCCGATGTTGCGTGGAGCGTGCTCAACGTTCTCGTCAAGCAGCGCTGGGTTTCGCAGAACTCGGGCTTCGATCTCGCGGCGCTAACCAAGGCGGTCGAGAATTTCGATCCAGTCGCCACGAGCGCGCGGACCGGCGTGCCGGTGGAAACCATTACCAGGCTCGGCGAGACGTTCGGCAGGGCCGAAGGCGCGCTGGCGATCGCGGGCACGAACGATTCGTCGGCTCATCTTGCGGCGATGATCCTCAATGCGGTCACCGGCAATTTCGGCAAGACCGTAATGTTCCTCGAAGGCTCGCCGGCCGAAGAGACCAGCACGCCGGATGAAGTGGACGCGGCGGTTGACGCGATGCGCGGCGGCAAGATCGATGCGGTGTTCATCGCGGGCGCAAATCCGGTCTTCACGATGCCCGCGTCGGCGCGAGTAGCCGAGGCGATCCAGAAAGTTCCGTTCGTCGTGTGGGCGGGAGGCGTGCCGGACGAGACCGCCGCGATGGCGAGTCTTCTCCTGCCAGCGCATCATCCGCTCGAAGCATGGCGTGACACGGCGCCGCGCGCGGGAATCCGCGGACTGGGACAGCCGGTGATGCAGCCGGTGTTCGACAGCAAGCCGGTCGGCGATATCCTGCTTGCGGCAGCCGCGGGATCGTCGAGCGCGAAACTTCCGTGGGCGAGCGCTGCGGAGGCAGTCAAAGCTGAATGGCTGGCGCTGGCTCTCAAGGCAGACGGCGCGGATCCCGAAGATTTCTGGGTAAGCGTGCGGCGCGAAGGCGGATTGTTCGAGGAACAGCATCTCTCGGCGCTCAGCCTCGACACGTCTGCGTTCAAGGCGCCCGTACCGGCCGCGGCTCAGTCGGAACTTTCCGTTTACGCCTATCCACACATTTTCCTTTACGACGGCCGCGGCGCGGACAAGCCGTGGCTGCAGGAATTGCCCGAGCCGGTCACGCAGATCGTGTGGGACAGCTGGGCCGAGATCCATCCCGAGACGGCGCGCAAACTCGGCGTCGCCAAGGACGACGTCATCGAGATCAAAACGGAGCACGGCGCGATCGAGGCGCCGGTCCTGGTGGAGAGCACTGTTCGTCCGGGTGTGATCGCGGTTCCTTTGGGACAGGGGCACCGCGCGTACGGCCGTTATGCAAAAGACGTCGGCGCAAATGCGTGGGCGATATTGGCGGCGGGCGCGGCCAGTGCCGCCGCGACCGCGCGCGCGACCGGCAAGACGCGCACGCTCGTTTCACCGCTGGGCAAGAGCGACATGATGGGCCGATCGATCGTCGAGGCGATGAGTATCGAGCAGTTGGCGCGCGGCGTGGTTCCCAGGAGCGAGGCCGAAGAAGTCACCGGGCCGTACGAAATGTACCCGCCCTGGAAATATTCCCGGCACAAATGGGGCATGACGATCGACGTCAATGCGTGCACCGGATGCAGCGCGTGCGTGACCGCGTGCTACGCGGAGAACAATGTCCCGACGGTAGGCAAGGACGGGGTCGATCGGGGCCGAATCATGTCGTGGATTCGCATCGAGCGTTACTTCCCGCCGGCCGGGGAAGCGGCGCAAGCGCCGCAGCTCTACCTCGCGCCGATGCTGTGTCAGCAGTGCGATCACGCGCCGTGCGAGCCGGTCTGCCCGGTGTTTGCGTCGTATCACACCGAAGAAGGGATCAACGGCCAAGTTTACAATCGATGCGTCGGCACGCGCTATTGCGAAAACAACTGTCCGTACAAGGTGCGCCGATTCAACTGGTTCGTGCCGGAATGGCCCGCGCCGCTGAACCTGCAACTCAATCCCGACGTGACGGTGCGCGGCGCCGGCGTGATGGAGAAATGCACGTTCTGCGTGCAGCGAATCCAATTCGCCGAGCTCAACGCGCGGACTGAAGATCGCGAGCTGCGCGACGGCGAGATCGTCACGGCCTGCCAGCAGGCGTGCCCGACGCGCGCAATCACGTTTGGCGACAGCAACGAGCCCGCGAGCGCGATGATGCGCCGGCGCGAGGACAACAAGCTGCGCAACTATCGCGCGCTGGAAGAACTCAACACGCAACCAGCTATCACGTATCTACGCGATCTCTATCGCGAGAAAGGAGGGGCCTGAGTGGCAGCGGCGCCGAAGATACCGGTCGAGCCGAGTTACCGCGACATTGACCGCAGCGTGCTGCGGGTGATGGAGCCGGCCGGCCTCGCATACTGGGCGTGGATCGGATTCTGCTTCACGCTGGTGGCGATCGCGGCTGGGTTCTGGTTGCGCCAGATCTACTCGGGACTGGGCGTGACGGGACTTCGCCAGCCCGTGATGTGGGCAATCTACATTACTAACTTCGTCTTCTGGGTCGGTATCGCGCACTCGGGAACGTTGATCTCCGCGATTCTGTTCCTGTTCCGCACCAAGTGGCGCACCGCGGTTTATCGCGCTGCGGAAACGATGACGATATTTGCGGTCGCGACGGCGGGACTGTTCCCGCTGATCCATCTTGGCCGCGTCTGGTTTTTCTACTGGCTATTGCCATACCCTAATCAGCGATACTTACAACCCGACTTCCGCTCGCCGCTGGTATGGGACGCTTTTGCAGTAAGTACCTATCTGACTATTAGCGCGCTGTTCTGGACGATGGGACTGATTCCCGACGTTGCGAACGCGCGCGAGGCCGCGACCGGATGGCGCAAGAAATTCTACACGGCGCTCGCCATGGGATGGCAGGGTACGGATCGCCAATGGCGGCATTACTCAATGGCGTATTTGCTGATGGCGGGCCTGGCGACTCCGCTGGTGCTTTCGGTGCACTCGGTGGTGTCGTGGGATTTCGCGATGGCGATAAATCCGGGCTGGCACAGCACGATCTTCGCACCATACTTCGTCGCCGGGGCGATTTTTTCCGGCGTCGCGATGGTTATCACGCTGCTAATTCCGATGCGCAAGCTGCTGGGCATCGAGGACCTGCTGACGGAGTGGCATTTCGACAATCTCGCCAAGGTCGTGCTGCTGACCTCGCTGGTAGTCTCGTACGCGTACATCACGGAAGCCTTTATGACCTGGTACACAGGCGATCCGATCGAGCAGATGACATTCCACATGCGCTACTTCGGGCCGTGGGGCTGGATGTACTGGGTAATGGTCTTGTGCAACTGCGTAATACCATTGTTGCTATTTTCCCCGCGCATCCGGGTCAACATGAGGGCGCTCTGGATAATCACAATTTTCGTAAACATCGGGATGTGGTTCGAGCGTTTCGTGATTATCGCGGGTTCGCTGACGGCGAACATCGAGCCTTCGCAGTGGGCCGGCTACCGTCCGTCGATCACAGAAATCATGATCACGGTCGGCAGCTTCGCGTGGTTTGTCGGGCTGTTCTCGCTCTTCGCAAAGTTCCTGCCGATCATATCGATGACGGAACTTAAAGAAGGAATCGTCTGGCTTCGGAAGGCGCTCAAGATGGATCGAGTCAAAGCCGCATGAGCACGATAGCGATCATAAGTTCGTTTGCGGATGAGACTCAATGCGTGCAAGCGGTCGAGGAGCTCCGCGCGGCGCAGGTCGGCGATTTCAATACGTTCTCGCCAATCCCGAGCCACAAAATCGAACATGCAATAGGCAGGTCGAAGAGCCCGGTGCGATGGCTGGTGCTGGCGGGCGGAATTTCGGGCGTTCTTACCGGACTCGCGATAACGATTGGAACAACTTACGAGTGGCGTCTCAACGCGGGCGGCAGACCGCTGCTGTCGTGGCCGCCATTCATCGTGATTTGCTTCGAGTTGATGGTCCTGCTGGGCGGAATTTTCGGCTTCTTCGGGGTGCTGATGCTGTCGGGTGTGCCCACGACCACGATGGCGCCGGGGTACGACGGGCGCTTCGGCGAGGATCGATTTGGGATCGTGGTTCGATGTGACGAGGCGGAAGCGGCGCGTGTCGAGTCGATGCTGAAGGAATCGGGCGCGGAAGAAGTCGTTCGCGAAGACGAGGCGCAGCCGCGATGAGCATCAATCTTCAACGGGCGCATCGCGAGCGCGCGGCGATGAAGCCGCGAGCCGTCGAGTCGGTGGCCGGCACGACGATGAAGACGGTGGCGGGCGCCATGATCGTGCTCGGCGCGATCGCGTTCGTGCTGGCGCTGATCCGAGGCGGAGCCACGATCGCATGGGAAGCCTATCTCGTCAACCTGCTGTTCTTCCTTGGCGTCGCGCAGGGCGCGGTGGTCGCGTCCGCGTCGTTCTATCTGACGCAGGCAAAGTGGGGCGGTTCGACGCCGTATCGGCTCGGCGAGGCGTTCGCGCCATTTCTGTGGGTGGGATTTTTTCTGTTCTTTGGGCTCTACTTCGGCCGCAGCCTGATTTTCCCGTGGGTAACGCATCCGATAGCGCAGAAGGCTGCGTGGCTGAACACTCCGTTTCTTTTTGCACGTGATGGAATCGGGCTCGGCGTGATGGCTGCGGCGAGCTTCGCGTTCATTCGCGTCTCGCGTAGTGACGGCGCACGGGCGTGGACGATTGCGACCGACGAGATCGAGTTGCCGCCACACTCGATACGAGTGTTCGCTCCGCTGGTTGCGGTCCTGTTCGCGGCGGTCTATTCGCTGATCGCATTCGATTTGGTCATGTCGCTCGCGCCGGTGTGGCGCAGCACACTTTTCGGCTGGTATTTTTTCGCCGGGTGTTTCTGGAGTGGATTGACCGCGATGGCTCTTACAGCAGCCGTGCTGCGCGGTCGTTTGGGCGAGAACAACCTGTTCACGAATCCCACCGTCATGCACGACTTTGGCAAGATGGTCTTCGCGTTCTCGGTGTTCTGGATATATCTGCTGTTCGCGCAGTACATTGTGATCTGGTACGGCGATCTACCGGTCGAAACTTTCTTTATCGTTCACCGGGTACATCACATGCCGTGGTCACCGCTATCGGTGGCGTGCCTGGTTTTGATCTGGCTAATTCCATTTACGGCGCTGATGAGCGTACGGGCCAAGAAGACGCCGGTGATTCTCGGCACGGTGGCGGGACTAGGGCTGGCCGGGATGTGGCTCGAGCGTTACGTGCTGGTGGTTCCGTCGCTGTCGCTCGACGCGATCCCGTTTGGCGCCACGCAATTTCTGATATCGATCGGTTTCCTGGGCGCATTTCTCATTTCGGCAGTGCCGGGACTAAACCGCGTCGCGCAGGCGGCGACCTCGGGAGAACCGGTTGGAGATGAGGCGGAATGATCGGGCGGGGTTCAAATAGGTATTCGATCGCGACGATAGTTATGCAAATAGCTATTGCACTGGCTATTACGGGATGCTCAGCGACGGACCATCCGATGACGACCCTCTCGCCGAAGTCGGACCTGGCACAGTGGATTCAGAGTCTTTACATCGATGTAACGGTGTGGGACGCAATTATCCTGGCGATCGTGGTCTGCGCGTTTATCCTGGCGGTGTTCGTTTTCTCGTCTCGAGTAGGCGAAGCCGCGCCAGCATCGACCGCGTCGTCCGACCTGGGTCTGGAAATCGCGTGGACGCTTGGACCCACGCTGGTGTTGGTGATGATCTCGGTGCCGACGGTACGTACGATCTTTCGCTCGCAGCCGGCGGTCGCGCCAGCGGGGGCGCTGGAGATCAAAGTAGCAGCGCATCAGTGGTGGTGGGAGTTTGACTATCCAGACGGTGCGAAGACCGGCAACGAACTGCATATTCCCGCCAACCGGCCGATTCGCCTGTTACTGGCATCGGCCGACATCATACATAGCTTCTGGGTCCCGCAACTCGGCGGCAAACGCGACGTGGTGCCCGGCCAAATCAACGAGCTGACATTCGTCGCGACGGTGCCGGGAATGTATCCGGGACAATGCGCGGAGTTTTGCGGCCTGTCGCACGCGAACATGCGCTTTCGAGTGTTCGTCGATTCGCCGGATGATTTCGCGAAATGGGATAGGGCGCAGCTTGCGGGGCCGGCCGCAATTCCGGCGACCGATCTGCTGGCGTTAAACGGCGCAAACGTTTTCGCCAACAGTCCGTGCACGACCTGCCACATGATCCAGGGCATCTCGAAGGGGTATATCGGACCTGACCTGACGCATTTCGGCAGCCGCACGACGCTGGCCGCCGGGGTGCTGAAGAACACGCCGGAAAACGTCGCGAAGTGGATCGTGAATCCACAGGGAACCAAGCCGGGCGCAAACATGCCGGCGCTGCTGCTGCCGGGGCCGAAGATGAACGCCCTGGTCGCGTATCTCGAGGGTCTGAAATAGGGAGCGTCGAATGGCTGCCCAGCCGAAAACATTGCCAGCGGATCAGCCGAGCTACCTCGAAGGTGGCGGGATACTCGGATGGCTGACGACGATCGATCACAAGCGCGTAGCCGTGATGTACCTCGTCAGCGCGCTGTTTTTCATGGCGCTCGGCGGATTCGAAGCGATGGCGATTCGCGTACAGCTGTGGCGTCCCGACAATCACGCGCTGTCGGCGGCGACCTACAACGCGTTTTTCACGATGCATGGGACGACGATGATCTTCCTGGTCGTGATGCCGCTGCTGCTCGGATTTTTCGGCAACTTCCTGATCCCGCTACAGATCGGCGCACGCGACGTCGCGTTTCCGCGGCTCAATGCGGCGAGCTTCTGGCTGGCGCTGGTCGCGGGAATTTTGCTCCATCTCGGCTGGATTCGCGGCGGACTTCCCGATGCGGGATGGTTCGGTTACGCGAACCTGACCGAGCGGTATTTCACGCCGGGCCTCGCGATCGATTGGTGGGTGATCGGGCTGCTTGTGTCAGGCGCTTCGACGGTGCTCACAGGCCTGAACTTCCTGACCACGATCATCGCGATGCGCGCGCCGGGCATGACGTATATGCGTATGCCGATGTTCATGTGGTCGCTGATGGTGACGTCGATCCTGATTCTGATCGCGTTTCCGGCGCTCACGATCGGACTGATCTTTCTGCTCTTCGATCGTTTCTTCGGCACGCATTTCTACGTCGCATCGGCGGGCGCTACGCCGATTCTGTGGCAGCACCTGTTCTGGCTGTTCGGTCATCCCGAAGTCTACATCATGGCGCTGCCGGCCTTTGGGATCATCTCGGAAGTCATTCCGACGTTCTCGCGCAAGCCGCTGTTCGGCTATCCCATGATGGCGTATTCGATCTGCCTGATCGCATTCCTGTCGTACGGCGTTTGGGGGCACCATATGTTCGCGACGGGAATGGGCCCGGTCGCGGACTCGGCGTTCGCGATCACTTCGATGCTGATCGCAATCCCGACCGGGGTGAAGATCTTCAGTTGGATCGCGACTGTTTGGGGCGGCTCGCTGCGCATGACGACCGCATTCTATTTCGCGCTGGGGATGCTGATCGAGTTCACGGTCGGCGGACTCAGCGGCATCATGCACGCATCGGCGCCGATCGATCTCCAGCAGACGGACTCGTACTTCGTCGTCGCGCACTTTCACTACGTGCTGTTCGGCGGCGTGATGTTCACGATCATGTCGGCATTCTATTACTGGTGGCCGAAGATCACCGGCCGCATGCTCGACGAGCGGCTTGGCAAGTGGCACTTCTGGCTGACGGTCGTTGGATTCAACCTCACGTTCTTCCCGATGCATTTTCTCGGGATGTGGGGGATGCCGCGGCGCACCTACACGTACGGCGCCGACATGGGCTGGATGCGTCTCAACCAGCTGGAAACGATCGGCGCATTCATTCTCGGCATCGCGTTCCTGTTTTTCTACTTCAACCTTTTCAAAAGTGTCGCCAGCCGAGAGCAGGCGCCCGCTGATCCATGGGACGGACGCAGCCTCGAATGGTCCACGCCGTCGCCGCCGCCTGCGTACAATTTCGCGACGATCCCGCAAATCCGCGGCCGCGACGCGTGGTGGATTCTGAAATACGGGCACGCCGGTTCGCGCGGCGTCGCAGCCTATATGTCGGGCCAGGCGCCTTCGCAACCGCAGCCCAGCCAGCCGGCATCCGTCGAGGACATCCACATGCCGGCGCCTTCGATCTTCCCGCTGGTGTTGAGTCTTGGCGTGGGAATGATGGGTCTCGGCCTCATCATCGACTGGTATCGCATCATCCTCATCGGCGCGGCGGTCGCGGTCCTGTCGATTGTCGGGATGGGATTCGAGTACGCAGACTTTGGCGAAGAATCGCACGATCCGGAGCACGCACCGTCGTCGGGTGGAGTCGATGTACGCAAAATCGGCATGTGGTCGTTCATCGGCTCGGAGTGCGTGTTCTTCGCGAGCTTGATATCGACGTTCATCGTTTACAAATCGCGCAGCGTTAGCGGACCCGGGCCGCAAATCCTCAACATCCCATTGACCTCGTTCAGCACTTTCATTTTGCTGATGAGTTCGTTGCTGATGGTGCTGGCACTCGCGGCCACGCAGCGCGGCGACAAGCGATGGGAGCGAATCTGGCTCGGCGGCGTAATCGCATTCGGGCTGATTTTTCTTGGCGGCCAGGTTTACGAGTTCACCAGCTTCTACCACGAGGGCATGGGGCTGACGACCAACCTGTTCTCGCAGTCGTTCTTCGTGCTGGTCGGATTTCACGGCGCTCACGTCGCGATCGGAGTGCTGTGGCTGTCGGTGCTGTTGGCGGCGGCGATGACGGGCAAGCTCGGCCAGTCGCGCGCGCTATCGGTCGAGCTCGCGGGACTCTACTGGCATTTCGTCGACGTAGTGTGGATCATCATCTTTACCCTCGTTTATCTGATGCAGGCGGTGCCTGGAGCATGAGCGACATTGCAGACACCCAAGGCGGACAGATTCATCATCCCGGTGCGGCGACCTACCTGACCATCGCCGCGTTCCTGGTCGTATTGACGGCGATGGAGGTCACAGTCTTTTACGTGCATGCGCTCCATCCCGTGCTGGTGCCGCTGTTGATGGTACTGGCTGCCGCCAAGTTCGCGCTGGTCGCGATGTTCTACATGCATTTGAAGTACGATAGATGGCTGCTGACGGGAGTGTTCATCTTCCCGTTGATAATTGCGACGCTCTTGCTGGTCTCGCTGATTTTGCTGTTCGCATATCTGTCCAATCACATGGCGCCGATCGGATAGCCGCTGGGCGAGCGTCTTTGACGATGGACATCTTCGGAGAACATCCGAGCATACCGATAGGCATCGCGATCCTGATCGCGATTTACCTCGGCGCATGCCGCGCGGCCGGCCGCAAACCGACGCGGCGTCAGGCGATGTGGTTCGCGCTAGCGATGGGCGCGATTCTATTCACACAGACCGAACTCGATGAACTTGCCGATGCGCGACTGTTTTCGATGCACATGCTGCAGCATCTGATGCAGGCTTTCGTGATTCCGCCGCTAATCCTGCTGGGGACGCCGGGCTGGATGCTGGCGCCGTGGATGCTCAGCAGGCCGATCAAGCCCATCGCGCGGTTGCTCACGAATCCGGTAATCGCGTTCCTGATTTTTTCGGCGGTCTTCGTCACCGCACACTTTCCGCCGATATTCGACCGGATGTGCCGCGACGAGAATTTTCACATTTTCCTGCACTTGCTCTTCATGGCGTCCGGCATGCTGCTGTGGTGGCCGATTCTGAGTCAGATCCCCGAGCTGCCGCGGCTCTCGTACCCGGCGCAGATCCTTTATCTGTTCCTGCTGATGATCCCGATGACGGCGGTGGCCGCGCCGATCACGCTGGCGACGAGAGTGATTTATCCGTGGTACACCGAAGGCCCGAACGGATGGGGCCTCAAGGCGATCGACGACCAGGTGCTGGGCGGGCTGATCATGTGGATCGGGCAGGGCACCTATCTGATGATCGTTTTCACATTCATCTTCTTCAGGTGGTCGCAGCGCGAAGACTGCGATATTCCGGTTCCGCCCGCAGCGATGACTCCGGAGCTTCGCGTGCTGCGATCGCGTCGCGTCGCCGGCTCGTAGAGTCGCGGCTACGAAGGAAGGATGCGCAAATCGGTTCGCGCGGCGGACGGCATCGCTGCGCGATAGGCGAAGCTGAGTGTCCAAAGCGTCACCGCCGAGTAGACGACACCGCCGGCCGCGATGCATGCCGAGCCGGCGACCGCGAGATCGATCGACCCGGCGAGCAGGCCGCCGGCAACCATCGCGACCCCGAGGTTGTACGCGATGAATACGAATGGCCGCGTCCGCGGAATCGATAGTTCCGCTATCGTAACCGCCGGCCATCCAACCCCGGTCCGCGCACGTGCAACGAATCCCGGAAAGAGCTGATACGACATTCCAATGATGAAATTCGAAATCCATCCGAGCAGACCCATCACGCCGTAAGCCGACGCGATGCGGCTGCCATATTCACCGTCGGCGCCGGTGACAGTGAGCGCGAGCCCCATCGCGATCGCAATCACGAGCCAGAAGACTCCGCAAATCGCATGACGTGACGTCCAATCGAGCGGCATCCGTCGCGTGCGCACCAGCCGTCCGATGGTGAAGATGTACGCGAGCAGGGACGCTGCGATCACACTGCTCCATAGAGTCGCGCCGGCGACCCCGGTCAGCAGAGTCACTCCGAGTCCGATGATTCCAATCGTCAGCGCGTAGAGCTGCCAGATCGCGGCCGCGGGGAGTTCGATCCTCGGCAGCAAAAACGCGGGTAGCATCCGGTAGGACACGGCGCAGATGGTCAGCGTTACCCATCCGAGCGCGGCGAAATGTACGTGACTGGAAAGATTCGTCAGCACGCTGCCGCCAAGGAAATCGTAAGTCTTGTCGAGGCCGAGCGTGAGTCCAATTGCAGCCGCGAGTACCAGAAAGCACACGCCCAAAAACATCCCCGTTTCGGCAACGCCGCGTCCGACCTGCGCCCACAGACACGGGATGATCTCAGCGGCGAACATCAAAACGCTTATCACCACCACGATCGCCGCGAGCCAGAGCCCAAGCCAGATTCCAATCTCGAAATGCGCGATCATCCCCGAAACGCCGATCACGTAGAGCACGAGTTGCACTAACGCCATGCGCGGGTACGGGACCGGATGGTGCGTGAGCGCCGGGACGTAGCGATACATCACGCCCATCATTGCCGCGGTGATCCACCCGAGCGTGAACGTGTGCACCAGCGCCAGCGGCCTCATTTGATAGAAAAACGAGGCGACGTCCGCGATTACGAACGGCATCGCGGCGACGCCAACGGCGAAGAACGCAACCGCGACGGCAAAGAAATGGATCGGCGTGCGGCCGATCCGGAGCAGGTTGGGATGATTAAGATGCTCGTGATGATCACCGGCCCGCGCTGCTTTGGGAGCCGATGCCGAAGAAGAGCGCGAGGCTTCAGATTGCTCTGTTGTTTCAAGTCTGCCGGGCATGACGCGAAAACCATTTCATCTTATCCTGCAGCCGACATCGAGCTAAGTCCGTGGCCAGGGCGAAAGAGCGGCGAAAGGGATTCGCGATGCTTGCCGGTTGCAGATCTGGTGCGTTACCAGTGGAATAGACACGAGTTCATCCTGGCCTGCACGGGCCGGTCGCGTGACGAGGAAGATGGCACACTCGAGGGCGCGGATCATTGTCGATGGAGCGGTCGCGGGAATCATCGGCGCCATTGTTGTTGCCGTCTGGTTTCTAATCTTCGACCTAATTCGTGGCCACGCATTTGAAACGCCGGCTCTGCTGGCGGCGACGATTCTGCATGGGTCGCATAGTCACGAGATCAATCACGGGCTGAAGCTGCTGGCGCTGGAATACTCGCTGATCCACTTCAGCGCATTCATCGCGTTCGGCATAGCTGGAGGATTGCTGCTCGAAGCCTGCGAGACCGAGTCGTCGCTGTTTTTTTCGCTGGCGATTTTTTTCGGCGCATTCGAAGTTTTCTTCATCGCGGTAGTTCTGTTGCTGGGCCCGAACGTGATGGCGGAACTGACCTGGTGGGGCGTCATCGTCGGCAACCTGCTCGCCACGGCCGCGATGCTTTCATATTTCTTGTGGCGGCATCCTGCGCTTGCGTGGCATCTGCTCGGTGGCTGGATCGCTGTCGCGCGCGAAGGTGTGACGGCCGGACTGGTGGGTGGGATCGTCGTCGCCATCTGGTTCTTGGGCTACGACGTCGCCTCGGGCAATTTGTTTCACACGCCGGCGATTCTCGGGGCGATGGTATTTCGCAACGCGGACGTGAGCGATGGCATCCAAGCGACGTTGCCGCTGGTGCTCGGCTACTCGATTCTGCATTTCTTGGCGTTCGCCATGTTCGGACTGGCACTGGCGATTTTGCTTGCGGCTTCGGAATGGGAACCGTTCATGTTGCTCGGTGCGCTGCTGCTGCTGGCGGTGTTCGAGGTTTTCTTCGTCGGATTCGTTTCGCTGATCGATCAGTCGGCGCTCGAGGCCCTGGGATGGTGGAAAATCGTCGCGGGAAATATCCTGGCGCTGATCGCGATGGCGACATACTTCATCCGCGGCCATCGCGGACTCGGCATCAGGCTGGTTGAGCGGTGGGCGATGCTCGACCATGAAGGCGCCGAGATGGGCGATCAGCCGCCCGCGCCGCCCAAGCACGAACCCGGCAGTCATCCGACACGTCTTTGAGTTGGGTTAAATTCCGAGCACGTCGCGCATCGTGTAAAGCCCGGGCTTGCGGCTTATGAGCCAGCCGGCGGCACGAAGCGCTCCGCGCGCGAGCGAGTCGCGGCTCTGCGCGCGATGAATCAGTTCGAGGCGCTCGCCCTGCCCGCCGAAAATCACGGTATGATCGCCGACCGCGTCGCCCGCGCGTATCGCGAGCACCGCAATCTTGCCGTCGGGCCTGACGCCGGTGATTCCTTCGCGGCCGAACACCGCGTTAGAAGCGAAATCCACGCCGCGTGCCGATGCGATCGCCTTGCCAAGCGATAGCGCGGTGCCGCTTGGCGCATCGACTTTGGTGCGATGATGAATCTCGATAACTTCGGCGTCGAAGTCGGGCAGGATCGCGGCGACTTCGGCGACGATCTTGGCGAGCACGTTGACCCCGATACTCATGTTGGGTGCGATCACGGTGCGCGTCTTAACCGCCAGTTCGCGCGCACGCCTTTCCATTTCGGGCGTGAAGCCGGTCGAGCCGATTACGATCGCAGCGCCCGTTTTGGATGCGACTTCGAGATGTTCCATCGAGGCGGCGGCCGTCGTGAAATCCATCGTGACGGTATCGGGTCGCGCGAGCGACGCATAGTCGTCGGTAATTTTCACACCGAGCGGGCCTACGCCGGCGAGCTCGCCCGCGTCGGATCCGATCGCGCTGTTGCCGTGCGCTTCGAGCGCGCCGACGATTTTGTGCGCCGGATCGCGCGACGAAAGCGCGACCAGAAGGCGGCCCATCCGGCCCGCTGCTCCAGCCACGATTAGATTAGCCATCGGAATTCACTTTGCCCGCGTGACGCGGGCGGGGATACGGAAGCGGTCGCGGCTCAGGAAGCCGGAGCCTCGGCGGGCGCCGCTTCGGGCGCGGGCGCTCCTTCCGCGGGCTTGCCATGCTTGGCCTTGAAGTGTTCGTCGCACAGGCTGCTGGCGCCGTGGCGATGCTTGCGGCATTTCTCGAAGGTGCAGGTTTTGTAGCGCGCCTTTGGCATCTCACCGGCTTTCCAGAGCCGAAAATGCATCCGGCAGTAACCCTTGCCGACCGCCTCGCGCGCGCAATCTTTCGCTTTGCAGTTTCCTTTGTTCGCCATGAATCCCTTCTTGGAGGCCGCTTTCCGACTCGAGCGCGGGAATTTGCGGCTGAGCAATTCATCTACAATAGTGTTTGGCGCCGGTGCTTCATAGAGGGCTGTCTTGGTGGTGAAATTTTTCAAAATCAATCGTGCGCAGCAAAAGCGCCAGCGCCGCCATCGCGATCGTGGCCGCCAGCGCGACCTCCATACTTGCGCGCGCGCTCACATCGGCGATCGCATGGCCCATGATCCAGGGCGCGACGATCCCGCCGAGCGCGCCGCCTGCCACTACGATCGAAGTCATCCTGCCGACCTCGGCCGGGAACCGCGCCGCGCCAACCGCGATCATGTTGGGGAAGACCGGGCCGTATCCGAAGCCGATCAGGAACACCGCCGCCGCCGCAAGTCCGCCCGCCGTCGGCGCCGCGATCAAAATCACCAGCGCGGCCGCCGATAGGGCGGAGGCCAGCATCGTGAATTGCGGCAATGCGATGCGATGCCCCAATCGTCCGCCAAATGCGCGCCCGCATACCAATCCCAGCCAATACAGCGAGACACCCGACGAAGCGAGCAACGGGCCCAGCGCCCCCGCCGTGCGCAAGTAAAGAAAGAGCCACGCGCCAATCCCGATTTCGGCGCCTACGTAAAGGAACATCACTGCGCTGATCGCCCAAATCAGCGGATGCGAGAGCATCGGGATAAATCCGTCACCGGGCGCCGGCGCCGTTCGAGCTTCGATCGCCGGAGTCACGCCCAAACGAAATGCGATCGCGGCACACACCAACGCGCCGGCGCCGAACACCCGCCAGTACGGCACGCGGCTCGTGAAGGCGACGCTCACGATCAGTGGTCCGAGCAACGCTCCGACACCGAACAGCACGTGCAGGTAGTTCAGCGCAGAGGCGAGCCGCTCGCGATTGAGATCTGCGATCAGGGCATTGGCGCCGATATCGATACCGCCATTGGCGAGGCCGATCAGAAATCCGGCGTACAGCAGTCCCGCCAGTCCCGGAGCCACGGCGAGCCCTGTCAGACCCGCCATGAACAACGCCATCGCACCGACGAGGATCTTTTGCGCGCTCAGTCGTTGATTGATCTCGCCGGCGATCAGCAGCGATATGAAGTAACCGGCCGCTGAGGCGCTGACGATCAATCCAGCGCGTTCGATCGGCAGATGGGCGGTATGAGAGATCTGCGGCAGAAAGGGGCCGATCCAGCCACTATTGATGCCCACCATCAGCAGGCACGAATATGCCAGCCGGGTGATCGTTCCCTCGCGGCTCGTCATCCAACGTCACGACGCGGCGGAGCGCAGCACGCGGTAGAGCGGTTCGAGCTCGCGAAACGCGTCGAGTACTTCGGCGCGATCGACTTTCAGCGCGTCGCGCACGGGCCATCCGAAGCCGAGGTCGATGCCGCCGGTTTTTTTCGCGAGCGCATCCCCGAGTCCGTCGAAGAAGTCCGGGCCGGCCGCGCTCGAGTCCGGCAATATCCGGCAGTCCCAGTTTTTGTACTGCTGGATCTTGGCGCCGCGAAAAGATTCTTCCAATTCAGCCGACTTCGACTTGATCAGCCGCGCCATCTCGGGGCGCTTTTCGGCGTCGGATTTCACGACCGCGCGCGCGTGGATGCCCGCGCCGGAGATGCATAGCGCGAGATATCCGTAGCGCTTGTATCCCCTCGGCGACGGCCCGAATGCTGCCCATGTCTCATCCGGAGGATTCACCGTGCGCCGCATATGCTTGGCGACGTGCGCAAAGAACTCCATGTGCAGTGTTCGCGACAGTTCGGGCGCCAGTTCGATCCCCAGCCGGACCAGCCGGGGCCTGATGCGCTCGTAGATCTTCGTCATGCGAGCGTTGAAACCCTCGATCGCAAACACGTCAAAATCGCCGCGCGAAAAACCCAACGTCGCCATCAGTCCGACCTCATTTCTCGACTCGGCCGCGCTCGAGCCCCTTGTGCCTCCACGATACATGCAAATCGCTTCTGCTATTATGCAGCAGTACGCATTGAAACCGGATACTATCAGGGCTCGTACAAACCTAAGCGGGCGGAGGTCCATGAAGATGAAACGAGGAATGACGATATTATCGGCAGCGGCACTGACATTTGCGATGGCGGGTCCCGTGATGGCACAGGCTCCCGTCACTCACGGAGCAGTCACAAACGCGGACTACGCGTTTTTCGATTCGCATCCCGACCTCGCGCGGGAACTCGCGAAAGATCCGGCACTGATCGAGAATCGGCGCTGGGTGGATAATCATCCGGCGCTGCACGAGTATCTGAAGACCCATCCGAACGTGCGCCGCGAATTCAAAGCGCACCCGTACAAGTTCATGCATCGCGCGGAGGGGCTCCAAACACACTAGAAATTGGAAAAGCCCCGGTGTGGGGTTTTGGGGTTCCCGGCAGCAGTGGCGAAGGCTCTTTGGACGCCACGGAGGACGCCGTGGACTGAACACCCGGCCGCGCCCTTGAAAAGAGAGGCGACTGGGCCTAAACCCGTCAAGTAACCGTGAGGCAAAACGGAAATTCCGGCTTAGGCGGTCGCGACAGCACAGCAGACTTAGAGTTCGATGCCATCGCGACGAGCACTCTCGGAGAG
>DLMJ01000040.1 GCA_002479255.1 Candidatus Binatus soli | reverse complement strand
TGTTCGGCGGCAAGGGCGAGAAGAGGAATATCCAGCCGCTGACGCTGTCACCGCAAAAGCTCAGCGACTTCCTCAATGGCATTCAGGCGATGGGTGGCGGCGAGTGGGAAGAGGATACGTTTGGCGCGTGCGAGACGGCGATGGACAAGATGGACTGGAAGCCCTATGCAAAAAAGGTGGTGGTGCTGGTCGGCGATTCTCCCCCGCACAAGGAGGACTTCGCGCCGCTGCTCGCGCTGATCCGGCAGTTCAAATCCAACAACGGCACCTTCAACACGGTGGACGTGGCGGCCGAGGAGCACGAGCGCTTCGAGCGCGAGTTCTGGCTCAAGGTGCATCGCGAGGAGCCGCCGAAAATCTCGCCGTTGCCGGAGTTCTACCGGCAGACGCAGGCGGCGTACAAAGTGCTGGCTACGGCAGGTGGCGGCTCGATGAAATCGCTGACCAAGGACGCGCACATCAATCAGCAGGTGCTGATCCTGGCCTTCGGCGAGCAATGGCAGTCGCAGGTCGCGTCGTTCGGCCGCGGGCTCAACAGTCCCAGCCCGTAAATATTTGCGCCCGGTCAATCGTCCACTATGATGGTGGCCGGGATGCCATGAAAAATCTCAAGATGTTCAGCGCGGTCGCCCTTGCGGCCGCGCTTTCGTTTTCGCTGGATGCCTCGCGTGCATATGCGATGGACTTGCAGCACGCACGCGCGCAAAAAGACCTCTCGCCTGCCCTCCAGCAGTCGCTCCAGGATAAACTTTCCGATGTCGTCGCGCCTTACTTTGCCGAGCAGGATGAAAAAAAGGCCGAGGGCCGGCAGTACATCGATTTGCAGCAAAAGTTCGAGTACCTGCCGACCTACGGCCCGCATAATCATCTCGTTGTGAGCTGCAAGCTCGGCGGCGTCGAGTACGACCCTGCCAAGCCGGGAACAGCCAAGGGCCTCGCCACCGGCAAGCTCAAGTACCTGGTCTTCACCTACGCGCTCGACGGAAAGCAATGGGTCTCCGTCGCGAAGCCCAAGTGGGAATCGCAGGATCTCGGCGTCGCGGGCGCCAGGCAAATGAACCAGAACCTCGCTCGCGGCGAGCAGCGCAAGGCTGCGATGGAAAAGGCCGCCCGGACCCGCGCCGCCGCCTCCGCCGCCGCAGCAGCCGCGCAGAAGGCCGCCGACCGCTCCGGCCAATAGCGGTCTTAAATCCTGCCTATCTTCCCGACGCGGCGGCGCGCTCGACGGCGTTGTTCTGCACCCGGCTATGGAAGCGGCCATAACTGAAGTAGATGACCAGCCCGATCCCCAGCCATACTAGCAGGCGGTACCACGTCGCCTCTCTCAGGCTGGCCATCAGGTACAGGCAGAAGAACGCGCCGAGAATGGGAACCAGAGGAACCAGCGGCGTGCGAAACGGTCGGCGCAGCTGCGGCTCTGAGTTGCGGAGAATCCAGACTCCGATGCACACCAGCACGAAGGCGAAGAGCGTGCCGATGCTGGTCATTTCCCCCAGTTCGTCAATCGGCAGAAACGCCGCGGCGATACCGACTGCGATTCCCGTCAAGGTCGTCGGAATATACGGCGTGCGATATTTCGGATGTATCTTGCTGAACGCGGGCGGCAGTAATCCGTCGCGCGATACTGCAAAAAAAACTCGCGACTGTCCAAGCATCAGCACCAACAACACGGAGGTCAATCCGGCGACGGCACCCAGCGAGATTAGCCCCGAAATGGCATGCATCCCCCTCTCCAGAAATGCGGACGCGAGCGGCGCCGTAATGTCGATACCCTTGGCAGGCACCATACCGGTCAGGACTCCGGCGACCAGGATATACAGCACAGTACACACCAACAGCGAACCGAGGATGCCGAGCGGCAGGTCGCGCTTCGGATCGATGACTTCCTCGGCCGCCGTCGAGACCGCATCGAATCCAATATATGCGAAGAATATAACACCGGCGCCGCGCATAACGCCGCTCCACCCCATCGGCGCAAACGGACTCCAGTTGGCGGGCTTCACGAAAAACGCGCCGACCACGATCACAGCCCCGATGACGAACAACTTGAGCCCGACGATTATCGAGTTCAGCCGCGCGCTCTCTGAAATGCCGATGTAGAGCACGTAGCTGATCAACAACACGATAACCAACGCAGGCAGATTCATGATCGCCCCGGGTGTCGAAAACGGCGCGTGAGTCCATGCGCGTGGAAGTTCTATGCCGAGACCTTTCAGCAGGATCGCCAGGTATCCCGACCAGCCGGAGGCAACGGTGGCAGCGCCAACGGCGTACTCGAGCACCAGGTCCCAGCCGATGATCCATGCGACCAGCTCGCCCATCGTGGCGTACGAATATGAATACGCGCTGCCCGCCACCGGGATCATCGCCGCGAACTCCGCGTAGCACAGCGCCGCCATCGCGCACGCGAATCCCGACACCACGAACGAGACAACGATCGCGGGGCCGGCGTCTCTTGCCGCGGCGACGCCGGTCAGCACGAAAATTCCCGCACCGACGATCGCACCGATCCCGAGCAGCGTGAGATCGAGCGCTCCCAGAGCCCGTTTGAGGCCGCCCGAGCGCGACTCGGCTTCCGCCATCAAGGCCGCCGCCGGCTTGCGCCGGAATAGTTGCGCCCGAAGCCCGGTGCCGTTCATCCCGACTCCTAATCTAACGACTGCCCGGAGATTGCGGCGGCGCGTTTCGCAAGCTTTGCGATCGGACACGCGCCGCTTTCACCACGCCTGGTATCCGCCGTCCACCGAAATTACCGAACCCGTAACGTAGCTTGAAGCCGCGCTGGCAAGGAAGATCACCGCGCCGCGAATCTCATGCGGGAGCCCCAGCCGCTTCATCGGCGTAAACGCCTCCATCCGTTCCTTGTTCGCGGGCTTCGCGATTCCGCCTTCGGTGGCCTCGGTGGGAATCCATCCCGGCGCGATTGCGTTGACCAGAATTCCATAGCCGGCCCATTCGACCGCCAGCTGACGCGTCAAATTCGCCAACGCCGCCTTGGTCGCCGCGTATGCCGACAGCCGGTACACCGAACTCGCCACCGACGCATAGATCGAAACCATGTTGATGATTCGGCCCGGTTGGCCGGTCTCGATGAGCCGGCGCGCGACGCGCTGTGCGAGCATCATCGGCGCGGTCAGATTCACAGCGATCGCTTCGTCCCACGCATCGCGCTTGAAATTCTCGGCGCGCCCCGTCGGCGACACGCCCGCGTTGTTCACCAGGATGTCCACGTCGCCAAGCGCGGCCGACGTCTCGGCCATCACGCGATCGAGGTCGTCCTCGCGCGTCACGTCGGCGCCGATTCCGATCGCCTTGACGCCGTGCGTCTTCGCGAGCTCGGCCGCAATTCGCATGACGCGACCCTTGCGCCGCGCGACCAGAGCAACGTCGGCGCCCGCAATCGCCAGCGCCCTTGCGCATTCCACTCCCAACCCGGACGACGCGCCGGTTACCAGTCCGCGACGCCCGCGCAGAGAGAACAGCGAATCGAGCGAATCCATCTCGTGATTTCCCATGCGCGCGATCGAAGGATTCAGTCGCCGAAGACTTCGCCGGCGGCTTGTGCGGCCGCTGCGACCGCTCGATCGACATCGGCGCGCGAAATCCCATGATGCGTCACGGCGCGGAAAGACGTCGCCTCGCGCGGCGATATCAGCACCCCCCGCTGTTGCATCGCCGCCGCGAAACGCCGCGATGCGTCCGCGTCGCCGTCCACGTCGAATACGACCATGTTGGTCCGATTCTCAACCGGACGGACGTTCAGTCCCGCGACCAGCGCAAATCCCTGCGCCAGCGCGCGCGCATTCTGATGATCCTCGGCCAGCCGATCGACCATCGTGGTCAGCGCGACGATTCCCACCACCGCGATTATTCCCGCTTGCCGCATTCCTCCCCCCAGCACTTTGCGGGTCCGACGCGCACCGGCGATAAATTCGCGGCTCCCGCACAGAATCGAGCCCACCGGACATCCAAGCCCCTTCGACAGGCAAAACGATACCGTATCCGCGACGCTCGCGATTTCCCTGGGTGTCGTTTCCAGCGCCAGCGCCGCGTTGAAGATTCGCGCGCCGTCAAGATGAAGCCGGATTTTTCGGCGATGCGCCGCGTCGGAAACTTCCGCCATGTGCGATAGCTTGATCGGCGCGCCGCCGCATCGGTTGTGAGTGTTCTCGATGACGACCAGCGCCGGCTGCGCGAAATGATCGTCCGCCGGCGTCCCAAGCTCGCGCGCGAGATCGTCCGCGTCGAGCTCGCCGTCGTCGGTGTTGGCAACCGCGGTCAGCACGATGCCTCCCAGAGCCGACGCGCCGCCCGCCTCGTAAAGATTGGTGTGCGACTCCGAGCCGACGATCGCCTTGCTCCCGCGCGCGCAATGCGTCAGCATCGCGGCCAGATTGCCCATCGTGCCGCTCGGCACGAGCAACGCCGCCTCTTTCCCCATCATCGACGCCGCCATCGCTTCGAGCCGGTTCACGCTCGGGTCTTCGCCGTAAACGTCGTCACCCAGCTCGGCGCGCGCGATCGCCTCGCGCATCTCGGGCGTCGGCAACGTAACCGTGTCGCTGCGCAGATCGATCAAGACGCGATGCCCGGCGCGCGTGCCCTACTGCCCCGGAGGATAGAGCGTGGTGAAGTTGCCGCTGCTCGTATCGACGACCTCCACGGCGTTTTCCGTGGTGTCGGAGAAGTACAGCTGCTTGCCGTCGCTGGCGAGCGTGCAGCCCGAACCGATATGGCCGTTGACCAGCGTCAGTTTGGTTACAGTGTTGGCGGTGAGATCGATCTTGCGAATCGAATGATTGTCGGCGTCCAGCACGTAGAGCATCGTTCCGTCGGTGCATATCGCGCCGGGATTGTTGAACTGCGCTTGCAGCGCGGGACCGTCTTTGTCCCCTTCCTCGCCGGTGCCCGCAATCGTGCTGGTCTGCAGCGTCGAGATATCGATCTTGCGGATCACGTCATTGCCGGTATCCGCGACGTAGATGGCTTTTTTGTCCACCGCGACTCCGCGCGGGCCGCTGAACTGTGACTTGTCCTGATTTCCCTCGGTCTTGCCCGGCGTGCCCGGCTGTCCCGCGATCGTCTTGACCTTCATGTCGGCAAGCGTGATGCGCCGGATCGAGCTGTTGCCGCTGTCGGCTACGTACAGCGAGACGCCGTCGGTCGCGATCTGCGTGGGCAGGTTGAAGTGCGCCGCCGAGCCGGTGCCGTCTTCGGTGCCCGAGATATTAGCCGTCCCCGCAATCGTGGTGACCGTCCCGCTGCCGACATTGATCTTGCGGATGTCGGAATTGTTGGTGTCGCAAAGATAGAGATCCTGCCCGGAGATCGTCATTCCGTCCGGGCTGTTGAAGCGCGCCGAATCGCCAGCGCCGTCGTTGCTGCCTTGCTGGAAAAGTTTGCCGGCAACGATTCGGAGCGATTTCGACGCCGCATCGATTGCCTCGATCGTATTGTTGCGGCTGTTCGAAACGTAAATCGCGCGGCCGTCGGTCGCCAGCCCGGCCGGAAAATCCAGCCTCGGTCCTGACTGTGCCTGGAGCCCTTGCAGCTCTTGCGCCATGGCGGATGCGCCCACGCCGAGCATCGTGAGCATCGCGGCCGAAACCGAAACCAGAATCACCTTGAAGTAAGCTGCGGAGACTCTCATTTACGCGACCTCGCTAAATTTGTTGCCCGCTGTCCATTCACGTCGATAATTATATATTTGACTCTAGACTTTTCTTCATGTCGTTCAACTCCTTTCGCACCCCCCTCCCAGCCCCCGCGCTGGAAGATAAAAACTGAGCCGTCATTTTGGCGGCTTTACTCGATCGGCCAGTTGGGAATGGCAGCGTCGATCTCGGCCATGAGGTGAATCGTCTCCTGAATGGCCGTGACGACTTTGGAGTAGTGCTCCAGGTCCGCATAGATCAGCTTGCGACCCCCGCGGTCCTTGAGCCACTTCTCGCAGACCTGATAGCCGCCGATATGGAAATTCCAGACTTCGGGCGGGACGCCTTCGAAGTATTGGCCGTCGCTCGGGGTTTGCTGCTTTGAACCGTTGATATACACGCGGCCTGCTTTCAGCGGAGTGCCGGTCCCCAACTCCGGCTCTCCAGGTGCTAGATACCTCGGGAAGCCCTTTTCGACAAGATTAGACCCGTTGACGGGGTAGCGGGCAATTGGTTTTTCGAGCTGGCGTGCTCCGAGCAAATGCAAGGCGACAAGCTTCCCGCCCAGACCGCACAGAGAGCGGAAAAGGTTCACATCTGAAGTGAGCGGTACGCGGGGGAAATCGCTCTTGAGAAATTCCGCATAGCGGACGCGGTAGGTGGGAGAGTGGAAAACCGCGTAAATGTAATCAAAAACATCTTCCGGCCCAAAGGTCTTTTTCAAATCGCCTTTGCCGTCCAGCGCAAATGAAAATCTGAGCCTCTTTTCGAGGTCCGCAACAAACTTGGGGTTTAAGTTCGGCTTCCGCCCGCCTTTGCCAGGGAGCCACGGCGATGCTTGAACGTCTAGCTCGGCCTGTCCCTTTTTATTGTGCTCGGAATCAGGGTATAGAAACAGCGGGAACACTGAAGAGCCATCATAGGCGGCGACAATCTTATGCTGTCCGCAAATCCTATCCACAGCGAGAGTGGCGAATGGCTCACGGGTCTGGCGGGTTGTAACAAGCGAAAGGTTTTCACGGCCAATAAAATGAGAATTCAGCTCTGGCCGGGGCCGGTCCAGAATCTCTGAATGACAAAGTAGAAAGCGATAATCGAAGGGCCGATATAGACACGAAACAGCAAACGTGTGTGGGGATTTCGCCCGCCTGAGAGAAACCCGTGCCCTTGTCAGATTGAAGTCCGATGTATCGTAGAGACCGTATTTGATTCTCAACTCCTCATCGGTTTCCTGCTTTGAAATCAAATCGTCTATACGCTTTTCTAGTTCCGCTTTATCGAACGCAACTGCAAAGTCGTCGCGGTGTGAGTTTAGCGCAATCGCATTGAGAGGCATTATATCCGTGGCTTTCCATCCGCGCTCATATTCTGCTCTCAGCCTCGTTTCTTGCGGTATGAAGAGGTAACTAGGCGGCTGCGGGTCAAGCTCCTCCCAATTCGTTGTTTTTACATCTGCTTCAAAAAGCGTCTTATATTTGGCTTCTCGCCGTCCCCAAAGGTCCGCGTGAAAAACCTTGGCCGGGCTGGGCTCATTGGGCTTTTTGATGAAGATTCCGAGAGTGACTCCTTGCTGAATATCGAAGACATTTTCATCTTTTGAGCCGTCCGGCGCGGTTTCTTTCTTCTTGCTGCTGCCATGCAAATCCAGGATGTATATTCCTGTGAAAGCGTTCATAAGCTGCTGGCGCATTCCCCGGAACGTGGGATTGTCCAGGTAACCGTTATTGGTGATAAACGCTAGAATCCCCGCGCCGGTCCGCTCAATCCGCCACTGGCCCCAGCGGATGAATTTCACATAGTCATCCTGGAGCCACTTGGGGTTTTTCTCGCCTAATGGCTGCCCGTCCACGGAGTGGTAATCCTCAATAAGCTGGCCGATAAAAGTCCGCACCCTCTTGCCTTTTTTAATTTCCCAACTTCGATTTGCGGAGTGCCCTGAATACGGCGGGTTTCCGACAACGGCGAGTATGGGCAACTCCCGCTTGATGCGAACGGTTGCATTGGCTTCTTCTGTCAATCTCCGGAGAAAGCCAAACTCCATTTGGGCTCGCCATTCTGCCTCTTCCAATGTGTTCGTGAGGAAAACTCCGAGCCGCTCATCCCCGGAAAAGTCATAAGCCCACTTCTCACGTTGCGCTGGCGGTAAGTCTTGCCCCGCAAGTTGCATCCCCAGCTTGAAATGAGCGACGGCATATGGGGCCATCAGCAATTCAAAACCGAAGATGCGGGGCAGCAGGTGATTCCGCACATAGCCGGGCCACATGCCCGCGTTTCCTTGACGAATAAAGTCGGTGCGAATTTGGTCAACCACTGAATAGAGAAACGTTCCGGTCCCACAGGCGGGGTCAAGAATTAGGACGCGCGGAGATGTGACTTTGACTCTCTTGGCCTTTCCGCCGTTCTTTTCTTCTCTCTCGTATTCAACCGTCGTCCTGTCCGCGAGTCCGCTCGGGCATCCGAAATGCGTCTTCAAGAGATGGTCCACGGACCGAACGATGTAAGAAACCACAGGTTCCGGCGTGTAATAGACTCCGCGCGATTCGCGCAACTTTGGGTCGTAGGCGGCAAGAAAAGTTTCGTAAAAGTGGACTACGGGGTCTTGCCGCGCCGTCCGCTTGCCGAAGTCTGCAAGCACGGCGTCGATGTCAGTGTCGGCCAGGAGTTGGGCCAGGTCATCCACAAAGCCCACGAAAGGCTCATCGTCAAGAGCCGTGCCAGTGACGGTTTCAAAGAGCTGCCGAAGGAAGGGGTTGGTTTTCGGAATCTCCGATGCGGCCCCCAATCGCTTGAATGAACCTGCTGGCCCTCGATGATTGCAACGCGCCGCAAACAGGCCGTAAGCGAGGGTTTGGGCGAACATATCCGCAAATTGAGGGATGGGCAAGTCAGGGATGAGAGCCTCTTCAAAAGCCCTATGCAAATCCCGCAGAGTGGCGGAAGCCGATTGCTTTTCAAAGGCCGCTACATTCATGTCGCGAATGAAATGCGTTAGCCGGGCCATGCGAAGGGCTAGGGTCTTCGGGTCGTTGATGGGTTCTGCCTTTTGGGAGAGAAACTCAGTCAACAGATCGGAAACGGCTTTTGCCCCGTCCTTTTCCGGGACAAGCTTCCCGCCTTTGGAAACGCGGGCGATCCTAGCCGATTGCCGACGGTTTCCGCCAATGTACCATCGAAATTCCAGGTAGTCGGTGAGAATCAGATTGGGCAGTGCGGGAAGATACCGCTTCATCTGGTCGGACCGCTCGATTTCATCGAGGGCTTTGCCTACGTCTTTGGCTTCAATGTAGCCGAGCGTTACCGGGCCGTGATGTGCCTTGCGGGAAACTACAAAGTCGGGAGCGCCGCATTCGACGCGCTTCGGCTCGTTTGTGGCCGTCACCCCCTTGGCGAGAGCTTCAATAAGGGTCTTGAGTGCAGGGCGATGGGTGTGCTCGGTCGAATTTCCCGCTTGCAGGGCTTTTTCGATTTGCCGACGGTAAACGTCAATGGGGGCTGTATCCAATTACGCCCCCGCTTCCCTCTTGGGATCTATCTTCTTGCCGCGAGGACGATAGGCGACCACTACACCGATCGTCTTGTTTAATGCCCCCAGCTCTTTCACGCCGTTAACTCCGTGTAGGTAATGCGCGACCCAAAAGAAGCCGTTAAAAGGGAGTCAAGTATATAATTCCCTTCACGTCGATTCGGGAATCCTGCCGCAACTTATGGAAAGATCGCCTTTACCACTTCGTCGATCGCGCGTTTGCTGTCGGCTTCGTCGGTCAGCGACCATGTGACCGCGACGGTCGCGGCGCGCCGTGGCGCAATTCCCTGCCGGATCAGCTCCCCGGCGTAGATCAACAGGCGCGTCGAAACGCCCTCCTCCAATCCCGACGCCTTCAGATGACGCACCTTCTCGCCCAGCACCGCGAGCTGCAGCGCGATATCCTGCTCGACTCCCGCCTCGTGCGCGATAATCTCGACTTCCTTGTCCGCCGGCGGATACGTGAACTCGATCGTCACGAAGCGCTGGCGCGTCGAATGCTTTAGGTTTTTCTGGATGCTCTGGTAGCCGGGATTGTACGAAATCACCAGCAGAAATCCGTTGTGCGCCTCGATCGTCTCGCCGCGCTTTTCGATCGGCAGAATCCGCCGGTGATCCGACAGCGGATGAATCAGCACCGTCGTGTCCTTGCGCGCTTCCACCACTTCATCCAGGTAGCAAATCGCGCCGCGCCGCACCGCTTGCGTCAGCGGACCGTCAACCCACACCGTCTCGTCGGCCTGGATCAGGAAGCGGCCCACCAGGTCGCTGCCCGTCAGATCCTCGTGGCACGCAACGGTTATCAGCTCATTGGGACCGTCGGGCAGCGAGGCCAGCTGATGCGCCATGTGCTCGACGAAACGCGTCTTGCCGCACCCTGTCGGTCCTTTGAGCAGCACGGGCAGGCGGGCTTTGTACGCGGCGGTGAAGATTTCCACTTCGTCGCCAATCGGCAGGTAAAACGGCGCCGCAGCCGGATCGAGATGGCGTACCTCGGGTCCTTCGGCCTGCAGCCTGGTGTCGAACTTCTTTAACTCAATCCCCATCGCTTCCTTCTGGGCAGACGATTTGACTCGTCAAGGCGCGATTCTAAGAGACTTTTGCGCATCCATTCAAGGCAAACCTGCGGCCCGAAATGCCCCTTGCGCTCAACAACTCAGGCGCGACGCTGCTGATAGGCCGCCGTGCCGTCGCGGTTGTCCTTGACCTCGTAGCCGCGCCGCTCGATTTCCTTGCGCAGTTCGTCGGCAAGTTGAAAGTCTTTCGCCTTGCGAGCCGCCGTTCGATTGTCGATCAATTGCTGCACGTCCGCTGCGATCAAGCCCGCGTGCGCCGACCTGCGATGCTTTTCCAAGCCGAGCCCCAGCACCGCGTCGAGCGCTCGCAGTGTCGGCCACGCCCGGAAATCCTTGCGCCGGTATGATTCCGCGATCAGTTCCAGAGCCACCGCCAGCGCCTGCGGCGTGTTCAGATCGTTGTTAATCGCGTCGTGAAAACGCTCGTAGTATTCCGCCGCCCATCCCGCCGCCTCAACCCCGTCCGCCGCCGCGTCGTCCGGCACGCTGCGCGCGAACTCCCGAAAATAATCGAGATTGCTCTGCGCCGCACGGATCGCATCGTCGTTGAATGCAATTTCGGAACGGTACTTCGCGCCGTAACAGAAAATCCGAAACGCCTGCGGATCGATCCCCGCCGGCCCAAGATCACTCAGCAGCGGGAACTTGCCCGCACTCTTGCTGATCTTGGTCCCCTCTTTGCCGACCAGGAACGCGTTGTGCACGAAGTACCGCGCGAACGGTTTGTGCGTGGCGCTCTCAGATTGCGCGATCTCGTTCTCGTGATGCACCGGGATGTGATCGATTCCGCCGGTGTGGATGTCGATCGTCTCGCCCAGGTATTTCATCGCCATCGCCGAGCACTCGATATGCCAGCCCGGATAGCCGCGCCCCCACGGACTCTCCCATTGCATCAGATGGTCCGGCTGGTCGAGCACCCACAGCGCGAAATCGTGCGGGCTATGCTTGTCGGCCGAATGCTCGAGGCGCTGCGTGGCGCTCTGCTCGTCGAGGCTTTGGCGCGAGAGCCGCCCGGCCCGGTTGCTCCCACGATACTTCTCGACGTCGAAGTACACGGCGCTTTTCGTGACGTACGCGGATCCCGCGTCGATAATTCTCGCGCTGAGCGCGATCATGTCGCCGATATGATCGGTCGCGCGCGACCACACGTGCGGCGGCTCGAGATTGAGCGCGGCGCAATCGCGCCGGAACTGCTCGAAATAATAGTTCGCGACTTCGAGTGGCGATTTCCCTTGCGCGCGTGCGGTTTTCTCGACTTTGTCCTCGCCGTCGTCCACGTCGCCCGTCATGTGTCCGACGTCCGTCACGTTCATCACGTGGCGTACCCGGTAGCCGTTGAACTCCAGCGCCCTGCGCAGACTGTCCACGAACACGTACGCCCGCAGATTCCCAAGATGCTGCGGCAGATAGACCGTCGGCCCGCATGAATACAGCGTCACCTCCGGCGGCTTGAGCGCCTGGAATTCCTCGACCGCGCGGTTCAGCGAATTGAAAATGTAAAATGGTTTCACGAGTGCGAGCGTTCAGCTTAGCGTGCGCTCGCGATCTCGAACAAGGCGCGGCGTCAATGCTCCGGGACCGCCGGTGTCTTCAGCTTGCCGCGCGCGTCGCGCGCGTATCGCGACGCCGCGATCCGCTTGTACTGCCGATCCGCGAGCCACGCGTACGGCGGGATGTACCACAGGTACGCGAGGTAGCCCCGCAGCCCCCGCTGCCGCCGCAGTATTTCGTTGATCGCCCGCGCGCCGCGGTACACGCGCCCGCTCTCGTCCACCGCGTGCAATTCCTCGAGCAGATTTTCCAGCGTCAACCCGGGAAACTGCGCGCGCACTTCTTCGCGATGAAGATCGAGCGGCTCGATCGCTCCCGAGTTGTCGAATTGCACGATTCCGTCGAGACTCGCGCGGCACATCTCGCACGAGCCGTCGTACAAAATCGCCAGTTTGCCCGGCGCCGCCTTGCCGTTGCCGGTTGCTCGCTCGCCCGCGCTCATCGCGATCGCCTCGCCCCTTGGGGGTCAGCGCCTCGACAATCTCGGATTCGCATTCATCCGGCGCAGCCTCGCGTTCTCGTTGATGATTCGCCATTCGTAACCGTCGAGCAGCGACATCCATCCCGCTTCGACCGTATTCGACGACTTGGCCAGCGTCGTCCACAGCAGTTGGCCGTCGGAAAATTTCTTCACCGATACGACGTCCGCCTCGGTCGAGTCGCCGGTCGCATGCTGGTAGGTTTCGATCACGCGCACCGGCCCGAGGTATGGAAAATATTTCAGCAGCGCCTTGCGCAGCGCCACGTCGAGCGCGTGCACCACGCCGACGCCCGAGGCCGCTTCGGTTTCCTCGACGTTGCCGATTCGGATTACGACCGTCGCATCGACCGTCATCCTGCCTTCGTTGACGTCGTCGATCACGCGCCGCCGCACGATCTCGAACGGCGCCACGTAGTCGCTCGACGCGCGCAGCTTGGCCAGTTCGCGCGACGCCTGCGGCAGTTCCGCTTCGTAAAAGTCTGCCTGACGTTCAGTGCTCATCGGGCTTACCCGCAATTTCCGGTGATGCTTCCAGTTTGATTATCATCAGCGGCACCGCGGCTTTCAAGGACGAATGGACTTGCCATAATGGTTGACTCGTGACCCCTGCTTTCGGTATCTGGAATCCGCGTCTTCTCCTTGGCCCGGCGGCGACGCGGTTTGAATTGACGCGACGCGCCAAGCACCATCATAATCGCACCGACTGACACTGTTCCCGATGCGGCGGCTTGAGGCGGCGCGATGAGATGTCCCCAGTGCGGTAACGATACCCAGCAAGGCGCCGCCTTTTGCTCGCGATGCGGTGCGCGGATGTACGCGCCCAAGCCCGCCACCGTGCGCGAGTACGCGCTCGCCCAATTCCGTCCCTCGCTATGGTACTACGCCAACGGCTTCCTCTTCGGTGGAGTGCTGATCGCGATAGGCGCCATTTTGCTGTACCTCAAGCGCGAACTGATTCAGGCCGGCTTCGCTGTAACAGGCGTCGGCGCGCTGACGTTC
Source organism: Candidatus Binatus soli (assembly GCA_002479255.1). Taxonomy (GTDB): domain Bacteria; phylum Desulfobacterota; class Binatia; order Binatales; family Binataceae; genus Binatus; species Binatus soli. Next base: position 21,792 of record DLMJ01000040.1, on the reverse strand, counting down.
ATCGTCACCATGATTCGCGCCAGGACCGTCAGCTGGAGTCTCACTTCCGATCGCTTGATCGAAAAGCGCGGACTGCTCGCGTCACGCCGTCGCGAGATGGAACTGGCCGACATCCGCTCGGTCGAGGTCAGCAAGCGCATCGTTCAACGGATGATCGGACTTGGCGACGTCACGATCGCGTCCGCCGCCAGCGCCGACTACGCGATCCGTCTCAACGACATCGGCGCTCCCGATGAAACCGCTGAGACGATTCGCAAGGCGCGCCTGAAACGGATGGCATAAACAACGACACACAACCGGTGGCTGACGAACACCAACTATCACGATGAGCAAGCGGCCCGACCTGCGCTACGAACGGCGCCTGTGGAAACTCGGCATCGACGCCGTCGCCGGTGTTGACGAAGCCGGCGTCGGCCCGATGGCCGGTCCCGTCGTCGCCGCCGCCGTGGTCTTCGCACCGGAGACATTCATCAGCGGCGTGCACGATTCCAAACAGTTGACCCACGAACAGCGCGAGGAATTGTTCACCCCGATCCGCGACCGCGCCATCGCGGTCGGCGTCGGCATCGCCGAGGTCAACGAAATCGATCGCCTCAATATCTATTGGGCCACGATGTCCGCGAGCCGCCGCGCGCTGTCCGCATTGAATCTGGCGCCCGGCCACGTGCTGGTCGATGGCCGCCTGATTCCGGGCCTCGAACTTCCACAGACCCGAATCGTAGGCGGCGATCGCAAAAGTTTCTGCATCGCGGCCGCCTCCATCGTCGCCAAAGTTACGCGCGATCGCATGATGGTCGAACTCGACGCGATGTACCCCGGCTACGGCTTCGCGCAGCACAAGGGCTATTGCACCAGCGAGCATATGCAGTCGCTCGCCAAGCTCGGCCCCTCTCCGATTCATCGGCGCTCGTTCTGGCCCGTCGCCGCCGCCGCCCAACGCCCTCTATTCTAACTCTCGCTCCGCCGGCCGATGTGCAGGAGTCCGCGTGGCGGATGCCGGTGTTTGAGCGCCGCAGCCGCACATTTACAACTGAACCCGCGCGCACGTCTCTGTGAATCCGGGTTTCGGGCCGGGCTTGGAGATGAACTATTCGGCCTGACGCCGGCCGATATTGATGTGCTATGCCGACGCTATGGACAACCGTCAGGATGCTTCATACTCGCCGGGCCCGCTCGAAATCGGGCGGCGCCCGCTTCCGGCAAAAATAATTTTTGACGGAACGAAACTATCCATAGTGATGAGCCCGTCCCGAAACCACTACCGGTGGTATGAATTGGACTTTCCGCCTCTATTCGACCAATCAGAATCGCGCCGGTCGCAGTCTGACCTTCGCGGCGGGAGCGCGTTCTACGGACGCTTTGAAATTCGCGGGATGGCATCAGCTTCGAGATATTGACGCGCAATGTGCCAATATGCGAACTCAACTGGTCGCCTCGCTCACAGGGAGGCCGGCCGGGAAAAATCGAATGACGAATATCTACCGTATATTTGGCATTGAGCTGTCTCCTTACTCGGTTAAGGTTCGCTCCTATTTCCGTTACAAGGGAATCCCGCACAAGTGGATAATCCGCAACTTCGACAACCAGGCCGAATATCAGAAATATGCCCGCCTTCCGATCGTCCCGCTCGTCGTTACGCCGGATGACGAAGGCCTCCAGGACTCGACCCCGATAATCGAGCGCATTGAATCTCAGTACCCCCAGCCGCCGATTCATCCGTCGGATCCGGTTGCCGCCTTCGTCTCGGTGCTGCTTGAGGAATTTGGCGACGAATGGGGCAACAAGTGGATGTTCCACTATCGATGGGCGCGCGACGTCGATCAGATCAGTTCCGCGGGACGGATCGCGCGCATAATGATGCCGGCGGTGGACGAGAAGCAGCTTTCCGTCGCGACTGCCAATGTGCGCGAGCGGATGGTCGGGCGGATCTGGTTCGTCGGCTCGAACGCGCAGACCGCGCCCCAGATTGAAGACTCCTTCTGCGAGACGATTGCGATCCTCGAGACGCACCTGGCGAACCGGGCCTATCTCTTTGGCGCGCGGCCGGCCTTTGCAGACTTCGCTATGTGGGGTCAGCTTTACAACGCGTGGACCGATCCCACGCCGGGCGCGCTCATCGATGCTCGCGCGCCTAATGTTCTCGCGTGGATCCATCGGATGCTGTGGCCGCGAGCGGAAGGTGAGTTCGAGACGTGGGCGAGTCTCGAACCGACGCTGATGCCGCTGCTGGAGCGGCAGGTCGGCCGGCTCTTCATACCTTGGACGATAGCTAACGCGGCGGCCATTGCGGCCGGGCGTGAGGAATTCAGCGTGGAACTGGCCGGTCGCGCGTGGACTCAGAAGCCGCAGAAGTATCACGCCAAATCCCTCGGCGCGCTGCGCGAAAAATACGCCGCCCTGCCCGACAAGCGAGCCATTGACGCAGTCCTCGATCGTGCGGGTTGTATTGCGGGGCTGCGCGGCTGACGTCGGCGATGCCGTCTGACCGCAAGCCTCGCGCCGCGAGCTATCGCGTGTATGGGATGACGCAGTCCTACTTCACGCGCAAACTCACCGGCTATCTCGATTACAAGGCTATCCCATATCTTATGCGGCGATTCGCAGGTGCAAATCGCGCGGCGCGCGAGGCCGGATGGCCCGGCGCTATGCCGGTGGTGAAGACGCCTGACGGCGGATTCATGTGGGATACGACCGCGATGATTCATCATCTGGAGTCACGCTTTCCCGAGCCTCGCGTGTTTCCCGCCGATCCGGTGCTGCGGTTCATAGATTACGTCCTCGAAGATGCGCTCGACGAATGGTTCTATCGGCCCGCGGTGGGATCGCGATGGTTCTACGAGGAAAACCATCGCGTCGGCGGATGGGAGCTTGCGCGCGACGCCACCCATGAGTTGGAAGTTCCGTGCGACCAGGCTTACGCGGTGGTTAAGGCGCACGTCACCGCGACTTGCGAGCCCTTCGGCGTGACGGCCGCGAACATCGACTCATGGATTGGCGAAATTCTGCGGCCGTGGCTTCGGTTGACCGGCGCGCATCTCGCGTCGCATCCGTATTTCTTTGGCGCGCGGCCGTCGCTCTCGGATTTCGCGTTCTTCGGCGGTAACGCGGCGCATTTCATCAACGATCCGCTGTGCCGGCGATGGGTCGATGCGGACGCGCGGGCCATCATCACGCATACTCACCGCATCATGGAGCCTGAGGATCAGGGGTTCGGTGAATGGATGGCGGCCGGCGGAGTGCCCGAGACGATGATTGCGATTCTGGCCGAACTCGGCCGGTTCTACCTGCCGTGGGTCAGCCGCGCGGTGGTGGATGGGAACGCGGAGCTTGTATTCGCGAGTGGGCAGCGGATCGAAATCGCCGCCACGCCGTTCCTCGCCGAAGCCCGCGCGACCCTGCTCGCTCGCTATGCAAAGTATCGCAGCGATGCACTCGACGCGGTTCTCGAACGCGCGGGAATTCGTTCGTACTTCGCCGATTACGTCAACTATGCCGGGATGCTGCCGAGCTATGACAAGCCGCCGCGTCCCGCATTGAACCGCCCGTTTGGACCGCCTTGGGAAACAGAACGGCGCGCCGACGCGCGCAAGGCTGGCAACGGGGATTGACGGCCGTGGGCTACTGGACTGGCGAAGTCTCGATTGCTTTCGAGTCCGCGGGCAACGACGGCGGCTCCGCCAACTTGTCCAAAAGGTTCTGACGACTTACACTCCGCGTTGGGAAGAACGACCGTAACCGAGCTCTTCAGCGTCCCGAGAGCGGACACGGATACTGAACCTGCTCGACCGGAGAGAGACACATGGCGGAGGCGAACGGCGACATCAAGCTGATGCGTTGGGAGACGCTGACAAAACGGCGTTTCGACGAACTGGATCGCCAGCGATGCGTTGTGCTGGTCACGTGCTCGCCGCTTGAGGTGCACGGCCCCCATCTGCCGCTGGGCGCTGATGCTTTGGAGGGCGAGGGTTTGGCGGAGCGGATGCTGCCGATGCTGCCTCAACGTCATCGCGAGCGCACGTTCCTCAAACTGCCCTTCATTTACACCGCAACCGACGTCGTCCCTCATCCCGGCTCGCTGTTCTTTCGCCCGTCCACAACCATCGCCGTGCTCGAAGATCTCGGCCGCTCGCTCGCGGCGCAGGGCTTTCGCGACGTGCTGGTCTCGAACTTTCACGGCAGCCCGCGCCACTTCCTCGCCATCGAAACGGCCTGTGAGCGCGTCAGCCGCGAGCGCGGCATCCGCATGGTATCGGTCTTTTCCGTGATGCTGAGCCGGCTAACCCTCGGCGGCTCGGAGCTGGACGACGTGCTCGGCGGCTTGCCGGGTGTCAATCGCGACGATCTGGTCGGCGATACGCACGCCGGCCTTGTGGAGACTGCGCAACTGCTCGCGCTCCATCCCGAGTGGGTCGAACGCGACTACGCGAGGCTGCCGCGGCAGACGGTTAAGAGCTGGCTCACCGAGCGCGGCGATTCGTTACCCGGCATGGGGCGCGGCGACTCTCCGGGAATTCTCGGGATGATCAAGGCCATTCGCGGCGACCTGCGCTTCTTTCGCGCCGAGACCTACTCCGGAGCACCGGGCGCGGCCTCGCCCGAGCTGGGGGATCGTATTCTCGACACGCTCGCTTCGCACGCGGCTGCCGTCGTCACCGAGATTCTCGACGGCACACTGCCGCCAACGGAATGGCACTCCCCACTATGGCCGCGCCGCTTTCTGTTCGTGCATCCGTGGATGGTGCGGCTCATCAACCGCATTCTCAGCATCCCGGACGGAATCGGGTGAGAGATGGGCCGGGTGGGAAAATCAGCACATCGAGTTTGCAATGAGCCTGGGATCACCAGAGATCAATAAGAGTGTAGCAAAATCCGCCTGTCAGTATTTTTCAACACCCTGCTAGGCCTGCGGTTCCTCGGCGCGCTGACGGATGAATCTGCCGAGCAACAGGCGCATCGATTCGATCGGCTGTATCCCGATCATCGGGAAGTCGCCCAGGATGAACGTCGGGTAACCGAGCGCGGAAAACTCGTCGGCCTCGCGCTTGTGCTCGGCCAGGCGTGCGGTCATCGCTCCGCTCTCGAGCGCCGCGCGGAACATTGATCGATCGATGCCGGTGCGCTCCGCAATCGCGTCGAGTACCTTGCGATCCGCGATATCGGCGCCTTGCTCGAACGCCGCGCGAAAGACCGCATCGTGATACGCCGGGAATACGCCCGCGTCACGCGCGATTTCCGACCCCTGCAGCGCGGGCATCGAATCGATCCAGCTCGGCGGCGGCGTGACCGCAATGCCCGTCTCCGCGGCGACGAGCAGTACTTTTTGCCGCTCACGCTCGCCCAGCACGCGGCCGGGCTTGAAGCGAAAATCGCGCGTCGCAATAGGCACGCCCTTCCAGAGCGCCTCGAAACCGAGTTCGTCCTCGAGTGGGCCTACGATTCGCCACGCGATGTAGCAAAGAGTCGAGGCGTAATCGAAGTAGATTGGAATCCGAATCCGGCTCATATTCAATCGCGACGCCATTCGTTCGCACTGACTCCGATAATCTCCCGTTCAAGCATCGCCTGCAATTGCCCTGCGCCGGCGCGGTGCTTGCACAGCCCACGCGGCGCGCACATTCTTGATGCACAATGTCTTCAAATCGTCGGCCAGTTCTCAAATTGGGTGTCGTTGACTTCGGCGTCGAGAGCGCGACGCTGCCCGGAGGCGTGCAGGTCGATCTCGCCGTCATCAGGCATCCCGGCGCCAGCGCGATCGTCGCACTCTACCCCGACATGAATGTTGCGATGCTGCGTCAGTATCGGCACGCGATCGGCGGCTGGATGTGGGAGGTTCCCGCGGGATGCCGCAACGCGGGCGAGGATGCGCTCGAATGCGCGCGGCGCGAACTCGGCGAAGAGGCCAGCGTCGCGGCCGCGCGATGGGACCATCTTGGGTCGATTATCACGATTCCAAGTTTCTGCGACGAGCGAATCGAGCTCTACCTGGCGCGCGAGTTGTCAGCGGGAGCGGGTATACTCGATCACGACGAGGCGATCGCCGTCAGCCGCGTGCCGTTCGAGGAAACGTTTGCGATGATTCGTCGCGGCGATATCGTCGATGCGAAAACAATCGTCGCGCTTTATCGCGCCCGCGACTTCATCGAACTGGAGCGCCGCGGCTAAGGCTCGCCAACCGGCGCATCCATGCTTTGAACGGCGCCGTGCGCCGCATACCCGCTACTGGATTACTACTTCGTCCGGAAAGAGGAACGTGGTGGCGCCGTCGTCGAATTGCACCAGGTACATGCGCCGGTCCAGATTATTTACCTCACGCAGGATTCGTGGTTGCTCGCTGAATCGACTGCGCCCGTCGTGGTCGCGCACGGGTTTCTGCAGCTTGCAATGCCTTCCGACCAGTCCTTCAGTGTTTATGCTCGTCATCATATTCCTTCCCCTCCACGTCCTCCCGATAATAGTTCACGGCCACCCCACCCTGCTCTAAATACTAGCAATCTTCGGGCCTGATATTTAGACGCTTGGGAGGGGTCCGCGTTTCATTTATCCAGAGCTGTGGAAAACCCCGCAAATCAACGGTTTTCATGTTTTCTCGACCAGATTTGAGCATTGACGCCCTTCTCTGCGTTACCGATTCTTGACACTGCACTGACCGAATACAGGCAGCTGTTGCTAAATTCGGGTCGTGATATTCAGATAAGGGTCACGAAAGCAAATCGCGAAAATCCGCGGCCCAGAGCGATCCCGTGACGAAATCCAGCTCAGGAAGGAACTAATCAGATGGCTACAATGTATCCGCTCATAATGGGCCGTCGTGCGATACTCGCGACAGAGCACTATCTTTCCGCTTCTGCCGGTGCGCGAATCTTCGCCGGCGGCGGAAGTGCCATCGACGCTGCCATCGCTGCAACATTCGTCGAGGGCGTCGTCAACCCGCACATGCATACCATAGGCGGCGAGGCGCCAATGCTTATTTATTCGGCATCTGCCCGCCGCGTGGTTGCGATTAACGGTAATACGATGGCGCCAGAACGCGCGACAATTGCCCATTACCGCTCGCTGGGTATCGAGATGATCCCTGGGGCCGGGCTGCTTGCCGCCGGTGTCCCCGCAGCCTTCGACGCGCTGGTGATTGCGCTAAGAGATTTCGGGACCAGGTCTCTGGCCGACGTTCTTGAGCCGGCGCTGGAACTTGCGGGCGACGGTTTCCCGATGCACCTGGGACTGTCTGGTGAGGCTGGCGGCCCTGACGATGCCGTTGCTGGGGCGGGCGCGTCGATCCGAAGCAACGCCAGGCGGTTCCTTACCGAATGGCCGTCTTCGGGGCGCGTTTATCTGCCCGATGGCAAAGTCCCACAGCCCGGAAACGTGCTCAAGAATCCTGCGCTTGCCAACTTTTTCAAGCGCGTGCTCGACGCCGAATCAGCCGCGAAGAATCGTGGGCGCGAGGCCGGCCTCGACGCCGCGCGCGAGCGCTTTTATCGGGGCGACATTGCGCGCGAAATCGTCGCCTGGTCCGACGCCAACGGCGGCTTGCTCGCCGCGTCCGATCTCGATCGCTTCACGACTCGAACCGAATCGCCCGTGAGCGCGGACTATCGCGGCGTCACGGTCTTCAAGTGCGGGCCATGGTCGCAGGGTCCGGTGTTCCTTCAGCAGCTCAAGTTGCTCGAAGGCTTCGACCTGGCCGCTATGGGCCACAATTCCGCCGACTATATCCACGCTGTCATCGAGGCCGCCAAGCTCTCGTTCGCCGATCGCGAGGCCTGGTACGGAGATCCTGAATTCATCGACGTTCCGATCGCAGGATTGCTGAGCGATCGTTATGCGGCGATTCGCCGCGAGCTTATCGATTCCGGCCACGCCTCGATGGATCAGCGGCCGGGCGATCCGATTGCGATGCGTGCGTTGCGCGACGGTCCCGCAATCGGCGCGCGCCCATGGGGTGCGGGCACGATTCACGTCACGGCTGCCGACCGCGACGGCAACATGATCGCCGTCACGGCGAGCGGCGGATGGATTCCCAGCTCGCCGGTGATCGACGCGCTTGGCTTTCCGCTAGGAACGCGGATGCAAACTTTTTTTCTCGACGAGCGCCATCCCAACGCGCTCGAACCCGGCAAGCGCCCCCGCACCACCCTGTCGCCGTCGCTCGCGATGGTGAAAGGCGAGCCGTACCTGGCATTCGGCACGCCCGGCGGCGATCAGCAGGATCAATGGACGCTGCAATTTTTTCTGAACGTGGTTGATTTCGGAATGGACTTGCAGGCCGCCATCGAGGCGCCGAAGTTTTCGACGCCGCATTTCCCCTCGACGTTCTATCCCCACGACAATCGCCCCGGAGTCCTGCGCATCGAGGATCGAGTTCCCGCAAACGTGCGCGACGCGCTCGCCGCGCGCGGCCATCAGATCGAGAGCCGGCCGCCGTGGTCCGAGGGTCACGTGCTCGCCGTGCAGATCGACGCGAAAACCGGCGTGCTCGCGGGCGGCGCCGACCCGCGCGGTCAAGCCGCGCCCGTAATGCCCGCGCAAGTGATCGGCTGGTAGTACCCAGGAGCAAGCGGTCGAAAGTAAACCGCCAGAGCCGACCCGATCTCAGGCAGCAAACTCAGCGCTGTCAGTACGACGCCGGGTTGTGGTCGGTGTTATGGCAGGTCATGTAGCACTTCCCATGGCCGGGACGCGCCGGGTCGGGAACATACTCCAAGCGCCCGCTCTTGGAGGGCCTCACCACCGGTGCTCCCTGCTTCGACATCACCATGAAATTGATCAGGTACGTGCTCTGCCGCGAGCCGTGCGGATCATGACAGACCGCGCACGAGGTGTGCTGATCGATTACGTGCTGCTTGTGGGGAAACCCGCCGAAGTTGAACAGTATGGCGCTGCGGTCGTGGCATTTGTAGCAAAGCGCGTAGCTCGAATAGGACTCCGTACTGGGGTCCACCGCTTCGTATTCCATCTGAAGGATCGGCTCGAAACGCGAGCCATGCGGCCCGCGCGGCGCCGTGCCGCCCTGCGTCCACTGATCGTTGTTGTGACAATCCGTGCAGCTGATCACGCTGGACGAGTTGTATGGCGTTATCAGGCCGGACATTCGCACTTTTCGGTCGGGAGCCGCCAGCGGATGATATGACATGTTGACCGGATTGATCTTGCGCCCGATGTTGCGGGTGATGTCTTGGCGGACGATGCCAAGGCCGGGCGGCTCGTTCATCCCATGGCACTTCAAGCAGATCTCGTACTCGAAATTGGCTTCCTTGATCAGCACGCCTCCGACCGTGACTCCACTGACCCCGCGCAGCGCACCGGAAAGCACCGGCGGCTTGATACCGAGCGCCGAGGAAGTCGCCGCGTGCGGGTTGTGGCAGTCGACGCAGGTCACATGGCGCGGCATCGTCACCGGATCTTCAGCCGGATTGTGGATCCACTGCCTGCCTTGGACCTGATGACTAGAGGGCTTGACGAGTTCGGCTTCGATATCTTGCTTGGCGAGCATGCCGTTGTGGCAGATGGTGCAGTTCTTCTCCTCGATGGTTTGCGCGAGCAGCAGCTCCGGATGCGGCGCAGCATGGACCCGATGGCAGCTTTCGCATGCGTTTTCAGCCATGGTCGCGTAGCCGTCCGCGGGCCATGGAGCGGTGGTTTTGCCGCCGCGCCACGTCTGCGTCGCAGTCGCATGGCTGGAACTACGCCAGTTGTGGTCGCGATGGCACACCGTGCAATCGGCGCCGAAGCGATCGTCGATGCGCAGGAAGTTGGGGCGATTCAGGTGCGGATCGTGGCACGAACTGCACTGGAGTTGTTTGTCGTTGTCCAGCGGCGCGGTCTGCGGCAGGGCCGTGGGATCGATCAGGTCGCTGGCCCTGAGCGCGAGCGCGCTGTTGTAAATGAACGAGATTGGATGGTCGTTGGAGAGGTCAGTCCCCAACGAGGCTGTGCCGGTGAGCGGAGGCATCGGCGCGACCGGGCCGCTGATGGGCGCCACGCGCATGTTGCTCAGCGCCAGAATCCCGTCGTGGCATGAGAGGCAGAGCCGCGAGGAGCCGTTCGGCTGCGACATCTGCGCCTGGAGCGTACTGCTCTCATAGAGCTTGTAGGTAACGGCCGGAAGGTCGCGGTTCCACAGCCCGCTGGTAGGCCGCGCATTATGCGGGGTATGACAAAAGATGCAAACGCCGACGCTTTTGCTGTCGCCGTGCATTTTCGCGTTGGTCGTGCTCAGGTTGTGGACGGTGCTCTCGATCTGCGCGCCTGCCCTCCCCGCCGCGAGCACGACCAGCGCGAGCGCCAGCATCAACCGCAGCGCCAACGCCATCGTCCCTCCCGCCCTTCTCATCTGCCTATTGCTTCTTCCGAGCGCTTTTCCCGGCGAACCGTCGTCAGCGCTTCGCGGTTTCCGCCGGGTGCGAATCGCCGGAACGGCCGACAAACGCGAACACTTGTACCCGCTGGTTGTAGGAATCGGCCACATAGATCTGATCGCGCGCGTCGATGAAGGCCCCGGTCGGCAACCAGAACTCCCCCGGCGCCCGGCCGCGTGAGCCGAATCCGAGCAGTAGGGCTCCTTCGCGATCGAAAATCTGGACGCCGTCGAACAGCGCGTCGACCACGTAGAGATGTCCCTCGGTGTCGGTCGCGAGTCCCTTGGGCGCGGCGAAGTCGCCCGAGCCGTCGCCCTGCCGACCCATCTTCCAGAGAAATTTCCCGTTCTGATCGAACGCCTGCACGCGGTAGTTCAGAGCGTCGGTAACCAGAACCTCTCCGGAGCGGGACAGCGCGATGTAGGCAGGGAAATTGAACTCGCCGTCTCCAGAGCCCCTGCTTCCCCAGCTCAGCAGACGCTTTCCGCCGCTCCCATAGACGAGGACCTGCTGTCCCACCGCGTCGGCGACGTAGAGCCTGTCACTAGCCTGGTCCCACGCGAGCGCAACCGGGCGTTTGAGCGCGCTATCCGCAATCATGCTCACCATCTCTCCGCCGCGATCGACCAGGAAGACCTTGTTGACAAGCGAGTCCGCCACGAAGGCGCGTCCGTCGCGCTCCGGCGTCACCGCCACCGGCGAAAGCAGCGCGTCCCCGCCGAGTTCACGGACTGCGACTGAGGCCTGCTTCTCTGCATCGAAGATCCAGAGCGCCGGCGCACCGGGATCGGCCACATAGATCGCACCGTCGCTCTCGGTGACTCCGGTCGGACGGATGAAGCGCTCCTCTGGCCTGCGAGTCACTGCGTCGAGGAGCGTTCCAAAGAATCCGCGCTTGATCCCGACATCACCAGGGATGGAAATACTGCGCACATAGCGGATTCGTGCGGGATCTGGCGGCTTGGGCCAGACGATATCCTCGGATACCTGTGCCGTTGCATTTCCGCCCTCGAGTCCGTTGAGGCCCCCCGTGGGCTGGCAGCCCAGCGCAGTTGCAAGCGCCAGGACGGCAATTATCGTCTTGAACATCGCGCGTAAATTATATTCACCTTACAGCTCCCGTCCAATCCTCAGCATTATGTGAGGATCGTTGGTCTTCGTCGGGCCGTAGGTTCTGTTGATCCACGAGAACCACGGCCAGATGAAGATCTTGCCGTACCGGAAATTGCCTCTCAGGCCCGCCTCGTAGTCAGTCTCGGTCGGGTAGTCTGTCTCGGCAGCTTGGCGCGCCCGGGCGAACACCGTGAAGTAATTTCCCGACGAAAGGAAGCGGTCCAGCGCGGCCTCGAAATCAAGGTCCGAGTTATGCCGTGTCGGTTGCACAGTGTAGTCGGTATACATCTCGTTGCCATCGAGATTAAGGGTCGTGTTCCATCCGGGCCGGAAGGTCAGATACTCGCCGTAATCCTGCAGCGTGTAGTCGAAAACACCAACTGATTGAGATTGCGCGTGATAGATCTCGTAGAGAGCGCTGGCCCTGGCATCGACCCATTCCCAGTCCTTTTGCAGATTGAGCTGGCCGGTTTCCTGGCGCGTGCTGTACAGATACTGCGCGCCTACCCCGCTCAGCATCGACTGATTCGACTGCTGATACGCACCGATCAACGAGATCCAGCCGAAAGTCACGCCCGCATCTCCCGACAAGCTGGTAGTCGAATACGTGCCATCGGGCCCAACCACGTAGGAGTAGGTGACCTCAAGCGGGTCGCCAGGCATAATCGGGAGCGTCGTTGTCGGAAGGATCACTATCTTCGTCAACTGACCCTGCGCCTGGGTGATGTAATCCACCCCGAGCTTGGTCAGTAGTCTTCCTCCGCCACGGGTGTCGTACATGACGATGGTCGAGGTAATAACAAAGGGGGCGCCGAGGTTGAATCCGATTCCGGGGCCGAAAAAGGGCGGCGCGATGTGCTTTTCATTCAAGGCCGTGACCGGTCCAGTGACGTGCGATTGATCGATTTCGTAGCGCCCATCGCCGCCGAGAATGAGGTTGCCGCCCCAGGGAATCGAGTGGGTGTAGTCGGAACTCCCCTCCACCGCGACGAAGTCGGTGTGGCCTGCCGGCGAGAGCGTATCGTAAGCCCCCTGCAGGGTGAGAGTATTCGTCAGGTTTCGGAACGGGCGATACTGAACCTGAAACGTGAGGCTGTTGTTGATGTCCTGTTGACCCTGGGTATCGGTGTCTGTGAGGAGATACTCGTAGCTCGTGGACAGGTTTTTGAAATGGTCGATGCGCAGCTTTTCGTCAGCGTACAGGAATGATTCGTCCACGCCGTTGCCGGAGCGGGTCAAATAGCTGATCCGGGAATCCCATCTGCGGTTCAGGGTAGGTCCGAAGTCCAGGCTGTAGTTCAGGCTCGCCCATTGGGTAATGAAGCTGTACGCGGGAGTGCTTCCGGTATAGCTGTCGTTGGCGAACTGGTAGGTGAAGTCGAGGTCCGCAGTCTGGAACCCTTTCTCGGCGTCAACGCCGGCCACATCGCGGGTTTCGTTGACCGTGAAGGTCTGGCCAAACTGTGTGGTGGATTGGTCCGCCTCCTCCTGGCGGGCATAGACGTCGGCGGAGAAGTATGGGAACGCTTCGCGCAGGAAACTGTCCTGCCGAAGCGTGGCCATCCCGCCGATACTCTGGTTGAGGCTGTAAGTCTGGCCTCCAAAGTCCGTGCTGGTGTTATTTTCATTGCGATGAGCAAACAAGATGCCGGTGTACGGCATTTGCCCCAGTATAGTGGTATTCACGTCAAAGCCGATGAGCGTGCCGTCTTGATGCTTATTTTCCCCGTTTAACTTGTCGTTTTCCTGGTAAAAGTCGAGGTCGACTCCGGCGCTGCCCGACAGCAGCCGCGGGTCCATCAGATAAAAGGCGTTGTTTCTGAGAAAGACGTCTTCGTCGAACCTGTTTCGCAAGACGCTGGTTGTGTTGTTTCCCGTGGTCGTCTGCTGGTCTTCCCACTCGTAACCGCCGATGACCCCGCCCTGCCATTCGCCCAAGGCGAAGTCGCCCTCGGAGGGGACCCAGGAAAGCAGCGAGAATGCGTACCCATTTCCGCTCGTGATGATTACCCAGATCGATACAACCAGGACCAGCCGGGATGAGGTGCGGATCGCTTTTGTGCTCAGGGATGGCATCGGCTGCAGCTCCCGAGATCGTCGCCCGAGAATGCGATCTTGCCGTTATGGCAGACACCGCAGTACTTGCCTGCGGAAATGTCCTGCATCGTGATCGGCTTCGTGCCTTCCTCCTTCATCGGGAAGATCGTGTTGTGGCACGCGTAGCATCTGTAGTTCACGCGGTGCGGCAGATGCGGGAAGCTAGCGGGCGGTATTCCGCTGAGGTTGGCATCGCTGCTCTTGGCGCGCGTCAGCTTGACCTCGCCTTCCAGCAGCTTTTCCTTGGGCGGTTTCTTGGCCGCCTTCTTCTTCATCGCCGGATGACACCGCACGCACTCGCCCGTGATCGGGAAGGCCACCTTGCCGTGGCAGAAGCCGCAGAACTTGCCGTCCCCCATGGCATCCATCGACATCTCTTCCCCGGTCTTCATTTTGAACACGCCGGGATGGCAGCTCTTGCAAGTGACCAAGGTGGTATGAATCTCGTGTGAGAAGCTGCACTTGGTCTTGCCCTCGGGGATCAGCGTGATCTCCTCCTCGTCGACTTTCTTCGCCTTCGGCACGACGTGGTCTTGTTCAGGGCCCGGCAGCGGATCGATTTTCTTTTCCTTGAACGCGGCCACCATGTCGGGGTAGCCGGCTGCGTCGTGAGGCACGGTCTTCAGCAACGCAGGAAGCCATCCGAAGGGATACTTCTCCTTCGCAATGACGACTGGCGCTGGCGTGGCAGTCGCTTTCGCCGGCGGAGGACGGCGCGCCAGATGGGTGACCTGCTGCCACTGGGGTTTCTCTCCGGGTTTGGGCACACCCTCGAACAAGAAGGAAAGCACCTGGTAGCGCGATTCCTCGCTGCATCCGCCAATCACCAGCGCTCCCCACCCAATCGCGCACAACGCGACGACCACGCTCCGTAGCACACCGCGCTTTCGCACCAGCATCGCGATCGCCCGCTACCAGCCCGCCATCGCGGAACCGTTGCTGTCGGAGAACTGGATGGCATCGGGCGCCTCTCTCGATTCGCTCAGCATTTGGATGAGACTGGATGCTCGCCCTGACCCCGTCCGCTCATTGCATCCTTCACCCGACACTTGAGACCGGTCGCTTTCGTTTCACTCCAAGCGCGGTTCCTCGCGGCCCATCCCGCGCGCGGACCGTGCTGGGCTCAGCTTTTCGGCGAATCCGTGGCCGGCGCCGCCGGTGGCGCCCCGGAATCAGGCACGCTGTCAGCCGCGGTGGTATTGACCAGTTGGTATACTTCGATCCGGTGATTCAGGTAGTCGCCGACGTAGATGCGATTGTTCTTGTCTATCGTAAGCGCGGTAGCGTTCTTGAGCTGGCCCGGAAGCGGTCCGCGGCCGCCAAAGAACAGCAGGATCTGCCCCTGCGGATTGAAAATTTGGACATTGCTCCATCCGGAGTCCACAACGTAAACGTTGTGGAAGGTGTCCAGCGCCACGCCCTTGGGCCGGCTGAACTGTCCCCACGCATCGCCGCGCTCACCGTAGCTGCGCAAATATTTCCCGTCGGGGCTGAACGCTTGCACCCGGCAGTTCATCGTATCCGTCACGTATACATCGCCGTTACTGTCAACCCAAACGTAGGTGGGAAACAGGAAATGCCCCGGAGCGTAGCCCTTCTCCCCGCCGATTTTTCCAATCAGTTTTCCGTCGAGACTGAAGATTTTGACCGTATGCTCCTTGGACGTTGCGTGCGACGTATCGGCCACATAGAGGCGCCTGCGCTCGCGGTCGATCGCGATGCCGCTCGGCCGCTCCAGGCTGGAATCGGTGATGGAACGTAGCTGTTTCCCGCTCGGATCGAATACCGTGATGGCTTTCTTGCCCTGCTCCGCGACATAAATGTTCTGTTCGCCGTCCAGCGCCACTCCGATCGGCCACTCCAACCCTCCATTGTCCGCCCCGACCTTGAGAAACTTCTTCTTGCCGAAGTCGAACACGAACACCGCGCCCTGCGCACGGTCCGAGACGTAGAGCACGCTGCCATCGTCGGAGACCGCGAGTCCGTCTGGCTCCACGATTTGAGCAGGCGTCGGCTTCGTCCCGGCAAGGAAATTGGACACCGTTTGCGTGAACGTGGTGTTGTGCACGACATCGTCCTCGCTCGAGATGGTGCGCACGAATTCGATCCGGGCCTGCTGCGGAGGGGGCGGCCAGAACGGACCTGGCTCCTCCACCGGCTTTTGCGCAGCGCACCCGGCAGCTAAGGTGATCAGGCCCAGACCGATCCAGCTTGCAACCTTCGTGTAGAACGATTTATGAGCAATCATGCTGACAGTTCTCCGTTCACCCCCCAGTCTTCCGGCCGCATTGCAATCTTTTGTTTTCAAAAAACGGTCAAACTACAGCAGAACTTGGCAAAAACATGTTTGATGGAGCAAGGACCGTGCCCTAGAAGCTCCGCTCAAAATGTCTAAACCTTAAGATAAGAAAACGAGGATCACTGGAATTTGGGTGCTCCCTTTGGGATCAGGCGGCGCGAAGAGAATCCAAAGGAGACAGCTATCCCACGAACCCCGAAAGCAGACTTGGACTCCCTCCTGATAAGCCGGATTGCCAGGCGTTGGCAGCCAAAAAACGCGAAGGCCCGGCATCGTGCCGGGCCTTCGCTGTTGAATCGGCGCCAGAACCTAGTACTTGTTATGGCACATGTTGCAGAGATAGGTGGCTCCGGTGCCGGTCCCGAGTCCGACTAGGAGGTAGCCATCCTTGGTCAGCTTGTTGTGCACGTCGTGGCAGGACGAGCACTCCATGCCGGCATTAGCTGACAGACTGGGATTTGTCCAGGCAGTGGCTCCGTTGTAGCCAAGGCTGACAGTGCTGCCGGTCTGCATGTAGAGACGGACGTTCCCTTGTGGCGGACTGAACCATTGGCTGGGCTGGAAAGCTCCGCCGGTCTGGACCGCATTGTACGTGTTCCGTACCTGCCCCATAGGATACGGCATCGCCACCGGATGTACGCCCGACAGGGTCGAGGCGGCGCCGCTATTGCTCAGGCCTTGCAGACTGGCAAACTTGTTGATGATCGGCTTGGCATAGTACGGTGATACTTTCGGTGTTCCAGCCCAAGCTCCCCCACCGCCGTGGCCGGAGTCGAACCAGTTGATCGCGCCGATTGCCACTGTGCCGTCATGACAGCTCAGGCACTTCGCCGTCGGTCCCTGCCAAGTCTGGTCGACGATCGTCGGAAATGGGGTGCCCGCCGTGGTCGCGGTGATATCCCAATTGTACGTCTGCCCGGAGAGTTCATGGTTCCACAACAGAGTGGTCGATATTGCACCATGAGGCGTATGGCAGAAGGTGCATTGGCCGATGGGCACTGTGGGCAGCGTACCGGCAAAACCGCCTGTAAAATCATGGACCGTTCCGGTGATGCCCGCCCCTGGTGTCTCAGTTCCGAGCGCCCAAGAGTGTCCCCTCGCCATCCCCAATACCGCTATTGCGGCCAGTACAATGACCCCGATTTTTCGTTTCATAAACTTTTTCTCCTGATCCTCCTGTGCGATTACGCGCGTCCCTTTGTTTGTCCAAAACTGTCTTTATGTCTAGAGTGCTGTTCTGCTCAGAACCAACTTATCGCAAAGTTCGTGCCTTATTAGAGGCCCTTAAAATGTGTGATTTTTTCGATAAGTCATCCGTGGGAACACAGCATACTGTATCCTTCTGTAACGAACAGATGGCACCGATCGATACAGTGTAACCACGCGATAAAGCGGGAAATTTCAGGCCTGCCAAAGCAAGGTATCTAATAATTAGGGAGTTCGAACCGCGGTTTGCTTATAGATCTCGTGCGGATTCGGGCGGGTTAGTGCGGCTTCAGACGGTAAAGCCCCACTTCGGGGTAGTCTACGACCGTTTCGTGGGAGAAGTGGCGATCGATCTCGGTGAACTCCCGCTGAACCAGATCGAACCATTCGTCGGTCCTCGGCATCACCACGAGCAGGTACACCGGGCGTCCCTTCTCATCCTCCTCTGCGAGCTTGCGCGCTTCGGCCAAGTCGAGTTTGCCGCCGGGAAGAAGTACCGGCGGTATCGGCATGGACCATCCTTCGGACTTTTTCTTGTACAGCAGGTCCAGATGGTATTCGGTTACCACTTGATCTCTCACTTGTGCGGCAGAAAAACTGTTGAGGCCGATGAATTCGGTTCGTTCTCCGCCCGCAAGAAGCTCGATCCATTGCAAAGAAATATCGCTGACCACCACGGCGTTCTTCAGCCGCGGCCGTATCGCGAGCACATCGGCGACCAGTTTCGACCGCGGCGGCGGCATCGCAAGCCGGGAAACCGTCTCGACCACAATCGTGCCGGCGAGAAGCACATCCAGAGCAATCACCGCAAATCCCGCCCATCCCATCTCGAGCCTTCGATTCGCGCTGACCAGCCCCCAGCCCGCCGCGGCAAAGACGATAAAGAACGCCGGTAGCAGGAAGCGAGGATCGACATAGAAATAAAAGAGGTAAATTAGCAACAGCGAGGCAAGAAAGCCGAAGCCCAAATACAACGCGCGCATCGTGCTTGCGGTGCGGCGCTTGCGGCGGATGGCGAAGAACACGCCCAAGGTTGCGAAGACCGCCACTGGAAACGGGTAAAAAGCGTAGCGCGAGGCAGTTAACGTTCGGTACTCAGTACCCAAATTAAGCTGGCCGAGCAGGCCGTCGAGACCAAGCATTGCCAGAGCATAAGCGACAAGATTTCCGTGCTGATAGCTCGAATCCCAGGGTACAAACAGAAACCGCAGCTCAAAGGCCGTGAAAACTGAGCTGTAGGCCTCCGGCCACCAGAACACGTAACCGGTCGAGAGCGGCGAACCGAGGTAGTGCAGATTTACCCAAGCCTGCAATCCTGGAAATGCGCTGAATCCGATTGCGAACGCCATCACCCGCGCGAACTGCAATCTGCGTGGCCGGACGAGCAGAGCCGCCGCGAGCATTCCGACTAAAATGGCGCCATTGGTGGCGCGGATTGTGAGGGCCAAGCCGGCCAGCAGCCCGCACAGCGCGGACGCAACCAGGCTTTCTTTTTCCTGAGCATACAAGAATGCCAGTGCAGCGAGGACTGCGACGGCAAGCGCAGGAACGTCACTCAGCACGCAGGTGGAAAGCCCGAGAAAATGCGGCGATGTAGCCAGCAGCAACCCGGCCAAAATCGCGCTTGGCCGGTCGAACGCCCACAGGGTCAGAATGTAAAGCCCGGCTATCGCGACCAATGCCGTCAGAGCGGTAACCAGGCAAAGCCGCTCGGGCCTATGGCCCAGAAGCGGATACGCCGCGGCGAGGATGAGCGGATAACCGATCGTATAGCGGCACGGATAAGAATATCCCCCGAAATGGAGCACCGGGCCCAGGCCGCGATCCAGGTTTACCGCGATCGCCGCGTATTCAACCGCGTCGGGCATCGGCCACAATTCCTCTCCGTTGGCAAATCCCGTACCCGCGATCAGGAGCAGCGCAACCCCGAGGATGAGCGCGAGTATCGCCGCGTCGATTCCTTTGAAGGGAAAGGCGGACGCTTCGCCGGCATCACCAACGGGCCGAGCGGATTCTGATGAAGCGGAATCCGAAGAGTGTCGCGGTTTTACCAATGCTCTCTCGATCTTTCTTTCGGTCCGGATGCAACAACGCCGGCCCCCCTTTTGGGGGGCCGGCGTTGCCGGTTAGGTCAGTCTGTTTCGAGGCGCCCGGCTATGGCAGCACCGCATATTCCGAAATGTTGGCCGGAGTGAAGCCGGTGGCCGGGGCCGGGCCGACCGTCCAGGTCTTGGTCGACTGGCTGTAGATCTCCGAGTAATCGGCCTGCGCGACGGGGTCGCAGTAGACCTTCGCAGTTGAGGTGCCGATGGCCACCGACTGCAGGCTCGGTGGCGTAAGAGTGCACGCGCCGCCGATTACCATTACTTCGGTCTCGTCGGTCCCCACTCCGATTACGCCCTGGCCCTGGCCTTCGCGCGCCTGATTGAGATTTCCGGTCGCGAGCGAGGTGCTCGAGGTGAAGGTGCCGCCCGTTCCCGAGCCCGGATTGTACAGGTCGGTCTCAGTCGTCGCCGCCTGTACCAGGTTTGTGACGCCCGAGCAGGTTATAGGCAGCGTGCCCGCCTCGACGTCCACGCCGCCGGGCAGGATCACTTCGCCCGCGAGGGGGCCGGCCTCTATCAGTGTCGCCGCGCCCGCGCGTTTCACTCCCATTTTGCTGGCCGGCACGCTCCAGGTCCCCGTGCCCGGGTTGAACACTTCCGCCGTATTGAGCGTGGTCGCAACGATATCTCCCGCGACGGAGCAGACGGCGCTATTAGCCTCGATGCCGCCAAACGCGACCACGTCGCCGGACAGCGCACCTTTAACCACGGACGGATCCATCGGCACCAGCGTGAACTCCTCGCGCGGGGTATTCAGGTTCCCGGTGCCCGCGAAGGTCTGCGTAACCGGGTTGAAGATGAACGACAGGTTCGACGATTCGCCAAGGAACGTCACCAAGTCGCCGCCCGCCAGCAGCACCTGGCCGCCGTCGTTCGGGATCAGCGCTGCGCCCTGGTCCACCATGCCGCACTCATAAGTTTGGCCTGCTGCCGTTCCACCTTGCCCAGCGGCCAATCCTTCCGCGATGGCTGCAGCCGCTCCACCCGTCCCAGCGGTCAACCCTGAGGCGGCCGTGTATTGGAACGTGGTGAGGCCGGTACCAATTTCGGTTACGGTGAAGGTTCCGTTGTATCCCGCAACGCTTACGCCGCTAATTACAACCTCGTTACCAACTTTCAGGCCAGCCGGATTCGCGACGCTGGTGATCGTTACGGTTGTTCCGCTTTCGGATGCAGAGGTAATCGCACTTAGAGACCCAGCTGGGGTGTATTGGAACGAGGTGCTCGATGGAATGGCGGTTACGACGAAGGGGCCGTCGTAGCCCACAACGCTCACGCCGGTGACTGACACCAAGTCACCAACGATCAGGCCCAGGCTGACCGGATTCACTGTGGTGGTGGCGGTTACAGTTGTTCCGCTTTCAGTTGTCGTCAAAATGTTCCCGGCTTGGGCAAGTCCGCCTGTCCCGGTGGCCAATCCTGTTACTGTGGAGGGTTCCGAGAAGGTGAACGTCGTGCCCGAGGGAATTCCGGTTACGATGAAGACATTGTTGTATGCGGGAATGCTTGCCCCGGCAGCTCCAACGCCGGAAACTGCAACGCTGCTGCCGATGGTAAGGCCGGGCGGGTTCGCCGGGCTGGTGACGGTTACAGTTGTCCCGCTTTCACTTACCGACGTAATCGGACTCACGATTGCGGGCAGAGCGCAAACCGAAGCGAGCTTGCCGGTGCATGGCGGCGTCGAGATAATGTCCTCTCCCGCCGGGCATCCCGGAATCGGCGCAGTTACCGCCGTGAAGGTGTCGGTCGTCGGGTCGTACAACTCCGCCGTATTGAGCGCGGTCATGCTCGGCGCTCCAGACGGCGTGGAGGTCGCCAGGTACGAGCTGCCGGTCGAGCCGCCCACGATCAGCACATCGCCGTCCAAGTCGCAATCGCAGCCCGAGATCAGGGTTGCGGTCGGCCCGCTGCGCGCGGTCGTCATCATGCCGCCGGGGTTGGCGCCAAACGACGTACCAGCGTACTTGAACGTCCCCCCCGAAGCGCTCTCGGTGTACAACTCCGCCGTCTGCAGCGCGTTGCACGTGAAGCCACCGGTCTCGCCGCCAAACGCGGACCCCACCCCACCCACGCAGTCCGAACCGCCCACGATCAGGGTCTGCCCGGTGAGCAGCACCACTGTCGCGCCAGACTCGCGCGCGGTGTTGAGCGGGCTCACCAGCAGGAAGGCGGGAGTGCTGGCGTTTGCGTTGAAGACCTGCGCGGTCGCGCTCGACACCGTCGAAGTCGCCAAGTTGAGGAGATTTCCCAGCTTGCCGCCCAGATCGCCGCCCGCCACCAGGATGCTGCCCGCCTCCACTCCCGGCGTCGGCGTTGCCGTTGGCCCCCCCGAAGTCGAGGTTGCCGTCGAGGTTGCCGTTCCCGTCGAGGTTGGCGTTGCAGTTGCAGTCTTGGTCGCAGTCGCCGTCGAGGTCGAGGTTGCCGACGGGCTCGGGCTTGCCGACGGGCTCGGGCTCGGCGTGGCGGTTACAGTCACGGTTGCCGTTGCAGTCGGGCTTGCCGACGGGCTCGGGCTTGCCGACGGGCTCGGGCTTGGCGTGGCGGTTACCGTTGCGGTTGCCGTTGCAGTCGGGCTTGCCGACGGGCTCGGGCTTGGCGTGGCGGTTGCAGTCGCGCT